>NZ_JBWKEI010000038.1:0-1343 GCF_056435525.1 Streptomyces sp. NPDC043908 | reverse complement strand
CGGGCGCATCCAGTCGGGCAGTGCGGTCATGGCTTCGCCGTAGCGGCGCGTCGGGTCCGGAAGGCGGCGCGCGGCGGGGCTGTCCTACTCGGCCGGCAGACGGAGCATCGGTTCGAAGGCCGCGTCCTCCTCGCCCTCGACCGAAGGGAGGAAGCCGTCCGGGACGGTGCGGGCGGCCGTGGTGAGGAGGCGGGCCAGGACCTCGGTCTCGGTGGCCGGGGGGAGGCGGAGGGCTGCGAGGAGGCGGTCGCGGACCTCGGGGTGGTCCGGGTTGTCCTCAAGGTAGTCGGCGTTGAGCGCGGGGGGACGGAAGCCGGCCAGGGCGTCGTGCCAGGAGGGGAGGACGATGGCCAGGGTCAGGGCCTCGGCGAGGGACTCGGCGATGAGGGAGGCCTGGCCCTCGGAGTCGGTGTAGAGGACGGGGCGGACGTGGTCGGAGCCGGCCGGGCCGCAGAGGTAGTGGGTGCCTCCCGCGTTGCAGCCGGCCACGGGCTCCACCGGGAGACCGGCCGACAGGGCGATCGACTCGATGGGGTCGGTCCGCGTGAGGTCGAACTCACCGTCGCAGGCGAGGTACGCCTCGACCTCGGGGTCGGCGGCGATCCGGCGGAGCAGGGCCTCGTCGGAGAGGGCGGCCGGGTTGAGGCCGCGGGCGGCTTCGGGGGTCAGGGGGTGGCCCGCGAGGACGTGGCGGACGGTGTCGAGGGGGACGGGCCGCCCGTAGTCCTCCTCGAAGTGCGCCTGGACGGCCTCGGGGGAGCGGTCGGTGAGGAGGCGGAAGAGGTGCCCGGAGCCGTCCGGGTCCGGGCTGCCTGCGGGGAACTCGATGGCCGAGCCGGTGTGCCAGGCGCTGCCGCCGGTCTCCCACCACAGGCAGGCGGTGACCCGCGGGGCGCCAAGGTCCTCGTCGACGAAGGCCGGGTCGTCCAGGAGCGGGCGCAGCGCGGCGGGCACCTCGTCGATGACACCGGGCCAGACCTGTTCGTCGTCCGTGGCGTACGGGCTCATCTCCGACTCGTGGTCGAAGCCGCGGACGAGCACACCGGCCGGGGTGAAGAGGACGGAGAAGTCGTCACCCGAGCCGTTGTCCATCAGGGCCGCCTCCGTACCGGGCCCCCAGGTGGTGGAGATGGAGTAGCGGGAGAATCGCGGGTCGCGGCAGATCGCCTGGTCCAGCACGGCCAGCGCGCGCAGGTGCGCGCGGAGCTCGGCGGGGTCCGGGAGGAGGGCGGCGGTCGTGTGCACGGTGTCCATGGGCTCATGTAAGCAGCCGGCACTGACATCCAGGGCGGCGGTTCGGTCACACCCGCTCTCTCACTCAGGGAACGAAAAGCCCAGCTCAC
>NZ_JBWKEI010000036.1:0-1532 GCF_056435525.1 Streptomyces sp. NPDC043908 | reverse complement strand
TTCAGAACTAACACAGTGGACGCGAGCAACTGAGGACAAGCCCTCGGCCTATTAGTACCAGTCAGCTCCACCCCTTACGAGGCTTCCACATCTGGCCTATCAACCCAGTCGTCTACTGGGAGCCTTACCCTCTCAAGGAGGTGGGAATACTCATCTCGAAGCAGGCTTCCCGCTTAGATGCTTTCAGCGGTTATCCTTTCCGAACGTAGCCAACCAGCCATGCCCTTGGCAGGACAACTGGCACACCAGAGGTTCGTCCGTCCCGGTCCTCTCGTACTAGGGACAGCCCTTCTCAATATTCCTACGCGCACAGCGGATAGGGACCGAACTGTCTCACGACGTTCTAAACCCAGCTCGCGTACCGCTTTAATGGGCGAACAGCCCAACCCTTGGGACCGACTCCAGCCCCAGGATGCGACGAGCCGACATCGAGGTGCCAAACCATCCCGTCGATATGGACTCTTGGGGAAGATCAGCCTGTTATCCCCGGGGTACCTTTTATCCGTTGAGCGACGGCGCTTCCACAAGCCACCGCCGGATCACTAGTCCCGACTTTCGTCCCTGCTCGACCCGTCGGTCTCACAGTCAAGCTCCCTTGTGCACTTACACTCAACACCTGATTGCCAACCAGGCTGAGGGAACCTTTGGGCGCCTCCGTTACTCTTTAGGAGGCAACCGCCCCAGTTAAACTACCCATCAGACACTGTCCCTGATCCGGATCACGGACCCAGGTTAGACATCCAGCACGACCAGAGTGGTATTTCAACGGCGACTCCACAACCACTGGCGTGGCCGCTTCAAAGTCTCCCACCTATCCTACACAAGCCGAACCGAACACCAATATCAAACTGTAGTAAAGGTCCCGGGGTCTTTCCGTCCTGCTGCGCGAAACGAGCATCTTTACTCGTAGTGCAATTTCACCGGGCCTATGGTTGAGACAGTCGAGAAGTCGTTACGCCATTCGTGCAGGTCGGAACTTACCCGACAAGGAATTTCGCTACCTTAGGATGGTTATAGTTACCACCGCCGTTTACTGGCGCTTAAGTTCTCAGCTTCGCCCCACCGAAATGGAGCTAACCGGTCCCCTTAACGTTCCAGCACCGGGCAGGCGTCAGTCCGTATACATCGCCTTACGGCTTCGCACGGACCTGTGTTTTTAGTAAACAGTCGCTTCTCGCTGGTCTCTGCGGCCACCCCCAGCTCACGGAGTAAATCCGATCACCAGTGATGGCCCCCCTTCTCCCGAAGTTACGGGGGCATTTTGCCGAGTTCCTTAACCATAGTTCACCCGAACGCCTCGGTATTCTCTACCTGACCACCTGAGTCGGTTTAGGGTACGGGCCGCCATGAAACTCGCTAGAGGCTTTTCTCGACAGCATAGGATCATCCACTTCACCACAATCGGCTCGGCATCAGGTCTCAGGCTTCATGCTGTCCGGATTTGCCTAGACAGCGCCCTACACCCTTACCCCGGGACAACCACCGCCCGGGCTGGACTACCTTCCTGCGTCACCCCATCGCTTACCTACTAC
>NZ_JBWKEI010000035.1:0-2920 GCF_056435525.1 Streptomyces sp. NPDC043908 | reverse complement strand
GTTGGTGACGGTCCAGGTGTCGTTGCCGGTGAGGAGGGTGGTGAGGTCGCCTTTGCCGTGTTGTTCGATGGCTTGGTCGAGTTGGTTGGTCATTTGGGTGTCGTAGACGGGGCGGTGGGTGCTGCGGAAGACGCCGATGGGGGTGTGGTGGAGGGTGTCGGGGTCGGCGAGGCGGGAGAGGGCGAAGGCGGTGGTGGGGGAGGGGTTGTGGGCGTCGTGGATGAGGATGTGGTGTTCGTTGTGGGGGGTGACTTCGACGACGTGGAGGTCGCCGGTGGTGGGGTCGCGGGTGATGCCTTTGTGGTGGTCGGTGCCGAAGCGGATGGGCTGGCCGTGTTCGAGGCGGATGACGGTTTCCTGGGCCTGGTCGGGGTCTTTGAGGGCTTGGAAGGCGTCGTCGTTGAAGATGTTGCAGTTCTGGTAGATCTCGATGAGGGCGGTGCCGGGGTGGTCGGCTGCCTGGCGCAGGGTGTGGGTGAGGTGTTTGCGGTCGGAGTCGATGGTGCGGGCGACGAAGGTGGCTTCGGCTCCGAGGGCGAGGGAGACGGGGTTGAAGGGGGCGTCGAGGGAGCCCATGGGGGTGGATTTGGTGATTTTGCCGGTTTCTGAGGTGGGGGAGTACTGGCCTTTGGTGAGGCCGTAGATGCGGTTGTTGAAGAGGAGGATTTTGAGGTTGACGTTGCGGCGCAGGGCGTGGATGAGGTGGTTGCCGCCGATGGAGAGGGCGTCGCCGTCGCCGGTGACGACCCAGACGCTGAGGTCGCGGCGGCTGGTGGCGAGGCCGGTGGCGATGGCGGGGGCGCGTCCGTGGATGGAGTGCATCCCGTAGGTGTTCATGTAGTAGGGGAAGCGGCTGGAGCAGCCGATGCCGGAGACGAAGACGATGTTCTCTCTGGCGAGGCCGAGTTCGGGCATGAAGCCCTGGACGGCGGCGAGGACGGCGTAGTCGCCGCAGCCGGGGCACCAGCGCACTTCCTGGTCGGACTTGAAGTCTTTCATCGACTGCCGGCCCTCGGCTCTGGGGACGAGGGAGAGCAGGGTCTGTGCCGTCGTCGTCGCAGTCGTCTCAGTCGTCTCAGTCATCGATGGCCTCCTTGAGGGCCGTGGCGAGCTGTTCGGCTTTGAACGGCATGCCGTTGACCTGGGTGTAGGACTGGGCGTCGACCAGGTATTTCGCGCGGATCAAGGTGGCGAGCTGACCGAGGTTCATCTCGGGGACGACGACGGTGTCATAGCGGCGCAGCACCTCACCCAGGTTGGCGGGGAAGGGGTTGAGGTGGCGCAGATGCGCTTGGGCGATGGGGACGTTCTCGGTGCGCAGGCGGCGGACGGCGGCGGTGATGGGGCCGTAGGTGGAGCCCCAGCCGATGACCAGGGTCCGGGCCCCGTCGGGATCGTCCACGGTGAGGTCGGGGACGTGGATGTTGTCGGTTTTGGCCTGGCGGGTGCGGACCATGAGGTCGTGGTTGGCGGGGTCGTAGGAGATGTTGCCGCTGCCGTCCTGTTTCTCGATGCCGCCGATGCGGTGTTCCAGGCCGGGGGTGCCGGGGATGGCCCAGGGGCGGGCGAGGGTGTGCGGGTCGCGTTTGTAGGGCCAGAACACGTGCGTGCCGTCGGCGAGCTGGTGGTTGGGCTGGGTCGCGAACTGCACCCGCAGGTCGGGCAGTTCGCCCGGGTCGGGGATCCGCCAGGGTTCGGAGCCGTTGGCGAGGTAGCCGTCGGAGAGCAGGAAGACCGGGGTGCGGTAGGTCAGGGCGATGCGGGCGGCGTCCAGAGCGGCGTCGAAGCAGTCCGCCGGCGTCTTCGGTGCCACGATGGGGACGGGGGCCTCACCGTTGCGTCCGAACATGGCCTGCAGGAGATCGGCCTGTTCGGTTTTGGTGGGCAGGCCGGTGGAGGGCCCGCCGCGCTGGATGTCGACGATCAGCAGCGGCAGCTCCAGGGACACCGCCAGGCCGATGGTCTCCGACTTCAGCGCGACACCGGGACCGGAGGTGGTGGTCACGGCCAGCGATCCGCCGAACGCCGCCCCCAGGGCCGCGCCGATACCGGCGATCTCGTCTTCGGCCTGGAAGGTGCGCACCCCGAAGTTTTTGTGTTTCGCCAGCTCGTGGAGGATGTCGGAGGCAGGCGTGATGGGGTAGGAGCCGAGGTAGAGGGGCAGGTCGGCCTGGCGGGAAGCGGCGATCAGACCGTAGGCCAGGGCGAGGTTGCCGGAGATGTTGCGGTAGGTCCCGGCAGGAAACGCCCGCGTTGCGGGAGCCACTTCGTAGGAGACGGCGAAGTCCTCGGTGGTCTCCCCGAAGTTCCAGCCCGCCCTGAACGCCGCCACATTCGCCTCCGCGATCTGCGGGGTTTTGGCGAACTTCCGCCGCAGAAACGCCTCCGTCGCTTCGGTGGGGCGGTGATACATCCAGCTCAGCAGGCCCAGCGCGAACATGTTCTTCGACCGCTCCGCCTCCTTGCGGGGCAGCCCGAACTCCTTCAGCGCCTCCACGGTCAGCGTCGTCAGCGGCACCGGATGGACGTGGTAGGCGTCCAGGGAGCCGTCGTCCAGGGGGCTGGTGTCGTAGCCGACCTTGGCCATGGGCCGTTTGGTGAACTCATCGGTGTTGACGATGATGTCCGCACCCCGCGGCACATCCGCCAGGTTCGCCTTCAACGCCGCCGGATTCATCGCGACCAGCACGTTCGGCGCGTCACCGGGGGTGAGGATGTCGTGGTCGGCGAAGTGCAGCTGGAAACTGGACACACCCGGCAGCGTCCCCGCGGGGGCACGGATCTCGGCCGGGAAGTTCGGCAGCGTCGACAGATCATTACCGAACGAAGCAGTCTCCGACGTGAACCGGTCACCCGTGAGCTGCATACCATCACCCGAATCACCCGCAAAACGAATGACCACCCGATCGAGGCGCTTGAC
>NZ_JBWKEI010000034.1:0-10305 GCF_056435525.1 Streptomyces sp. NPDC043908 | reverse complement strand
CAGTTCCCCGCGCCCCTTGGGTACTGCGCCGCAGCCAGCGAATCAGCTCAGCCACAGAGCTTTTAGGGGCGCGGGGAACTGCGCGACCAGCCCACCACCCACCCGCACACAAACGAGCCCCCTCAGGGGCGCCGGGAACTGCGCGAGCAACCCACCACCCGCCCGCTGACAAAGACCGGGCCGATAAGGGGCGCGGGGAACTGCGCGAGCAACCCACCACCCGCCCGCAGACAAAGACCGGGCCGATAAGGGGCGCGGGGAACTGCGCGAGCAACCCACCACCCGCCCGCAGACAAAGACCGGGCCGATAAGGGGCGCCCCCCATGCCATGCCAAAAGGGGCCCAGGGGGAAAGCCCCGGGCCCCCTTGGTGGGGCGGCTACGCCGCCAGGAGTTTGCGGACTCGGTCCGCGCCCACGGCGAGCAGCAGCGTGGGCAGACGCGGGCCCGTGTCACGGCCCACCAGCAGGTGGTACAGGAGCGCGAAGAACGTCCGCTGAGCCGTCTTGATCTCCGGCGGCAGCTCCTTGGGCGTGGCGTCCGCCGAGAACCCGGCCTGGACCTTCGGCACGCCGTAGACCAGGTGGGTCAGACCGTCGAGCGACCAGTGGTCGTCGAGACCGTCCACGAGCAGGCGCAGCGACTCGCGGGCCTGGTCGTCGAGCGTGGCGAGCAGCTCGGTGTCGGGCTCCTCGCGCACCACGGTCCGCTGGTCGGCGGGGACCTGGGTGTTGATCCAGGCCTCGGCCCGGTCGAGCCGGGGGCGGACCTCGTCCAGGGAGGACAGCGGGTTCGCCGGGTCAAGGTCGCTCAGGATGCGCAGGGTCTGCTCGTCGTGGCCGGCGGTGATGTCGACGACCGAGGCGAGCGTGCGGTACGCCATGGGGCGCGGGGTGCGCGGCAGTTCACCGGCGGCGGTGCGGGCGGCGCGCGCGTGGGCCGCGGCGTCGGCGGGCAGCGCGCTGCCGTCGGCGACCTTGGCCTCCAGCTTGTCCCACTCGTCGTAGAGCCGCTGGATCTCCTGGTCGAAGGCGATCTTGAAGGACTGGTTGGGCCTGCGGCGCGCGTACAGCCAGCGCAGCAGCTGCGGCTCCATGATCTTCAGCGCGTCGCCGGGGGTCGGCACGCCGCCCTTGGACGAGGACATCTTGGCCATGCCGCTGATGCCGACGAACGCGTACATCGGGCCGATCGGCTGCTCGCCGCCGAAGATCGACACGATCTGGCCGCCGACCTGGAACGAGGAGCCCGGGGACGAGTGATCGACGCCGGACGGCTCGAAGATCACGCCCTCGTACGCCCAGCGCATCGGCCAGTCGACCTTCCAGACCAGCTTGCCGCGGTTGAACTCGCTGAGCCGGACGGTCTCGGAGAAGCCGCACGCCGAGCAGGTGTAGGTGAGCTCGGTGGTGTCGTCGTCGTAGGCCGAGACGACCGTGAGGTCCTTGTTGCAGCCGCCGCAGTAGGGCTTGTACGGGAAGTAGCCGGCGGAGCCGGTGCCGTCGTCCTCAGCGGCGGCGCCGGAGCCCTCGGCGGCCTCCAGCTCGGCCTCGTCGACCGGCTTCTGGCCCTGCTGCTTCTTGGCGGGCGCCTTCTTGGTGCGGTACTGCTCCAGGATGGCGTCGATGTCGGCGCGGTGGCGCATCGCGTGCAGGACCTGCTCGCGGTAGGCGCCCGAGGTGTACTGCTCGGTCTGGCTGATCCCGTCGTACTCGACGCCGAGGTCGGCCAGGGCCTCGGTCATCGCGGCCTTGAAGTGCTCGGCCCAGTTCGGGTACGCCGAGCCGGCCGGGGCCGGGACCGAGGTGAGCGGGCGGCCGATGTGCTCGGCCCACGACTCGTCGACACCGGGGACGCCGCCCGGCACCTTGCGGTACCGGTCGTAGTCGTCCCAGGAGATCAGGTGGCGCACCTCGTACCCGCGCCGGCGGATCTCGTCCGCGACCAGGTGCGGGGTCATGACCTCGCGGAGGTTGCCCAGGTGGATGGGGCCGGACGGGGACAGGCCGGACGCGACGACGACCGGTTTGCCAGGCGCACGACGCTCCGAGTCGGCAATGACCTCGTCCGCGAAACGGGAGACCCAGTCGGTCTCGGTGCTGCTCTGAGCCACGGTCGGCACGTCCTTCTTTCTCGTACGCCTCGAAGGGCTTGGCCCGCCCATTGTCCCAGACGGAACCACCCCCTCCGGGGTTGCGCGTATTCCCGGAGAAGCGGGAGACGCTCCCATGGGAGAATCCCCCCGTACACATCCCGTCCGCAAACCCTTTCGCGGGCGGCCGACCGACAGGAAACGGAACCCATGGCTTCGGTCCCTTCCCTCGCTTCCACTGTCCAGCAGCGCCTGGCGGACGCCCTCTCGGCAGCCCTGCCGGAGGCCGGCTCCACCGACCCGCTGCTGCGACGAAGCGACCGGGCCGACTTCCAGGCCAACGGCATCCTGGCGCTCGCCAAGAAGCTCAAGGGCAACCCGCGTGAGCTGGCGGCGAAGGTCACCGGCGCGCTGGACTCCGGCGACCTCCTGAAGGACGTCGAGGTCTCGGGCCCCGGCTTCCTCAACATCACGCTCACCGACGCGGCGATCACGAGGACGCTGGCCGCGCGCGCCGCCGACGACCGGCTCGGCGTGCCGCTCAAGGAGAACCCGGGCATCACGGTCGTCGACTACGCCCAGCCGAACGTGGCGAAGGAGATGCACGTCGGCCACCTGCGCTCGGCGGTCATCGGCGACGCGCTGCGCGGCATGCTCGACTTCACCGGCGAGAAGACGATCGGCCGCCACCACATCGGCGACTGGGGCACCCAGTTCGGCATGCTCATCCAGTACCTGATCGAGCACCCGGACGCGCTGGCCCCCGCGGACGAGGTCGACGGCGAGCAGGCCATGTCGAACCTGAACCGGGTCTACAAGGCCTCCCGCGCGGTCTTCGACGCCGACGAGGGGTTCAAGGAGCGCGCCCGCCGGCGGGTCGTGGACCTCCAGTCGGGTGACAAGGAGACGCTGGAGCTGTGGCAGCGGTTCGTCGACGAGTCGAAGGTCTACTTCTACTCGGTCTTCGAGAAGCTCGACATGGAGATCCGCGACGACGAGATCGTCGGCGAGTCCGCGTACAACGAGGGCATGCCCGAGACCGCCCGCCTCCTGGAGGAGATGGGCGTCGCGGTGCGCTCCGAGGGCGCGCTCGTGGTGTTCTTCGACGAGATCCGCGGCAAGGACGACCAGCCCGTCCCGCTGATCGTCCAGAAGGCCGACGGCGGCTTCGGCTACGCGGCCTCCGACCTGACCGCGATCCGCAACCGCGTCGCGGACCTGCACGCGACCTCGCTGATCTACGTCGTGGACGTGCGCCAGTCGCTGCACTTCAAGATGGTCTTCGAGGCCGCGCGGCGCGCGGGCTGGCTGACCGACGACGTCACCGCGCACAACATGGGCTACGGCACGGTGCTCGGCGCGGACGGCAAGCCGTTCAAGACCCGTGAGGGCGAGACGGTGAAGCTGGAGGACCTCCTCGACGAGGCCGTCGAGCGGGCCACCGCGGTCGTGCGCGAGAAGGCCGAGAAGGTGGGCCTGAGCGAGGAGGAGATCGTCGAGAACGGCCGGTACGTCGGCATCGGCGCCGTGAAGTACGCGGACCTGTCGACCTCGGCCAACCGCGACTACAAGTTCGACCTGGACCAGATGGTGTCGCTCAACGGCGACACGTCCGTCTACCTCCAGTACGCCTACGCCCGGATCAGGTCGATCCTGCGCAAGGCCGACGACGCGACCCCGGCCGCCCACCCGGAGCTTGAACTCGCCCCGGCCGAGCGCGCCCTGGGGCTGCACCTGGACGCCTTCGGCGAGCTGCTGGCGGAGGCGACGGCGGACTACGCGCCGCACAAGCTGGCCGCGTACCTGTACCAGCTGGCGTCGCTGTACACGACGTTCTACGACCAGTGCCCGGTCCTCAAGGCCGAGTCGCCCGAGCTGGTGGAGAACCGCCTGTTCCTGTGCGACCTGACCGCCCGGACGCTCCACCAGGGCATGGCCCTGCTCGGCATCCGGACGCCCGAGCGCCTCTGACCGGCCCCGTGCGGGGAGCGGCTCACGTGGTGAGCCGCTCCCACACGTTGGTGTCCCCCCGGTACTCGTACGCCGGACGGCCCTTGACGGCACTGCTGTGGAACGGCCTGCCGCTCTCGTCGTAGACCGGGATCCTCCCGAAGCGGTCGCCGCTGCTCCACTCCACCTCCAGGTACCAGGTCACCTCGTGCGCGTCGGTGTGCACATCGAGGTTGAGCACCTGCGGGTCCGTCGTGGACACCTTGTACGGGAAGTCCGTGGCGGGCACGCGGTTCTCGCCCTGCGTGCCGCCGACCGGCCTGGTGCGCGGCTGCGCCTTGTCCAGGTCGATGTCGAAGAAGCCCGGGGTGACCGCGCCGCCGCACCCCGAACCCATCGAGTACGCGGTCCAGTCGAGCGGCGCGTCGCGCTCCACGACCTTCACGTTCACGGCGTTGATGACGACCGACTCACGGGTCTTGCCGGTCGCGGTGAGCTGGAGGGTGAGGTGCCCGCCGTCGACCCCGCCGAGCACCGAGGCCCAGGGACGGCTCTCGTACGGGTCGGGCGGCTTCGGCACCGCGTTCGGCTTCTGGTCCATCAGATAGAACTTCCCGCACGGCCCGTCCCACTGGTACGAGCTGACGCCGACGCCGACCGGGGCCTGGGCGGCCGGAACGGGCTTGCGGACGGCCGACGCCGACGGGGCGGGGCTGTTGGAGCGGGTGGCGCGGCCCGACGGGCTCGGCGAGGAGGCCTTCGGGCTCGGGGAGCCGGACGTGGGGGGTGTGACGCTCGGCGTGGTGCGCTCTTCGGTCTCCCGTGCGTCGGCGACGGCCGAGCTCTTGGTGTCCTTGTCGTCCCCGGAGCCGCCGGACAGGTTCGCCACGGCCACGGCCACGGCCGGGACGGCGAGGGCCGTGACGGCGGCGGCCCCGATGAGCGCGAGCCGGGTGCGCTTGGTGAGCCGCTTGCGGAGCGGGGCGGTGGACGCGCCGGTGACCGTGCGGACGAGGGGAGACTCGGGGGAACGGACCTCGGATTCGCCCCCCTCGGATTCGCCCGCCTCGGAGACGGGCGCGGGGGCGGGGCCGACCTCGGCGGGCCCGACCGGAACCTCTACCTCCGGTTCCGCTTTCGATTCCGGTTCGGGTGTGGTCGCCGGCACCGGCACCGGCAGCGGCGCGGGCGGACGAGCCGCCTCCGCCGCTGCCGCGCCGCGCGCCTTGCGCCGCGCCTCGTCGGCCAGGATCCAGCGGCGGTGGAGCTCGACCGACTCCTCCCGGGTGGCCCCGCAGAGCCGGGCGAGCCGGTCGACGGGGGCGTACTCATTGGGCACGGCGTCACCGTTGCAGTACCGGTGGAGCGTCGACGTGCTCACGTGGAGCTTGCCCGCGAGGACGCCGTAACTCCGTCCCGAACGGTCCTTCAACTCCCTGAGCAATGCCGCGAAATCCTCGGACTCAGCCGTAGCCACGAGCCGTTTCCCTCCCCTGTCCGTCCCGGGAACGCGTTCCAGGGGAAGGCAGTTTCCCCAGGTCAGAGCGTGTTCCCGCGTTCCAGCTTCCCCCATTGTCCCTTGCTGATTGCGGTCGGCGCCGACCGGCCCGCAAGGTGAGTGCAGCAACCAGCCAAACCGGCCCACCGGGGGGAGCAGGCAATGCGATTCCGTATCCGGGTCAACCTGGCGGACTCGATGGCCGCCGCGATGCTGGCCGCCTCGGTGGCCACGGTGATCGCGCTGGTCCTCAGTCTCCAGAACTGACCGCGGCCACACACCGCTCGTCACCACGCACCACGCACCACACACCACTCACGTACGACTCACGCACCTAGCAACGGGGAGCCGATCCACCATGCGCACCAACCTCCGCATCACCGCCGCCGCGACCACCGCGCTGATCGCCGCGCTGTCCCTCACCGCCTGCGGCAGCGACTCCAAGCCCAAGGCGGCGGACAAGGCGTCCACGCCGACGGCCTCGGCGCCCGCCTCCACGCCGGCTTCTTCGACCGGCGGGGACGCGGCCGGGACGGCCGGGACGGCCGGGACCGGTGGTACGGGGTCGGCCGGCGGGTCCGGCTCTACGGGCGGCGGCCAGGGGACGGCCAAGCCGGCGAAGTCCACCGGCAAGCACACGGGCGGCCAGTCCGCGTCCGGTACCTCCGGCTCCGGTTCGGGTTCCGGTTCGTCCAAGCGCGTCACCTGCACCGGCTCCAACGTGAAGCTGACGGCGACGCCGGTCTCCCGCCCGATCAACCACGTCCTGCTGACGGCCACCAACATCGGCAAGACGGTCTGCGACGCGTACGACGCTCCGGCGGTGAAGTTCTCCAACGCCCAGTCGCCGATCGCGGTCGACAAGGACACCATCCCGCAGGCGGTGGTCTCGCTGGCGCCGGGCCGGTCGGCGTACGCCATGGTGCGCACGCAGGGGGAGCCCGACGGCACCGACCCGTACATGACGAGCCAGGTCGTCGTGTACTTCCGGGGCGCGACCGGCATGGAGTCCGTGGGCCGCTCGGCGTACGCGTCGCTGCCGAAGCCGGTGGGGGTGGTGGATGCGCAGGCGATGGCCACGTACTGGCAGACGGACCTGAGCGCGATCAGCGCCTGGTAACCCCCTTACGGGCCAGCGCCCCGCCCCCTTCCCGGGCCAGCGCCCCGACCCCCGCTCTCGTCTGCGGACCGTGAGGGTTGCCCACGCAGTTCCCCGCGCCCCCAACCCCGCTTTCGACCGCGGACCGTGCGTGGCTGGTCGCGCAGTTCCCCGCGCCCCTAAAAGCCTGTGGCTGAGCCAACTGTTCCGGCTGCGGGCAACCCCCTAGGGGCGCGGGGAACTGCGCGAGCAACCCACCACCGGGCCGCAGACAAAGACCGGGCCAAAAAGGGGCGCGGGGAACTGCGCGACCGGCCACCCGCCCGCCCGCAGACGAAGACCGGACCCAAAAGGCCGCACCCCCAACCCCCCACCCTCCTCGTTAACCCGGAAAAAACAACCGTGGGAGTGGCTGTGCACCGGGACGAGGATCCGTGGGGGGACGGCGAGGGAGCCGTACGGGCGGAGTTGGCCGTGCACCCCGCCGCCACCTGGCTGTACGTCGGCGAACCGCACGGCATCCTCCGCATCCCCCTCGGCGCGGACGGCCGCCCGGAGGCCCCCGCCGAATGGACCCCGGGCATCCGCCCGTACGGGCTCGCCGTGGACGCGACCGGCTCCTGCCTGTACGTCACCGACCCGCCCGGCGGACGCCTGCTGTGGCACGCCCTCGACCCCGCAGGACGCCCCGTACGCGGCGTCGGCTGGCAGGTGTACACCCCCGCCGGCCCGGACCTCGCCGCCGCGGTCGCCGCCCACCCCTTCCTCCCCCTCCTCTACGTCGCCGACCGCGAGGGGACGTCGGCCGCCACCCTCCTGCCCCTGGGCCACGGCGGCCGACCGGACGACGAGGGCACGGCGGCCCTCCGGGTATGCGGCACCTCCCCGCTCCACCAGGGCCTCGCCGTCCACCCGGCCGGCACCCGCCTCTACGTGAGCGACCCGGACGAACGCGCCCTGAACGTCGTCGCGCTCCGCCCGGACGGCCGAGCCGACTCCGACGGGCCGGCCCGCACCCTCACCCTCCAGGTGCCGTCCGCCCCGGGCCCGCTCGCGGTCCACCCGGCGGCGGCCTGCCTCTACTTCGCGGACCGCGAGACGGGCGCGCTGCACCGCGCCGGCCTCGCCCCCGACGGCCTGCCCGACCCGGACACCGGCCCCGAGCGGCTGCCGGGCCTCACGGCCCCGCGCTGCACGGGCGTCGCGGTGCACCCCCGGGGCACGTACCTCTACGCCTCCGCCACGGTCACGCTCGCCGTGACGGCGCTGGACCCGCGCACGGGCCGTCCGTCGGGCCGCCCGGTCACGCTTCCGCTGCCGCGCCACCGACCGTGACGGTGATCTCGTGCACCGAGTTGCGCACCCCGGGCGGCGGCTGGACGCGCCCGTCGCGGTCGGTGGCGCGGGCGCGGACGCGGTGACGGCCGGGCGGCAGCCGCAGGGTGAGGGTGAAGGGCTGCCAGGCGGGTTCGGGCCCGAGGGGTTCGAGCGCGGCGGGCCGCCAGGGTCCGTCGTCCACGCTGACGTCGAGGGCGACGACCTCCCCGACGCTCCACGCCCGGCCGACCAGCTCCACGTACTCCCCGGGCAGCCGTTCCCCGTCCCCCGGGCTGAGGATCTTGCTGCCGACGTCCACCGCGCGTACGGGACGGGCCGTGGACTCGCCCGGGTGGACGCGGGTGTAGAAGCGCGTGGTGAACATGTGGTCCGGCCGCTCCTCGGCCAGGACGATCCGGGTCAGCCACTTCACCGAGTTGGTGCCGAACATCCGGGACACCACGGTCCGCAGCGGGTGCCCGTGCCGGGCGGTGAGCGGCTCGCCGTTCATCTCGTACGCGAGGAAGACGTCCCGCCGGGCGGTCTCCAGGGGCAGGTCCTTCACGTACGACAGCCCGTCCTCACCGGCGAACGAGCCGGTGTCCGCGCCCTCGAACCAGACGTGCCGCGCGGAGGCGAGCGGCACGGCCCGGTCGAGGAGGGCGGACAGATCGAACCCGGTCCAGCGGAGGTTGGCCACCGCCCGGGTCGGCACGTCCGGCCGGAAGGGGTTGCCGAAGCACTCGTGGAACGCGGTGAAGCGACGCGCGGGCAGCGCGAGGACGTCGTCGAGGGTCAGCCGCAGCGGCCGCTCGACGAGCCCCTCCACGGACAGGCTCCAGGAGTCGGCGTCCACGTCGGGCACGCCGAGATGGGCGCGGACGAAGACGTGGTCGACGGGGGTGAGATAGTCCGTGACATCGGCGAAGTCCCGTACGTCCAGCGCCTGTTCACCCATCGCCCGCCCCCGTCGTCGCCGTCTACAGCCCGCGGGCGACCTCCGTCGCCCAGTACGTCAGGATCATGTTCGCACCGGCCCGCTTGATTCCCGTCAGAGTTTCGAGGATCGCCCGGTCGCGGTCGATCCAGCCCTTCTCGGCGGCGGCCTCGACCATCGCGTACTCGCCACTGATCTGGTAGGCGGCGACGGGCACGTCCACGGACTCGGCGACCTTGGCGAGGATGTCGAGGTACGGTCCGGCCGGCTTCACCATGACCATGTCGGCACCCTCCTCCAGGTCGAGGGCGAGCTCGCGCAGGGACTCGCGGGCGTTGGCGGGGTCCTGCTGGTAGGTCTTGCGGTCGCCCTGGAGGGAGGAGCCCACGGCTTCCCGGAACGGGCCGTAGAAGGCGGAGGAGTACTTCGCGGTGTAGGCGAGGATGGAGACGTCCTCGTGGCCGGTCTGGTCCAACGCGTCGCGGACCACGCCGACCTGACCGTCCATCATGCCGCTGGGGCCCACGACGTGGACGCCGGCGTCGGCCTGGACCTGGGCCATCTCGGCGTACCGCTCCAGGGTGGCGTCGTTGTCGACGCGGCCCTCGTCGTTGAGGACGCCGCAGTGGCCGTGGTCGGTGTACTCGTCGAGGCAGAGGTCGGACATGATGACGAGGTCGTCGCCCACCTCCTCCTTCACGGCCCGGATGGCGACCTGGAGGATTCCGTCCGGGTCCGTCCCGGCGGTCCCGAGGGCGTCCTTCTTCTCGTCCTCCGGCACCCCGAAGAGCATGATCCCGGCGACCCCGGTCTCGACGGCCTCCACGGCGGCCTTGCGCAGGGTGTCGAGCGTGTGCTGGACGACACCGGGCATGGCCTGGATGGGTACGGGCCGGTCGACGCCCTCGCGCACGAAGGCGGGGAGGATCAGGTCGGACGGGTGCAGCCGGTACTCGGCGACCATGCGGCGCATGGCGGGCGTGGTGCGGAGCCGGCGGGGGCGGGTGCCGGGGAAGGATCCGTAGCTCATGCCCCCACGCTACGCCGCCGGGCGGGGTTGTTTTCGCCCCACCCTTCCCCGAAGCGAGGCGGGCACCTGCCCGAATGACCGCATCCTGCCCGCGCGGTTCCCCGCGCCCCTGTTCGGCCAGGGGTTCGCCTGCGGGCCGACGGCGGACTGCCCGCGCAGTTCCCCGCGCCCCTTTTCCGCCCGGACTTCGTCTGCGGACCGGTGGAGGGTTGCTCGCGCAGTTCCCCGCGCCCCTTCAGGGCCCGGTGGTCGTCTGCGGGTTTGTGGGTGGCTGGGCGGGGGGGGGGGGGGGAGGGGCGGGGGGGGGGGGGGGGGGGGGGGGGGGGGGGGGGGAAGAAGAAAAAGAAAAGCAAAAAAAAGAAGAGGGAGAGGAGAAAACGGGC
>NZ_JBWKEI010000033.1:7535-18068 GCF_056435525.1 Streptomyces sp. NPDC043908 | reverse complement strand
TGCGCCCCTGCGGGGCGATCACCTCGGCGGTGGGGGGCGTGTTCGTCTGGTGGGCCGCCCGGTGGTGGGTTGCTCGCGCAGTTCCCCGCGCCCCTAGGCAGTTAGGGGCGCGGGGAACTGCGCGACCAGCCAGGCACGATCCGCAGACAAAACGAGGCCGGGGGCGCAGCCCGTACGGGGTCCGGGGGCGCAGCCCACGGGGAAGTCGCTTCCACCCCCCTCCCGCCCCCCCCCGGGAGGGCCCACCCCACCCCCGGAGGGTTTAGGGAAGGGGTGGGGCGGGGGACCTCACGTCGTGCGGCGGCGGCGCGCTCCGGGGCGGCGTTCGCTCGGGCGGGTCACATGCTCCCCCGCCTCCACGGCGGCATCCCGCCGAGCCGCCCCGAACTGCGCCAACGCCTCCGCCAGCTTCAGCACCGACGGCTCGGGAGCCATCACGTCCACCCGCAGACCGTGCTCCTCGGCCGTCTTCGCCGTGGCCGGGCCGATGCACGCGATCACCGTCACGTTGTGCGGCTTGCCCGCGATCCCGACCAGGTTGCGGACCGTGGACGAGGAGGTGAAGAGCACCGCGTCGAAACCGCCGCCCTTGATCGCCTCGCGCGTGTCCGCCGGCGGCGGCGACGCCCGTACCGTCCGGTACGCCGTGACGTCGTCCACCTCCCAGCCCAGCTCGATCAGCCCCGCCACCAGCGTCTCGGTGGCGATGTCGGCGCGCGGCAGGAAGACGCGGTCGATCGGGTCGAAGACCGGGTCGTAGGGGGGCCAGTCCTCCAGGAGCCCGGCCGCCGACTGCTCGCCGCTCGGGACGAGGTCCGGCTTCACACCGAACTCCACCAGCGACGCCGCGGTCTGCTCACCGACCGCCGCGACCTTGATCCCCGCGAACGCCCGCGCGTCGAGCCCGTACTCCTCGAACTTCTCGCGCACCGCCTTCACGGCGTTGACCGAGGTGAAGGCGATCCACTCGTAGCGGCCCGTCACCAGGCCCTTGACCGCCCGTTCCATCTGCTGCGGGGTGCGCGGCGGTTCGACGGCGATCGTCGGCACCTCGTGCGGCACCGCGCCGTAGGAGCGCAGCTGGTCGGAGAGGGACGCGGCCTGCTCCTTCGTCCGCGGTACGAGCACCCGCCAGCCGAACAGCGGCTTGGACTCGAACCACGACAGCCGGTCGCGCTGGGCCGCGGCGGTGCGCTCCCCGACCACGGCTATGACGGGCTGGTGCCCGTCCGGGGACGGCAGCACCTTCGCCTGCTTGAGGACCTGTGCGATGGAACCGAGGGTGGCGTTCCAGGTGCGCTGGCGCGTGGTGGTGCCGGCGACGGTGACCGTCATCGGGGTGTCGGGCTTGCGGCCCGCCGCGACGAGTTCACCGGCCGCGGCCGCCACCGTCTCCAGGGTCGCGGAGACGACGACCGTGCCGTCGCTCGCGCCGACCTCGGTCCAGCAGCGCTCGCCCGCGCTGCGCGCGTCGACGAAGCGGACGTCGGCGCCGCTCGGGTCGCTGAGCGGGACACCGGCGTACGCGGGTACGCCCACCGCCGTCGCCACACCGGGCACGACCTCGAAGGGGATGCCCGCCGCCGCGCAGGCGAGCATCTCCTCGCCCGCGTTGCCGTCGAGCCCGGGGTCACCGGAGACGGCACGGACGACCCGCCTGCCGGAGCGCGCGGCCTCCATGACAAGATTGGCCGCGTCCCGCAACACGGGGACATCGAACGTGCTGCCGGTCGCTGACGTGTCGTCAACAACCGTCAGCTGAGGCGTGTCCACACCTGCCCGCGCATGCGCGCGAACCACGTCGAGCACAGCCGGCTCGGCGATCAGGACATCGGCCGACGCCAGCGCTTCCACGGCGCGCAGCGTCAGCAGCCCCGGGTCTCCGGGGCCGGCACCGAGGAAGGTGACGCACCCGTGCGCGGAGACGGCGGGAAGGTTAGAGGACGTGGTGGGGTTCAAAGTGCTCGCTCCCCCATAAGACCGGCCGCACCCTTGGCAAGCATCTCGACCGCGAGTTCGCGACCGAGCGCCACGGCTTCGTCGTGCGACGCAGGTACGGGACCGGTGATGGACAACTGCACCAGCGTCGAGCCGTCGGTGGTACCGACGACGCCGCGCAGGCGCATCTCATGAACAATCTGTCCGTCGGCCAGAAGGTCGGCGTAGGCACCCACGGGTGCGGAACAGCCGGCCTCCAGGGCGGCGAGCAGGGACCGCTCGGCGGTCACGGCGACCCGGGTGTACGGGTCGTCGAGCTCGGCGAGCGCGGCGGCGAGACCGGCATCGGCTGCCGTGCACTCGATCGCCAGTGCCCCCTGGCCGGGGGCGGGCAGCATGGTGTCGACCGGAAGGAAGTCGGTCACCTCACCGGTCCTGCCGATGCGGCTGAGCCCGGCGGCGGCGAGTACCACCGCGTCGAGCTCCCCGCTGTGCGCGAATCCGATCCGGGTGTCGATGTTCCCCCGGATCGGCACGGTTTCGACGGCGAGGCCGTGGCTGCGCGCGTAGGCGTTCAGCTGGGCCATGCGCCGGGGCGAGCCGGTGCCTATGCGGGCCGGACGGCCCTGGCAGGCGGCGGCCAGCTCGGTCAGGGTGAGCCCGTCGCGCGCCACCAGCACGTCGCGCGGGTCCTCGCGGACCGGCACGGCGGCCAGGACGAGGTCGTCGGGCTGCGCGGTGGGCAGGTCCTTGAGCGAGTGGACGGCGAAGTCGACGTCGCCGCGCAGCAGCGCGTCGCGCAGCGCGGTCACGAAGACGCCCGTACCGCCGATCTGCGCCAAGTGCTCGCGCGAGGTGTCGCCGTACGTGGTGATCTCCACCAGCTCGACCGGACGCCCGGTCAACCTCCGTACGGCGTCGGCCACCTGGCCGGACTGGGCCATGGCGAGCATGCTCCGCCTGGTCCCCAGCCTCAGTGCTTTCTGGGTCATGACCGCCCTCGGTTCTTCGCGTCTCGGTTCTTGACGTCGACGTCGTTCAGATCGGCCCGTGACACGGCGGCGACCGTCTCCGGGTCGAGGTCGAAGAGAGTGCGCAGCGCGTCCGCGTATCCGGCGCCGCCGGGCTCGGCCGCGAGCTGCTTGATCCGCACGGTCGGCGCGTGCAGGAGCTTGTCGACGACGCGGCGCACGGTCTGGGTGACCTCGGCGCGCTGGCGCTCGTCCAGGTCGGGCAGCCGTCCCTCGAGGCGGGCCACCTCGCCGGCCACCACGTCGGCGGCCATCGCGCGCAGCGCGACGACGGTCGGCGTGATGTGGGCGGCGCGCTGGGCGGCGCCGAAGGCGGCGACCTCGTCGGAGACGATCGAGCGCACCTGGTCGACGTCGGCGGCCATCGGCGCGTCGGCCGAGGCCTCGGCGAGCGACTCGATGTCGACCAGCCGCACCCCGGGGATGCGGTGGACGGCGGCGTCGATGTCGCGCGGCATGGCGAGGTCGAGCAGCGCGAGCCGGACGGGGCCGGTCTGCGCGGGGATGCGGGTGCGGGCGGCGGGCCGGGCGCCGGTGGCGTTCTCGGCCCAGCTGCCGTGCAGCTCCAGGGAGTCGGCGTCGACGGACTCGCCGAGTCCGGTCGCGGCGTCGGCCTCGGCGACCGCGCTGTACGCGGCGAGCGAGGCACCCGCGGCGGCCGTCGCGGCGAAGTCGGCGGGGCAGCCGCCGGAGACGGCCGGCGCCTGGCTCGCGGGGGCGGCGGCCTGCGCGCCGACGGCCTCGCCGACGGTCTGGGCGTCCAGGACCAGACCGGTCGCGCCGGTGCAGGACACGGCCACGTCGACGCGTGCCAGCTCGCGCGCCACGTCGGCCATCGCGACCGCGCGGGCGGGCGTGCCGGACTCCGTGAGGATCTCCACCAGGCGCTCGGCGCGGGCGGACGTGCGGTTGGCGACGACGACCTCGCGCACGCCCGCGCGCGCCAGGGTGGCCGCGGCCAGCGAGGACATCGAGCCGGCGCCGATCACCAGGGCGCGCTTGTCCTTGGCCCAGGTCTCCACGGGCGTGCCCTGGGCGAGCTGCTCCAGGCCGAAGGTGACCAGGGACTGCCCGGCCCGGTCGATCCCGGTCTCGCTGTGGGCGCGCTTGCCGACCCGCAGGGCCTGCTGGAAGAGGTCGTTGAGGAGGCGCCCGGCGGTGTGGAGCTCCTGCCCCTGCGCCAGGGTGTCCTTGATCTGGCCGAGGATCTGGCCTTCGCCCACGACCATCGAGTCCAGCCCGCACGCCACCGAGAAGAGGTGGTGGACGGCCCGGTCCTCGTAGTGCACATAGAGATACGGAGTGAGCTCCTCCAGACCGACGCCGCTGTGCTGGGCGAGCAGTGTGGAGAGCTCGGCGACGCCCGCGTGGAACTTGTCCACGTCCGCGTACAGCTCGATGCGGTTGCAGGTGGCGAGCACCGCGGCCTCGGCCGCGGGCTCCGCGGCGAGGGTGTCCTGAAGGAGCTTGACCTGCGTGTCCGCCGGGAGCGAGGCCCGCTCCAGGATGCTGACGGGTGCGCTGCGGTGGCTGAGGCCGACGACCAGGAGGCTCATGCCGGCATCACGGCGGGCATGTCCCCGTCGGGTCCCTTCCGGTCCACGGCCGCGCCGCCGCGCACCACGGGCGCCACGATGTCGGCGGCCTCCGCGGCGGCGGCGTCCTCACCGGCCTTGCGCTGCTCGTGGAAGGCGAGGATCTGGAGCTCGATGGAGAGGTCGACCTTGCGTACGTCGACGCCCTCGGGCACCGACAGGACGGTCGGCGCGAAGTTCAGGATGGAGGTGACCCCGGCGGCGACCAGGCGGTCGCAGACCGGCTGCGCGGCGCCCGCCGGCGTCGCGATGACGCCGATGGAGACACCGTTGTCGCTGATGATCTTCTCCAGGTCGTCGGAGTGCTGCACCGGGATCCCGGCGACGGGCTTGCCCGCCATCGCGGGGTCCGCGTCGATCAGCGCGGCGACCCGGAAGCCGCGGGAGGCGAAGCCGCCGTAGTTGGCGAGGGCCGCGCCGAGGTTGCCGATGCCGACGATGACGACGGGCCAGTCCTGGGTGAGGCCCAGCTCGCGGGAGATCTGGTAGACGAGGTACTCGACGTCGTAGCCCACGCCCCTGGTCCCGTAGGAGCCGAGGTAGGAGAAGTCCTTGCGCAGCTTGGCGGAGTTGACCCCCGCGGCCGCGGCCAGCTCCTCGGAGGAGACCGTGGGTACGGAGCGCTCCGACAATCCGGTCAGCGCACGCAGATACAGCGGAAGCCTGGCGACGGTGGCCTCGGGGATTCCTCGGCTACGGGTCGCCGGTCGGTGAGTTCGGCCAGTTGCCACGGTGCTCCTGCGGGATGAGCGAGGCAGGCGGCCATGTGTCCCAGGACCGCCCCGTCGAATGCAGGCTATGTCTTTGTGAACGCGTGCACAAAGATGGTGTCCGCTTTGTCCGAGCAAAGTGACCGGGCTCACGCGAACCGGTGCCGATTTCCGGGAACCGACAGCGAAGTCGACCCGTTGAAGACCCGAAGGGGGCAAAACCGTACACACCTCTCCACGATGTCACCCCCGAACGCGACAAAACGACCTCGATGGTAACCGCAACTACCGCTGATCACCCATTCGATCACCGGCCCCCGGGACCACGGACGGGGCACGCGCGCCCCACCCGCCTCAAGCGTTCAGGGCACTCCTGAGCCGCGCGGGGTCCACCCGCCAGAAGGTGTGCTGCGCGCCGTCGACGAGCACAACCGGAATCTGCTCCCAGTACGCGCGGTGCAGCGCCTCGTCCTGGGTGATGTCCTTCTCCTCCCATACGGCACCGGTCTCGGCGCAGACCCTCTCGATCACGGCACGGGCGTCGTCGCAGAGGTGGCAGCCCGGCTTGCCGATGAGCGTGACGAGCGGCGGGGAGGAGGGGTCGGCGCTGCGCGGGGACTTCCCGCGCCGGAAGAGAGGACTCATGCATCCATTCTCCGCCCACGTGAAGGCGGCTGTCCGCCCCCGTATCCCAGAGTTCACGCCCCGGCATCCCGGCGTGTCGGGCGGGACCGAACAGACTGGCTATGCTCACGGCATGGCCGTACTGGGATGGCTCACCCCGCGTAGGCGCTCGGCGACAGCACGCAGCGTGCTGGCCGGCGAGGCCGCAGCCGAGGCAGCCCGCAAGTCCGAGCAGGAGCTGGCGGAACTGGCGGAAGCGGAAGCCAGGGAGCAGCCGCAGACGTCCCCCTCCTCCTCCGCCCCCTCCCCCTCCGAACCGGACTTCCCCGTGGCCGGGGACGACCTGGCGGCGGCCTTCTTCGACCTCGACAACACGGTCATGCAGGGCGCGGCGATCTTCCACTTCGGGCGGGGCCTGTACAAGCGGAAGTTCTTCCAGCGCCGCGATCTGGTGCGCTTCGCCTGGCAGCAGGCGTGGTTCCGGCTGGCCGGGGTCGAGGACCCGGAGCACATGCAGGACGCCCGCGAGAGCGCCCTGTCGATCGTCAAGGGCCACCGGGTCTCCGAGCTGATGACCATCGGCGAGGAGATCTACGACGAGTACATGGCGGACCGCATCTGGCCCGGCACGCGCGCGCTGGCCCAGGCGCACCTGGACGCGGGCCAGAAGGTGTGGCTGGTGACGGCGGCGCCGGTGGAGACCGCGACGATCATCGCGCGCCGGCTGGGGCTGACGGGCGCGCTGGGCACGGTCGCGGAGTCGGTGAACGGCGTGTACACCGGCCGCCTGGTGGGCGAGCCGCTGCACGGCCCCGCCAAGGCGGAGGCGGTACGCGCGCTGGCGGCGGCGGAGGGCCTGGACCTCTCGCGCTGCGCGGCGTACAGCGACTCCCACAACGACATCCCCATGCTGTCCCTGGTGGGCCACCCCTACGCGATCAACCCCGACGCGAAGCTGCGCAAGCACGCGCGGGCGAGGGAGTGGCGCCTGCGCGACTACCGCACGGGCCGCAAGGCGGCGAAGGTGGGGATCCCGGCGGCGGCCGGCGTGGGCGCCCTGGCGGGCGGCACGGCGGCAGCAATCGCCCTCCACCGCCGAAGGCGCTAAGACCGAACGGGGCCGAGCCGGGCCGAGGACGGGCTGAAGTTGGGCCGAGGTTGGTCTGTGGCCGGGCCGGGGTTGGTCTGTGGCTGGCTGCGGGTTGCCTGCCTGCGGATGTTGGGTGGCTGATCGCGCAGTTCCCCGCGCCCCTAGGGGGTCGGGTGTGCCCCGGGGCGTGAGTAGCGGCCGCCTGGGGTCCGGTTGTCTGCGGGTGGTGGGTGGCTGGCCGCGCAGTTCCCCGCGCCCCTAGGGGGTCGGGGGTGCCCCGGAACGTGAGTAGCGGCCGCCTGGGTTTGCCTGTTGTCTGCGGGTGGTGGGTGGCTGATCGCGCAGTTCCCCGCGCCCCTAGGAGGTCGGGTGTGTCCCGGGGCGTGAGCAGTGGGCGGTCGGGTTTGTCCCGGGGCGTGAGCAGTGGGCGGTCGGGTTTGTCCCGGGGCGTGAGCAGTGGGCGGTCGGGTGTGTCCCGGGGCGTGAGCAGTGGGCGGTCGTGTTTGCCCCGGGGCGTGAGCTGTCGTCGTCTGTCGTTTGGGTGGGCGCTTCAGGGTGTTCCGGTTGGGGGGGGAGTCGTACCTGTCGTTGTTCGTCTGCCGGGGTTCCGTACGCCTTTCCGCGAAGGTGGAGTTGCCCAGGGGCGCGGGGAACTGCGCGACCAGCCACCCCACAACCCGCAGACAACGGGCCCGGGGGCACCTCAGCCCCTCTGGCGTTTGAGGAGCGGGGTCCGGGGCGCAGCCCCGCCCCGGGCGCAGCCCCGCCCAGGGGTGCAGGGGGGCGGAGCCCCCGGGGTGGACCCGCGCCCCCCACCCCCGGAGGGTTTAGGGAAGGGGCGGGGTGGGGGCCGATCCGGGACCACATACCCGCCCCCATCCCCCACCAGTCCCCCACCCCCCACTCGGCCACATCCCACCCCCCAACCGATCAACATCGATCACAACCCCGCCCCCACCCGCTCACACTCCGCTACCCATTCCGCCCCATAGACGTAACAGAAGCGACGGAATCGACGATTTGAGCAACTGGGTGTAGCGCTCCCTGCACGAAGCGTTATTCTCCTCAGACGCATACCGGAACCCACACATCGCCACGGCGGGTGAACGGTCCCGCACTGCACGTGATGGAAGCTCTGCCTCTGGGAGTCCCGTGTACCCACACGTCGGGGTTGACGCCTCGGGCCTGGCTACGCTGCGCGCAGCGGTCGTCGACCGTCTGCGCGGCTTCGTCCCCACCGCGTACGCCACCGCCCCCGCCTTCGCCACCGCCACCGCCTCACCCCTCGGTGCCTGCTACGCGCTGGCCGAGGGCGGTGCCGCGGTCGGAAGACGGAGCGGCGGCCGCAGCACGGGCACGTCCGCGACGCCGACCGCCCGCCGCCCCAGCGCGGACAGCGACAGCGCCCGCATGATGGATCTCGTCGAACGCGCCCAGGCCGGCGAGGCCGACGCCTTCGGCCGGCTGTACGACCAGTACAGCGACACGGTGTACCGGTACATCTACTACCGCGTCGGCGGCAAGGCCACCGCCGAGGACCTCACCAGCGAGACCTTCCTGCGCGCGCTCCGCAGGATCTCCACCTTCACCTGGCAGGGGCGCGATTTCGGCGCCTGGCTGGTCACGATCGCGCGCAACCTGGTCGCGGACCACTTCAAGTCGAGCCGTTTCCGCCTGGAAGTGACCACAGGCGAAATGCTCGACGCCAACGAAGTGGAGCGCTCACCCGAGGACTCCGTCCTGGAGTCGCTCTCCAACGCCGCGCTCCTCGAAGCCGTGCGCAAGCTGAACCCGCAGCAGCAGGAGTGCGTCACCCTGCGCTTCCTCCAGGGCCTCTCGGTAGCCGAGACCGCCCGCGTCATGGGCAAGAACGAGGGCGCCATCAAGACCCTCCAGTACCGCGCCGTGCGCACCCTCGCCCGGCTCCTCCCCGAAGACGCCCGCTGACGCACCCCGCCGCCCCGCCGGGCCGCTCCCCGTCCCCACGGGGCAGCGGCGCCTCCGGTACCCCCGGCCCGCGCCTCCCGGCCGCCCTCTCAACTCACGGTCGGTGAGCGCTCAGTGCTGTCCCGGTCACAGTGTGGTCCGATCATCCTTCGTCCGTAACCCAAGTGCCGCGTCCCTCGTTGTGCCGGATGCAGGCTCCCTGTGGTCACGTCATGTTCACTGCCGCTCACTCGATCGTGTGGATGTGCTCAAGACGTGCAACCTTCCAGGCCCCTTGGGGAGTCGACCGTGATGACGAGAGGAGGTGCCGCCAGTGATCGCGAACGTATCGGCGCACCGGCGGGCGAACGCCTTCGCCCAGGCCCTGGAAGAAGCCTCGGCGGCCCAGCAGCCACCCGCCACCCCGGCCGCCCAGGCCGAACAGGCGGCGGAAGCCGACCTGTTGACCCTGGCGACCGTCCTCGGCGAACTGCCGAAACCGGAACTGGACCCGCAGGTGAAGGTGGAGCAGCGGGCGCTGCTCGTGGCCGCCATGGAGCAGATGTTCGCTTCCGGCGGCGCCGCCGACCCTCAGGTGCCCGAGCAGCGGGCCGGCCGGGGCGCCCACCGGGCGGCCCCGCTCCGGAAATTGCGCCCCCGCTCCCGCTGGTCGAAGGGCATCGCCGCGGGCGGCCTCAGCATCGGTGTGGCCGCGGGCGCGTTCAGCGGCGTGGCCGCTGCCAGCTCCGACGCCCTCCCCGGTGACTCGCTCTACGGGCTGAAGCGCGGCATGGAGGACCTCAAGCTCAACCTGGCGGACGACGACGCCGACCGCGGCCGGATCTACCTCGACCAGGCCTCCACCCGGCTCAGCGAGGCCCGCCGCCTGATGGAGCGCGGCCGCGCGGGCGACCTCGACCATGAGCAGCTGAGCGAGGTCCGCCGCGCCCTGAGCGGCATGCAGCACGACGTGACCGAAGGCCACCGCCTCCTCCACGCCGCCTATGCCAAGGACGGCTCGCTCGGC
This sequence comes from Streptomyces sp. NPDC043908, assembly GCF_056435525.1. NCBI lineage: Bacteria > Bacillati > Actinomycetota > Actinomycetes > Kitasatosporales > Streptomycetaceae > Streptomyces > Streptomyces sp. NPDC043908. Next base: position 8,127 of record NZ_JBWKEI010000033.1, on the reverse strand, counting down.
GCCATCGCCGCCCTGTCGTCGTTCGCCTCGGCGCACCGCGACAGCTGGAGCAGGCTGCGCGACAAGCTGCCCGCCCAGCTCACCGACGTCGGCGACCAGGTCACCTCGGTCTTCGTCGCCATAGACCAAGAGGTCGAGCCCCTGCGTTCGATGCTCCCCCCGCCCAAGACCCGCACCCATGGGCGTACGGACACGACGCACCCCGGCCAGACGAGCCACACGGCCCGCCCGGCCCCCACCCCCTCGTCCCCGGCGCACGGCACGGCGAGCGGCGGCGGCACCAAGTCGCAGCAGCCCACCACCCCCGGCGCCAAGCCCGACGAGGGCCTGATCGGCGGCAACACCGGCGGCCTGCTCGACCCGCCCGCCAAGAGCGCCCCGCCGGCCTCCGGCACCACCCCGGCCAAACCGCCGGTCCCGGACGTCACCCTGCCCCCGCTGCTCCCCGGCCTGCTCCCGGGCCTCGGCATCGACGGCGAGGAAGTGAAGTAGCCCGGCCGGACACGGGTGTGGGGGGGGGGGGGGGGGGGGGGGGGGGGGGGGGAACCGAAAACAAACAGAAAAACAAAAAAAAAAAAAAAAAAAAGAAAAA
>NZ_JBWKEI010000033.1:0-7525 GCF_056435525.1 Streptomyces sp. NPDC043908 | reverse complement strand
TCCTCCCCCCCTCCCCCCCCCCCCCCCCCCCCCCCTCCCCCCTCCCCCCCCCCCCCCCTTCCCCCCCCCCCCCCCCCCCCCCCCCCCCCCCCCACACCCGTAGAACCAGCGACCACCACCGAGAGCCAGGCGCTAGAAGAACACCGACCGCCGCTGCACCAGCAGCTTGTAGAGCGTGTGCTGGATCTGCTCCCGCACCTGGTCCGTCAGGTTGAACATCAGCATCGGATCCTCCGCCGCCTCCGGCGGATAGCCCTCGGTCGGGATCGGCTCACCGAACTGGATCGTCCACTTCGTCGGCAGCGGCACCAGACCGGCCGGCCCCAGCCACGGGAACGTGGGCGTGATCGGGAAGTACGGAAAGCCCAGCAGCCGCGCCAGCGTCTTGGCGTTGCCGATCATCGGGTAGATCTCCTCGGCCCCCACGATCGAGCACGGCACGATCGGCGTGCCCGTCCGCAGGGCGGTCGACACGAACCCGCCCCGCCCGAACCGCTGGAGCTTGTACCGCTCGCTGAACGGCTTGCCGATGCCCTTGAAGCCCTCCGGCATCACCCCGACGACCTCGCCGCGCTCCAGCAGCGCCTGGGCGTCCTCCGCGCAGGCCAGCGTGTGCCCGGCCTTGCGGGCCAGCTCGTTGACGACCGGCAGCATGAACACCAGGTCCGCCGCGAGCAGCCGCAGATGCCGCCCCGCCGGATGGTGGTCGTGGACCGCCACCTGCATCATCAGCCCGTCCAGCGGCAGCGTCCCGGAGTGGTTGGCGACGACCAGCGCCCCGCCCTCGGCCGGGATGTTCTCGACGCCCTTCACCTCCACCCGGAAGTACTTCTCGTAGAACGGGCGGAGCAGCGACATCAGGACCTGGTCGGTGAGCTCCTCGTCGTAGCCGAACTCGTCGACGTCGTACTCACCCGTGATCCGCCGCCGCAGGAAGGCGAGCCCGCCCGCGATCCGGCGGTCCCACTGGGCCCCCGGCCGCTCCCGCACCTCCGCGCCGTCCGGACGCGGCGTGGCGTCCTCAGCGGCCTCCCGCGCGTCCTGGCCGCCCTGCGGGTCCTGGTCGCCCTGCGGGCCCTGGGAGACGGCCTGCCGGCCCGGGAGGGCGCTCACCGGGGCGGGAGACGCGTCCGGGGCAGCAGCGCCTCGCTGGCCGCCGGGGCGGCGGCGGGCCGGGCGCTGCGCGCCGCCGCGCGAGCGGTCGTCGTCGAACGGAATGACCTTGGCGTCCGCCATCGTGGTCGATCTCCTCATTCCGCGCCGGGAGTGGACAAGGGGGAAGGGGCGGGGGCGCCGCCGGCGAACGGCCGGAAGGGCAGCGCCGCCACCCCGTCGACGGCCCGCGCCAGCGCGTCCGGCGGCAGCAGCCCGGGGCCCCGGCTGCGCGCGAAGTCGGCGAACGTCTGCGCCGTCGAGTACTTCGGCTCGAACCCCAGGGTCTCCCGCATCTGCGCGGTGCTCACCACCCGGCCGTGGGTGAGCAGGCGGATCTGCTCGGGCGAGAAGTCGCTCACACCGACCGAGCGCAGCGCCGAACCCACCCAGCGCACCGCCGGGAGCAGCACCGGCACGGTCGGTCTGCCCAGCCGCCGCGAGCACTGCGAGAGCAGCAGCACCCCGTCGCCGGCCACGTTGAAGGTGCCGCTGTTGAGCGTCCCGCGCCGGGGCTCGTGCGCGGCGATGCGCAGGACGTCGATCACGTCGTCCTCGTGGACGAACTGGAGCCGGGGGTCGTAGCCGAGGACGGTCGGCAGCACCGGCAGCGAGAAGTACTCGGCGAGCGGCGAGTCCGCGCCCGGCCCCAGGATGTTCGCGAACCGCAGCACGCACACCGCCACGTCCGGTCGGCGCCGGGCGAAGCCGCGCACATACCCCTCGACCTCGACGGCGTCCTTCGCGAAGCCGCCGCTGGGCAGCGACTTCGGCATCGTCGTCTCGGTGAAGACGGCCGGATCGCGCGGCGCCGACCCGTACACGCTGGTGCTCGACTTCACCACCAGCCGCCGCACCGACGGCGACTTCTGGCACGCGCCGAGCAGCTGCATGGTGCCGATGACGTTCGTCTCCTTCACGGACGTCCGCCCGCCGGCCCCCAGCGGCGTCCCGGTGACGTCCATGTGCACCACGGTGTCCACCGCGTGCTCGGCCAGCACGCGCGCGATGGCGGGCTGCCGTATGTCCGCCCGTACGAAATCGGCTCCGCCGAGATGGTGGCCGGGCGGCACGGCGTCCACGCCGATCACCCGGTCCACCTCCGGATCACGCTGGATGCGCCGTACGAGGCGGCCTCCGAGCTGCCGGGCCACTCCGGTGACGAGCACGACCTTCCCCAAGATCAGCGCCTTCCTTTGGCCTGAGTTGCACCCTGGGCGCCACGGTAGCGGCTGAAGGTCGGGAAGGGACGACCGCGTGGTCGCGCATGGCCGGGACAGCCCGGCGGAAAGCCCGGCGAAACGCCCGCCCCGGAGCACCCGGCACGGGCGCACGGCCCACCGGAAGGGCGCGCGGGACACGCGGCCGGTAAACGCACCGCAGCCCTCCCACCAGGACGGCGGAAGGGCTGCGGGTTCACGTACAGCTGTCGCTTACTTCTTGTTGCGACGCTGAACGCGGGTGCGCTTGAGCAGCTTGCGGTGCTTCTTCTTAGCCATCCGCTTGCGCCGCTTCTTGATAACAGAGCCCACGACTACCCTCGCTCACTTCTCTTCACTCGGTGCGGGGCGTCTGGGCCCACACGACCTACGAGGGGCTAGCCTACCCGCCCGAGCGCAGAGGTCGTAACCGAGGGATCCGTCAGGCTGTCTCCACCCCCACGAAGGACTCTCGGAGGTACTCCTGCACCGCCTGTTCGGGGACCCGGAACGACCTGCCCACCCGGATCGCCGGCAGATGACCGCTGTGCACCAAGCGGTACACGGTCATCTTGGACACGCGCATCACCGCGGCGACTTCCGCCACGGTCAGGAACACGACCTCGTTCAGAGGCCTCTGATCAGCAGCCATGACCCACCTGTACCTTCCGCACCCGACGCGCACCGGCTTCCCCTCCGGTGACTCTTCGTCGTTGTGCGCTCACTCCCCAGACTAGGGGCGGGTGGTGCGAGTGGGGAAGAGGAGCTGCGTACGGCCGCCTACCGGGACAGACACGCTCGATTGAGTACATAGCGCGTAAGCGGCCGGTAGTAATCAGACCGCACAGCGTCATCAAGCGGAACGGCTACGGACACGCGCCCCTCGGCCTCCCCGACGAACAGCGCGGGGTCATCCGTATCGGCCAGACCGACCGCCTCGATACCCAGCTGACCTGCCCCGCAGACCCATCCATGATCCCCCACGACCAGGTCCGGCAGCCGCCCGCGGAGGGTCGCGGCGGCCCCCAGAGCGACCCGAACGGGCAGCGGGGAGTGGGTATGTGCGCCGGTCGCACTCCCGGCGCTCCGCGCGCCGGGTTCCCGCACCAGCGCGACTCCTCGTACGTAGTCAAGGTTGTACGTGCGTACCCCGAACCGGGTCGTTATGTCGACACATCTCCCCTGCGCGGGGGTGAGGACATCACATCCCGCCGCCGACAAGGCGTCCGCGAGAGCGGCGTAGAAGGCCAGCAGCCGGTGCGGATGCCCGGTTCCGAAGAGTACGGCTCCGCGCCGCGCGGCCACGTCGCGGATCCTGGCGGCCAGCGCGTCGAGCCCGGCGAGGGTCCGCTCGGGGTCGATCACATCGGGCCCCGACACGTGCTCCGGGTCCGGGCTCACCCCGCACTTGTCCGCCATCAGCCGCAGCAGGTCCCGCTCGCCCCACCCCCGCGCGGGATCGAGCCCGAGCGTGACGCGCGGGTCCCGGGCGGCGAAGAGCCGATAACTGCGCAGGCTCTCCTCCCGCGAGGTGGCCACGGTCCCGGCCAACCGAGCAGCCAACAGATGCGCCCGCAGCGCCCCGGTACTCAACACCCCCCGATGCTCCCGCACCCCCCACCCCCGTGGACCAAAACGCCCCGGAGACCGCACAGTTGGCGTAACGCCCCGCCGCAACCGGCCCGGGCCCGGCCTACGGCACGCCCCCAACGGGGCACAGGGGCCGCAGGCCCCGTGCCACAAAGGGGCGCGGGGAACGGCGCGAGCAACCCCCACCCACCCGCAGACAAACACGACCCGGCGAGGCACAGGGGGCCGCAGGCCCCGTGCCCTAAGGGGCGCGGGGAACGGCGCGAGCAACCCCCACCCACCCGCAGACGAAACACACCCCCAGCGGGGCGCAGGGGCCGCAGGCCCCGCACGGGGGCCCGGGGGTGCAGCCCCCGGCAGACCACCTCAACCACCCCCACCCCCGGAGGGTTACGGGAAGGGGCGGGTAGGGGAAAACCCCCTAAGCCAACAACCCCCGCAACGGATATACCGCCCGCCGCGTAGCCAAAATCGCCTGATCCAGCCGATCCGCAGGGTCATACCCCGACTCCCACCCCCGCCACGACACCCCCCGCCCATCCGTCATCCGCCCCGGCCCCACCTGCCGCGTACGAGCGAACACCTCGTCCCGCCACGACGCGGGAATCACCGACTCCGGCGGCACCGGCGCATGCGCGGCCACCCCCACCAGATGCGTCCAGGACCGCGGCACGACGTCCACCACGGCGTACCCCCCGCCCCCGAGCGCCACCCACTTCCCACCCGCCACATGCTCGTGCGCCAGCGCGTGACAGGCCTCCTGCACCGCCCGCTGCGCGTCGAGCGAGACGGCCAGATGCGCCAGCGGGTCCTCGAAGTGCGTGTCCGCCCCGTGCTGCGACACCAGCACCTGGGGACGGAACTCGGCCAGGAGCTCCGGCACCACGGAGTGGAAGGCCCGCAACCACCCCTCGTCCCCGGTCCCGGCCGGCAGCGCCACGTTGACGGCCGTCCCCTCCGCGCCCCCGGTCTCCTCCGGCCACCCCGTCCCGGGGAACAGCAGCCGCGGATGCTCATGGAGGGAGATCGTCAGCACCCTGGGGTCGTCCCAGAAAGCCGCCTGCACCCCGTCCCCGTGATGCACGTCCACATCCACGTACGCGACCCGCTCCGCCCCCAGTTCGAGGAGCCGCGCGATCGCCAGCGCCGCGTCGTTGTAGACGCAGAACCCCGACGCCCCGCCCGGCATCGCATGGTGCAGCCCGCCCGCGAAGTTCACCGCGTGCGCCGCGTCCCCGCGCCACACCGCCTCCGCGGCCCCCACGGACTGCCCCGCGATGAGCGCGGACGCCTCGTGCATCCCGGCGAACGCGGGATCGTCGACCGTCCCCAGCCCGTACGCCTGGTCCGCGCGGTCCGGGTCCGCCGAAGCGGCCCGTACGGCCGCCACGTAGTCCTCCCGGTGGACGAGCCGCAGCGTCGAGTCCCCCGCCGCCGGCGCGGCCACCACGTCCACCGCCTTGTCCAGCCCGTACGCCCGCACCAACCCCATGGTCAGCGAGAGCCGCACCGGGTCCATCGGGTGGCTCGGTCCGAAGTCGTACGCCGTGACGGCGTCATCCCACATCAACAGTGCGCGGCCGGTCATGCCCGCCACCGTATCGGGCCCCCTCCGCCCCGAACGACCGGGCGTACACGAGGGTCAGCAGGACCAGCACCATCGGCACCAGCATCGCGCCGCGATAGGTCCACGCCTCGCCGAGCCCACCGACGAGCGGCGCCCCGACCAGGTACCCCACGTAGTTGAAGATGTTGATCCGCGCGATCGCGCCGTCGGAGGCCCCCGGGAAGAGCCGTCCGGCCGCCGCGAAGGTCTGCGGCACGATCACGCACAGCCCGAACCCGAGCAGCGGCAACCCCAGCATCCCCACCCACGGCCCGGGTGCCACCGCGAGCACCGCGAACCCGGCGCCCGCGAGCACGCTGCCGGCCCGCACCACCGTCACCGGGCCGAACCGCCGCACCACGCGATCCCCGACGGTCCGCCCGAGCAGCGCCGAGACCACATAGACGTTGTACGGGACCGTGGACAGCTGCTCGGAGCTGCCGAGGACGTCCTGGAGGTACTTCGCGCTCCAGTTGGCGACCGTCGACTCGCCGATGTAGGCGAAGGCCATGACGAGGCAGAGGGGCAGCAGCAGCCGAAAGACGACGGGCCGGCGTCCGTCGCCCGCGGGGTCCGCCTCGGTGGGCGCCTTCTCGCCACCGCGCGCCGCGTCCACGTACCACCGGCTGCCCGCCAGGCACAGCGGCACCAGCACCACGACGACCGGCAGGTACAGGACCAGCAGCGACAGATGCCAGTGCGCACCCGACCACGCCAGCGAGGAGCCGACGATCCCACCGAGGCTGAAGGAGGCGTGGAAGCCCAGGATGATGCTGCGGCCGTACGCGTGCTGAAGGCTGATCCCCAACATGTTCATGGACGCGTCGAGCCCGCCGATGGCGAGCCCGAACAGCGCGAACGAGGCAGCCGCCTGGCCCAGCTGGTCCCCCGCGGCGACTCCGAGCAGCGCCAGCATGACGACAGGCTGCACCCATCTCAGGGCGACGCTCGGCGCGACCCGCTTCACCAGGTGCTCGGTGGCCACGCTCCCGACCCCCGCCAGGATCGGCACCCCGGCGAGAAAGGCCGGAAGCAGCCCGTCGGATATCCCGTACCGGTCCTGGATCGCGGGGATACGGGTCACCAGGAGCGCGAAGGCCACGCCTTGCACGAAGAAACTGAAGGTGAGAGCCGCCCGCCCGTGCCGCAGGCGGGGGTCACTCATGGCCGCGTCCGTCATGGCCGCACAGCCTAGGGCCGTGCCCTACTCCTGGGTAGATGAATCACCCGAGCAGTTCGCGCAGCTGTGCCATGTCCGAGAAGAGGGCCGTGGAGCCCTGGAGCCGCTCCTCGGGCGTCATGGCGGTGAAGCCGTACACGTCCATCCCGGCGGCCAGCGCGGCCTCCACACCGAGCGGACTGTCCTCGACGACGGCACATCGCTGCGGGGCGACACCCATGCGCTCGGCCGCGTGCAGGAAGAGATCCGGCGCCGGCTTGCCCCGCCCGACGTCCTGCGAGGAGAACACCCACTCCTCCTCGAACCACTCGTCGAGCCCGGTCACATGGTGTCCGACCCGGATCCGCTCATGGCTGCCGGAGGAGGCGACGCAGTACGGCACACCGTCGGCCACCAGGTGCGCGAGGACGTCGGTGGCCCCGGCCACCGGCTTCAGCTCGCGCTCGAAGGCGGCGAAGACGCGGGCATGAAACGTGTCGTCGAAGTCGGTGGGCAGCACCTGCCCGGTCCGCTCCTGGACGAGATCGTGGACGCGGTGCATGGCGGAGCCCATGTAGTCGCGAATGGAGTCCTCGTACGAGGTGGGGTGACCGAGCTCGGTGAGGTACCCGGCGAGGATGGTGTTCGAGATCGGCTCGCTGTCGACGAGCACACCGTCGTTGTCAAAGATGACGAGGTCATAGCGCATGGTTCGACCCTAAGCGCCGGTAAACGCAGAAAAGCCCCGTACCGGAGACCGGTACGGGGCTTTTCCCAAAATTTGTTCGGCGGCGTCCTACTCTCCCACAGGGTCCCCCC
>NZ_JBWKEI010000032.1:0-23622 GCF_056435525.1 Streptomyces sp. NPDC043908 | reverse complement strand
CAAAGGAGGAGGGGACGGGGGGGGGGGTGGGGGGGGGGGAAGGGGGGGGGGGGGGGGGGGGGGGGGGGGGGGGGGGGAAACCCCCCCCCCCCCCCCCCCGCCCGTTGGGGTGGTGAAGTTGTACGTACGGGTGGTGTCTGGGGGCGTACGTACGGGTCGGGCCTGGTGGAGGTCTTGCCCTGCGGGTCGTGCCTGCGGGTCATGCTTACGTGGCGTACTTCGGCGTCGTAGGCGGGGGCCGGGCCGTACGCTCGGGCCACCCGAAGCATTACGGGAGGGGAGCCGCGAGGCCGGGCGTCAGACCGGCAGGGCCGCCTCGATCAGGTCCGCCGCCTGCCGGGTGCCGCCCTCGCGGGCCATGTCCCGGCGGACGGCCTCGGCGCGCTCGGCCACCTCGGGGTCCCCGACCAGCGCCAGGACCGCCTCCCGCAGGGTCTCGGCGGTGGCCTCCTCCATGGGGACGTGGCGGGCGACCCCCAGCGACTGGAGCATCTCGGCATTGCTGAACTGGTCGACGGCCTGCGGCACCGCCACCATCGGCGTCCCGGTCGCCAGCCCCTCCTGGCTGCCGCCCGCGCCCGCGTGGGTGATGAAGGCATCGGCCTCGCGCAACACGGCGAGCTGCGGAACCCAGTCGCGCACCTCCACATTGGCGGGGATCTCCCCGAGCTCCGCCGGATCCACGAACTTGCCGATCTGGAGCACCACATGCCAGCCCGGCAGATCCCCGAAGGCCTTCAGGCACGCGCGGTAGAACGCGGGCCGCCCGGTGAAGGTCGAGCCGAGCGAGACGAGCAGCACCTTCTCGGCGCCCGCCGGCCGCTGCCACTCCTGCTGTTCGGCACGCTCGCCGTGGCAGGCGCCCACGAAGGTGTAGACGGACTCGTCGCACCGGTCGGCGTGCGGCTGGAGGGCCCGGGGAATCAGGACGAGCGAGCGCACGGGACGGCCGACGAGCCGGTCGGGGTCGGTGTGGTGCATCCCGTACTCGTCGAGCCAGGCCCGGTACCGGGCGTAGTACGCCTTGCCCCGCTCCGAGGCGCGCAGCTCCGCGTACATCGGATCCGCCACCTCCTCCTCGTACCCCTCCCACGCCACCAGGTTCGGCGAGAGCTGGATGTAGGGCACGCCCCAGCCGTGCGCCAGGACCGGCGCCGGGTAGGAGGTGATGTCGCTGATCACCAGGTCGGGCCGGTCGTCCTCGAAGGCGGCCGACAGCTGGGGCAGCGCCTGGACGGCGTCGTCGAGGAACGGTTCGATGTTGTCGATGAGTTCGGTCCCCCACGCCTCGGGGTGGTCCTCGGTCGGCAGCGTCGACCGGTAGACCACCGGCTCGGCCCCGGTCGCGGCGACCTTGGCGGCGAAGGACTCCGGGATCGCGTAACTCACCCGGTGGCCACGGGAGACGAGCTCCCTGATGACCTCCAGGCTCGGGTTCACGTGCCCGTGGGCGGCGATGGAGAACATGGCGATGTGGGCACGCTTGGTTGCGGTCATGACCGCACGCTAGGCGAGACGAGACGTCTCGTGCAATGCATTTACGGCACCTGCCTCCTCCCGTTTCAGCGCTGATAGCGGGCCAGCACCCGATTCCCGTCCTTGACCAGACGTTTTCGCAGCTCGGCCAGGTCGATCGCGCCGCTGTAGTACTGCTGGAGGGCGGGGGTGGCGACCTTGTCCTTCCACTCCGGGTACCCGCGCACCGACTGCGCGGGAGCCGGACGCAGCGCGTCCGCCAGGGCGGCGCCGGTCGCCCAGCCATGGCGCCCGGTGTGCAGGGCCGGGTCCTTCAGGGCCGCCACCCCCGTCGGCAGCATCCAGTCGCCCTGGGCGAGCCGGACCATGTTGCGCGGCTGGAGCAGGAAGCCGATGAACGCGGCCGCCTCCCTTTTGTGCGGGCTGTCCTCGGCCACCGAGAGCGTCTGCGGGCTGACTCCCTGGGCGAGTCCCCCGCTCCCCGCCGGGGCGGGCAGCACGGTCCACTCGAACCCCTCGGGCGCCTGCTGCACGATCTGCTGACGGTACGAGAAGCCCAGCGCGGCCATCGCGTACCGACCCCCGAAGAAGCCCGGCAGGATGTCGGAGCCGCCCATGCCGAGCGTGGTCCGCGCGGCACTCCCGTCGACGCCGACCTGGTCGTGGATCACCGAGGGCACGGTCGCGTCGCCCTCCTCGAACACCACCCGCGCCCTGCCGTCCGCCTCCCGGTGGAACAGGCGCCCTCCGGCGGACAGGCCCAGGTTCAGGGTGAGCGACACGGGCTCCTTGAGCGGCCAGGCGATCCCGTACCGCCCCCGCGCGGTCAGCTTCTTCGCCACCTGACGGAACTCCTGCCAGCTCCACGGCTGTTGGGAGGTGGGTACCCGCACCCCCGAGACCTTGAGGATCCTGGTGTTGGCCATCAGCACCCTCGGCTCCTGGAGGAACGGCACTCCGTACACCCCCTCGCCGAAGGTCGCCGTCTCCCAGCTCCGCTCCGGGATGTCCTGCTTCAGTGCGGTGGGCAGCAGGGGGCGCAGATCGGCGAGGTAGCCGCCGTAGGCGAAGTCGGCCAGGTCGTCGGAGGCGTCATGGATGACGTCCGGCGCCTCGCCGCCCTCGAACGAGGTGAGCAGCTGGTCATGGACGGTGTCCCAACTGCCCTGCACGTACTGGACCTGGATCTGCGGATGTGCCCCGTTCCACTCCTTCACCAGCTCCTTGGTGGCCGCCACCGACTCCTTCTGCCAGGCCAGCGACTGGAAGCGGAGCTTGATCTTCCCGTCGTCGGCCGTGCCGCTGCCCGAGCAGCCGGTAAGAGTGGAGAGCAGCAGGGCGAGCACCACTCCGGCGAGCGTCAGCAGACGTGCGCGCATCAGCTCTTCACCGCCCCGGCGAGCATTCCGCTGGTGATGCGCCGCTGGATGACGGCGAAGACGGCCAGCGACGGCAGCGTGGCGAGGAAGGCGGCCGCCGCGAGCGGGCCGAGGTCGGCGGCCCCCTCCGCACCGAGGAAGTGCGTGAGGACGACCGGCAGCGTCTGTTTCTCGGGTGTTTTCAGAAGAACGAGCGCGAAGAAGAATTCGTTCCACGCGGTGATGAAGGCGAAGAGCGCGGTGGCGACGATGCCGGGGGCGAGCAGCGGCGCGGTGACCGAGACCAGCGTGCGCAGCCGCCCCGCCCCGTCGACCGCCGCCGCCTCCTCCAGCTCCAGGGGCACCGCCCGGACGTAGCCGACCAGCATCCACAGCGCGAAGGGCAGCGACCACACCACGTACACCATGACCAGGCCGCCCACCGAGTTCACGAGATGGAGGCGCTTGAGGACCAGGAAGAGCGGGATGATCAGCAGGACGAACGGGAACGCCTGGCTGACCACCACCCAGCCGGTCGCCGCCGTCGCCAGTCTGCCGCGCCGACGGGCCATCACGTACGCCATCGGCGTCGCCACCACCACCGCGATCAGCGCCGCCGAGACCGCCGCCACCAGACTGTTGAACCCCGCGCGCAGCAGCGGCTGTTCGTCGAAGGCCTGCCGGAAGTTGTCGAGGGTGGGGTCCCTGGGGATCCAGGTCGGGTGCAGCGAACCGAGCTCGCGCGCGGGCTTGAAGGCCGTGGAGAGCAGCCACAGGAAAGGGAACGCGAGGAAGACCAGATAGCCGAGGAGCGCCAGATACTGTCCGGCGCGCCCCAGCGGTCGCGTACGGGTCGTCATCGTCATCGGTCCTCACCTCCGCCGAGCCGCGCCGCCAGATGGAACGCCAGGAACACCGAGATCACCGCGACCATCACACAGCCCATCGCGGCCGCGTACCCGAACTGGCCGTACCGGAAGGCCTCTTCGTAGGCGAAGAGCATGGGCAGCCGGGTCTTCCCGCCGGGGCCGCCGTTGGTCAGGACGTAGACCAGGGCGAACGAGTTGAAGTTCCAGATGAAGTTGAGCGCGGTGATCGCCAGCGCCACGGGTCTGAGGGCGGGCCAGGTCACCGTGGAGAAGCGGCGCCAGGCGCCGGCGCCGTCGATCGCGGCGGCCTCGTGCAGTTCGTGCGGGGTGTTCTGGAGGCCGGCGAGCAGGGCCACCGTCGTCTGCGGCAGTCCCGCCCAGACGCCGACGACGATCACGGCGGGCAGGGCGGTGCCGAGACCGGTGAGCCAGTCCCGGCCGCCACCGAGCCCGAGGTCGTGGAGCGTCTCGTTGAGGATCCCGGCGTCCGGGTTGTACACCAGCCGCCACATGATGCCGACGACCACCTCCGGCATCGCCCAGGGGATGATCGCGAGCGCCCGCGCCAGCCACCGGAAGCGGAGGTTCTGGTCGAGCAGCAGGGCGAGTCCGAGGGCGAGCAGGAACTGCGGCAGGGTGACCCCGACCGCCCACAGCAGCCCGATCCGGAACGACTCCCAGAACAGGGTGTCGTGGAGCAGGTCCTGGAAATTGAGCAGCCCGGTCCACTCGGTGGGCGCGGTGCGGCCCGCCTGGGAGTCGGTGAAGGCCAGGGCGACGCCGTAGAGCAGCGGTCCCACGCTCAGGACGAGGATCGGGATCAGCGCGGGCAGCACCAGGAACCAGGCCCCGTGGTCCGGGGGTCTGCCCGGGCCGGGGCGCTCGCGCAACCGTCTCCCACGTCCCCCCGACCGCGCCGATACAGTGCCCCATGTCATTGTTCGACCCCTTTGCCGGGATTGCCGAATGACCCCCGTCATCGTGCTGACGGTCCGTGGGTTCGTCAAGACGACCTGCCTCCTCACCAAGACGACCTGCGTGAATGCGAGACTTGCCCGGTACGGAACGATCACCGGGAGTGAACAGTGGACGAGGCACGAGCGCGCGAAGTACTGGCCGCGGCGAGACTCGACGCGAGCTGGCCGGGGACGGGGGCGGGACCGGGGGCAGCGGGGTTCGGCGGGGCCGGGGCGGGTGCGGTGAGCCGGGCGGATGCGGCCAGCGGGGCGGGCGCGGCCAGCCCGGCGAGCGCGGTCAGCGAGGCAGGCGCGGCCAGCCCGCCAGGCGCGGCCGGTTCCACCGATGGCTCCGCCACGGCCGGCCCCGCCGATGCCTCCACCTCGGCCGGTTCCACCGATACCCCAGCCACGGCCGGCCCCGCCGACAACGCCCCCGCCGCAGCCGCTCCCGCCAACACCCCCTCCACGGCGCCCGCCGGACCCCCCGCCGAGTTGCTCGCCCTCGGTGAGAACGCCGTCTTCGCCGTCGGCGACCTCGTGGTCAAGGTCGGCCGTGACGCGACCGAGCACCCCGAACTCCTGGCGCGCGCCGAGCGCGAGCTGGCCATCGCCGGCTGGCTCGCCGGGTGCGGCGTCCCCGCGGTGCGGGCGGCCGAGCCCGCGCCCCGGTTGGTGGACGGCCACCCCGTGACGCTCTGGCACCGGCTGCCCGCCGCCGTCCGCCCCGCGGGCCCGCGCGATCTGGCCGAGCTGCTGCGGCTCGTCCACGCCCTGCCCGCCCCGGCGTTCACCCTGCCCCGCCGAGACCTGCTCGGCGGGGTGGAGCGCTGGCTGCGGCTGGCCGGGGACGCGATCGACCCCGCCGACGCGGCCTATCTCCGCGCCCGCCGGGACGGCTTCGCCGACGCGGCCGCCGCCCTCACCCCGCACCTCCCGCCCGGCCCCATCCACGGCGACGCGCTGCCCCGCAACGTCCATGTCGGGCCCGACGGTCCGGTCCTGGTCGACCTGGAGACCTTCTCCGCCGACTTCCGGGAGCACGACCTGGTGGTCATGGCTCTCTCCCGGGACCGGTACGGGCTGCCGGACGAGCAGTACGAGGCGTTCACCGAGGCGTACGGATGGGATGTGCGGGAGTGGGAGGGGTGCGCGGTGCTGCGGGGCGCGCGGGAGACGGCGAGCTGCGCCTGGGTCGCCCAGCACGCACCGGCCAACCCCAAGGCGCTCGACGAGTTCCGCCGTCGGGTCGCCTCCCTGCGGGACGGGGACCCCGAGGTCCGCTGGTACCCGTTCTGAACGGGCCCGCCATCCGCCGGGAAGGTGCGGCCAGGTCCCGTGGCGTCGGCGGGCCCCGGCCGCCGACGGTTCCCTGTCAGCCCCGGGCCGGGGCCAGTTCCCGTATCGGCCACGCCGGGTCGACCGTCGCGTCCGGTGTGCCCTTGCGGCGGAGGAACTGCTGGAAGTCGGCCGCCCACGCCGCGTACCACTCGATCTGCTGTTCGTGCAGCTCCGCCGGGCGCAGGCCCGCGACCTGCGGATGGCGGTCGGCTATCGCCACGGCCACCCGGACCGCCGCCAGCGCGTCCGCGCCCGCCTCATGGGCGCCGTCGAGCACCACTCCGTACTCCCCGCACACCGCCTCCAGCGTCCGCTTGCCCTTGCGGTAGCGGTCGACCGCACGGTCGATCGTGTACGGATCGACGACCGGGCCCAGGGGCGCGCCCCCGAGCCGGTCGGTGAGCGAGGGCAGGGTGTGGCGCCGCAGCTCGGCCTCCAGGAGCGTCAGGTCGAAGGCCGCGTTGTAGGCCACGACCGGCACTCCCCGCGCCCAGTAGCCCGTGATCGTCTCCGCTATCTCGTCGGCGACCTCGCGCACCGGGCGGCCTTCGGACGCCGCCCGCTCGTTGCTGATGCCGTGGATCGCCGAGGCCTGTGCCGGGATCAGAATGCCCGGATCCGCCAGCCAGTTCCGCTGCCGGGTCACTTCTCCGCCCCTGACGCCGACGATCGCGGCCGACACGATCCGTGCCTCCAGCGGGTCCGTACCGGTCGTCTCCAGGTCGAATCCGACCAACGGTTCGCGATGCCACCCCATCTTGCCCTCCCTTTTGGTGCTCTCCCCCAGTGACGAACAGCCTCGCACGCAGCACTGACAACGGGGTCCGGACAGCCCGCGGGAGGGTCAGGACACAGGCCGCGAATCCGCCCACATCGACTCGAACTCCTCGCGGTATGTCGCGAAAAGTCCGTGTTCAACATCCTGGTCGGGGCGTACGACCTCCCGCCGCGCGCCTCCGCGCAACACCAGCACCGGCGCCTCCATCCCCCGCGCCCGGCGCAGATACGACTGGACGACCGCGAGACCGTCGGTGCCGTCCCCGTCGACCAGGTACGCCGTGAAGCGGGGAGTCTCGTCGAACACCTGGATCTCGAAGGCCCCGGGGTCGCGCAGCCGGGCCCGCACCCGGCGCATGTGGAGGATGTTCATCTCGACCGACCGGCTCAGCTCGCCCTTCTTCAGCCCCAGTTCGCGCTCGCGCCGCTTGACCGCGCTGCTGGCCGGGTTCAGGAAGAGCAGCCGGACGCGGCAGCCCGACTCGGCCAGACGGACGAGCCGGCGCCCCGAGTAGTTCTGGACCAGCAGATTGAGGCCGATCCCTATGGCGTCGAGCCGGCGGGCGTGGCTGAACAGGTCCTCGGCGGGGAGCTGGCGCTGGAGCCGCACCCGGTCGGAGTGGACCGAGACCACGTCCGCGTACCGGTCGCCCACCAGGTCCTCGACCGCGTCGATGGGCAGCCGGTGTGCGGCGGGCGCGCCCGCGCCACCGCCCAGTACGTCCAGCAGCCGGGCCGATGCGCGCTCGGCCTGGGCGAGCACCGCCTCGTTGAGCGCGCGGTTGCGCGAGACCACGTTCCGCGCGACCTCCAGCTCGTCCAGGGCGAGCTCCACGTCGCGCCGGTCGTCCACGTACGGCTCGAAGCACGGCCAGTGCTGCACCATCAGCTCGCGCAGCTGCGGCAGGGTGAGGAAGCTCAGCACGTTGTCGTCGGCCGGGTCGAGCAGATAGCCCTTGCGGCGCGAGACCTCCCGTACGGCGACGGCCCGCTGCACCCACTCCTGCCCGGCCGGACCCGCCGCCGCGACCACCCAGTCGTCGCCGTGGACCGGCTCGTAGATGGGACGCAGCACCGCCGCGACCACGGCCCGCAGCCGCTGCTCCACCAGGTTCAGCCAGATGTAGGCGCGCCCGGCCCGCTGGGCGCGGGTGCGCACCTCGCTCCAGTCGTCCGTGCCCCAGTCCAGCTCCGCCCCGATCTCCACCGGACGCGCCACGGACACCGCGCCGGGCGGGATGTCGCCGGACTCCCCCTCGTGACCCGTGTCACCAGGGGGCAGCTCCAGCCCTCCCGAGCTCACCCGCGCACCGCCTTCCGGTCCCCCTCCAACGATCAAGGAAGAGTACTCCGCGAGCAGGAGGCGGTGCAGCCGGATGGAGAGGCTGTTTCCCAACTCCCTTGTCGACGTGATCGGTTCCGCACGGGGCGTTCGGGGCGAGTGAGCTGATTCATACCGTCCCGACCTGCGCCGGGGCCCCGGAGGGCGTCGGCCGGTGGCCGGATCGGGCCGCGCAGGCCGTCCGGATCGACCGGGGTACCGGTCGCCCAACGGGGGTAACCGCTGTGGGGATCACCCTCCGGAGCACTCCGGCGTCCTAGGGGACGGACTTCTTTTCCGGGAGGATCTGCGTCAAGTGCCCCTCAGTACCCGGAACAGAAGTGGAAGAGTCTTGCCCATGCAGGTGTGGCCGGGACAGGCGTACCCACTCGGCGCCACGTACGACGGCGCCGGGACCAATTTCGCGGTCTTCTCGGAGGCCGCCCAGCGGATCGAGTTGTGCCTTCTGCACGACGACGGGTCGGAGACGGCGGTTGAGCTGCGCGAGAGCGACGCCTTTGTACGCCATGCGTATCTGCCCGGGGTGATGCCGGGCCAGCGCTACGGCTTCCGTGTGCACGGGCCGTACGAGCCGCAGAACGGGCACCGCTGCAATTCGGCGAAGCTGCTCCTCGACCCCTACGCGCGCGCCATCAGCGGGAGCATCGAATGGGGCGAGGCGGTGTACGGCTACTACTTCGACCGCCCCGACTCCCGCAACGACATGGACTCGGCGCCGCACACCATGACGTCCGTCGTCGTCAACCCGTACTTCGACTGGGGCGACGACCGGCCGCCGCGCACCGAGTACCACCGCACGGTGCTCTACGAGGCCCATGTGAAGGGCCTGACGATGCTCCATCCGGAGCTGCCTCCGGAGATGCGCGGCACCTACGCGGCCCTGGCGCACCCGGCCGTCATCGGCCATCTGACGGAGCTGGGGGTGACGGCCCTGGAGCTGATGCCGGTCCACCAGTTCGTCAACGACCACCGGCTGGCGGACGAGGGGATGTCCAACTACTGGGGTTACAACACGATCGGGTTCTTCGCCCCGCACAACGCCTACGCCTCCTGGGGCGACCGGGGACAGCAGGTCCTGGAGTTCAAGCAGGCGGTACGGGCGCTGCACGAGGCCGGGATCGAGGTCATCCTGGACGTGGTCTACAACCACACGGCCGAGGGCAACCACCTGGGCCCCACGCTCTCCTTCCGGGGCCTGGACAACGCGCAGTACTACCGGCTGGCCGACGATCCGCGCTACTACGAGGACACCACCGGCACCGGGAACTCGCTCCTGATGCGCTCGCCGCACGTCCTCCAGCTGATCATGGACTCGCTGCGCTACTGGGTGACCGAGATGCACGTGGACGGCTTCCGCTTCGACCTCGCGGCGACGCTGGCCCGCCAGTTCCACGAGGTGGACCGGCTGTCGTCGTTCTTCGACCTGGTGCAGCAGGACCCGGTGGTCAGCCAGGTGAAGCTGATCGCGGAGCCCTGGGACGTCGGTGAGGGCGGCTACCAGGTGGGCAACTTCCCGCCGCTGTGGACCGAGTGGAACGGCAAGTACCGCGACACCGTGCGGGACCTGTGGCGGGGCGAGCCACGGACGCTCGCGGAGTTCGCCGGACGGCTCACCGGCTCCTCCGACCTCTACCAGGACGACGGACGGCGCCCCCTGGCCAGCATCAACTTCCACACCTGCCACGACGGCTTCACCCTGCACGACCTCGTCGCCTACAACGACAAGCACAACGAGGCCAACAAGGAGGGCAACCGGGACGGCGAGAGCCACAACCGGTCCTGGAACTGCGGCGTCGAGGGCGATACGGACGACCCCGGCGTGCTGGAGCTGCGCGAGCGCCAGATGCGCAACTTCATCGCCACCCTGATGCTGTCGCAGGGCGTGCCGATGCTCAGCCACGGCGACGAGTTCGCCCGGACCCAGCACGGCAACAACAATGCCTACTGCCAGGACAGCGAGCTGAGCTGGGTGAAGTGGCCCGACCCGGGCAGCGACCCCGAGGGGACGCTGCTCGCCTTCACCCGGACGATGGTGTGGCTGCGGCGCGACCACCCGGTGTTCCGGCGCCGCCGGTTCTTCCACGGCCGGCCGGTGGAGGGCACGCACGACGAGCTCTCGGACATCGCCTGGTTCACCCCCGAGGGTGAGGAGATGACCCAGCAGGACTGGCAGTCGGCGAGCGCCAAGGCCCTCACCGTCTTCCTCAACGGCAACGCCATCTCCGAGCCCGGCCCGCGCGGCGAGCGCATCGCGGACGACTCGTTCCTGCTGATGTTCAACGCGAGCGCGGAGACCATCGACTTCCTGGTGCCGGTCAACCACGGCCGGCAGTGGCAGGTGGTGGTCGACACCGGCCGGCGCGAGGGGGTGCCGCCGGGCGAGGGCGCCAAGGTCACGGCGGGCGAGCGGGTCACCCTGGTGGGGCGGAGTCTGACGGTGCTGCGGCGCCCGGCCTGAGCGCCTGCGGGGCGGGCGGGGTCCCTCCGGACGGACGGGCCCCGCCATGCCCCGTACGGACCACGAGAGGGCCGCGCACAGGACCGCCGCCACCACCATGACGGCGAAGGCGGCCACCGGCCCGTGGTCCTGCGCCGGCCGCCCGGACAGCGCGAGGGCGAGCACGTCGCCCACGAGCCCGGCGGTGGCCAGGCTGCCGCTGGCCTCGGCGACCAGCGGCACACTGCCCAGCCGCCACATGGCCGTCGGCAGCCGCCCGAGGAAGGAGACGACCGGCAGCAGCGGGCCCGTGAGGGCGATGACCTCGCGATAGGTGTGCGGCGCTCCGGACATCGGGCGAAGCCGACGCGGCAGACGGGTGCGGACCCATGGGCCGAAGGCACAGAAGCCGCACTACGGGGTACGTACGTTTGTATGACACCCACTGCGACCTACCGGCTGCAGCTCCAGCCGGACTTCCCCTTCCGTGCCGCCGAGCGTGCCGTGCCGTACCTGGCCTCGCTCGGGGTGTCGCACCTGCATCTGTCGCCGGTCCTGGAGTCGGTGCCGGGGTCGACGCACGGCTACGACGTCGTCGACCACGCGCGCGTACGCGAGGAGCTGGGCGGCGAGGAAGGGCTGCGGCGGCTCGCCCGCACGGCGCGGGCGGCTGGGCTCGGCCTGGTGCTCGACATCGTCCCGAACCACATGGCGGCGGCGCCGCGCCACAACCGGCAGCTGTGGGAGGTGCTGCGCGAAGGACCCGACTCGCCGTACGCCCCCTGGTTCGACATCGACTGGACCGCGAACGGGGGCAAGGTGCTGCTGCCGGTCCTCGGCGGGCCGCTCGGGGGCGAGCTGGAGCGGCTGACCGTGGACGCGGAGAAAGGCGTACTGGCGTACGGGGAGGCGCATGAGTTCCCGCTGCGCGCCGGGACGGAGGGGCTGCCCCTCCCCGAGCTGCTGGACGCCCAGTGGTACCGGCTCGGCTGGTGGCGCCTGGCCCGCACCGAACTCAACTACCGCCGGTTCTTCACCATCTCGGACCTCATCGGCGTCCGGGTCGAGGACGAGGAGGTCTTCGCCGCGACCCACGCCAAAGTGCTGGAGCTGGTCCGGGACGGAGTGGTGGACGGGCTGCGCGTGGACCACCCGGACGGCCTCGCCGACCCCGAGGCGTATCTGCGGCGGCTGAACGCGGCGACCGGCGGCGCCTGGACCGTGGTGGAGAAGATCCTCGCCCGCGCCGAGCCGCTGCCCTCCGACTGGGCGGTCGCGGGGACGACCGGCTACGACGCGCTGCACCGGATCGACGGACTCTTCGTGGATCCCGTCGGCCACCGGGAACTTCTCGACCACTACCGGGAGTTCATCGGGCACGACGGTGACCGGGGCGGGAGCTGGGAGCCGACCGCGCGGCGCGCCGCGTACGAGGTGGTCACCCATGACCTCGCCGCCGAGGTGGACCGTCTGACGCGCGCGGCGGCGCGCCTGTGCGCCCGCATCCCGGACCTGCGCGACCACGCCCCGTGGGCCCTGCGCCTCGCCCTGTGCGAGCTGCTGGTCCGGATGCCGGTGTACCGCCCGTACCGGACCAGGGCGGAGGAGGTGCTGACCGAGGAGATGGCGCGGGAGGCGCGGGAGGCCTTCGTCGTCCCCGAGGAGGCAGCGGCCGTCGACGCGGTACGGGGGCTGCTGCTCGGGCGCCACGGCGCGAGGAAGGCCGCCGACGGCGGCGCCGAGGGCCTGGAACTCCACGCCTTTCAGGCCCGTTTCGCCCAGACGTCCTCGGCCCTGCGCGCCAAGTCCCTGGAGGACACGGCGTTTTATCGATATGTAGCCCTGCTCTCGGCCAACGAGGTGGGCGGCGAGCCCGGGCAGCCCGCCGTGCCCCCCGAGGAGTTCCACGCGTACTGCGCCAGGATCGCCCGCGACTGGCCCGCGAGCGGGACGGTCCTCTCCACGCACGACACCAAGCGCAGTGCGGACGTACGGGCCCGGATCGCCGTGCTGTCCGAGTGTCCGGAGCGGTGGAGGTCTCTGCTCGGACGGCTGTCGGCGCCCCCCGCGCCGGATCCCCAGCTGGCCTGGGCGGCCTGGCAGACGGCGGTCGGCCTCGGCGGCACCGGCCTGGCCGGGGACCGGCTGGGCGGCGCGCTGCTCAAGGCCGCCCGCGAGGCGGGCCTGCACACCACGTGGACGGAGCAGGATCCCGCGTACGAGCGGGCGCTGACGGACTTCGCCGCCTCGGGACCCGCCGGGGCGCTCGCGGCACCGATCGCGGAGTTCTCCCGCAGCGTGGCGTCGGCCACGCGCGCGAACGTGCTGGGTGCCGCGCTGGTGCAGCTGACCATGCCGGGCGTGCCGGACGTGTACCAGGGCACGGAGTCGGAGTGCCTGACACTGGTCGATCCCGACAACCGCCGGCCGGTGGATTTCCCGCAGGAGGGCCTGGACCCGCTCCCGGACGAGAAGGGCGAGCTGTCGGTGGCCGCTCTGCGGCTGCGGCGGGAACTTCCGCAGGTGTTCGGGGAGTTCAGTACGTACGAGGCGCTGACCGCCGACGGGCCGGCCGCCGACCACTGCCTCGCCTTCTCGCGCTCCGGCGAAGTGGTGACGGCGGTGACCCGGCTCTCGTTGCGCCTGGCCGAGTCGGGCGGCTGGGGCGCGACGGCGCTGGCGCTGCCGGAGGGGGCATGGGCGGATGTTCTGCACGGCGGCCTCTCCGGCGGCTCCGCGCGCTCGGGCCGGGAGTTCACGGGGACGGTGAAGCTGAGCGATCTGTTCGCCGACCGTCCGGTCGCGCTGCTCAGGCGGGTCGACGAGCGGGTCGGCCAGGAGGTCGTACGAGAAGGGTCCGCGGGGCCCGCGTGAGGAGCCCGGTCTCGGTGGGCCGGAATCCCTCGGCCCACCGGAGCCCCGGCATGGCCTCGCCCAGCGCGCGTACGGCGCACTCCGCCAGCAGCGCGGCCACGCGCGCGGCCGGGCACTCCCGGGGCCCGAAGGCGAGCGGGGCCGCGGCGGTGCGGCGCGGGTCGAACCGGTCCGGGTCGGTGAACCGGTCGGGGTCCCGGCTCGCGGCCCCGGCCAGCAGCGCGACCGCGTCGCCCGCCGGCACCGTGCCGCCGGCTGTCCGGGTCTCCCGGCGCGCCCGTCTCAGCACGACGTGCACGGGGGGATTCCTGCGCAGGGATTCGCCCCAGACGGCGGTGAGGGCCCCGGGCGCCGCACTCGCGACCGCCGCCCACTCCCGCGGGTGGTCGAGAAGGTTGGCGAGGAGGGAGGCGAGCGCCTTGCCGATCAGGGCGGACCGGTCGGCGCAGAGCACGGCCAGGGCCGCGGCCGGGCCCGCCCGCCGGCCCTTGACGCGGCTGCCGCGCGTCAGCTCCGCGCAGGACAGTCCGAGAGCGGTGGCGGCGGTCCCCACGGGCAGCCAGTGGCAGAACTCGCCGGCCAGGTCCGCCGTTTCGCGTGGGGCGAGCCGCCGCGCCAGCACGTAGGCGGCCCGCTCGGACACCTCCCTGAGCACGGCGAACGCCTCGTCGTCCACCTCCTCCCCGGACCCCGCGCACCACACCTCACCGGGCCAGCAGCACGGCCCGCGCCGAGGCCGGACGAGCTCCGGATCGGCCAAGGCGGCGGTGACGTCCCCGTACCGGCTGACGAGCCACGCCCCGAGCCGGTCGTCCCGCACCAGGGGGTACGTCTCGCGCAGGGTGCGGTAGAAGCCGTACCGGTCCCGGGCGGCCTCGGGGCCGAGGAGGGAGGGCGTGGCGAGAACGGCAGCCGCCACTCTTTCCTCGGGTCCGGTCCCGGCACCCCGCACCGAGGGCACGGCCCGAGGCGGCGACCCCGTCGGCACCGGTGCGCTCGGCTCGCCCTGCTCGACCGGCATGCGGCGTCCTCCCCCGGTCGGCGCCCGGGGCGGGCGCGGCTGCCCCCAGCGGACCACCCCGGCCCCGCCGACGCGATCGGCGGACGGCCGAACGGGTGAGCCCCCCAGGAGACCGCGCGGTCGCCCACTCGGCCGGTCGCTCACTCGGCCGGTCGCCTACTCAGCCGGTCGCCTACGCCGAAGCCCCCTCCCCAGCAACAGGCAGCGCATACCGCAGCTTCTCGCTGGCGGTCGCGCCCATGCGGTCGTAGAACCGCCGCGCCCCTTCGTTCCAGACGGGCGTCTGCCACTGCACCTGCGCCATCCCCAGCGCCCGGGCCTCGGCGGCCACCGCGTCGACCAGCAGGGCGCCGAGGCCCAGACCCCGGTGGCCGTCGCGCAGGAAGAGGCAGTCCATGTGCAGGTACTCGCGCGCCTGCCAGGTGGAGAACTCGGGGGCGCAGCTCGCGTAACCGACGACCTCGCCGCCCGGTATCTCGGCGACGAAACAGCGGGCGCGGGATCTTTCCGCGCCGAACAGCACGGCTGCGAGCCGGTCCGCGAGATCGGGCGCGGGCGGCGCGGCCTTCTCGTACACCGCGTGCTCCGCCGCGAGTTCGGCCAGGCGCGGCAGGTCGGTGGGGCGGGCGGGGCGCACACGGGGCCGCTGGTCGTCGTTCATACCGCCATCATGAGGGGCCCCACTGACAACGTCCCCGGCGGCGGCGTTCGCGCAGGTCAGTGCGTGGCGAGGCGGAAGCTCATCCGCCCGAAGCTCACCTGGTCGCCGTCGTTGACCACGACCGCGCCCGTCACCCGGCGTCCGTTGACGCTGGTGCCGTTGGTGGAGCCGAGGTCGCGCAGCACCCAGACGCCCGACTGATGGGTCAGCTCGGCGTGCACCCGGGAGACCGTCTCGTGGCTGAGCCGCAGCCCGTTGTGGGGGTCGCGGCCGATCCGCAGCGGGTACGGGCCCGGTACGGGGAAGAGCAGCTTGGGCAGCCGTTCGGACTGCCAGGCGCGGCGCATCGTGACGCTGAACCCGGAGACCCGGCTCACGGCCCCGTACAGCGCCTTCGACCATCGGCTCTGGGTGTCCAGGTCGGCGGTGAGCGCGGCCAGTTCGTCGGCGCGGCGCGCGGACAGGGCGAGTTCCATCCGGCGCAGGAACGTGTCGTGCGACAGCTTTCCCTGTGCGGCGCCCTCTTTGAGCAGGTCGAGCGCCCGGTCACGCTCGGCGTCCGACGGCCGGGCGGGAGCGGGATACGTGTGGAACGGGAAGGACGACGTCACAGCAGAGATTGTCGGGCCGACGGGCTCGGCGTGTCCAGCAGGGGCGCACTTGGCGTCCGTTCCCCGTCCCGCCCTCTGACCTGCGAGGAAAACCCTTGTCGGAGAGCCATGCGCGATTGCTACGGTCTGGCCACCGTTACCGCCGATGAGAGGCACCCCTTGACGACAACCGCGTCGGACGTCACCTTCCGTCCGCTCGCCGGGCCCGAGGAACTCGGGCTCTTCCAACAGCTCTCCTACGTACTCGACCACGAGGTCGAGGATGATCTCGCCACCGGCCGCCGGCGGCCCGCCTGGATGTGGGTCGCGCTGCGCGGGGAGCGGGTGCTCGCCCGCCTGTCGTGGTGGACCCCGCCGGACCACGAAGACCCGTTCCTCCTCGACTTCCTGGACGTCGACGACTCGCTGCCGCCCGCCGAACGCCATGCCGTGGGGGTGGAGCTGCTGGAGACCGCGACGGCGGCGGTGATCCCGCGGGGCGCCCCGCGCCCTGAGTACGGCCGCTTCACACCGGGCGACTGGCGCGAGGACGCCCACGCGCGCGAGGTCGTCGAGACCCGCATGGACATCGTGGCCGCGACCGGCGGACAGCTCCTGGTGGAACGGCTGCGCCTGGAGTGGCGGCCGGGGACGCCGGTCCCGGAGCCGTCCACGCGGCTCGTGTTCCGCCCGGCGACCGACCGCGAGGAGCTGCTGTCGCTGATGGAGCTGGTCCTGGAGGGCACGCTCGACGAGCACAGCCGTACGGAGCTGCGGACGATGACTCCGCGCGCGTCGGCGGAGCTGATGTACGACGAGGAGTTCGCGACGTACCGGACGCCCCGGGAGTGGTGGCGGATAGCCGAACTCGCGGACGGCGGCGGCCCGGTCGGCTTCGTCGTCCCGGCGCGCAACAACTACCACCCGATCATCGCGTACATCGGTGTCCTGCCCGCCCACCGCGGCCATGGCCACATCGACGACATCCTGGCCGAGGGAACCCGCGTCCTGGCCGCGCAGGACGTCCCGCGCATCCGCGCCGCCACGGACTTCGGCAACGTGCCGATGGCCAAGGCCTTCGCGCGCGCGGGGTACGTGACCTTCGGGTGCGCGATCAACATGGTGTGGCCGGGCGAGGGCTGAGACGTTTCCCCGGGGCTCACCCGGCGGCGCGCTGGGCGCGGATCATGTCCCGGTACCACCGGTAGGAGTCCTTCGGGGTGCGCCGCAGCGTCGGGTAGTCGACGTGGACCAGGCCGAAGCGCTGGGCGGCGCCCTCGATCCACTCGATGTTGTCGGTGAGGGACCACACGAAGTAGCCCCGTACGTCGACGCCTTCGGCCATGGCGCGGTGCAGGGCGCGCAGGTGCCCGTCCAGGTAGCGGACGCGTCCGGCGTCCTCGATGCCGTCGTAGGAGCAGCCGTTCTCGGTGATGTACACCGGCGGCAGCCGGTCGCCGTAGCGCGCCTTCAGTAGGAGGAGCATCTCGCGCAGCCCCTCGGGGACCACCGGCCAGCCGAAGGCGGTGGTCTCGTACCCCTCGATCTTCCTGATCCCGAACGGCAGTTCGGCGGGCATGGTGAAACCGGCGAAGGAGTCGACGGCCTCGGGTGCGGGCGCGCCCACGCGCGTGGGGTTGTAGTAGTTCACCCCGTACCAGTCGAGCGGGGCGGAGATGACGGCGAGGTCGTCCGCGACCGGGCCCGGCATCAGGGCGGCGAAGTTCTCGTCGGGGTAGTGCCCGGTGAGGACGGGGTCCGCGAACAGCCAGTTGGTAATGGTGTCGTAGAGGTCCGCGGCGAAACGGTCCTCCTCGCTCTCGCCCGCGGGCCACACCGGTGTGTGCGAGAGCGCCAGGCCTATGGAGCGGGCGCCGGCGTCGCGCAGCGCCCCGACGGCCAGGCCGTGGGCGAGCAGCTGGTGATGGGCGGCCGGGAGGGCATCGAAGAGGAGCTTCTTGCCGGGGGCGTGCTCGCCGAGCGCGTAGCCGAGCAGTGTCACCTCGGCCGGCTCGTTGACGGTGATCCACATGGGGACGCGGTCGGCGAGCCTCTCGGCCACCACGCGCGCGTAGTCGGCGAACCGGTACGCGGTGTCGCGCCGGAGCCAGCCGCCCGCCTCCTCCAGCTCCAGCGGGGTGTCCCAGTGGTACAGCGTCGGCGCGGGGGTGATGCCGTGGGCGCACAGCTCGTCGACGAGCCGGTCGTAGAAGTCGAGCCCCGCCTGGTTGACGGGGCCGCTGCCGCCCGGGACGACCCGCGGCCAGCTGACCGAGAAGCGGAAGGCGCCGGCGCCGAGCCCGGCGAGCAGGGCCACGTCCTCGCGGTAGCGCGCGTGGAAGCCGGTGCCCCGGGACGCGTCCGCGCCGTCCTTGAGACGCCCCGGCTCGGCGGCGAAGGCATCCCATCCGGAGGGGCCCTTGCCCTCGGCTGCGGCGGCCCCCTCGGTCTGGAAGGCTGAGGCGGAGGCTCCCCAGAGGAAGCCGTGCGGGAACGGCGGCAGGGTCATGGATGTGGACCTTAATGGCGGGTAACCGCAACCTCCAGACCTTGCTCCCGCATTCCGCGGACGATGGAGGCCCTGTTCCACGGTTTGACGGTGCGCGGGCAACGGGAGGTATCAGGCATGTTGTTCGAGGTGTGGGCGCCGCGGGCGGACCGGGTCGCCCTCCAGCTGGAGGGCGCGGCCCACGACATGGAGCCGCACCCGGTGCGGGCCGGATGGTGGCTCACGGAGGCCGCGGCCCGGGACGGCGACCGGTACGGGTACGCCCTGGACGGCGGGCGCCCGCTGCCGGACCCGCGCTCGCGCCGCCTGCCGGACGGGCCGGAGGGGCTGAGCGCCGTCGTCGTCCACGAGGACTACGCCTGGCAGCACCCCTGGGCGGGCCGCAGGCTGTCCGGCGGGGTCCTCTACGAGCTGCACGTCGGCACCTTCACCGACGAGGGCACCTTCGACGCCGCGGCCGCCCGCCTCGCCCATCTGGCGGAACTGGGGGTGACGCATGTCGAGCTGATGCCGGTGTGCTCGTTCCCGGGGCGGCACGGCTGGGGGTACGACGGCGTGGCGCCCTGGGCCGTGCACGAGCCGTACGGAGGCCCGGAAGGGATGAAGCGCTTCGTCGACGCGGCGCACGCCCACGGCCTTGGGGTCGTCCTCGACGTGGTCCACAACCACCTCGGCCCCTCCGGAAACCAGCTGCCCGCCTTCGGCCCGTACTTCACCGACACCCACCAGACGCCCTGGGGCGCCGCCGTCAACCTGGACGCGCCGGGATCGGACGAGGTGCGCGCGTACTTCCTGGAGAGCGCGCTCGCCTGGCTGAGCGACTACCGGCTCGACGGGCTGCGCCTGGACGCCGTGCACGCGCTGTACGACACGCGCGCGCTGCCGTTCCTCGAAGAGCTCTCCACCGCCGTCGACGTCCTGTCCGTCCAGCTGGGCCGCCCGCTCTTCCTGGTCGCCGAGTCCGACCAGTGCGACCCGCGCACCACCGCCCCGCGCGCGGAGGGGGGCCTGGGGCTGCACGCGCAGTGGAATGACGACTTCCACCACGCCCTGCACACCGCGCTCACGGGCGAGTCCCAGGGCTACTACGCCGACTTCGCGCGCGCCCCGATCGCCGCCCTGGCCAAAACCCTCACCCGGGTCTTCTTCCACGACGGCACCTATTCGAGCTTCCGCGGCCGCACCCACGGCCGCCCCGTCGACCGCGCCAGGACCCCCGCGCACCGCTTCCTGGCCTACGCGCAGACCCACGACCAGATCGGCAACAGGGCCCTGGGGGACCGGCTCTCCGCCGCCCTGTCCCCCGGGCTGCTCGCCGGCGCCGCCGCGCTGGTGCTGACCGGCCCGTACACCCCGATGCTCTTCATGGGCGAGGAGTGGGGCGCCCGCACTCCTTGGCAGTACTTCACCGACCACCCCGACCCCGAGCTCGCCGAGGCCGTGCGTACGGGCCGGCGGCGGGAGTTCGCGGCGCACGGGTGGGCCGAGGAGGACATCCCCGACCCGCAGGACCCCGCCACCCGGGCGCGCTCGTGCCTTGACTGGGACGAGCCCGCGAAGGAGCACCACGCGCGCGTACTGGACTGGCACCGGCAGCTGATCGCGCTGCGCCGCACCCGCCCCGACCTCACCGACCCGGACATCGCCGCGGTCAAGGTCGTCCACGACGAGGAGGCGCGCTGGCTCATGTTCCGGCGCGGCGACCTGCGGACCGTGGTCAACCTCGGTAAGGAGGCCGCGGTCATCCCCCTGGGACGCAACAACTGCCGAGTGCTGGCCGCCTGGGAGCAGGTGGAACCGCCCGGCCCGGACGGCGCGTTCCTGCTGCCGCCCGAGTCGTGCGCGGTGCTCGGCCCCGCGAGCT
This sequence comes from Streptomyces sp. NPDC043908, assembly GCF_056435525.1. NCBI lineage: Bacteria > Bacillati > Actinomycetota > Actinomycetes > Kitasatosporales > Streptomycetaceae > Streptomyces > Streptomyces sp. NPDC043908. Next base: position 3,547 of record NZ_JBWKEI010000032.1, on the reverse strand, counting down.
CCTGACCGCCCGGCCCGTCGACCGCACGGCTAGTGGACGAGCGCCATCTCGCGCGCGGTGTTGTTGAAACTGCGCACGCCGTCCTCGGTGACCGTCACGATGTCCTCGATCCGCACGCCGAACCGGCCCGGCAGGTAGATCCCCGGCTCCACGGAGAAGCACATGCCGGGCACCAACGGCTGCTCCTCGCCCTCGATCATGTAGGGCGGCTCATGGGTCGTCACGCCGATGCCGTGGCCGGTGCGGTGGATGAAGTACTCACCGTATCCGGCGTCCTCGATCACCGCGCGCGCCGCCCGGTCCACGTCCTGACAGGCCGCCCCCGGCCGCACCGCCGCGCACCCGGCCCGCTGCGCCTCCCGTACGACGTCGTGGACGCGCTGCTCCTCTGCGGAGGGCTCACCCACGTGGACGGTACGGGTGGTGTCCGAGCCGTAGCCGTGCTTGAGGCCGCCGAAGTCCAGGACGACCATGTCGCCCCGCTCGATGGTCCGCTCGCCCGCCTCGTGGTGCGGGTTGGCGCCGTTGGGGCCGGAGCCCACGACCGTGAAGTCCACCTGCGCATGGCCGAACTCGATGAGCAGCGCGGCCAGGTCGGCCGCCACGTCCGTCTCCCTGCGCCCGGCGAACCGGACCTTGAGGATCTCCTCGTACGCCCTGTCCGCGGCCTCACCGGCCGCCTGGAGCCGCGCGAGCTCGGGCCCGTCTTTGACCGCCCGGAGCATCGGGAGCGCCTGTGTGAGGGCCGCGTAGGACGTTCCGGGCAGCCTCTGCTGGAGGCCGAGCAGGTGCATCGCCCAGGCGTTGTCGCTGACGCCGTACCGGCCGCCGGCCTCCAGCAGGGGCGCGGTCACGCCGTACGGGTCCATGCCGTCGGTCCAGTCGCGCAGGGTGAGGGCGGTGGCGCCGGCGGCGCGCTCGGCGTCCGGCGCCTCCAGCTTCGGTACGACGAGGACCGGCTCACGCCCCGCGGCCAGCACCAGCACCGTCAGCCGCTCGGTGATCGCGGTCGGCTGATACCCGGTCAGGTAGACCAGGTCGGGCCCGGGCGCGACGAGGACGCCCGCGAGCCCCGCCTCGGCGGCGGACTCGGCGGCCCGGGCCATCCTGGCCCGGTAGTCGTCGGCGGTGAAGGGCGCGGGAGCGGTGGTAAGAGGCATGGGCCCCATCCTGCCCCTACCACCGCCGGGCAGGCGATCGGGAATCCGGAAAAACGATGCTCCCCGGGCTCGGCACTCGGCCGCCCGCCGGTCAGGCGCCCTCCTGGCTGTCCCCCACCAGCCGTTCGAGCAGTTCCTGGAAGTCGTCGCCGACCACGATCCGCAGGCCGTCGCCCTCGGTCTCGCGGTCGCTGAGCTGGGTGAGCGTGCCGTCCCGCCACCAGTAGACGAACGGGCTGATCGCACCCGGCGTGTCCTCGAAACCCGCCGCCGCGAAGGACGCCATGGCGTTGAGCGCGGGGATCATTCCGGAGTCGTGGATCGCGTGGAAGGCCAACTGGTGCCGGAACGGCATGGCGACCAGCGCCCCGTCGGACGTCAGCTCGCGCCCGGTGAGCCGCGGCACCAGGACGTCCAGGGCGAGCACCCTGCTGGCCGTGTAGAACGAGTCGCCGACGACCACCTCGAACCGCATGCCGTCCTCGCCCTTGACGGTCTCGTGCGACTCGACCGGCAGCTCCCCGAGGTTGCGCAGCGCCTGCGCGCGCAGGTCGGGAACGTGACCGAGGGGCTCCAGCGCCTCGTCGGTGAGCATCATGACGCTCTCCGGCAGATCCAGGGCGAGGATCTCGTACAGCCCGGGTGCGACACCGCGCGCGTAGCTGAAGGTCTGCGGGTCGAGCCCGTTCTCACTGATCACCCGGGGGTAGAGCTGAGCGCGGATCTGCTCGGGCGGCAGGATGTCGAGAGCGGAGGGACCGTCCATGGTGCGCAGCACCATGCCGACATGGCGACGAATCAGCTCCGGCCACACACGAGGCCCCCGGCGGTCGTTGTGGCAAACCGCGGCGAGGTTGGCCAGGCCGAACTGACGACCGCCGCTGTCCTTCACGAAGTCCGCGTAGACGGTCACTTCAAGACCCTGCTCGGCGAACGCCTCACGCACCCGGGCACGGAACCGCGCGCCCTCGTCTGCCGAGAAATAGCCGAACTCCGCGTCCCGGGGCGCGTCGCTCCGGTCCCGCTTCGGCCCCCGTCGGAATATCCCCACGTCAGCTGCCTTCCGTCACACGGGCACACGGTAGCCCCGCGGTAGATCCTTACGCCGTTCCCACGCCCGGTGAAGGCCGAGCCTACCCAGCCCCCTCCTCACTGACGACAAGATCGGCAAGGTCCCGGCCACCCGCCACCACGCGCGCGTTGATCTCGTCGGACTCCCTGACCCACCGTTCGGCGTACGGGCGGGCCTTCCCGTACCGCACATGTCGCTCGACGAGCCTGCGCACCCGCTCCTCGCCGTCGATCTCCAGGAACCACACCTCGTCGAGCAGGGCCCTGACCGGGGCCCAGCCGTCCTGATCGTGGAGGAGGTAGTTCCCCTCGGTGACGACGAGCGGGACCTCGGGGCCGACCGGAATGCTCCCGGCGACCGGTTCCTCCAGCGAACGGTCGAAGGCCGGCGCGTACACCACGCTGCCGGCTTGGGGTGCCCGCAGCCGCGTGAGCAGGGCGGCGTATCCGGCGGCGTCGAAGGTGTCCGGGGCGCCCTTGCGGTCGGCGCGCCCGAGACGGTCGAGTTCGGCCCCGGCGAGGTGGAAGCCGTCCATCGGGACGAGCACGGCGACCCCGCCGAGCCGCTCGACCAGCCGAGCGGCCAGGGTCGACTTCCCGGACCCGGGCGCCCCGGCGATACCGAGGACGCGCCGGTGGCCGGGGACGGCGAGCAACCGGGCACGCGCGACGAGACGGTCAAACGCAGCGATCTCCATCCGGGCATTCTCTCGTGGCCGTGGTCCGTCCATGGCGGCTTGGCACGGCGACAGTCATACGTATAACCTCAAAGCATGTCCCATATTGCCCTGATCACGCTCGTCGTCCGTGAGTACGACGAGGCCATCGCCTTCTACACCGACGCCCTCGGCTTCGAACTGGTCGAGGACACGGATCGCGGGGACGGCTCCCGCTGGGTGGTGGTGCGCCCGCGCGGCACCGGCACCGCGTCCCTGCTGCTGGCCCGCGCCAAGAACGACGCCGAGCGCGCGAGCGTCGGCGCACAGACCGGCGGCCGGGTCGGCTTCTTCCTCCACACCGAGGACTTCGCCACCGATCACGCCCGGATGACGGCGGCCGGAGTCCGCTTCCTGGAGGAGCCGCGCCACGAGGTGTACGGATCGGTCGCGGTGTTCCAGGACCTCTACGGCAACCGATGGGACCTGCTCCAGCCGGCGTGACCCTGCAAAGCCGGTAAACGCAGAAAAGCCCCGTACCGGAGACCGGTACGGGGCTTTTCCCAAAATTTGTTCGGCGGCGTCCTACTCTCCCACAGGGTCCCCCCTGCAGTACCATCGGCGCTGAAAGGCTTAGCTTCCGGGTTCGGAATGTAACCG
>NZ_JBWKEI010000031.1:0-26883 GCF_056435525.1 Streptomyces sp. NPDC043908 | reverse complement strand
GGGGAGTCCCAGCGAATCCCAGCGACTCCCAGGGAGCTCCGGTGAGTCGCGAGGGTCCGGGTGGTGAGCCCCGGTGAGGCGGAACGCGGCGGGGGCCGGCGGATGTTTCACGTGAAACACCCACCGGCCCCCACCTCTGTCCGTACGGGCCCTAGTTGGTGCCGATCTTCGCCAGCAGGTCGACGATCCGGCCCTGGACCTCGGCGCTCGTCGAGCGCTCGGCCAGGAACAGCACCGTCTCCCCCGCCGACAGCTTCGGCAGCTCGGGCTGGTTGAGCCCCGCCGAGGTGTAGACGACGAGCGGCGTGTGGTTCAACTGCCCGTTCGCCCGCAGCCAGTCGACGATCCCGGCGCGGCGGCGGCGTACCTGCATCAGGTCCATCACGACCAGGTTCGGCCGCATCTGGCCCGCCAGCGTGACGGCCTCGGTGTCGGTGGCGGCGCGCGCGACCTGCATACCCCGCCGCTCCAGCGTGGCCGTCAGGGCGAGCGCGATCTCCTCGTGCTCCTCGATCAGCAGGACCCGGGGCGGGTGCTGCTCGCTGTCGCGGGGAGCGAGGGCCTTCAGAAGGACGGCCGGATCGGCGCCGTACGCGGCCTCGCGCGTCGCCTGTCCCAGACCGGCCGTCACGAGCACCGGGACCTCGGCGGCCACGGCCGCCTGCCGCAGCGACTGGAGCGCGGTACGGGTGATGGGCCCGGTCAGCGGGTCGACGAAGAGCGCGGCCGGGAACGCCGCGATCTGCGCGTCCACCTCCTCGCGGGAGTGCACGACCACCGGCCGGTAGCCGCGGTCGCTCAGCGCCTGCTGGGTGGAGACGTCCGGCGCGGGCCAGACCAGCAGCCGGCGCGGGTTGTCGAGCGGCTCGGGCGGCAGCTCGTCGTCGACGGGCTGCGGGTGCGGCCGGTTGGCGACCTCCACGGCTCCCCCGGGCCCGTCCAGCGGCTCGGGACCTTCGGCACCCTTGTCCGGCGCCCCTATGGCGTACGCCCGCCCCTGCCCCTCCGAGGGCGGGGAGAGCAGCGACGTCGGGGACGGGCCGGGGCGCTCGGCCTCGGTGGTCCCGGCGGGGCGCTCACCCTCGGGGGGCGTGCCGAGCTTGCGGCGCCGCCCCGAGCCGGAGGGGCCGGAGGGCTGCTGGACGAAGGGCACGCCCTGGCCGAGGGTGCGCACGCTGAACGCGCGGCCCTGGGAGGCGTCGTCGGGCAGGGGGGCCGCCTCGGCGGGCAGCGGCTGGCGGGCGGGCTGCGGTGCGGTGCCGCCCGCCGTCTCCGGGCCGTTCGCCGGAACGGCCCCGCCGACCGCCCACGCGGGCGGCTGCTCGACGGGGTGCGGCTGCGGCGGAGTGTGCTCGTCGACGTCGTCGTTGCGTACGGCGCCGTGGTGCGGGCGGCCGGCGGGGCGGCCCTGGGCGGGCCCGTTCGCCAAAGGCCGGTGGGCCGGGGCGGGTCCGGCGCCGGGGCCGTTGGCCAGCGGGCGGTGGGCCGGGGCCGACGGGGCCGGGAGGGGCTGGTGCGGGTCGGGGACCCCGGGCCGGTTCGGGTCCGCGGGGATGCCGGTGCCCTGGCCGGGCGCCGTTCCGGGCAGCCCCAAGGGCCTGCCGGGACCGGCCGCACGGGAGCGGTCGGCGTCGGCCGGACCGGCGGGCCGCGCGGTGTCCGGGCCGTGCGGAGCGAAGCCCTCGGGCGGGACCGGGCGGTCGGCGTCGGCGGGCGGGAGGGCGAACGCCGTGCGCACGGCCCCCTCCTCCGCCTCCGGGGCGGCCGCGAGAGCCCTGCGGGCACGACGGCCGCCGGGCCCCGCGTCGGCGGCGCGCGCGTCCCCCGGTTGCCCGTCCGGGTCGGGGACCGCCTCGCCGCCACTGGCGGGCAGCGCGCGGCGGGCGCGGCGGCCCGAGGGAGCGGCCGGGTCGCTCGCCATGCCCTGGGGCGGAACGGTCTCGCTCAGCGCGGCCGGCCGCCCGGCGCCGGGCTGGCGGGCGCTCTCGGCGGCGGTGACGATCGAGCCCTCGGAGGGCGCGGCGCTCCCCTCGGCGGGGCTGGGACGCCCGCGCCGCCGCCCCGTCCCGGAGGAGCCGCCCGTGTCGCCCGAGGGTCCGGCCGGGCTGCCCGAAGTCCCGTCGCCGGGGGCGCCGGTGGGACCGGCGCCGGGAGCGTACGGCTGCGCGCCGCCCGGGGCGGCCTCGGTGCCGGGCATGCCGACGGCCGGGCCGTTGGGGGTCCCGCCGGACGGGCCGCCGGGGCCGAAGGGATGGGCACCGGGGGCGCCTTCCGGCGTACCCCCGGCGGAGCTGTGGGGCACGGCGCCGACCGGTCCGGCACCGGGCGCACCCGGCACGCCCGGGGCACCGGGGACGCCCGGGGTGCCCGGCAGGACCGGAGCACCGGGGGCGACCGGCGCACCGCCCGCTCCCCGGCCGCCGGACGGGCCCCCGCCCGGGGTGCCCCGTCCCGTAACGGAGGCCCCGCCGGGCCCCTCACCGGAACCCGGACCGCCGCCCTCGCCCGCCTGCTGCGCGGGGAGGCGTTCGAGTGCGGCCGGGGACGCGGCGGACGGGTCGGGCCGCTGGTCCTCCTGGGCGCGGCCCCGGCGGCGGCCGGTCGGGGACTTCTCCTCCTCGACGGGGCTCGCCAGGAACGCGTCCGTGGAGGCCCGTCGGGCGCGGCGGCGGCCGGAGCCGGACGGCTGGGCCGGCTCCGGCGCCGCGACGAGGGCGACCTCGGCCGCGGCGGGCTCGGGCACCGAGCCCGCGCCCTGCCCCAGCGGCACCTCCAGGACGTACGCGCTGCCGCTCATGCCCGGCACCTCGACCGTCTGGAGCACACCGCCGTGGGCGCGCACGATGCCCTGGACGATGGGCTCGTGGACGGGATCGCCCCCGGCGTACGGCCCGCGCACCTCGATGCGTACGACGTCGCCGCGGACCGCCGCCGCGACGACGACCGTGGAGTCCATGTATCCCCCGGCGGCGACCGGGGCGTTGCCCGTGGCGTCGACGCCCGCCACGTCCGCCACCAGGTGCGCCAGCGCCGTGGAGAGCCGTACGGGGTCGATCTCGGCCTCGATGGGGGGCGCGTGGACGGCGAACTGGGCCCGGCCCGGCCCGATCAGCTCCACGGCGCCCTCGACGCCCGCCGCGACCACGTTTCCGACCAGCACCTTCGCCTTCTTCAGCTCCTCCGTACCGGAGTCGAGCCGCTGGAAGGCCAGGACGTTGTCGACGAGGGTGGTCATCCGGGCGTACCCGGCGGCCAGATGGTGCAGCACCTGGTTGGCCTCGGGCCACAGCTGGCCCGCGTCGTCGGCCGCCAGCGTGGACAGCTCGCGGCGCAGCTCGTCCAGCGGCCCGCGCAGCGAACCGCCGAGCACCGAGAGCAGCTGCTGGTGGCGTGCGGACAGCGCGTCGTAGCGGGAGGTCTCGCGCTCCAGGACCTCCGCGTGCTTCTTGGCCTGCTCCTCGTACGGGCGGCGGTCGGTGAACGTCATCACCGCGCCGACCAGCAGATCCCCGTCCCGTACGGGCGCGGTCGTCAGGTCGACGGGCACGGCGGCGCCGCTCTTCGCCCACAGCACCTGGTTGCGCACCCGGTGCTTGCGACCGGACTTCAGGGTGTCGGCGAGCGGGCTGCCCTCGTACGGGAACGGCTCGCCGTCCGCGCGCGAGTGCAGCACCAGCGGGTGCAGCTCCTGGCCGCCGAGGTCGCTGGCGCGGTAGCCGAGGATCTGCGCGGCGGCCGGGTTGACCAGGACGACACGGCCCTCGGTGTCGGTGCCGACCACACCCTCCGCCGCCGCGCGCAGGATCATCTCGGTCTGCCGCTGCGAACGGGCGAGCTCCGCCTCGGTGTCGACGGTGCCGGAGAGGTCACGGACGACGATCATGAGGAGCTCGTCGCCGGAGTAGTGCGCGCCGCCACTTCCGTAGGAGGAGGACGGCGAGGCGTACGCGTCGCGTCCGTCCTCCAGGTTGGCGCTGGTCACCTCGACGGGGAACTCGCTGCCGTCGGTGCGCCGGGCCACCATCCGGGTCGGCTTGGTGCGGCCCTGCTCGTCCTCGGAGTCGGGGCGGCGCATCGACCCCGGGATGAGCTTGGAGTCGAAGGAGGGCAGCAGGTCGAGCACGCCCCGCCCCACGAGCCCGGTCCCCGGGGACTCGAACATCTCCAGGGCGATGGTGTTCGCGTTGACGACCGTGCCGTTGCAGTTGACGAGCACGAGCCCGTCCGGAAGGGCGTCAAGTATGGCTGCGAGGCGAGCAGCGCCTCGGGATGGCCTGCTGCTCACGACGACGCTTCCTCCCTGAACCACTGCACCTTGCGGCCTGTCACTGGGAGGGAGTCTAAAGGCAGGGGATGGGCGCGCGACGGCGGATGAGGGGGAGCTCTCACCAATCTTCTGTGACCACGGCGTATGCCGGGAGATCGCGCCGACGGTGTGGGGCGCGTCCGGCTCGCGTGCCGGGGCCGCGTGCTTCGGGCGCCCCGTAGGGACGCTCACCGTCTCGCCGTCCGAGCCCTCACGGAACATTCACCGGGCACGCACCGGGGTCTCCACCGGGACGCGCACCGGGGTCCTCACCGGGACTCTGGCCGGGGCGTTCATCGAGACGCGCACCGGGGTCTTGACCGAGAGGCTCGCCGAGGGCTCCGTCGAGACGCTCACCGAGCACCCGCCATGGTCGTCACCCGGCACTCACCGGGGTCCGGGCAGAACCGGGACCAGGGTCCTCCACCGGCTGATCTCGCACCCGTTGCGCAGGTTGTACTTGGCGTCCACCGGCCGCCCCGCCCAGCTGCCGGTGACCCGGGCGGTGGCGTCGCCGCCGTAGATCATCGTGCAGCGCGCCTCCGGGGGGACGGGCGCGAACGGATCCTTGCCCCAACCGGTGAGCTTCTCCATCCGGTCGCACGCCTGGAGGATCTGCGGGTGGTCGCCCCCGGGCGGGTGGCACTCCAGCTCGTACGTCCCGTCGGTCTCCCCGTTGTGCGCGATCCTCACGGTGAGGTGGTCCGGGGCGGGCTCCTGGTCGTGGCCGCCGAGGAGGGGGAGCGAGGGCAGCGGCAGGGGGGCGGACGCCAGGGCCGGGGGCGCGGTGGCGAGCGCTGCCGTGGCGGCGGTGGCGAGCGCGGTGACGACGAGGCGACGCAGCATGCGGGCTCCACGGGGTGGACGGGGCGGGTCCGGCCCCACCGGGGCGGGACGGATTCGGCATGCCTAACGCGCCGAAGCCCCGCGCGTTGCGCCCGGACCGCCGGCCGGCGACGCGGCCCGTCCCGCGAGACCGCTCCGGACCGCCGCCCTTTCGACCCCCGGTCCCGGGACGGACCGCAGGTCGGCCGCGCCCCGCAGGCGGAAAACGTGGGCCGCCTAACGCTTTGCCCTGGCGCCCACCTGCCTAGTACCGTGGGGTCCGATTGGTGACGCGGAGCAAGGCTGTGTCATCATCTGCACGCACCACTCGCGTACGCGAGAGGGTGTGCTGGAGGCGTCGCCTAGTCCGGTCTATGGCGCCGCACTGCTAATGCGGTTTGGGTCTTAAAGCCCATCGAGGGTTCAAATCCCTCCGCCTCCGCCAGCTCAACCCGAAGCCCTGGCCCCACGGCCGGGGCTTCGGTCGTTTCCGGGCTCGGTCGTTTCGGGGCTTCGGTCGTTTCCGGGCGGGCGGGGCCGCGAGGGTGCCGGGTGGGGCTGCCGCTGTATTCGGGTGGGCGGGGCTCGGTTGCGTCGCCCCTCTGCCCTCTGCCGGCCTGCGGCTCACCGCCCGCCCCATGCGACCGCGACACCCGATCTCCGCGCTCCAGGCCACCTGATCCGGTGACCCCGGTCACATTTCCCCTGTTACGGGCACATCGAGGCCACCGGGCCCGCTTCGACACCTGCGCCTCGGCGAGGGTATTTCCGCAGGTCAGAGGGGGTAGGGCCAATGGATTTCGCGTGACGGCGCAGGTCATGTAATGTTGTTCCCGCAACGCCGACCGGGAAGAAAAAAACCGGGAAGCAACGCAACAAGCACTCGTAGCTTAACGGATAGAGCATCTGACTACGGATCAGAAGGTTGCAGGTTCGAATCCTGCCGAGTGCACACAGGTGAGAGGCCCCCGGAGATGATCCGGGGGCCTCTTGCGTTGGGCCGTACAGCAGCGAAGTACAGCAACCAGGTCAGCCGCTACCGTCCATCGCGCCGGAAAGCTGGTCGAGTGCCGAGCGCACCTCTTCCTCGCTCGCTTCCGCGTAGACCTCCATCGTCATGGCGATCTGCGAGTGCCGCAGGATGCGCTGAGCGACCTTCGGGTGCACCTTCAGGGCGACCAGGAGCGAGCTGCACGTGTGCCGGGTGTTCCGCAGCGGGATCACTCGCAGGCCCGCGCGCCGAGCCCGCAGGGCGAACATCCGGGTGAGGTTCCCCGGCTCGATCGGTGTCCCGTACTTCGTCGTGAAGATCAGGCCGTGATCGTCCTGCCACGCGTCCCCGATGGCCTTGCGGTCGCCGGACTGCTGAGCGCGACGCATCCGGAGCGCCTTCAGGCAGAGTGCGGGCAGGGGCAAGAAGTCGTCGGAGTCCTCGGTCTTGGTCTCCCGGTGCAGGATCTGGCGGCCGGCGCGCTGGATCTGGTGGTCCACGTACAGCTCGCCGCGCTCGAAGTCGACGGACTTCCACGTCAGGCCCAGGACCTCACCCCGGCGGAGCCCGAGGCAGAGCACGAGCATCCAGGCGGCGAACAGGTGGTCATCCCGAGCGGCGGCATCGGCGAGGAACTGTCCGGCCTCTGCGACGGACCACGGCTTGATCCGGCGGCGGCGCGGCTTGGGCACCTTCACCAGGGAGGCGACGTTCTTGCTGATCTCCTCCTCGGTGACGGCATGTGTCAGGGCAGCTCGCAGAGCATCGCGGGAAGCCTGGATGACGCGGCGGGAGGGGTACGCCTCGCAGCAGTCCCCGACCGCGCAGCACTTCCGTCGGGCCGGTGCTCGCCTCGCATCCTTCCCCTGGGCGCAGCACTGGCAGACGGTCGCCAGCTTGGTCAGCCACTCCCGCACATCGCGAACGGTCAGCCGGTCAAGGCGCTTCGCCCCGAGGTAGGGGGCGATGTAGAGGCGCACGCAACCCTCGTACGAGACGTACGACAGCGGAGCGAGGTTCGGCTTCACGATCGAGTCGAGCCAGTAGGCGAGGAAGACCGACACTGTGCGGTGCCGAGTGGCGACCGGCCCCTTCTTCGCCTCCGCATGGAGGCTGAGCCACTTCTCGTGGACCTCATCCCGGGTCTTGCCGTACGCGTACTTCCGGGCCCGCTTGCCGTCCGGTTTGGTCACCCAGACGTAGGCCGCGTAGCCGTTCTTATACGGGTAGATGGAGCCCTCACCGTTGCCGCGCTTGCCGCTCATGCCGTGTCCCCCTCAGCCTGTCGGGCCAGGCGTTCGACGTACTCGTCCACGTAGCGGGGGAGGATGCGCCGACTGCGACCGTCCTTGATGGAACGGATCTCGCCGGTCAGCACCAGCATCTTGGTCTTGGAGAGGCCGTAGCCGAGCATTTCGGCGACCTCCGCGGTGGTGTGCCACTTCCGTTCGATCACTGCCGTGGTCATGCGTCGGCTCCTTCCAAGGGCCAGTCGTCTTGCAGGGCTTCGCGGGCGAGTTCGCGGTTCTGCTCGATGTCGCGTCGGATGTTGGCGGCGAGCCAGGACTCCCCTGGGGTGTGGCCGTGTCCGGCGTAGGTCCAGTGGGCGAGCGTGAGCGTGGTCGCCTCAGAACCGTCGTCGGGGTCGGGCAGGCCGAGGGCGGCGCGGTGCTGCGCGGCGCGGTAGTCCGCGCGGACCTGTCGCAGGGCGCCGAGGGTGGTGGAGTAGGCGCGGGATTTGGTGGAGAAGTGGCCGCGGAAGCCGAGCATGTGCGCCCAGTCGCGGAGCTTGCGGTCCGGGTAGATCTCGTGCAGGTCGAGGCAGGCTTCGATCAGGCGTCGGGCGTGGTCGGGCACGTCGAGGAGCACGAGGGCTTCCTTGTTGCCGATGCGGCGGTCGACGGTGCCGGTGGTTTCGGCGGCTTTGGTTGCGTACTTGGCGACGTAGGAGGCCACGGCCTGCTCGGTGATCTCGGAGCCGTCCCCGAACGCTTTGATCTCGCGCACGTCGAGCCGGTCGCCCCAGCAGAAGACGCGGGCCGGGTGTTCACCGGAGGCATCCAGGTCGACGCGGACCCGGACCGCCGCGGCGTGGATCGCGTCGGTGAGCAGGGCAACGGTCGCCCAGTGCGGGGGCGGGCTGTCAGGGCCGTCCGGTCCGTCAAAGCGGATCACGGCGTGGAAGTGGATGGCGCCGCGCTTCTGGTACTCGGCGACCTTTCCGAAGGACACCTTCGACTGCTCGCGGGTTTCTTTCTGGGTGAGGCCGGAGCGGGCGGCGATCTCGCGGCGCAGGTAGATCGTGAAGAAGCGCCACAGCTCAGAGGCGTGGTTGTTCCACAGCACCGCGCCCGCGTAGTCGTACGTCTCGGGATCGAGCGGGGTGCCCAATTCGGGAGCGTCCTCGCGGTGCCACGTCCCGCAGCGGCAGGGCCGGGTACCAAGCCGGTTGTGGACCGGTCCGAAGGACGGGGCGGTGAGGGTGGCGAAGACCCTGGGGTGGTCGCGGATCGTGTGCGGGGTGCCCTTGTCCGGGTCGCCGACGAGGCCGGCGCGGATGAGGTGGTAGGTGTCGCCGGCGTAGGTCCAGGCGCACGCGGGGCAGCGGGAGGCGCGCCGGTTGCCGCAGGCGACCCGCAGCCGTCCGTCCGGCTCGCTGTCGGTCGCGTACGAGTAGAGGACCTGTCCGGTGCTGCGGTCGCGGGTGACCGTGGAGCCTCGGAGGTGGATGGGGTCGGAGCAGCCGCCGGTGCGGCGGATCTGGTCCTGGATGCGGTCGAAGCCGGGAGCCCCGGCCACCCTGAGCACGTCGGCGAGGATGGCCGGGTCCAGGCCCGCCATGGTGGCGGTGTCATTCACGCGGCCACCTCCAGCGCGTGATGGAGGACAGGCCGGAGTACAGCGGTTGCGAGCAGGGGTGGAACGGCATTGCCGATCTGCAAGGAACGCTGTCCCTTGTTGCCCTGGAAGGGGTAGCCGTCGCGGAAGGACTGGAGGCGGGCGCCCTCTTCGGGGTCGAGGTTGAGATGGCTGGAGGCTGCCTGCCTGCCGCCGACATGGCCGATGGTGCCGGACACCGTGTAGGCGGGACGCTTCCATGCCCAGTGGTCCGGGTTGCCCATGGCAGCCCGCATGGCCTTGCGGGAGGTGTTGCCGAAGGGTTCCGCGCCGCCGGCCTTGGTGCCACCGCCTGTGACGGTGGGGGCGGGGCGCTGGGTGTAGCCCCAGCCGAGGGCTTCAGCCATGGTGACCCACGGCTTGAGGGCGGGCCCGAACAGGGCGTCGGGGCCGGGGTCTTTGGCATGGGTCGCCTCCGGAGGTGCCACCTGGACGCAGCGGGAGGCGAGGAAGAAGGCACGGCGGCGGCTCTGCGGGACGCCGTAGTCGGCGGCGTTCAGGACACCGCTCCAGGCGGAGTAGCCCAGGCTGCGGAGGATGCCCGCCATGTGGGCGAAGAGCGGGGCGGCAGCCGGGACCTGTTCAAGAGCGATCCATTCGGGGCGCACGGCGAGGGCATAGCGCAGGGGCTCAACGACGAGCAGTGACCGGGGATCGGCGCATGCAGCACGGAGTGCAGTGCGCGTGTCGCGTCCCTGGGCGAGGTCGTCAAGGCCCTGGTGGCACAGGTCCATGTCGTCGTTTCCTGCACGGTGCCCGGCGGCGCTGAAGGGCTGGCAGGGCGCCGAGCCGATCAGTCCGCTGACCTTTCCGGGGAGCTGGGCAGGGGGGCAGGCGGCGACATCGGCGCGGACCGTGCAGTGCCCGGCGGCAGCACGGGTGGCACAGGCAAGTGCGTCGATCTCGATCCCGACGTCCTGGAGGCCGAGGGAGCGTAGTCCCTCCGACCATCCGCCGGGGCCGGCGAACAGGTCGAGGACGAGGGCCCGGGGCGTGGTGTTCATTCCCCGCCCTCCTTCACGGCGTGGCGGTCGAGCCATTCCTCCGCGCACACCTTGTGGACGGGCTTGCCACGGTCCGAGCGGAGCGGGGTGGGCCTGGTGCAGATCACGCACGGCTTGTCGCCGGTGTGGTCGTAGTGCTTCTTGTCGCTCCAGTCCAGGAGAGCCATGGCGATCACGCCCCAGCGCGGGCGTCGGCACGCGTGGAAAGGGCGTGGCCCGTGCCCTTGCAGAGGGGGCAGACGGTGTGGAGGAGGACGCGGGAGCCGTCACGGCGGCGGTTGCCGGTGGTGATGGCAACGGTCGGGAAGCCGTCGCAGTGGCGGCAGACCGGACGGTTCGGGGCGTGCTGGGGCATGATGAGGCATCCCTTTCGGGTCCGTTGGATCTGGAGGGGTGGAGCCGTCCGGGGCGGCGGAGACTTGGCGGTTGAGGCCGCCCCGGAAGGCGTTACTTGATGCGGCCAGCGCGCGTACGCGTGGCGTTGAAGACGCGCTTGTCCTCGCGCGTCGCGGTGCCGTTGTTGATCCGTTCGGCGATGTCGTTCAGAACCCGAGTACCTTCGCGCTTGGCCGCCTGGATCTCACGCTCGACCTTGTGGTGGTCGGCCTCGGGACGCTTGCTGAAGATGCTCATGATCAGTGCTTCCTTTCGTGGTTGAGGGTCGAGCGGATGACGAGGGCGACGATGGCGAGAGAGCCCGCGGTGATCGCAACGGCGAGAAGCATGGAGACCAGCACGGCACCCACCACGAGCACGGCCGCGGTGCCGCCGCCGACGAGAAGGAGCAGCGAGCCGGGGGTGAGTTGGACGGACGACCGGTTGGGCACCAGGGCCGGGGCGGGAGCCTGGTGCTGGCAGGAGCAGGCTGCCGGGACGTGCTGGTGACCGTCCGCGGCGCCGGTGCCGAACGGGATGACCTGGCCGGTTGGCTGGTCGTTGACAGGGATCTTCGGGACTAACACGGGTGGTACTCCTTCCGTAAGGATCAGTTGAGAAGGGAGCCGACAGTGGGGCCGAGGGAGCTTTGGGCGATGAGGTAGCCGCCGAGCAGGAGCAGGACCACGAGCCAGAGCGGCGGGCGGGCGAGCTTGATGCCCAGGACTCCGACGACGGTCACGGCGAGCCAGAGCGGAACGTCCATGTCGTCTCCTAAGTCGGGCAGCGGTGGGTGCGGGCGGCGAGTTCGGCGGCCGAGCGGTTGTCGTACTCCGCGGAGAAGTCGCAGCGCGGTGCGGTGCAGGCGGCCGTGTGGCGTTGCCGACCGTGGCCGTCGTAGAAGGTGGCGACCTGCACGGGGCCGAACTGGCGGACGTCGCGGAAGCGCCGGTAGGCGGTCATGACGGGTCTTCCTTTCAGGCGAGTTGGAGGTGAGCGGCAATGGAGTCGACGACCGGTGCGGGGAGCCCGAGCTGGGCCCGCAGGTGGGCGACCGGGAGCGGGGCGCCCGTGGTCGCGCGGTGGTGGTCGGCGAGCTTTCGGGCGTGGTCCAGGAGTGCCGGCGGAACATTCGCCGGGACGCCCACCGGCTCTGGGGCCGGTTCAGCCGCGGGCAGTTCCGGAGCCAGTGCGGCGGACTCGCGGGCGGTGTCGAGTTCCGGCGCCAGGTCGTCGGCGCGGTGCAGGTCGACCGCGGGCGCATCCTCGGTGTGCTCCGGCGTAGTCGGCGCCGGGTCGGGGATGGTCTCGGTGGGGGTGTGGACGAGGAGCGTGCCGCCGAGGAAGGCGAGCGCGGGCCATCCGGCAACGACGATGCGCAGCCAGGCCGGAACGTGAGCCAGGTCGAGAAGCCCGGCGGTCGCGATGTTGGCGCCGAGCGAGGCGAACAAGGCGATCAGGAACCAGGCCCAGGCCGCGCGGTCACGGCGGTTGGTCCGCAGGCGGCGCCAGGCCGCGACAAGCAGCAGGTCGACGCTGATCGGGTAGGCCCACGCCTTCCAGCCGGACTGTCCGGCTGATTCGGCTAGATCGTTCAGGTGGGAGAAGGACAGGGCTCCGGCGATCACCGCTTGGATGAATACGGCGTCCAGACGGATCGAGCGGTTCACGTCGCTTCGCCTCCTTCGGGTGTTGAGCCGGGGGCGGGACGGGGCGTCGAGTCCGGCCGCCCGGCCCCGGCGGTTCATTCGGTGGGTGCGTTGCCGGAGCCGAGACAGGTCAGACAGAGCCCGGTCTGCTGGCCGACGACGCGGTGCCTACGACCGACCCGGACGCTCCGGGAGACCTCCCCGGAGCCCTTGCAAGCCGGGCACTTGACGGGCTCGGAGTCGTCCGGTGCGTTGTTCAGCACGGACAGCAGCGCGGATTCCAGAGGGTCGTACGGCTCCGGACTCGGCTCGGGCTGCGGGAACGGGATGACGCTCATGAGGTCGTTCCTTCCGGCTTCGGACATGGGCGGGGTAGGGACCTGGCGCGACGGTCACGCCAACCGGATGGAGCAGCAGGTCAGAAAGCTGCCGGGGCGTGCTCCGGCATGGGCGGGATGATCAGCGTGGGAGCAAGCGGCACGACCGGCCGGAATGGCTCCAGGGCCGGGAGATCCGGGATCAGATGGACGGACTCGCGGCAGGCGGCCACGGTGTCCTCGACCGAGGTCAGCGGGGTCCGGATGCGGCACCAGCCGCCGGACGCATCCGCGGCGACAGCCTGGCCGGGACGGTCGGCGGGGATTGTGCACGCGGCCGGCACCGACTCCGGGGCCACGTCGTTCAGCCCCATTTCCGCGGTCTGCTTGTCGTTGACCCGGTGCACCACCCGGCCGGTGAGCTGGGCCCGGAGCATGGTGGCGCCCTTGCCCAGCTCCGAGCCGAAGCGCTGCCCGCAGATCTCCAGATAGATCCCGACCGCGCGGGAGAGCTGAGCGAGCCGGATCAAGCCGGTCACGATGCGCTCGCGGCGCTCCTCATCCTTTTTGGAGGAAATGAGGAACAGTTCCGCGATTTCATCGACCAGGACCACGACCGGCGCCGGACGCAGATACTCGGGCAGCTCCCACAGGTCCGAGACGCCCTGCTTGGCCAGCAGATCGAAGCGGTCTTCCATCTCCGCCACCAGCACATCGATCAGTGAGGCAGCATCGTCCGGGGTGGTCGCGAGCGCAGACAGCCGCGGAGCGTAGCGGGACTGCTCGACCCCGCGCTTGCAGTCGATCCCGACCAGGGCGACGGGCAGTCGAGCCAGCCCCTTGATCAGGTTGCGCTGATACATGGACTTTCCCGACTGGTTCGCACCGAGGGTCAGTGCGTGCGGGACCTCCCGGTAGTTCCGCTCATAGGCGGTCCCGTCATCCCGGAGCGCAACCGGCACCACCAGGCCGTGCGGAGTCGACTTCTTCGGCATTCGTACCCGGCGCAGCAGATCAAAGCCGGTCATTCGCAGCTCCACAAACCCCGGCTTGGTCGGGCGGACGTGGACCGCGTGAACGCCCCAGGCGTGGCGCAGACGCTCGGACGCGGCGGCCAGGTCCGCGGGCTCCAGACCGGCGGGCAGCCGGAGCGTGACCCGAAGACCGGTCGATGTTCCCCACACCCGGCGGACCTTCGGGGCCACCGGCCGGACCTCGTGACGGGCGACCCGGCGCGCCATGAACGCACGCAGACCGGACGGCTGCACCGTCAGCCCGCACACATCCATCGTGTTCCGGTACGAAAGGGCGAAGCGGCCCCAGGTCATCGGCAGCCCGACCGTCGCCCAGTACGCCCGCGGTGCACGGACCTTGGCATAGCCGACGCCACCGGCCGACGCTAAGACGCCGGACGCCTCCAGCCACACGAACGCGTCAGCCATGATCAGACCCCCGTCGTGATCGCGATCGCCCGGAACGAGATGCCGTGACGCTTCTGGCCGTTGAACTCGTTCTCCCAGTCACGCGCCTTCAGCCCGGTCACCCGGACCGGCATCCCCGGCGCAAGGTCCGCCGGGAGACCCGTCTCCGGGATCGTCACCTGGTAGAGGTTGCCCTCTCCGTCGTCCGAGACCAGCAGGCCCACAGTCGACAGCGGCGCATTCGTGTCGCGGTCCACCGCCCGCTCACCCGTCTTCTGGTTCACCAGCTTCGGCGTCGGCGCGGTCGCCACGAACACAATCGCGGTCTGAAGGTCGATCTTGAAGGACGGCATTGGGTCTCCTCTATATGAGTTGCTCTCCTGCACTCATGTACATGAGTGATAGCTAGAAGAGTGCCCGACTCCTGTACAGGAGTCAACGCAATTAGTTACACAGAAGGGGAGTTGGCTTGAATCGAAGGGCCTGTCAGTCCCGCGCCGGGAAGCGATAGTCGAGAACGAACTGGTCAGCAGCCATGATCGTGTCGCAGACCTCCACCACTCGACCCTCATCTGAAATCGCGTTTCGGACAAGGTGGATCACAGGGGCGCCGGGGCTCAGCGCCAGAGCCGTTGCCTCTGCCTTCGTTGCAAGCCGAGCACGGACAGTCTCAACGAACTCCGCAAGCACGTGGCCGTGCTCCTCCAGTCGAGCGTAGATGCCTCCACCTCCGGGGTTCTCGGCGAACATCTCCGGAATCTCCTTGATCACGTCCCAAGGCAGATAGGAGGTGGCCTCCTCGGTGGGGACGCCATCCCTGAAGTAGCGCCGCTTACGAGCGAGGACTTTCGAGCCTGCCGACACTTCAAGCCGTTCGGCAATCTCCGACGGTGCGTCGACCGGGCCGACAAGCAGGACGTTGACCGAAGGGACGCCGCCCGACTGCTCGGTCTCGGCCAGATATGCAGCCTTCCCGGCCTTTCGGTGTGCCCGGCGGAAACGGTCCGAGGACTTCCGCTGGACCGGCGGACGCGAGCGCACGAAGGAGCCACGTCCGTGATGCGTCTCGATCAACTGGGCCGCGCGAAGCTCTGCCACTGCCTTGCGGACAGTGCCGGACGCGACGCCGTATCGAGCCATCAGGTCAGACTCGCTAGGCACAGGAGAGCCGGGCGCAAGGGCCCCTGCTCGAATCTGCGCGGCCAGGTCATCCGCGATCTGTAGGTACTTTGCCTTCGCTGAAGACGTCACGCTGTCACTCGCCATAGTCCTACAGTCTCTCCTATCCTCCTGTACATGAGTAACAGCGACCATCAGAAGCCGTCAACGCCCCTCCACTCAGTATCAGTGGCGGGGGTTGTCGTGCGAGAGGACGGACGCGTTCTGGTGATCCGCCGTGCCGACAACGGCCGTTGGGAGCCGCCAGGTGGGGTTCTGGAGCGGGACGAAGCCATCGAGGATGGGGTGCGTCGGGAGGTCTATGAGGAGACCGGCATCAAGGTCCACGTCGAGCGACTCACTGGTGTCTACAAGAACATGACGGTGGGCGTCGTTGCGTTGGTGTTCCGGTGTCGGCCCGAAGGCGGTCACGAACAGCTCTCCGACGAGTCGACTGCTGTCTCCTGGCTTCCCGCAGATGAAGCCATCATGGCGATGAACGAGGCCTACGGCGTGCGCATCGCAGACGCCCTGTCCGGTGGCATGACACCCCACATCCGGACCCATGACGGACGCAAGCTCACCGACCC
Organism: Streptomyces sp. NPDC043908; assembly: GCF_056435525.1. Taxonomy (NCBI): domain Bacteria; kingdom Bacillati; phylum Actinomycetota; class Actinomycetes; order Kitasatosporales; family Streptomycetaceae; genus Streptomyces; species Streptomyces sp. NPDC043908. Next base: position 11,349 of record NZ_JBWKEI010000031.1, on the reverse strand, counting down.
GGCAGGCTAGTCCGACCGGCCAGAGCCGGAACTGTTACAAGTTTCTCTACCTCATCAAGGCACCCGGCTGCGCTCCGCTCCGCCGGGCGCGCTTCCCGGCTCTGGCTGCGCCCGCGCTCCTGCCTTCGGCCCGCTCGGCGCTGCCGCCGCCGACGCGCGCCCGCATGTGGATAGGGCCGAAGGCCATGAGTCGATCACCGCATAGAGCGGCCTACGGTCAAGACGATGCCTCCGGCGGGGGATCGGCCGGCACCGGGATGGAGGGAGCGCCGTTCCCGGCCGCGGGCACATCGTGGTGAACGTGGTGGGCTCCCATCCCGTCCACCGTCGACCCAGGCATAGCCGAGCAGACGCGGCCCATGGCGTCCAGGTCGTTCGTACAGTGGCGCGCTCCACCTGGACGCCATGAACCACGCCCGCTCCACGGTGTGTGGGTCGACGGCGGACGGGATGGGAGCTGGGGGTGGGTGGGGTTGAGCCGCTAGTGTCATGCAGAAGGCAGACAACATGCGAGCCTCATGAGTGCTCATGCAGCCTCATGAGGGCCGCATGAGGCTGCATGAGGTTACTCTTGAGCATCAGAGGAGCCCAGGAGGTTAGGTCAGTGACTGAGAACGAGCTGCTTGACTTGCTAGTGAAGCTCCGCCGCTTTGGTGGAGATCATTTCACTTGTGAGGTGAAGCGTTCACAGGGCGGCCTGCCAGCCTCGATGTGGGAAACTGTGAGCGCTTTCGCTAACGCTCAAGGTGGAATCATCATTTTGGGCGTAGACGAGAAATCCGGCTTCACCGTTGTTGGTGTGAATGAGCCAGCCAAACTTGAAGCGAATCTTGCGGCGGTATGTGCCGAAATGGAGCCTCCGGTACGCGCAGAGATGACTACCGTTGAGCTTGACAGTCATCACGTGATCCTCTGCCAGGTTCCTCCCACGCCGCGAGATCAGCGCCCGTGCCACAAGAAGGATCGCGGCCCTTGGGCAGGGTCCAGGCTCCGGGTCGGCGACGGTGACCGCAAACTGACGGATTACGAGGTGTCTGTTCTCCTCTCGAATCGGAGCGAGCAACGCCAGGATCTACGTCCCATCACTGAAGCCGCACTAACCGATCTGGATACAGAACTAATCCGTGGGTTCTTGCGTCGGGTGCGAGAGACTAAATCTTCGATCTTCAGCAGAGTCGCTGACGAAGAGGCATTGCGAATGCTCAATGTCCTCGTGAAGCACGAGGGCAGGCTCGTCCCATCACTGGCAGGCCTTCTCGTTTTTGGGATTTACCCTCAGCAGTTCGAGCCCCAACTCGACGTCACCTTTGTAGCTTACCCAACGCCCGAAGCTGGCGTGCTTGGCCCCTCAGGTGAACGCTTCACAGAGAACCGCTCCATCGACGGCTCTATTCCGCAGATGGTGAGTGAATGTATTCGCACACTAAAGCGCAATATGAAACGTCGAAGTATCGTTTCCGGTCTCTATCGCACAGATGAGTGGGAGTACCCGGAAGAGGTTTTGCGTGAGGCGCTGGTGAACGCGCTGGTACACAGAGACTACTCCGAGTTCGCCCGCGGAATGCAAGTGCAGGTAGAAATGTATCCGGACAGGCTTGTGATCCGAAACCCTGGCGGCCTCTATGGGCCTGTTGAGGTGAATACCCTGGGTACGGAAACTGTTTCCTCGTCCAGGAATAGGGTACTACTTAAGATTCTCGAAGATACTCCTTACAGTGACAATCGAATGGTTTGTGAGAACCGAGGTAGCGGAATCGCTCGAATTCGCATCTCGCTAACCGAGGCGGGCATGGAGCCTCCGCGATTTGTTGATGACATCTCCTCCTTTACTGCGGAATTTCCAAACCACACCTTGATTGATGACGACGCCCTCACCTGGTTGGGGAGTCTGAGGTCAGGGCCGCTGTCCAGGCCTCAGATGACTGCTCTGGTGATGATGCGCAACGGTCAAACAATGACAAACAGTTCATACAGAGCCGCGACAGGCGTGCACGACAGCAGGGCTGCTAGTCGTGATCTCAAAGACCTCGTCGACAGAGGCATCGTTGAACAGTTCGGCACGCGCGGATCTACGTTCTACACGCTTGAAGGTGGGCAGGCCCCGGACTCTGAAGAAGACCTGTTCAGTGACCTGGCTGAAGGAGCGGCATCGGCTGCGGTAACCGCAGAATACGAGGAGACCGAGTCGGCGCTGGCCGATGGGGCCAGCCAGAGCGTGACCGACCTCCAGAGCGCGGTACTGGCGTCGCTCTCTGAAGGGGACCTTCATAGGCACGAGATTGAGGAAAAGACAGGCTTCGATGCCATTCAAGTACGTGGTGCCCTCCAGGCCCTACGTGAGAAGGGGCTTGTTGCCTTGGTGGGCAAGCCTCGGTCACGGCATGCACGCTGGCGTGCGCGGTGAGTCGCAGCAGATATAGGTGGCGGGACCGCAACACGTACAGCTAACTCGCCCGCTGCCGTACAGCAGCGCAGTACCGCAACCCCAGCAACCGCCCCCGTCTGGCAGCGTGCTGTCGTGGCCCGGCAGCGACCGCTATGACCGTCCCTGACGGTTCCGGCTAGAGCTACGGATCAGAAGGTTGCAGGTTCGAATCCTGCCGAGTGCACAGCGAAGGCCCCCCGGAGAGATCCGGGGGGCCTTTTTCGTGTGTCCGCTTGTGTCCGCTTGTCCACAGGCTCGCCCCGGTGTCAGTGGGCCCGGCTACCGTCGATGACATGGCTGGGGTCTGGCGTAGTGGTGGGGTTCGGTGGGGGGACGGTGGGGCTGGGCTTGTTTGGGTGGGGGAGTGGGGGGATCGGCGGGTCAGTTCCCTGGTGCGGGGTGGGGGTGTCGGGTTTCGGGTGGTGGGGGAGCGGGGGTGTGTGGGGGCGCGGGGGAATGCGTGTCCCGGGGGGCTCGTCGTGGGGCGGGGGAGTGCTCAGGCTCGGTGTGCGGAGTGTGCGCGGCTCGATCGGGTCGGGTCCGTCGCCGCCGATGGGGTGCCGGAGGATCCCCGGGTCTACCGGGTCTATCTCGCCTGGTTCGGGAGCGGGCTCGTCAAGGTCGGGATCACCGCTGAGGAGCGGGGAGGCGCGCGGCTGCGGGAGCAGGGGGCCGTCTGCTTCTCCTGGCTGGGGCGCGGGCCGCTGATGGCCGCCCGGCGGTGCGAGGAGTTGCTGCGGGCCGCGCTGGGGGTGCCCGATCGTGTCTCGTACGAGCAGAAGAGGGTCGTACGGGCCTCGCTCCCCGGGGTCGGGGAGCGAGCGGACGAGGTGCGGGCGCTGCACGGGCGGGCCGTCGCGCTCGGGGGGTGGCCCGAGTCGCTGGAAGCGCTGCCGTGCCGCGTCGTCGACCACGGGGCGCTGTTCGGGCTCGACGCCCTGGTGCCCGCGCACGGCGTGGTGCGTGAGCTGGCGCCCGACGGGGTCGTCGGCGGGCGGGTGCTCGCCGTCGCCGGGCCCGATCTCCATCTGGAGGCGGTGGGCGGACGCGTCCTCGTCCTCGACACCCGGCTCATGAGCGGATGGGGACTCGCCGCCGCCCCCGCCGACAGCGGCATCACCGTACCCGTGCGGGCCCTGCGCCCCCCTGACGTGCAGGACCAGCTCTTCTGACGTCTCAAGGTCAAGACTTGGATCCCTTTTGGATCCCTTCGAGTAAGGGGTATGGACACGTTCACCAATGACAACGGAGGGTGGGGCGCATGAGCGATCACCTTGTGCCCCGTCCCATCGCCGGCATCGAACCGCCTTACCACGTCGTCGTGTTCAGCTCCCTGCGCACCGAGGACGACGGGGGGTACGGCGAGACCGCCGACCTCATGAACACACTCGTCAAGGAGATACCGGGCTACCTCGGCCACGAGAACGCCCATACCCCGGGCGGCCTCAGCATCACCGTCTCGTACTTCCGCGACGAGGAGGCCATCACCGCCTGGCGCTCCCGCCTGGAGCACCAGCGCGCACAGCGGCGCGGGCGCGCCGAGTGGTACGAGAGCTACAGCTGCCATGTCGCCAAGGTCGAGCGGAGCTACAGCTTCCAGCGCGACAGCGGTGAGGCAGGACGCGACGGGGACAGCCTTGCCGGCCGCTGAAGCCGAAGACGTTCTCGTACGGGAGTTCTCCGCCCAGCTCGGCCTGCCCGGGCTCGTCGACGTGCACACGCACTTCATGCCCGAGCCCGTCCTGAAGAAGGTGTGGGCCTACTTCGACTCGGCCGGGCCCCTCACCGGCGTGGAGTGGCCCATCGCGTACCGCGAGGAGGAGGCGCGGCGCATCGAGATCCTTCGGGAGTTCGGGGTGCGCGCCTTCACCGCGATGCTCTATCCACACAAGGCGGACATGGCCCGGTGGCTCAACGGCTGGGCCGTCGACTTCGCGCGGCGCACGCCCGGCTGTCTGCACACCGCCACCTTCTTCCCGGAGGAGGGGGCGGGCGCGTACGTCGAGGAGGCGCTCGGCGCCGGAGCGCGGGTCTTCAAGGCGCATGTGCAGGTGGGGGGTTACGACCCCAACGACCCGCTGCTCGACCCGGTGTGGGGCGTGCTCGCCGAGGCGGCCGTGCCCGTCGTCGTGCACTGCGGCTCCGGGCCCGCGCCCGGCAGGCACACCGGCCCGGAGCCCATCGCGCGGCTGCTCGCCCGGCACCCCCGGCTGCGGCTGGTCGTGGCGCACATGGGGATGCCGGAGTACCGGGACTTCCTGGCGCTCGCCGACGCGTACGAGGGGGTCCTGCTGGACACGACCATGGCGTTCACCGACTTCGGCGAGCGGTTCGCGCCGTTCCCGGCGGACGCGCTGCCCCGGCTGCGCGACCTGGGCGGGCGGGTGCTGCTCGGGTCGGACTTCCCCAACATCCCGTACGGCTATCTCCACCAGCTCGAATCCCTCGAACGGCTCGGGCTCGGGGAGGAGTGGCTGCGGGGCGTCTGCCACGACAACGGCGCGCGCCTCTTCGGCCTCCCGGACATCGGCCACCCCAGTCACCCCGGCCGCCCCAGCCCCGGTCACCCCAGCCCCGGCTCCCCCGACCCCGGCTCCGCCGGTCCTGGCCCCGTCCCCGCCCCCTGAACGCCCCTCTTTCTCAGGGAATTCACAGGAACGCGCAAGGACGTTCTCAGGGGCGGCTCACAGGGTGGTGAGCATGACCATCACCTCCCCGCAGGGGCGTACCGAATTGCTGAGGCCGGACGGGACCGCCGTCCGGGTGCTCGTCGTGGACGACGAGGCTCCGCTCAGCGAGCTGCTGTCCATGGCGCTGCGTTACGAGGGGTGGGAGGTGCGCAGCGCCGGGGACGGGGCCGCTGCGGTGCGCTCCGCCCGGGAGTTCCGGCCCGACGCGGTGATCCTCGACATCATGCTGCCCGACATGGACGGGCTCGCCGTGCTGGGGCGGCTGCGGCGCGAACTCCCCGACGTGCCCGTGCTGTTCCTCACCGCCAAGGACGCCGTCGAGGACCGGATCGCGGGGCTGACGGCCGGCGGCGACGACTACGTCACCAAGCCGTTCTCGCTGGAGGAGGTGGTGGCCCGGCTGCGCGGGCTCATCCGCCGCTCCGGCAGCGCGGCCGTACGGAGCGAGTCGCTGCTCGTCGTCGGCGACCTCACCCTCGACGAGGACAGCCACGACGTGACCCGGGGCGGGGTCAACATCCACCTCACCGCAACCGAGTTCGAGCTGCTGCGCTATCTGATGCGCAACCCCCGCCGGGTGCTCAGCAAGGCGCAGATCCTCGACCGGGTCTGGTCGTACGACTTCGGCGGCCAGGCCAACGTGGTGGAGCTGTACATCTCGTACCTGCGCCGGAAGATCGACGCGGGGCGGACGCCGATGATCCACACCCGGCGGGGGGCCGGGTACCTCATCAAGCCCGGTGAGTGAGCGCGGCCGCCCCTCCCTGCCCGGCCGCCGCCCTTCCAGGCTTGCCCGCCGGACCTTCCGGATCGCCCGCCGTCCCTCCCGGCCCTGGACCCTCCGTACCCGCCTCGTCGTCTCCGCCGTCGCGCTGATCGCGGTCGTCGCCGCCGTGATCGGTACGGTCACGGTCATCGGGATGCGCTCCAACCTCCAGCGGCAGCTGGACGACGCGCTGCGGCCGGCCGTCGAGCGCACGCACCACGTCCTGCCCAGCGACGCCGGCACCGGCGCGGGTTTCGTCTCCGCGCCCGGGCAGCCCTTCGGCACGGTCGGGCTGCGCACCGGGCCCGAGGGGCAGGTCGCCGGGGCCATCAGCGTCCGGGGCGAGCCCGGGTCGGCCCGGCCGGACCCGAAGGCGCTCACCGCCGACCAGATCGCCGCGCTGGCGGCGGTGCCCAGGGACGACCGTGTCCACACCGTCCCGGTGCCGGGCCTCGGCTCGTACCGGGCGCAGTGGTCGAGGGACGGCTCGGCCCTGCTGGGCTTCCCGTTGAAGGATCTTGAGTCGACCGTCAACACGCTGATCCTGGTCGTCGTCTCGGTGACCGCCGCCGGACTGGTCGCCGCCGGGATCGCGGGCGCCGCGATCGTCGGGGTGGCCCTGCGTCCGCTGCGCCGGGTCGCCGCGACCGCCACCCGGGTCTCCGAACTGCCGCTCCACAGCGGCGAGGTGGCCCTGCACGAGCGGGTCCCCGATGCCCAGGCCGACCCCCGTACCGAGGTCGGTCAGGTCGGCGCGGCGCTCAACCGGATGCTGGGGCACGTCGGCTCGGCGCTGGCCGCGCGGCAGGAGAGCGAGACGCGCGTACGGCAGTTCGTCGCCGACGCCAGCCATGAGTTGCGCACCCCGCTCGCCTCCATCCGGGGGTACGCGGAGCTCACCCGGCGCGGTACCGAGGAGGTCGGGCCCGCGACCCGGCACGCCCTCGGGCACGTCGAGGCGGAGGCCCAGCGGATGACCGGGCTGGTGGAGGATCTGCTGCTGCTCGCACGGCTCGACGCCGGACGCCCGCTCTCGTACGAGAGCACTGATCTCTCCCCGCTGGTCGTGGACGCGGTGAGCGACGCCCGGGCGGCCGGGCAGGCGCACCACTGGCGCCTGGAACTCCCGGCCCCGCCCGCCGACCACGCCCCGGCGCCGTGCGGCCCCCTCCGCCTGTCCGGAGACCCCGGATCCCTGCCCGCATCCCTGCCCGAATCCTCATCCGGCGCCCCCGTCTCCGTCCTCGGCGACGCCCCCCGGCTCCACCAGGTGCTGGTCAATCTGCTCGGCAACGCCCGTACCCACACGCCCGACGGCACCACCGTCACCGCGCGCGTGGCGCGCCGGGGCGCGTGGGCCGTGCTCGACGTCGAGGACGACGGGCCGGGCATCCCGCCCGCCCTCCTCCCGCACGTCTTCGAGCGGTTCGCGCGCGGCGACGCCTCCCGCTCCCGCGCCCACGGCTCCACCGGCCTCGGACTCGCCATCGTGCAGGCGGTGGTGGCCGCGCACGGCGGCACGGTCGCGGTGCGCTCGGCTCCCGGCCGCACGGTCTTCACCGTATGCCTGCCGGCGCACGACGACCCGGCCCACCACCCGGCCCACCACCCGGCCCACCACCCGGCCCACCACCCGGCCCACCACCCGGCCCACCACCCGGCCCACCACCCGGCCCACCACCCGCGCCTCAACCCGGACCCCACCCCGGCCCACGACCCGGCCCCCACCCCGGCCCGCGCCCCCGCCGCCAACCCGGGCCACCTAGCCCACCCAGCCCACCCAGCCCACCCGGCCCGCCCCCTCGCCCCGCGTTCGCCCCAGCACTCACAGCCCTCCCACAGTCGCACCACACAGGTGTGACAGCGGCCCTCGCGAGGGTCGGTGGCATGCGAACCGACATCTCCGTGGGCACCTTGCCGGCCCGTGAGCACCTGCCCGTCGGCGCGGCCGGCGGGCCCGTCCTCGACGTGGTGGTCCCCGTCCACAACGAGGAGAAGGACCTGGAGCCGTGTGTGCGCAGGCTCCGCGAGCACCTGGCCCGCACCTTCCCGTACGCGTTCCGGATCACCGTCGCCGACAACGCCTCCACCGACCGCACCCCCGAGGTCGCGGCGCGCCTGGCCCGGGAGATCGCGGGCGTGCGCCATGTCCGGCTGGAGCAGAAGGGGCGCGGGCGGGCGCTGCGGGCCGTGTGGTCGGCCTCGGACGCGCCCGTGCTCGCGTACATGGACGTCGACCTGTCGACCGATCTGAACGCGCTGCTCCCGCTGGTCGCCCCCCTCATCTCGGGCCACTCCGACCTGGCGATCGGCTCCCGGCTCAGCCGGGCCTCGCGGGTGGTGCGCGGGCCGAAGCGGGAGTTCATCTCGCGCGCCTACAACCTGATCCTCAAGTCCTCGCTCGCGGCGCGCTTCTCGGACGCCCAGTGCGGGTTCAAGGCGATACGGCGCGAGGTGGCGGAGCGGCTGCTGCCGATGGTGGAGGACACCGGCTGGTTCTTCGACACCGAGCTCCTCGTGCTCGCCGAGCGGGCCGGGCTGCGGATCCACGAGGTGCCGGTGGACTGGGTGGACGACCCGGACTCGACCGTCCACCTGGCGCGGACGGCGGCCGACGACCTCAAGGGCGTGTGGCGGGTCGGGCGCGCCCTCGCCGTCGGCGCGCTCCCCCTGGACCGGCTCGCGCGCCCCTTCGGGGACGACCCGCGCGACCGCGCGCTCAGCGGCGTTCCGGGCGGGCTCACCCGGCAACTCGTCGGCTTCTGTGTGGTCGGCGCGCTCTCCACCCTCTTCTACCTGGGCCTCTACTCGCTCTTCCGGGCCGGCACCGGACCCCAAGCGGCCAACGCCGCCGCCCTGCTGGTCTCCGCCGTCGCCAACACCGCCGCCAACCGGCGGCTCACCTTCGGCGTACGGGGCCGGGAGCGCGCGATGCGCCACCAGGCGCAGGGGCTCGTCGTGTTCGCGATCGGGCTCGCCCTGACCAGCGGCTCCCTCGCGGCCCTGGACGCGGCGGGCGGCGACCCCTCGCACTCCACCGAGCTGGCCGTCCTGGTGGCGGCGAACCTGGCCGCCACCGTGCTGCGCTTCCTCCTCTTCCGCGCCTGGGTCTTCCCGGACCGTGCCACCCCGCTCCCCCACCAGAAGGACGCCACCCGATGACCACGACCTCCCGCCCGGCCGACGCGCACGAGGGGATCGTCGCGGTCCGGCCCGGGTCCGCCGCCGTCCGGCTGTGGCGCGGGCGCGCCACCGACCCGGCCTGGGTGCGCCCCGCCTTCCTCGGCCTCCTCCTGCTCACCCTCCTCGCCTACCTCTGGAACCTCAGCGCCTCCGGCTACGCCAACTCCTTCTACTCGGCGGCCGTCCAGGCGGGCGGCGAGAGCGGGAAGGCGATGTTCTTCGGCTCGCTGGACTCCGCGAACGCCATCACCGTCGACAAGCCCCCGGCCGCGCTATGGCCGATGGCGCTCTCGGTGCGGCTCTTCGGCCTCGGCTCCTGGCAGATCCTGCTTCCCGAGGTCCTGATGGGCGTCGGAACGGTGGCGGTGCTGTACGCGGCGGTACGGCGCCGGTTCAGCCCGGCGGCGGGGCTGATCGCGGGCGCGGTGCTGGCGCTCACCCCGGTCGCCGCGCTGATGTTCCGCTTCAACAACCCGGACGCGCTGCTCGCCCTGCTCATGACCGTCACCGTCCACTGCGTGCTGCGGGCGCTGGAGGACGCGCGGACGAAGTGGCTGGCGTGGGCGGGTGTGGCCGTCGGCTTCGCGTTCCTGGCCAAGACGCTCCAGGCGTTCCTGATCCTGCCGCCGCTCGCCCTGCTGTACGCGGTGTGCGCGCCGGCGCCCCTGCGCAGGCGGCTCGGACAGCTCGCCCTGGCCGGACTGGCGGCCGTGGTGTCCGGCGGCTGGTGGGTGGCGGCCGTGGAGCTGTGGCCCGCGTCCTCGCGTCCGTACATCGGCGGCTCGCAGCACAACTCCTTCCTGGAGCTGACCTTCGGCTACAACGGCCTCGGCCGGATCAACGGCGACGAGACCGGCAGTGTGGGCGGCGGGGGCGGCGGCCGGGGAGGCGGCGGCTGGGGCTCGACCGGCCTCGGCCGGATGTTCGGCGCCGAGGTGGGCGGCCAGATCTCGTGGTTGCTGCCGGCCGCGCTGCTGCTGCTCGTCGCGGGCCTGGTGGTCACCTGGCGCGGCAAGCGCACCGACACGGCCCGGGCGGCGTTCCTGGCCTGGGGCGGGGCGCTGCTGATGACGGCCGGGATCTTCAGCTTCATGGCGGGGATCTTCCACCAGTACTACACGGTCGCCCTCGCCCCGTACATCGCCGCGCTGGTCGGCATGGGGGTCACGGTGCTCTGGGAGGAGCGGAGCCGGATCGCCGCGGCCTCGGCGCTGGGCGCGTCGGTGGCGCTCACGGCGTGGTGGTCGTCCGTCCTGCTCGGCCGTACGCCGGACCACCTGCCGTGGCTGCGCCGGACGGTGCTGGTGGCGGGGCTGGCCGCCGCCGTCGGGCTGGCGCTCGCGGGACGGCTCGACCGCAGGCTGGCGCTGGGGGCGGCGGGGGTGGGGCTCGCGGCCTCGCTGGCCGGGCCTTTCGCGTACACGATGAGCACCCTGGACACCGGCCACACCGGCTCGATCGTCACGGCGGGCCCGGCGGGCGCGTCCAGGGGCGGCGGCCCCGGGGGCGGCCGGTTCGGGGCGGGCCCGGGCGGCCAGGACGGGCGTCCGGGCATGCGGGCAGGTCAGGGGCCGGGTCCGCAGGGCGGCGCCGGAGCGCTGCCCCCGGGGGGCGGCCCCCAGGGCGGCCCGAACGGCAGCCCGGCCCAGCCCCCCGGCGGCGCCCAGCTCCCGGGCAACGCCCAGCCCCCCGGCGGCGCCCAGCTCCCCGGCGGCGCTGCCGGTCGCGGCGAGCGCGGGGGGCCCGGCGGGATGGGCGGACTGCTCGACGGCCCCCAGGTCGGTGCCCGGGCGAAGGCCCTGCTGAAGGCGGACGCGGACGACTACACCTGGGCGGCCGCAACGATCGGCGCCCAGAACGCCGCCGGCTACCAGCTGGCCACCGCCAGGCCCGTGATGGCGATCGGCGGCTTCAACGGCAGCGACCCCTCGCCCACGCTCGCGCGGTTCAAGGCGTACGTGGCCGAGGGGAGGATCCACTACTTCATCTCCGGCGGCGGCATGGGAGGCCGGGGCGGCCGCGGCGGCGCGGCGACCGGCAGTGCCATCGCCACCTGGGTGGAGGCCTCCTTCCAGAAGGTGACCGTCGGCTCCGCCACGTTCTACGACCTGACGGCACCGGTGACGTAGGAGCGCGCGGTACGGGAAGAGGGCCGGTGGGGGGGGGGGGGGGGGCCCCCCCCCCCCCCCCCTCCTGTCCGGGGGCGGAATGGGCCTGGGGCGCACGGGTAACCCCGGCCTGAAAAACCACTTCTCCCGTCCAAAAAGGCTCCTTCCTGCTGCCGA
>NZ_JBWKEI010000030.1:0-30073 GCF_056435525.1 Streptomyces sp. NPDC043908 | reverse complement strand
GAAGCAGTCTCCGACGTGAACCGGTCACCCGTGAGCTGCATACCATCACCCGAATCACCCGCAAAACGAATGACCACCCGATCGAGGCGCTTGACCTCTTTTCGGCCCCCGGGTTTGCGCTGCTCGCCGACGACGGCCTCTTCGGCCCCGTCTGCCTGCTCGGCTGACGTACTGACCTGGCTGGTCACTGAACTGGACCTCCCTGGGACGGGCTGCTCGGGCGCGCCCGGAGAACCGGTCGCTCCAAAGTCCACCCTACGTCGGTAAGGGTCGCCTTCCCTGGATTCAGTCCATCCTGGACGCCCTCGTAAGATGGTCCAATGCCCCGGTTTGTCATATTTCAGTCGCCCCCCGGCTCCGTCTGCTGAGACGCCCCTCGCTCGGTCTTTGGTTGTAGGCCCGTCACCCCGCCCGTTTGATCTGACAGGGTGTCAGGTGTTCAGGAATTGAGATAGGTCAGCACCGCGAGTACCCGGCGGTGGTCGCCGTCACTTGGGGAGAGACCCAGTTTCAGGAAGATGTTGCTCACGTGCTTCTCGACGGCGCCGTCGCTCACGACCAGCTGTTTCGCGATCGCGTTGTTGGTACGCCCCTCGGCCATCAGGCCGAGGACCTCGCGCTCGCGCGGCGTGAGCCCGGCCAGGACGTCCTGCTTGCGGCTGCGGCCGAGCAGCTGGGCCACCACCTCGGGATCCAGGGCGGTGCCGCCCTGGGCGACCCTGACGACGGCGTCCACGAACTCCCTCACCTCGGCGACGCGGTCCTTGAGCAGATAACCGACACCGCGGCTGGAACCGGCCAGAAGTTCGGTGGCGTACTGCTCCTCCACGTACTGCGACAGCACGAGTACCCCGATGTCGGGGTACAGCTTGCGCAGCAGCACCGCGGCGCGCACGCCCTCGTCGGTGTGGGTCGGCGGCATCCGTACGTCCGCGACGACCACGTCCGGCAGCGCGTTCTGGTCGGCGAGCTCGCCGACGGTCTTGACCAGCGCGTCTCCGTCGCCGACCCCGGCGACGACGTCGTGCCCCCGGTCGGTCAGCAGACGGGTCAGCCCCTCCCGAAGCAGTACCGAATCCTCGGCGATGACGACCCGCACTCTGTCCTCCACGATCTGCAGCCCCCCGGCTGAATAGTGCTCGACCGCACCCACCGAACGGCGGTGCGCACGTCCAGCATCCCAGCATCCGGACCGGCCCGGGGGGAATCGGGGGGCGGGGTGTGTGTACGGGGCGGCGCTGGGCAGGGCGCGCAGTCTTTGCGCCCGGGGACTCGGGCCCGAGCGGGACTCGTGGGCTGCGGCAGCCCCCTCAGGGGCGCGGGGAACTGCGCGAACAGGTCCCACCGTCCCGCGGACTCACGCGAAACGAGGCGGCGCAGGGGTGCAGGGGGCGCGGCCCCCGCTACGGAGCCCCGGGGGCGCACCCCCGGAAACCTGGGGACGCGCCCCCGGAGGGTTGGGGGAAGGGCCGGGGAGGAGCCACCCACCCCCCTCGGTACGGGCTACGCCCGCCACGGCAACTCCGCCGTCACCGCCGTGGGCCCCCCACGAGGCGAATCCACCACCAGAATCCCGTCCACCGCGTCCAGCCGCTCCGCGAGCCCCGCCAGCCCGGACCCGCCGGACACCGACGCCCCGCCCCGCCCGTTGTCCGTGACCTGCACCATCAGCCGGTCCTGCGCCAGCCACACATCGACGCCCGCCCGGCTCGCCCCACTGTGCTTGCTCACGTTCTGGAGCAGCTCCGAGACGGTGAAGTACGCGATCCCCTCGATCGCCGGCACCGGCCGCCCCGGCAGATCCACCTCGACGTGCACCGGCACCGTGCACCGGGAGGCGACCGAGGACAGGGCCGCGTCCAGACCGCGGTCGGTCAGGACCGCGGGGTGGATGCCCCGGGCCAGGTCGCGCAGCTCCTGGAGCGCCACCTTCACCTCACCGTGCGCCGAGTCCACCATCCGCGCCGCCGCCTGCGGATCCTCGGTCAGCTTCTCCTTGGCCAGCCCCAGATCCATGGCGAGGGCGACCAGCCGCGCCTGCGCCCCGTCGTGCAGATCCCGCTCGATGCGCCGCAGGTCAGCCGCGGAGGCGTCCACGACCACGCCCCGGTCGGACTCCAGCTCCACCACGCGCTCCTCCAGCCGCGACGGCCCGAGCAGCCCGAAGAGCAGCCCCCGGTCCACGTACGCGAAGCCCCGGATGATCCACGGCACGGCCAGGGTGAGGACCAGCCCGACCAGCACGGTCAGAGTCATCTCGAACGGCGAGTCCAGATAGAAGTCGTGCGTCCCGTCCCCGTACAGCTGGATGCCGTCCTGCCCGACATACGTGGGGAACACCCACTGCCACAGCGGGTACGTCAGCAGGCCCCACCCGTTCACCCACAGCGTCAGCGAGACGACGAAGGCGAAGACCGCCCAGGGGAAGTGCAGTACCGAGTACAGCAGGTGACGCCACGACACCCCGCTCTTGAGGACCGCCCCGACCCACGCCATTCCGCTCCTGGCCCGTACGGGCTGCGGCGCCGGCACGTCCACGCCGAGCAGCATCCGCGCCCGGCCGCGCTCCATCGCGCCGAAGGCCCGGCAGACGATCAGGCCGACCGCGAGCAGCGGGATGCCGAGGAACGTCACCAGCAGCCCGGCGCTCAGGGACAGCATCACGATGCCCCAGGTGAACATGACGATGCTGATCGGCAGGCTGAGCAGCAGATAGCCGAACTCACGGAACGTCCGGGCCTCCAGCGGCGCGCGCAGCGCCGGCGGAAGGAAGTGCTGCCGCGCAGGCCGCCGCCCGTACTCCGTCTCCATGATCATCGGTCCATCCGTTTCGTTTCACTGCCGTACGCGATGTCACCGGTGCGCGCGTCGCCGCGCGGTGGGGTGTGGTCGCGTTCTCGTACGTACGAGTCTGCTGGCCACGGCCACGACGGACCATGGAGCGGGTCACCGTCTCGAACGGGGGGTTTTCCCTACCCCACGGCGCCCCACGGGCCCCAGGGCCGAGAACGGCCGCGCGACCGACCGGCGAGCAGGCGCGGAACGCCGCACGGAACGCCGCACGGCCGACCGGCCCGCAGACCGTGAACGGCTTCCCGCGGACCGCCCCGCCCGACGCGTACGCCGACCGACGCGTACGCCGACCGGCGCGTACGCCCACCGACGCGCGCGCCGCCCGGCCCGCCCCCTACTCCTTCGGCCCCCGGGCCCTCCACGGCAGCTCCGCCGTCACGACGGTCGGGCCGCCCACGGGGGAGTCGAGCACGAACAGCCCGTCCACCGCGCCCAGCCGCTCGGCGAGCCCCGCCATGCCCGTACCGCCGTCGATCCGCGCGCCCCCGCGCCCGTCGTCCTCGACCTGGATGAGCAGCCGGTCGCCCGACCGCCACACCTCCACCGAGGCCGTACGCGCGCCGCTGTGCTTGCTGATGTTCTGGAGCAGCTCGGAGACGGTGAAGTACGCGATGCCCTCGATCGCCGCCGCGGGCCGCTCCCGTACGTCCACGGTCACCCGCACCGGCACCGTGCACCGTGAGGCGACCGACGACAGGGCGGCGTCCAGACCGCGGTCGGTGAGGACCGCCGGGTGGATGCCGCGGGCCAGGTCGCGCAGCTCCTGGAGGGCGAGCTTGACCTCGCCGTGCGCCTCGTCGACCATCGCCGCCACCGTCTCGTCGGCCTGGCCCTCCAGGAGCTTCTCCTTGGCGAGGCCGAGCCCCATGGCGAGGGCGACCAGCCGGGCCTGGGCGCCGTCGTGCAGATCGCGTTCGATCCGGCGCAGATCCGCCGCCGCCGTGTCCACGACGACTCCGCGGTCCGACTCCAGCTCGGCGATCCGCTTCTCCAGCTCGTCCGAGGGCGACAGCAGCCCCCGCACCATGGCCCGGTCGGCGTTGGTGAGCACCCGGGCGACGAACCCGAGGACCGGCCACGCCACGA
The DNA here is from genome assembly GCF_056435525.1 of Streptomyces sp. NPDC043908. Lineage (NCBI taxonomy): Bacteria > Bacillati > Actinomycetota > Actinomycetes > Kitasatosporales > Streptomycetaceae > Streptomyces > Streptomyces sp. NPDC043908. The sequence continues at coordinate 26,134 of NZ_JBWKEI010000030.1, read as the reverse complement.
AGAGGCTGACCGTCGTCACGGCGAAGGTCAGCACGCCCCACGGCAGCCGGATGAACTCGTACAGCACGTTCCGCCAGCCCACCGGGTCCTTCAGGCTCGTCCACAGCCAGCGCATCGCCCCACCGCGCGCCCCCCGGCGCAGCGCCCGCGCCGGGATCGGGGTGGGTTCCTCGATCCGTACGCCGAGCAGCGCGCGCGCCCGCGCGCGTTCCAGCTTGCCCAGCTGGCGGGCGCCGACCAGCCCGACCGCGAGCAGCGGCAGGCCGATCACCGTGACGGAGAGCCCGGCGCCGGTGAAGACCAGCACCACCACGTACACGAAGCCGATGAGCGCCATCGGCAGATTGGTGAGGAGGTGCGTGATCTCCTTCCACGTCTGCCGGTCGTAGGCGAACCGCGCGGGCGGCAGCCTCTCGTCGTCGTACGGCTCGGCGTACGGCTCGTGGTACGGCTCGTTCTGCGGCTTGCCGTACGGGAAGGTGCTGGTCATGAGGCAAGCCTGCCGGGCCGGGGGGCCCGGCGCCATGGGGTCCGTACGCCGGTTTCGCCTGGGGAAAACCCCACCCCCGAGGTGGTCCGGGCAGGCGCGGGGTCGCGCGCGCCCGCGTGCGGGGGGCGCGCCCCGGGTCGTGTTCCCGTCATCGCCCGGTCGTCCTCCGGACACCAGGACCGCGCGCTTCCGGACGCCTCCGCCCGGGCGGCAGGTGTGCAACCTGCGTGAGACACCTGCTTACGCCGTCCTTAGCAGGGCCTAGACTCCCGTGCGTACAGATCGTCGAACAGACTGCAACGAGGTCAGGAAGCGAGGGGCGGACGTGCCGGAACCGACCGTACGCCAGCTGTCCGCGGACTACTTCCACAGCTATTCGGTCGTCGGACTGCTCGCCGTCGTCGGCGTGCTCTTCGTCGCCGTGGCCTTCGGGGCCGGACGTCTGCTGCGGCCGGTGGTCCCGACGCCGGAGAAGCTGCTCACGTACGAATGCGGAGTGGATCCCGTCGGCGAGGGCTGGGCGCACACCCAAGTGCGCTACTACGTCTACGCCTTCCTCTACGTGATCTTCGCCGTCGACTCGATCTTCCTCTTCCCGTGGGCGACGGTCTTCGCCGCCCCCGGATTCGGCGCGGCCACGCTGGTCGAGATGTTCATCTTCCTCGGCTTCCTGGCCGTGGGACTGCTCTACGCATGGAAGAAGGGCGTCCTCGAATGGACGTGACGACTCCGGTCCCCCGGTTCCTGCCCACGCCGACCGTGGCCGAAAACGGCGCCCCGGTGCCCGTGGCGGCGCCCGCCGGGGCGTCGGCCGTGCGGGGCCAGCGCCTGGGCGTGCTCTCGCGCCTGGCACCCGAGCCGATGAAGGTGGTCCTCAACTGGGGCCGCCGTTACAGCCTCTGGGTGTTCAACTTCGGACTCGCCTGCTGCGCCATCGAGTTCATCGCGGCCTCGATGGCCCGCCACGACTTCATCCGGCTCGGCGTGATCCCCTTCGCGCCGGGCCCGCGCCAGGCCGACCTCATGATCGTCTCCGGCACGGTGACGGACAAGATGGCCCCGGCGGTGAAGCGGCTGTACGAGCAGATGCCCGAGCCGAAGTACGTCATCTCCTTCGGCGCCTGCTCCAACTGCGGCGGCCCCTACTGGGACTCGTACTCGGTGACCAAGGGCGTCGACCAGATCATCCCGGTCGACGTCTACGTCCCTGGCTGCCCGCCGCGTCCCGAGGCGCTCCTCCAGGGCATCCTCAAGCTCCAGGAGAAGATCGCCCGCGAGTCCCTGAGCGAGCGCTACGCCACGCAGGCATCCCCGGCGCAGCTGACGAGCGGGCTGGTGAGGGCCCCGGAAGCCCCGGGGGCGTCGGGGGCTTCGGGGGCGGCGGGCGCCGGTTCCATCGGCGGGGCTGCTGGGTCTGCTGGGACTGCCCCTGCTGGGACTGGATCTGCTGAGTCCGGTGGGACCAGCGGGACCGGTGGGACTGGCCAGGCCGGTGGGGCTGCCGAGGGTGACACGCCGACCCCGGGGGCCGCGCAGTGACCACCACCGCGTACGACCGTCTGCCCGAGGCCGTCACGGAGATCTTCGGCGAGGAGGCCACCGCCGAGCAGGCGTACGGCCTGCTCACCGTGGACGTCCCCGCCGCCTCCTGGACCGCTGCGCTGGAGACCGCCCGCACCACGCTGGGCTGCACGTACTTCGACTGGCTCAGCGCCGTCGACGAGCCGGGCACCGGCTTCCGCGTCTGCGCGCACGTCGTCTCCCTCGCGGACCGCCGCGTCCGCCGCCTCCTCGTCCGTACGACCGTGCCGCACACCGCCCCCGTCCTGGCCTCCGCCGTGGACGTGTACGCGGGCGCCGCCTGGCACGAGCGCGAGACGCACGAGATGTTCGGCGTCACCTTCGAGGGTCACCCGAACCTGGTCCCCCTCCTCCTCCCCGAGGGCTTCGAGGGCCACCCCCTGCGCAAGGACTTCGTCCTCGCGGCGCGGGTCGCCAAGGCGTGGCCGGGCGCGAAGGAGCCGGGCGAGTCGGAGCACGGCGGCCCCAAGCGCCGCCAGATGCTCCCGCCGGGCGTCCCCGACCCGAACGAGTGGGGCCCCCTGAAGGGCCAGCTCCCGCCCGCCCCCGCCCGCACCCCGCGCGCCGCCGGCGACCGCCCGGTCCGCCGCACCCGTACGGTCACGGAGGGCTCCGCGTCCCAGACGACCGCCCCCGCGACGGCCGAGGGCACGACCCCACCCGTACGCCGCGCCCGCAGCGCGTCCCAGGGCTCGGCGTCCCAGGCTTCCCCCGCGACGGAGACCCCGGAGACCGCCGCCCCGGCCCCGGAGGCCCCGCCCGTCCGCCCGCGCCGCGCCCGCAGCGCGTCGGAGGGCTCGGCCTCGCAGGCTTCCCCCGCGACGGAGACCCCGGAAACCAGCGCCCCGGCCGCGGAGGCCGGTGCTTCGGCCCCGGAGGCCCCGCCCGGCCGCCCGCGCCGCGCCCGCAGCGCGTCGGAGGGCTCGGCGTCCCAAGCCCAGCCGCCCGCTCGGCCGGACGCCGCCGCGCCGCCGCGTACCCGCAGCACGGACGCCCCGTGGAACAACCCGCGCCCGGCGTTCGACGACGCGCCCGCGACCCCGGCCGCGCCGGACCGCACGGCCCCGACACCCCCGGCCGAGCCGCAGTCGGAGCAGCAGCCGCAGTCGGAGCAGCAGTCGGAGTCGGAGCAGCCGCCGCAGCCGCAGCGGCGGTCGGAGTCGGAGCCGCCCGCGGAGCGGGAGACCGGCACCGGACCCGGCTCGCCGGAAGGCACCCCGGACGCCGACCCCACCGCGCGCCCGACGACCGAACCCAGGACCGGTACGAAGTCCGACCTCGACGCCGACACCGACGCCGACGCCGATCCCGGCCTCGGCCCCGATCCCGCCCGCGACCCTGAGTCCGACACCCCCGCCGGAGGCGAACCCGCGTGAACGACGCACTCGACGTCGCCCTCCGGCTCCTCGTCGTCTTCGCCGTGTTCCTCGTCCTGCCCCTCGTCATCGGGCAGACCGAGCACAAGGTCATGGCCCATATGCAGGGCCGCCTCGGCCCCATGTACGCCGGCGGCTTCCACGGCTGGGCCCAGCTCGTCGCGGACGGCGTGAAGTTCGCGCAGAAGGAGGACGTGGTCCCGGCCGACGCCGACCGCCGCGTCTTCCAGCTCGCCCCCGCCGTCGCCCTGCTCCCGTACCTCCTCGTCCTGGTCGCGATCCCCATCGGCCCGGGCGAGGGCGCCGTCGGCCAGGTGGTCGACGCGGGCATCTTCTTCGTCCTCGCCGTCATGGGCGTCGGCGTACTCGGCTCGCTCATGGCCGGCTGGGCCTCGGCGAACAAGTTCTCCCTCCTCGGCGGACTGCGCACCGCCGCCCAGCTCCTCGCGTACGAGCTGCCGATGCTGCTCGCCGCCGCCTCCGTGGCGATGGCGGCCGGTACGGTCTCCCTCCCCGGCATCCTCCATGCCTTCGAGTGGTGGTGGCTGCCCTGGCAGATCATCGGCGCCCTGGTCTTCTTCACCGCCGGCCTCGCCGAACTCCAGCGCCCGCCCTTCGACATGCCCGTCGCCGACTCCGAGATCATCTTCGGCGCGTACACCGAGTACACGGGCCTGCGCTTCGCCCTCTTCCTCCTCGCCGAGTACGCCGGGATCGTCGTCCTGTGCGGCCTCACCGCCGTCCTGTTCCTGGGCGGCTGGCACGGCCCCTTCGGCGCGGAGGGGCTCGGCTGGGTGTGGACGCTCCTCAAGACCGCGCTCCTCGCCTTCGTCGTCATCTGGCTCCGCGTCAGCTATCCCCGGCTCCGCGAGGACCAGCTCCAGAAGCTCGCCTGGACCACGCTCATCCCGCTCGCTCTCGCGCAGATCGCGCTCACCGGCATCGTGAAGGTGGCGATCAACTGATGGCTGCGCCGCTCCCGCCCGCCCGGCCCCGCATCCCGGGGTCCGGCCTGGCCAAGGGCCTCGCCGTGACCCTCCGCACGATGACCAAGAAGACGGTCACCGCGCAGTACCCGGACGCCCAGCCCGAACTCCCGCCCCGCAGCCGCGGAGTGATCGGCCTGTTCGAGGAGAACTGCACGGTCTGCATGCTCTGCGCCCGTGAGTGCCCCGACTGGTGCATCTACATCGACTCCCACAAGGAGACGATCCCGGCCGCCGCCCCCGGGGGCCGCGAGCGCAGCCGCAACGTCCTCGACCGCTTCGCCATCGACTTCTCCCTCTGCATGTACTGCGGTATCTGCATCGAGGTGTGTCCTTTCGACGCGCTGTTCTGGTCGCCCGAGTTCGAGTACGCGGAGACGGACATCCACGAGCTCACCCACGAGCGCGACAAGCTCCGCGACTGGATGTGGACCGTCCCGGCCCCGCCCGCCCTCGACCCGGCGGCCGAGGAGCCGAAGGAGATCGCCGCGGCCCGCAAGGCAGCCGAGAAGCTCGCGGCGGCAGAAGCAGCGGAGTCCGCAACAGCCACCGGGTCCGCCGGGGCCACCGGGTCCGCCGGGGCCACCGGAGCCGCCGGGGTTGCTTCGGCCACGCCTGGCACTCCGGCAACGCCCGGCACTCCGGCAACGCCCGGCACTCGGGTCACGCCCGGCACCCCGCCCGCGCCCGGCACCCCCGCCACCGACCCCACCCCCGACACCGAGGAGGGCCCGGCATGATGCTCCTCGCGGGCGGTCACCACCCGGTGCACCACAGCTTCCTCTCCCCGACCGGCGTCGAGATCGCGTTCCTCCTCGTCGGCCTGGTCACCTTCGGCGCCGCCATCCTCACGGTCACGACCAAGCAGCTGGTCCACGCCGCCCTCTGGCTGGTCGTGGCCCTCGGTGGCATCGCCGTCGAGTACCTCCTGCTCACCGCGGAGTTCATCGCCTGGGTGCAGGTACTGATCTACGTCGGTTCCGTCGTCGTCCTCCTCCTGTTCGGACTGATGCTCACCAGGGCGCCGATCGGCCGCTCCCCGGACGCCGACTCGGGCAACCGGTGGGTCGCCCTCCTCGTCGCCCTGGCCGCCGCCTGCTCCCTGCTCTGGGTCGTCGTGGACGCCTTCCGTACGACCTGGGTCAACCTCGACGGCCCCGGCCAGGGCTCGACCAAGGTCTCCGGCACGATCCTGTTCCGCCACTGGGTGCTGCCGTTCGAAGCGCTCTCCGTCCTCCTTCTCGCCGCCCTGGTCGGCGCGATCGTCATGTCCCGCAAGAACGGCGACGCGAGCGGTGCCGCCGGGAACGCCCCCGGGAACGCCCGCGGGAGCGCCCGCGGAGACAAGGAGCAGCGCTGATGCACCTGATCTATCCGGCCGTGCTGGCGATCCTCCTGTTCTGCACCGGGGTGTACGGAGTGCTCGCGCGCCGCAACGCGATCCTCGTCCTGATGTCCGTCGAGCTGATGCTCAACGCCGTCAACCTCAACCTCGTCGCCTTCGACGTCTGGCTGCGCGACACCCTCCACGCCGGCCAGGCGCTGACCCTGTTCACCATCGCCATCGCCGCCGCCGAGATCGGCATCGGCCTGGCGATCGTCCTGGCGGTGTACCGCAACCGGGGCACCGCGGACATCGACAAGCTCCGCGACAGCGCCGAGGGCTCCGGTCCCGACGACCCCGCCGCCCCGGCACAGAAGGCTGAGGCAGCCGCGTGACCACCACGACCCTCGCCGTCCTCGTCCCCCTCCTTCCGTTCCTGGGCGCGGCCGCCGGACTCCTGCTGGGCCGCACCGCCCCCGGTTACGTACGCCCGCTGGCCGTGCTGCCGACGCTGGCCGCGTTCGTCCTGGCCGTCGTCGTCGCCGTGGACCAGGGCGGCGGCAAGTCGATCGACGCCTCCCGGCGCCTCACCCCGACCGGATCCGTCCCCATCGACCTCGCCCTGCACCTCGACGGCTTCGCCGTCCTGGTCGCCGTGCTGGTTGGCCTGGTGGCGACCTGCGTGCAGCTGTACTCGACCGGCTACCTGCGCGACGACCCGCGCTACCCCTCGTACGCCGCTCTCGTCTCCCTCTTCACCTCCGCGATGCTGCTCGTCGTCTACTCCGGCGACCTGATGGTGCTGCTGGTCGGCTGGGAGATCATGGGCATCTGCTCGTACTTCCTGGTCGGCCACTACTGGGAGACCCCCGAGGCCCGAGCCGCCTCCCTGAAGGCCTTCCTGGTCACCAAGCTCGGTGACGTCCCCTTCCTCATCGGTCTGTTCGCGCTGGCCACCGACGCCGGTACGTTCCGGATCACCGGGGTCGTCCAGGCCGCCCTCACCGGCGGGATCGACCACCCCACGCTGATCGCGCTGCTGCTCCTCGCCGGAGTGGCGGGCAAGTCCGCGCAGTTCCCCCTGCACACCTGGCTGCCCGACGCGATGGCGGGCCCGACCCCCGTCTCCGCGCTGATCCACGCCGCGACGATGGTCGCCGCCGGCGTCTACTTCGTGGCCCGGCTCCTCCCGGTCTTCGCGTCCTCGGCGGCCGCGCTGACCGTCCTCGCCGTGATGGCCGCCGTCACGATGGTCGGCTCCGCCCTGGCCGCCCTCGCCCAGGACGACATCAAGCGCGTCCTCGCGTACTCCACGATCGGTCAGCTCGGTTACATGTCCGGCGCCCTGGCCGTCGGCGACCGCGGCGCCGCCGTCTTCCACCTCCTGTCGCACGGCGCCTTCAAGGCGCTGCTGTTCCTCGCCGCCGGCGTGATCATCCACGCGGCCGGCACCAACTCGCTGTCCGCCATGTCCCGCATGGACGGCCTCGCCCGGCGCATCCCCGACGCGTACTGGACGATGACCGTCGCCCTGCTCGCGCTCTCCGCGATCCCTCCCTTCGCCGGCTTCTTCTCCAAGGAAGCCGTCCTGTCGGCCGCCGAGCACACCGCGGTCGGCGACAGCGCCATCGCCCCGCAGGGCGCCGGCTGGATCGTGCTGATCGCCGGGCTGCTCACCGCCCTGCTCACCGCCGCGTACGCCGCCCGTCTGTGGCTGATGGCCTTCCGCGGCAAGGGCGCCCCGGCCCCCGACCACGGCCGCCAGCCCATCGCCATGAACGCCGTGCTGTGGGTGCTGGCCGTCCCGTCGCTCGCCTTCGGTCTGACCACCGGCTACCTCGACGACTGGTTCGACGGGCACGCCCTCACCCCGGCCCTGACCACCTCGGTGCTCTCCACCGGGGTCGCCCTGGTCGGCGGACTCGTCACGTACGCCACCTGGCGGCACACCAGCGCCCTCGCCGCGCGCACCCCGATCGGCGCGGTCGCCGCCCACCCGGAGGCGGACGGAGGCCTTGTCGAGGAGGAGGCCATCGCCAGCCACGAACCGGCCTACGGCGACATCGCCTCGGCGCAGGACCCGGCCGACCCGGGCCGGCTGCTGCTGGGCCCGCTGCACCGCCACGCGGCCACCGGCTTCCACCTCGACGCGGTCTACCGGACGCTGTTCGTCCGCCCCGTGCTCGCCGCCGCATCCCTGGTCCGCTTCCTGGACCGCGAGGTCGTCGACACCTACGTACAGGGCGCGGGCGCCGTGCCGCGCTGGCTGGGCCGGGCCGTCCGCAAGGCCCAGACCGGCAATGTGCAGACCTATCTCAGCGCGCTGCTCGCGGGCTCCGCCGTCTTGGCGCTCGTCGCCGTCGTCCTTGCCAACGCCAACGCCGGATCGTGAGCCGTGATTGATATCAGCGCGTCCGTGATGCAGTTCCTTCTCGCGTTCATCGTGGCCGGCCCGCTCCTCGGCGCGGTGGCGGCGCTGCTGCCCGCCCCGCCCGGGCTGAAGGGGAAGTCCCCCGGCCAGGCCGTGCTCCGCCACGGTGTGACGGTCACCGGCGTGATCCTGCTCGCGGCCATCGTCCTGGCGCTCGGCTTCGACCGCGACCAGGCGTCGACGATGCAGGCCACGACGGACATCAAGTGGATTCCCACGCTGAACGTGCGGATCCACCTCGGCATCGACGGCATCTCCCTCCCCCTTCTCGTCCTGACCGCGCTGCTGACCTTCCTCTGCGCGCTGTACAGCTACTTCAAGATGCCCGCGGGCCCGTCCCCGCGCGCTTTCGTCGCCCTGCTGCTCGTCCTGGAGGCCGGCACCCTCGCCACCTTCGCCGTCCTCGACCTGCTGCTGTTCTTCCTCGCCTTCGAGATGGTCCTCATCCCGATGTACTTCCTGATCGCCCGCTGGGGCGGCGACCAACGGCAGGCGGCCGCCTGGAAGTTCATCCTCTACACCCTGCTCGGCTCCGTCGTCATGCTGCTCGGCCTGCTGCTGATCGGGCTGAAGACCGGCACCTTCGACATGGTGGCACTCGCCACTGACAACGGCCGGGGGATGACCACATCGGTGCAGGTCATCGCCGTTTTGGCGATCGGGATCGGGCTCGCGGTGAAGACCCCGATGTGGCCCCTGCACAGCTGGCTGCCGGACGCGCACACCGCCGCGCCGACCGTCGGGTCGGTGCTGCTGGCCGGCGTGCTGCTGAAGATGGGTACGTACGGATTCGTCCGGATCGTCCTCCCCGTTGCCCCCGATGGAATGCACCGGTTCGCCCCGTATCTGGCCGCCTTCGCCGTCGCCGGGATCATCTACGGCTCGCTGGCGTGCCTCGCCCTGGCCAAGCGCGGGAACAAGGGCGATCTGAAGCGCCTCATCGCGTACTCCTCGGTCGGCCACATGGGCTTCGTGCTCCTCGGCATCGCCAGCATGAGCCCCACCGGCGTCAACGGCGCGCTCTTCGCCAACATCGCCCACGGCCTCATCACCGGCCTGCTCTTCTTCCTCGTCGGCGCCCTGAAGGACCGGTACGGCACGGCCGACCTGGACACCCTCTCCGGCGCCACCGGCGCCGCGCTCTACGGCCGAGCCCCGCGCCTGGGCGGCCTGCTGGCCTTCGCCGCGGTCGCCTCGCTCGGACTGCCGGGCCTCGCCGGGTTCTGGGGCGAGATGCTGGCGATGTTCGGCGCGTTCGATCCCGCCGACGGCCTCAGCCGCCCCGCCTTCCTCACCTTCATGGCGATCGCGGCCGTCGGCACGCTGCTCACCGCCGCGTATCTGCTCGTCGTCGTCCGCCGCGTCTGCATGGGCGCGCCGGAAGACCGCCAGGAGCTCCGCCTGGTGGACGTCCAGGGGTACGAAGCCGCCTCCTGGAGCCCGCTGGTCGCCCTCACCGTCCTCGCCGGCCTCTGGCCCGCGGTCCTCCTCGGCCTCACCGATCCGGCCGTCCACAAGCTCCTCGCAGGAGGCAAGTCGTGACCGTGGCCGCCGCAAGCGCCGCATCCGTCACCGGCGCCGCAAGCGTCGTCCAGTCCGTCGACTGGCTCGCGATCTCCCCGCCGGTGATCACCGCGTCCGTCGCGCTGATCGTGCTGGTCGCCGACCTCTTCCTGCCGCGCGAGCGCAAGCCGCTGCTCGGCGGGATCGCGATCGCCGGACTCGGCGCCGCCCTGCTCCTCCTCATCCCGCTCCACCGCAGGTCGGCCCGTTCGACCTTCTGCCTCACCGCCAACCCCGAGGCGTGCAGCTACACCGTCGACCGCTTCACGCTGGTGCTCCAGTTCCTGGTGCTGGCAGGCGCGCTCCTCACCGCGCTGCTGTCGATGACGGAACCCCCTGAGGACAAGGAGAAGCTGCCCGCGGGCGAGTTCTGGTTCCTGCTGCTCTCCTCGGCCGCCGGCGCGGCGATGCTCCCCGCCTCGCGCGACCTGGCCACCCTGGTCGTCGCCCTGGAAGTGGCCTCGCTGCCGGCCTTCGCGCTCGTCGGCCTCAAGCGGGGCGACCGGCTGTCCTCGGAGTCGGCCCTCAAGTTCTTCCTCTCCTCGGTGACCGCGACCGCGGTGATGCTGCTCGGCGTCAGCTTCGTGTACGCGGCGACCGGCACCCTGCACCTCACCCAGATCGCCGACCGCCTGGCCGACATGCCCTACCAGCTGGACACCGTCGCCCAGACCGGCGTCGCGCTCACCCTGGTGGGCTTCGCCTTCAAGACGGCCGCCGTCCCCTTCCACTTCTGGGTCCCCGACACCTACGTGGGCGCGCCCCTGCCGGTCGCCGCCTACCTCTCGGTCGTCGGCAAGGCCGTCGGCTTCTCCGGCCTCATCCTGGTGGCCGTCATCGCCTTCCCGGCGTACGCGGACGTGTGGGGCCCGGCGCTCGCCGTCGTCGCGGCACTGACCATGACCGTCGGCAACGTGGGCGCGCTGCGGCAGTCGGCCACGCGCGCGTACAGCGCGATCCGGCTGCTCGCCTGGTCCTCCGTCGGCCAGGCCGGCTACCTGCTGGTGCCGGTCGCCGCCGCGGGCTACTCCAGCGACGCCCAGGTCGGCGCGACCGTCGCGTACGCCCTGATGTACGCCGCGGTGAACCTCGGCGCCTTCGCGGTGGCCGCGCTGGTCGCCCGGACCCGGCCGCTGAACCGTCTCGCCGACTACCGCGGCCTCTACGCCGAACGCCCCCTCGTGGCGCTCGCGCTCGGCTTCTTCCTGCTGTGCCTGGCGGGTTTGCCGCCGGGCATCATCGGCCTGTTCGCCAAGGTGACGGTCTTCGCGACGGCTGTCGACGCGGGTCTGGGCTGGCTGGCGGTCGTCATGGCGTTCAACGTCGTGATCGCCCTGTACTACTACCTGCGGTGGACCGCCGTACTGTTCCGCGCGCCGGAGGAGGCCGAGGCTCCCCTGGAGGGGGCCCAGGCCGTGGTGGCGGGCACCGCGGCGGCCGGGGCGACGGGCGCCGAACCGGACCGACCGGTGCTCTCCGGCGCCGGTGCCGCGGGAGCGACCGTGGCGCGCCCCCGCGTCCCGGCTCCCCTCGCCGCCGCCATCGCGCTCACCGCGCTGGCCGGCGTCGGCCTCTCGGGCATGCCCCAGGTGGCCCTGCACTTCGCCTCCATCAACCTCTTCTGAGAGGCCGCCCCTGCCCGTCCGGCCCCTCGCGGTCGCCGGCCGGGCAGCGGGTTTGAACTTCGGGGCCCCGGCAGGGCACTGTCGTACACGCGCACGCGGGCGCACGCGTGCCCGTACGGCGGACGACCGGCGGCCGGAGCCGGAGACGAGTAGGAGCCAGAGCAGTGCTGAGCGGGTTCAAGGACTTCATCCTTCGCGGGAACATAGTGACGATGGCCGTCGGTCTGGCGGTCGGCTCGGCGTTCACCGCCGTCGTCACCGGCTTCAGCACCGCCTTCATCACCCCGCTCATCGGCCTCGCCACCCGGTCGACGGGCGACTTCACCGCGGCGAGGTTCACGGTCGAGGGTGTCCAGTTCCCCTACGGGAAGTTCATCAGCGCGGCCATCGCCTTCCTCGTCACCGCCGCGGTGCTCTACTTCCTGGTCGTCGTCCCGATGATGAAGGTGCAGGCACGGTTCGACCGCGACAAGCCGGTCGACATCAAGGCCGCCCTGCGCGACTGCCCCCGCTGCTTCAGCCAGATCCCGGGCGTCGCCTCCCGTTGCCCGCACTGCACCAGCGAGCTGGAGCCCGACCCGAAGGCGCTGGAACTCGCCGGGCTGCCCGCGCCGCGCTGACCCACCCGTACGGAGTAGGGCCCCCTCCAGCGAGCACAAGGGAACCAGCGGTCCTCGTCTGGCGTTGACCAGTACGGGAGCGTCCACTGGAAAGTGGAAGGACCATCAGGCAAAGGGTTCCCCTGCCGCACCATTTGGAGGGCGTACCGTGCACCGCCGGCACAACGGGCTGAGGACCGCCCTCCTTCTCGGAGGACTGTCCGCGCTCATCATCGTCATCGGCAGCTTCTTCGGGCGTACGGGGCTGATCGTCGCGCTGCTCGTGGCGCTGGGCACCAACGCGTACGCGTACTGGAACAGCGACAAACTGGCCCTGCGGGCCATGCGCGCCCGCCCGGTCAGCGAGTTCGAGGCGCCCGGGCTGTACCGGATGGTCCGCGAGCTGTCGACGGCCGCGCGTCAGCCGATGCCCCGCCTGTACATCTCGCCGACCCAGGCGCCGAACGCCTTCGCGACCGGCCGCAACCCCCGCAACGCGGCGGTGTGCTGCACGGAAGGGATCCTCCAGATCCTCGACGAGCGCGAGCTGCGCGGAGTGATCGGCCATGAGCTCAGCCATGTGTACAACCGGGACATCCTGATCTCGTCGGTCGCCGGAGCCCTCGCCTCCGTGATCATGTTCCTGGTGAACTTCGCCTGGCTGATCCCGGTGGGCCGGTCCAACGACGACGACGGCCCGGGCATCTTCGGCATGCTGCTGATCATGATCCTGGGCCCGCTGGCGGCGTCCGTCATCCAACTGGCGATCAGCCGCTCGCGCGAGTACGAGGCGGACGCCTCGGGGGCGCAGCTGACCGGCGACCCCCTGGCCCTCGCCAGCGCCCTGCGCAAGCTCGACGCGGGCACGAAGCAACTGCCGCTGCCGCCCGAGCCACGGCTCGAGACCGCGAGCCACATGATGATCGCCAACCCCTTCCGCCCGGGGCAGGGTGTCTCCAAGATGTTCTCGACACATCCGCCGATGGCGGAGCGCATCGCCCGACTCGAACAGATGGCAGGTCGCCGCCCGTGAAGACAATCCTGAACGTCATTTGGCTGGTCCTGTGCGGCTTCTGGATGTTCCTGGGCTATCTGCTCGCCGGCGTCCTGCTCTGCGTCACGATCATCGGCATCCCCTTCGGCCTGGCGGCCTTCCGCATCGGCCTGTACGCGCTCTGGCCGTTCGGATACACGGTGGTGGACCGGCGGGACGCCGGCGCCGCGTCCTGCGTCGGCAACGTGCTCTGGCTGGTCCTGGCGGGCTGGTGGCTGGCGCTCGGCCACATCGTCACGGGCTTCGTGCTGTGCGTCACGATCATCGGAATCCCGCTGGGCATCGCGAACTTCAAGCTGATCCCGGTCTCACTGCTCCCGCTGGGCAAGCAGATCGTGCCGACGGACCAGCCGTTCTACCGGTAGCCGAACCGGCGAAAAAAGTTATCCACAGGGAAAAGGGCAGGTCAGAGTAGCTCCGGCCCGATTGTCGGCGGTCTGGGCCACCATGGAGCCATGACCGAGAACGAGAAGGTGTCCCAGAGGTACGCGGCCGGGTTGAGGTACGCGGCCGGGTTCCACGGCCGAATATAAGGCGCGCGGCGCGGCCGGGCGAGGGGGCAGGAGGGCGTGGAGGGCCACCCCTCGGCGGCCCCTACTCAACGCGAGCGCAGACGCCCCCGCACGGCGTACGCGACCGCCCCCACGGCCAGCACCGCGCTGCCCGCCGCCACCGACGACGGCGGGAGCGCGAAGGCGAGCAGTAGGCAACCGGCCAGTCCGCAGGCCGCGAGCAGCCGCCCGCCGCGGCCCGGCCCCAGGGTCCAGGCCGACGCGTTGGCGATCGCGTAATAGACCAGCACGCCGAACGACGAGAAGCCGATAGCCCCACGCAGATCGGCCGTCGCCGCCAGCACCGCCACCACGGCACCCACCGCGACCTCGGCCCGGTGCGGCACCCGGAACCGGGGGTGTACGGCGGCCAGCGCGCCCGGCAGATGGCCGTCCCTGGCCATCGCGAGCACCGTGCGCGAGACACCCAGCACCAGCGCCAGCAGGGACCCGAGCGCGGCGACCGCCGCCCCGGCCCGCACCACCGGCACCAGCCCCGGCGCGCCCGCCGCCCGCACCGCGTCGGCGAGCGGCGCCGTGGCCGACCCCAGCCCGTCCGCGCCCAGCACGGAAAGGACAGCGACCGCGACACAGACATAGACGACCAGCGCGATGCCCAGCGCCAGGGGAACGGCGCGCGGGATCGTCCGGGCCGGATCACGCACCTCCTCACCGAGCGTGGCGATCCGGGCGTACCCGGCGAACGCGAAGAAGAGCAGCCCCGCCGCCTGGAGCAGCCCTGACCCGCCCCCGGACAGCCCGACGTCCGGGTGCCCGGCGGTGGACGACCCCAGGCAGGCCGCCACCACCGCCGCGAGGACCGCGAGCACCAGCGCCACGATCGCCCGCGTCACCCACGCCGACTTCCGCACGCCCCCGTAGTTGACGGCGGTCAGCGCCACCACGGCCACGACGGCCACCCCGTGGGCCTGTCCCGGCCAGACATAGGCACCCACGGTCAGAGCCATCGCCGCACACGAGGAGGTCTTGCCGACGACGAACCCCCAGCCCGCCAGGTACCCCCAGAAAGGCCCCAGCCGCTCACGCCCGTACACGTACGTGCCGCCGGACGCGGGATAGCGGGCGGCGAGGCGTGCCGAGGCCATGGCGTTGCAGTACGCGACGGCCGCGGCCAGCGCCAGTGCGGCCAGCAGCCCGGTCCCGGCCGCGTGCGCGGCGGGGGCGAGGGCGGCGAAGATCCCCGCGCCGACCATCGAGCCCAGGCCGATGACCACGGCGTCGAAGACGCCGAGGGTGCGGCGCAGTTCCTGTGTCATGCGCCGCACCCTAGCCACCGGAGGCAACCGCGCCCCGCGAGGGCCACGTCCTCCAGGACGACCCCACAGGACACACGCACACGACATGAGACGGCCCCTCGTGGGCCGGCATCGCACGAAAGGCAGGTTCAGGACATGAGCATCGTCAGCTGGATCCTCCTCGGCCTGCTCGCCGGAGTCATCGCCAAGATCCTGCTCCCCGGGCGGGATCCGGGCGGTCTGATCGGCACCACGGTCATCGGGATAGCGGGAGCGTTCGTCGGCGGCTGGATCTCGGCACGCTGGCTGGACCGTCCCGTCGCCCACCACTTCTACGACGGCGCCACCTGGGCGGCGGCGGTCGGCGGCTCGCTCGTGCTGCTGATCGCCTACCGCATACTCTTCGGCAACTCGCGCGACCGCCGCTGAGCCAGCCGCAGCCCTTCAGCCGACGAGCCCTTCAGCGTGCCGGCCCTTCGACGACCAACCCTGCGCGCGGTCAGCCCTTCAGGCCGGTCTCACGGAGGGTCAGATTGAGTCGGCCCGTGGCCAGTCCGGTCGTGGACGGGTCGCCCGTGCCGGGCAGGACCTTCGGGACGCCGTGGTAGGCGAAGCGCGAGGGGCCGCCGAAGACGAAGAGGTCGCCCGAGGCCAACTCGACATCGGTGTAGGGGCGGCCCCGGTCCTCGGTGTTGCCGAAGCGGAAGAGGCAGCTGTCGCCGATGCTCAGGGAGACCACGGGCGCGCCGGACCGCTCGTCCTTGTCCTGGTGCATCCCCATGCGCGCGTCGCCGTCGTAGAAGTTGATCAGCGCGGTCTCGGGGGAGTAGCCGTCCCCGGCGGCGGGGTCGTCGTAGGCGTCGGCCACGGCGGCGCGGCCGAGCGCGGCGAGCCAGTCGGGGAAGGGGGCGACGGGCCGGCCGTTCACGTCACCGGCGGTGCGGGTGTACCGGTAGGGCTGCCAGTGCCAGCCGACGCAGACGGTCTGCACGGACATGACGCCACCGCCCGGCAGCACGGTGTGCCGGATGGGGACGGGCCCCCGCGCCCACTCCCGGCAGGCGGCGACCAGCTCCCGTTGCCGTTCGGGCGGCAGCCACCCCGGCACGTGCACGGCGCCGGGGGCGACGACAGCGCGGGGCCGGGGGAACAGGGCGTCACTCATCGGGCGGGACTAGCGCAGCCCGCCGGGGCCGACGGGGCTGATGGGGGTGAGGGAGATAGCAGGGCTGGCAGGGCTGGCGGGGATGGCGGGGCTGACGAAGCTGCTGTGATTGCCAGGACCGCCCCGGCCCCCGGGCACCGCCCCGGACACTCCTGCTCCCCGAGGACCCGCCACCCCGGCCAGGGCCCCTTCCAGACCGAGGAGGTGCTCCTTGCGGGCCAGGCCGGCCGCGTACCCCTTCAGGGTGCCGTCGGAGCCGATGACGCGGTGACAGGGGCGTACGACCAGGGCGGGGTTGCGGCCGATGGCGGTGCCGACCGCGCGCACCATCACCGGGGAGGCGCCGATGCGGCGGGCGATCTCCCCGTACGAGGTGGTGGCCCCGTACGGAATGGAGTCCAGCTCCGTCCAGACCCGCCGCTGGAAGTCGGTGCCCGCGCCGGGGGCGTACTCGATCTCGAAGCGGGTGAGCTCACCGTCGAAGTACGCCCGCAGCTGGCGGGCGATCTCCTCGAACGCCTCCGGCGCCCGCCGCCAGCCGTCCCGGACGACGGCGGCGCCCTTCTGGCCGGGCATGGAGAGCGAGACCAGCGCGGTCCCGCCGTGGGCGGTGGCGGACTCCTCGCCGACGAGAAGCAGTTCCCCCAGCGGGCTGTCGAGGGTCGCGTAGACCTTCATCGCACGTTCCTTTCCTCGCGACGAGCCGTACGAGCCGCACACGTCTCGCGTGCGAGTCCGTACGTACGAGTTCCCTGCGTACGCGACCGAGTCTGCGACCCCCGTCCGGCCCGTGCTGGCGGGAATCGGACAGTGCGTCCGGGGGTCAGCGGTAGTTCACGAACTGGAGCGCGAAGTCGAAGTCCTTGCCCTTGAGCAGCGCCTGGACGGCCTGGAGGTCGTCCCGGCTCTTGGAGGAGACCCGCAGCTCTTCGCCCTGCACCTGCGCCTTGACGCCCTTGGGACCCTCGTCGCGGATGACCTTGGCGACCTTCTTGGCGTTCTCCTGGGAGATGCCCTCCTCGATGGAGGCGAAGATCTTGTACTCCTTGCCGGAGAGCTGCGGCTCGCCGGCGTCCAGCGCCTTGAGCGAGATCCCGCGCTTGACCAGCTTGGTCTGGAAGACGTCGAGGATGGCGTTGACGCGGTCCTCGGAGTTGGCCTCCATCAGGATCTTCTCGCCGGACCAAGAGATCGACGCGCCCACGTTCTTGAAGTCGTAGCGCTGCGAGATCTCCTTCGCCGCCTGGTTGAGGGCGTTGTCGACCTCCTGCCGCTCGACCTTCGAGACGATGTCGAAACTGGAGTCGGCCATGTCCTGTGGCTCCTTGTATCGGGGGCGTGGGGGTACGGCCTGGCTGCCGAACCGCTGCCCCAAAGCCTAGCCACCCGCACCCACCCGAAGCGCTGATCAACCGGGTGGCGGAGCACCCCCGGTCATCAGGTATCGTTTACGTCGTTGCCAGGGAGCACCGCCGAAAAGCGGCCCTCCCACCGGCGACATCCCATGGCGGTGTGCCCGAGTGGCCAATGGGAGCGGACTGTAAATCCGTCGGCTTAGCCTACCCAGGTTCGAATCCTGGCGCCGCCACGCGATGTGAGACCCCCGTTGATCTGCGGAAACGCAGCTCGGCGGGGGTCTTCTCGTTGTCCGCGTGCCGCCACCCCGGGTACTGGGTTCGGCAAGGCCCCAGAGGGTTCGCGGGGAGGCGAAGGAGGGGCCGGGCGCGGGTGACCAGTCTCACCCGTCCCCCGAATCACCGTCCCTCTCGGTGGGCGCTCGGCGCGGCCCGGCGCGGGCTTGGGCGGGGCGGTCCGCCTCCCTCGGACGACATTTCCGTGGGGGCGCTCGGGTCCCTTATAGGTGGAATGTGCCTTATGTGGCCATGGCGAAGGGTGGCGCTTGAAGGGGTGAGTCCTGTGGCGGGCGTTCGCGTGATTCCGGGGCGGCAGACTTTCCTCCGACGTCGGGCTGTAACCGCTATCTGACGTTCCGTGCCGCCAAGGGTCCGTGGGAGTGGGGGGACACGCCCGCGTATGTGGGCCCGGCGCGGCGTGTGACGGCACCGCCAAGACCGTGAGGAGGCGAGTGCACGTCGGTGACGTGCACGAATTCAGCCATGTTGAGTTCAGTCATCAAGGATGCCGGTGCCCACTACATAGCTGAGGTGATGTTCGCGATCACCGCAGTCGCCGTCGGGTTGCTGCGGTCCACGTGGCGTCGCCGGCCGCGCCTGATCCGGGAGGCGGGAGGCTCGGCTTCCGAAGGTCTGATCGAAGGGCCCTCGGATGCCTCGGGCACCTCGCGACTGTGCGCGACCGAACACGACTCTCCGCCGCATACGTCGTCCAAAAGACGACAGGGGGAGTCGTCATGAAGACGACACGTGCCGCACGACGTGCGCAGTATCCCGAAGCGGAATACAACCGGGACCGGGCCTGGGGGCGGTTACTGGAATCCCCGGGAGGAGTGCGCCGGCATTCCCGGTCGGGGAGTTCGGGGTCCGAGCCCACGCTGCTGGAAGTCGCCCGCGCCTATGACCGGATCTGCCAGCGGGCCCGCGGGATCATCCAGCCCGATGTCGAGGAAACGGACATCCTCGCCACGCTCATGGTCATCCGGATGCTCCGGGACAAGCTGGAAAGCGATGAACTCCGGCTGATCTCGCTCGCCCGGACCAAACGGATCACCTGGGAACGCATCGCCGACGCCCTCGAACTGAGTGGGCGTCAGTCGGCGGAGCGCCGCCATCTCCAACTGACGCGAGCCCAGCGCGCCGACGGCACCCTGCCGCGTACGCAGAACGAACGCGTCGAGTCCGTACGCGAGCAGCGCAGCCGGCGGGCCGAGCGGGACTGGGCCCTGCGCCACGGGGAGTTGATCCGGGGTCTGGCCGCCCGGCTCGCCGCCGTCGACGGGCTCCAGGCGCGCGTCGACCGTTCCCACGAAGCCCGCATACTCAACGCGCTGGAGGGCTCCCGCGAGCGCGGGCCGCAGGACCAGGGCAAGCCGATGCGGCTCGTGTGGCCGCAGGCGCTGCGGGACTGCCTCGCCGAGGACGAGCGCTTTCGCGCCGCCCCGCACAAGAGCGCCAAGTCGGCCGCCGATCCCGCCTGGGAGCGCCAGCAACAGGAAGCCGACATTCTGCACCGACTGCTCGGCCTGATCAGTTATGCCACCAATCCCAGGAACATCGATCTTTCCGATCTTCCGGAACTCTTCCGGGAAATCGTCAAGGTCCACGGTGAATACCAGCAGCAGACCAGGGTGCGTCGATAAGGGCGGTTCTCGCTGCGGACGCGGCGGGGGGAGAGGGAGGAAGGGGGCGGAGGGGAGAGGGAGGAAGGGGGCGGGGGCAGGGAACGGTCAGTTCCCCGCCACGTCCTTCACCGCCACCATCACTGGCACCGTCCCGCTGATCGCCTCCAGCGTCAGGCCCGCCGTCGCCGGGGTGTCGATCAGTTCGGCCAGCAGGGCGGCCACGTCGTCCCGGGGGATCGGGCCGCGGCCCGTCGACGCGGCCAGGGTGATCAGGCCCGTGCCGGCGTCGTTCGTCAGCATCCCGGGGCGCAGGATCGTCCAGTCCAGGCCGGGACGGGCCCGTACCGCCTCGTCGGCCGAGCCCTTGGCCCGCAGATACGCGTCGAAGACCTCGTCGCCCTCGTGGCGCGGGTCGGCGCCCATGGAGGAGACGACCAGGTACCGGCGTACGCCCGCGCGCTCCGCCGCGTCCGCGAACAGGACCGCCGCCGCCCGGTCCACCGTCTCCTTGCGGGCCGCGTCGCTGCCCGGGCCCGCGCCCGCCGCGAAGACCGCTGCGTCCGCGCCCGCCAGGACGGCCGCGACCTCGTCGACGGACGCCGACTCCAGGTCGAGGACGACGGGCTCGGCGCCCGCCTGCCGCAGGTCGTCCGCCTGTTCCGGCTTGCGGATGATCCCCGCGACCTCGTCCCCGCGCGCCGACAGCAGCCGTTCGAGCCGCAGCGCGATCTGACCATGACCTCCTGCGATGACAATGCGCATGCTCCCGACCGTACGCCCGCGCGCCGCCCGGCGCGTCCCCGCACGCCCCTTCGGGGGGTGACCGCCGCGCCTCCGCACCCGGTCCCGCACGCCCCTACCGGGGGTGTCCCGTGCCCCGGGCCCCGGCGCATCCCCGCACGCCCCCGCACCCCACCCCAGGCGCCCCCAGCGCCCTCAGGCGCCCCCAGGCGCCCCTACCCCCCGTCCATCCGCGACTGCCGCGGCAGATCGAGTGCCACCACCGCCGCCGAGTCGCAGTACTCCCGTACCGCGCTCGTCCGGGCCACCACCCGGCCGCGGTGGATCACGATGCGGCTGTACGCCAGGGACAGCACGCCCGCGATGCGTTCGCCGCGTACGGCCAGGAGCTCCGCCGGGAAGCCCGCCTCCACGCGGACCTCGGCCAGCCCCATCGCCTCGCGGGCGGCCGTGCTCACCGCGGCGTACGCGTCCTCGGGACGCAGGCCCGCCTGGGAGGCGAGGAGGTACGCGGCCTCCAACGGGTCGCCCCGGCCGACCGGGTTGGCCAGGTCGCGCAGCGCACCGCCGCCCGCCGCCACCGGCACCCCGGCCGCCCTCAGCAGCCGTACGGGGGGCATGCCCTGACGGCCCGTGCCCTGGCGTTCCGTCATGCCGCAGCCGCCCTGCGGCAGGCAGATCACCGCGACGCCCGCCGCCGCCAGCTGGTCCGCCGCCCGCGCTGCCGCCTCCTGGGGAAGCCGCGAAAGCCCCGCGCAGGGGCCGATCGCCGCGCCCGGGCGCAGTCCGGCGGTCATCGCCGCGAGGCGGGCGAGGCGCGCCGGGTCGTCGCCGTCCGTGTGGAGGTCGACCGCGCAGCCGTGCTCGGCGGCGATCTCCAGGACGGCCTCCGTGTACCCGGCGGGGTCCGGGTCGAGGTCCGGGCAGCCGCCCACCACCGACGCGCCCATCTTCACCGCGTCCCGCAGCATCGCGAGCCCGTCGGCGCCCGCGACCCCGGTCAGCAGCCGGGGCACCGCCACCACGTTCAGCTCCGCGAGCCCGCGCAGCGAGCGGCGGGTCTGCAGAGCGGCCTCCAGCGGCCCCAGCCCCCGCACGTCGTCGATCCGCACGTGCGAGCGCAGCGCCGTCGCGCCGTGGCCGAGCTGGAGCAGGGCGGCCTCGGTGGCGCGCCGCTGGACGTCCTCGGCGGCGTACGAGACCGGGCCCTCGGGGCCGAACGCGGTCAGCGCCGTGTCGCTGTGCGCGTGCGGCTCGGCCGGCGCCGGGAGCAGCAGGAAGCCGTTCAGGTCGACCTTGGAGAAGTGCGCGGCGAGGCTGCCCGCGGTCCCGACGGCCTCGATGCGGCCGCCGCCGAGCCGGACGTCCACGGTCCGGCCGTCGGCGAGCCGGGCGCCGGACAGCAGGAGCGTGGCGGCGGCCTCGGCGGGGCCGTCCCCGGCGCCGGACGAGTGGGCCGGCTGCTGCTGGCTGTCGGACATCGCGCTCCAGGTGGTCCTCGGGGCCCCACGGGGCCTTCAGGGCAAGATCACGCAGCGTGAGCAGAGCCTAGGGGCGAGCCCCGCGCGCATCGAGGAGGAGCGCAATAGTCGTACCGGTGTGGCCACGAGTGGCGTACGGGACGCCTGGGGCGGGCCGGGCGCAAGCGGCCGAGGAGGGCGCCCCACCCGTCCCCGGACCCCCACGCGCCCCCCGCGGGACCCGCCCCGCGAGGGCCCTCCGACGGCTCCATGACGGCCCGGCGAAACGGATTTGGGCGATCGGCGGCCGACCGTGTAATGTCTTCATCGCTCGCCCCAATAGCTCAGTCGGTAGAGCGTCTCCATGGTAAGGAGAAGGTCTACGGTTCGATTCCGTATTGGGGCTCTGGTGAGAGGGTCCCCGCCCACAAGCGGGGACCGGATCATCAAAGCGGTGTAGCTCAGTCGGTAGAGCAAGCGGCTCATAATCGCTGTGTCACCGGTTCAAGTCCGGTCACCGCTACTCAAAGTAGCACCAGTAGCCGATTGTGGGGTCGGTCTCCCGATCGGCTACTCTTTTATGCGTTCATCCGTCTAACCGTCCGTCCAAGGAGCACTCACGTGGCTGCCACCGACGTCCGCCCGAAGATCACGCTGGCCTGCGTGGAGTGCAAGGAGCGGAACTACATCACCAAGAAGAACCGGCGTAACAACCCGGACCGTCTTGAGATGAAGAAGCACTGCCCGCGCTGCAACTCGCACACCGCGCACCGCGAGACCCGCTAATCACGGGTCGAGCACTCAGGCTCGTACGAGAGGCCGTTCCCTGTTCCGGGGGGCGGCCTCTCGTCGTACCCCGTCGTGACGCGTCGCCCGGACCACCGTCGCCCGGATGACGGTCGCCCGGATCAGCGTCGCCCAGATCACAGCAGACCACTCAGCAGGAGGTTGCGAGCCCATGGCGCTCGACCAGTCCTTCGTGGGGCGGACCTATCCGCCCACCGCGCCGTACGAGGTCGGCCGGGAGAAGATCCGTGAATTCGCCGAGGCCGTGGGGGACACCAACCCCGCGTACCTCGACCCGGAGGCCGCCAAGGCGCTCGGGCACCCCGATGTGATCGCGCCGCCGACCTTCGTGTTCGCCATCACGTTCAAGGCGGCCGGCGTCGTGATCCAGGACCCGGCCCTGGGCCTGGACTACAGCCGGGTCGTGCACGGCGACCAGAAGTTCGCGTACACGCGCCCGGTGCGGGCGGGGGACCGGCTCACGGTGACCTCCACCATCGAGGCGGTCAAGACCATGGCGGGCAACGACATCCTGGACGTCCGCGGCGAGGTCCACGACGAGACCGGCGAGCACGTCGTGACCGCCTTCACCAAGCTCGTGGCCCGCGCGGCCGAGGGGGAGTGACGATGAGCGCCAAGATCCGTTACGAGGACGTGGAGACCGGCACCGAGCTGCCGGCGCAGTCCTTCCCCGTGAGTCGCGCCACACTCGTGCAGTACGCGGGCGCCTCGGGCGACTTCAACCCGATCCACTGGAACGAGAAGTTCGCCAAGGAGGTCGGGCTGCCGGACGTGATCGCGCACGGCATGTTCACCATGGCGTCCGCGATCCGGGTGGTCATCGACTGGGTGGGCGACCCGGCGGCGGTCGTCGAGTACGGCGTGCGCTTCACCAAGCCGGTCGTCGTGCCGAACGACGAGGCGGGCGCGCTGATCGAGGTCAGCGCCAAGGTCGCGGCCAAGCTGGACGACGAGGCGCGGACGGTCCGGGTCGATCTGACGGCGATGAGCGCGGGCCAGAAGGTCCTCGGGATGGCGCGCGCGGTGGTCGCGCTGGCGTGACGCGGCGCGCCCCGCGAGGAGCGGGCGCGCGGCAGCGTGAGGGGGAGTGAACGGCCGTCGGGAGCGCGAGCGCCCGGCGGCCGTTCGCCGTTCCCGGGCGCGGGGCGCCGTACCGCTTGACGAAGTTAGTTATTGGCCACTAACTTCGTGGGCATGGTCAGGATGAGCGCGGAGGAGCGGCGCGAGAGCGTCGTACGGGCGGCGATGAGCGAGTTCGCTCACCGCGGCTACTACGGGACGTCCACCGAGGCGATCGCCAAGCGCGTGGGTGTCTCGCAGCCGTACCTGTTCCGCCTCTTCCCGAACAAGCCGGCGATCTTCCTCGCGGCGACACGTCGCTGCATGGAGGACACCGTGCGGATGTTCGCCGACGCCTCGAAGGGGCTGACCGGCGAGGAGGCGGTGCACGCGATGGCGAACGCGTACACCCGGGTCATCGCGGAGGAGCCCGAGCGGCTGCTCATGCAGATGCAGGTGTACGTGGCGGTCGCCGCGGCCGAGGCGGCGGGCGACCACACCTTCGGCGAGGCCGTCCGGCGCGCGTGGATGGAGCTCTGGGACGCGGTGAGCGTGCCGCTGGAGGGCTACAAGGAGACCACGACGTTCCTGGCGTACGGGATGCTGATCAACACGCTGGTGGCGATGGGGTTTCCGCCCGAGCACCGCGTGTGGGAGGAGATCTACCCGAGCGCGCGCGTGAAGGGGCGACTGGAGAGGTAGCCTCACCTCCCTGACGGGCGGTCCGGCGGACCTCCTGGTGGAGAGCGGCGCACGCGTATGGGCTGGAAAGTTAGTAACTGATAACTAACCAACGGAACCGAACAGGGGAAGCGGGGAAGCGATGTCCGAGCAGCGGGAGATACCCGAGCAGCACGAGCAGGGGGCTGCGAAGGGGACCGGGCGGGGGGCCGCGACGGGGTCCCGGCAGGGGTCCGTGAAGGGGTCCGGGCAGGAGACCGTGAAGGGGTCCGGCCAGGAGACCGTGAAGGGGTCCGGCCAGGGGTCCGTGAAGGGGTCCGGGCAGGGGTCCGGGCAGAGTCCTGAGCGAGAGGCTGATCAGGGGACTGCGCAGGGAACTGTGCCGGAGGCGGGGCCCGGGGAGGCGGCCGGCCGGCGCGGGGGAGCGGTGTGGGCGCTGGTGATCACCAGCATCGCCGGGTTCATGGCGGCACTCGACAACCTCGTCGTCACCACCGCGCTGCCGTCGATCCGCGAGGACCTGGGCGGGGCGCTGGACGACCTGGAGTGGACGGTGAGCGCGTACACGCTCACCTTCGCCGTCCTGCTGATGTTCGGGGCGGCGCTGGGGGACCGGTTCGGGCGGCGCAAGCTCTTCCTCGTCGGGCTGACGATCTTCACCGGCGCGTCCGCCGCGGCGGCGCTGGCACCCGGGATCGACGGGCTGGTCGCCGCGCGGGCGGTCCAGGGCGTCGGCGCGGCGATCATGATGCCGCTCACCCTCACGCTGCTCACGGCGGCCGTGCCGGTGGCGAAGCGGGGCCTGGCGTACGGGATCTGGGGCGCGGTCAACGGCCTCGCCGTGGCCAGTGGGCCGC
Organism: Streptomyces sp. NPDC043908; assembly: GCF_056435525.1. Taxonomy (NCBI): domain Bacteria; kingdom Bacillati; phylum Actinomycetota; class Actinomycetes; order Kitasatosporales; family Streptomycetaceae; genus Streptomyces; species Streptomyces sp. NPDC043908. Next base: position 1,269 of record NZ_JBWKEI010000030.1, on the reverse strand, counting down.
TGATCGGCGGGGCTCTGACCGAGCACTTCTCCTGGCAGTGGATCTTCTGGCTGAACGTTCCGCTCGGGGTGGCCGTGCTGCCGCTCGCGCGGCTGCGGCTCGCCGAGTCGTACGGAAGCGGGGCGCGGCTCGACATCCGGGGCACGGTGCTCGCCAGCGGAGGCCTCTTCGGGATCGTCTACAGCCTGATCCGGGGCAACGTGGACGGCTGGAGCAGCCCGACCGTGCTGACGGGGCTGGTCGGGGGTGCGGCTCTGCTGGGCGCGTTCGTCTGGCACGGGGTCGTCAGCGCGGCGCCGGTGCTGCCGATGCGGCTGTTCCGGAGCCGGGCCTTCTCGGCGATCAACCTGGCCAGCCTGCTGATGTTCGTGGGGATGTTCGGCTCGATCTTCCTGCTCAGCCAGTTCCTCCAGGGCGTGCTGGGCTACTCGCCGACCGAGGCGGGGCTGCGGATGCTGCCGTGGACCGCGATGCCGCTCCTGGTCGCGCCGGTCGCAGGCATCCTCTCCGACCGGATCGGCGGGCGGCCGGTGGTGACGGTGGGGCTGGCGCTCCAGGCGGTCGGGCTCGGCTGGTTCGCGCTGATCATGTCGCCGGACGTGTCGTACGGGACGCAGCTGCCGGCCATGACGGTCAGCGGGATCGGGATGGCGCTGTACTTCGCGCCCGCCGCGAACCTGGTGATGTCGAGCGTGCGGCCGTCCGAGCAGGGGATCGCGTCCGGGGCGAACAACGCGCTGCGGGAGGTGGGCGGGGCGCTGGGTGTCGCGGTCCTGGCGGCGGTGTTCTCCGCCCAGGGCGGGTACGGCTCGGCGTCGGCCTTCGTGGACGGGTTGCAGCCGGCGCTGTGGGTCGGTGCGGGGGTGGTGGCGTTGGCGGCGGTCAGTGCGGGGTGTTTGCCGGGGCGGGGGGCGGGGGCCGGTGCCGGTGCTGATTCGGGTGCCGGTTCCGGTGCCGGTGCTGGTGCTGGTGCTGGTGTCGGTTCCGGGGCGGATTCTGTGGGGGAGGTTCGGGGGGAGGTGTTGGTGGGGTGAGGTGTGGGGGGTGGGGTCGGGGGTTGAATGTCCCCCACCCCGCCCCTTCCCTAAACCCTCCGGGGGCCGAGCCCGAGGCGCGTTGCCCGGCGGCTACGCCCCCGACCCCCTCGACCGGGCTACGCCCCCGACCCCCTCGGCCGGGCTACGCCCCCGACCCCCTCGGCCGGGCTACGCCCCCGACCCCCTCGGCCGGGCTACGCCCCCGACCCCCTCGGCCGGGCTACGCCCCCGA
>NZ_JBWKEI010000029.1:0-37798 GCF_056435525.1 Streptomyces sp. NPDC043908 | reverse complement strand
GTGCATGCGGGTCGGGGCTGTGCCCGGTGGTGGGGGCGGGGGAGGATACGGGGATGAGCACCACTCGCCCGATGCTGACCCAACGGGAGGCCGCCGACGCGTGCGGCGTCAGCCGCACCACCATCCGCCGACGGCGAGAAGAAGGCGGCCTGCCCGGCGCGGTCCAGGACCCGCACCGCGGATGGCTGATCCCCGTCGAAGACCTGCTCGCCGCCGGGTTCCGTCTCAACGCACCCGCCGGCCCCGACCCCGACCCCAGCCCGGCGGCGAGTCCGGCCGCGGTCGTCGAGCACGGCGGCCACCACCAGGGAGCACGACGTGGACGCGCTACGCCGACTCACTGCCATCTCGTGCGCGGCCAGGTTGATGCCGTAGCCGTCGATAACAAGCTGGCGCGCCTCTTGGGGGATCTCCCCGGCCGTCGACCGGCGACCGTCAGCCGCTCCTGAATCTCCGCGAATGGCACCCGCTTGGGGTCAATGCCGACGGGCGCGGTGTTGTCGAGTGAGCCCTACTTCAGCTCGATCTCCCCAATTATCGTCACTGTGACACTATGCGGAGTAGACTGCTGCTGGCTGCCTCGGGATCTGGCCACAGAGACGCTGCCAGCGGAAGGAGTATGCGCTATGCCCTCGTCGGACTCTTCAGGTTCACACCAGGCCGCGTCCCTTGCGGAGTTGGAGGTCATCACGGCACAGAGGTCCGAGTCGAACGATCTCTACCACTACACGAACGCCAACGTGGCCATGTACAACATTCTGGCCAGCGGGACACTACGGCTGTCGCCGTTTGAGTCGACGAACGACCTCTGGGAGTCCCGTCCCCTCCATCCCGTCCTCAGCTGCCATCACGAGGACACAGGCTGGCTGGACAACGCAGGATCTATGAGCTTGTGGGCAGACATCGACCGGCACATCCGCCTGCACACGAAAGTCGCCTGCCTGACTCGGGACTTCACCCTGCCGGACCACGTCTGGAACCGCGACGCCTGGCGAGGCTGGGGCCACCTGTCACTGTGGGCTCACTACGGCGCCGGCCATACCGGCATCTGTCTACGCTTCGACCGCACCCGGCTGATCGAGGCGTTCCTCGAGCAGACGGATGCCGCCGCAATGCGGTTTCACAATTCCGTGGCCTACGTGCCCACCCAAGGGGCGGGACCGAACGACCTGGACATCGGGCAGATCAGAGAGTTCGGCGTCGATGCCGCCGCTCTGGCGTATGCCGAGGCAAACCAAGACTCGCTGTTCTTCAGGAAGTACTGGGACTGGGAGAATGAGGCAGAGTACCGGCTCGTCCTGCTCGACCAGTCGCTCCTGCCGGCATACATTGACATCCGCAGCGCGCTGACTGGAGTGATCCTCGGAGACGCCTTCCCTGCAGGACGCCGACCGGCACTCCATGAGATCCTGCAGGCATACCCCGAGGTCGAGGTTCACCAACTGCAATTCCATAACCGCCGGCTCATGTGCTTCCCTCCCTCGCCGGAGGTAGCGGTCGAGGGAGTGCCGTGGGCTCAGCCCAGGCGCAGCGGTTCCCTGCAAGAGCGCCTTGGGGCCCTACGGGACGCGACGGCCAAGGCCAATGAACTCCGGCCAGCAGCCGTGCAGCTGGCAGCAGAGCATCTGGCATTCATCGGCGGAGCCATCGCGGAACTGTGCTCCGAGCTAGGATCCTGGCCCGAGGTGGAGGCCAAGGCCTATCCGCACCCTCAAGCTGTGCCCGAAGAACAAAGGGCCCGCATGCCGGGTGTCTCCGGAGAGCAGGTACACCACGAGGGTGGCTCCATGTGCGTGGTGGAGAACCTGCCGAAAGGCTCCCTCACCCTCGTAGCAGCGGCAGCGCTGCAGGTGCTCGACGACCAGCGACTGCGTCTGCACTGGATGGTCACCATCGAGCTGCCGGGCCCCCAAGGCAACGGTCTCACTGGACACTGGCGGGATGCCCGTGTGATCACCAGCGATGAGGCGGCCTCAACACTGCCATCCTTCATAGCCCAGCTGCGGACCGCAGTACGCGCTGCGCGCCCCGACTTCGACTCCCAGCGCCAGGCCCTAAAAAACGGACTGCCATAGCGAGCGCACCTCACTGGCGAAGCCCGCCAGGGCGCACCCCCGGGCTGGGAAGTCCGCCACCAGGCACGCATCCCCTGCGGGCCCACAGCGCCCCACGACGGCAGGGCGCAGCGCGGCCCCCGCCGACGCGCAACAGGACACGCACCCCAGCCCATCCTCCGAGGCCCCGCCACTTGCCGGAGTCGAACCGTCATTGGCCCGCCGCGGCATCCTGTCAAATGGGCCGTGGGGCGGACGGATGGGCACGGCGGCTCCGCTACTCGCCGTCGGCGGCCTGATGGTGCCCCTTGATGAGAGGCGGCCATAGGGTCGGCGGTGGCGTCCGGAGCCATCCGCTGCGATTCCGTCGACTGCGTGAGGATGGGATTTTGTATGTTCCGTTTCCTCGGGCAGGGGCCAGCTGCGGCAGCAATAACCGCTGACCCCCGTGCTGGGGCCCTGCCCGCCAGCACGGGGGCGAGCCCCAGCACGACCGGCGCCTCACCCAGCGCACCATCGGCAACCTCGAAGCGGCACAGACAGCTCAGGAAGCGGCGAGCGTCGTCACGGGCCTGGAGGCCGAACGAGAGCCCCGGCGCCCCGGCATTGTTGCCGTCACCGATGCCTCGCCCTCCAGGGCCTGATCACGAGTCTGTGGCGCAGCACTGCTTGGGCGTACAGGTGCTCCAGTTCACCGGCCTGGGTGCGCAGGCTGCCGGGTGTCGAGCCCGGGTAGTCCTGGAGGATCTTCCACCCGCTGTACCAGTGGGCGCTGTCGACGCTCGCGGGAAGGACCAGGGCGGCGGCCTCGAAGGCGGCGAGCTCGGCGAAGCTGCCCTGTCGCTCCTTTGAGAGGGAAGCCAGCCAGATTTTCAGTGCCGCCGCTTTGCGGGGGCGGTCGCTGAATCAGGCGCTGAGCTTGCGGAGGCGTTTGGCGTGCTGGTGCAGGAGAAACCTGCCGAGCTGCGTAGCCACCGAGTTCGCGGCCCTGCGCTACTTCGCGCTCAACGGCACCGACCACCGCAGCCACAACGAGCAGAACACCGCCATCAACGCCTACATCCGCTGGCACAACACCCGCGCCGCGCCGAAGACCGCCTTCGCCCCGGACTCACCGATCCGAACCTGGACTCAGTACCCCGCGAAGGCGGCCTGAGAAGTTCTCCACCAGCCCCTCGGGGACCGCCGGCCACTTCTCCATGGCTGCGACGATCCCCGCCAGACGGGTCTCGAAGGCCGCCGCGTCGACCTCGCCGCTTCCATAGCCCTGCCACAGGTCGACGAGCTGGTCTTCCCGCTCGCCGAGATCGATGAGCTTGTCGGCCAAGGTGAAGCCGTCCAGGGACGGCTTCCCGACCTCCAGCACCCAACGAGTCGCAGCCGCGGCTGCGGCGATGCCACGGCCTGCCAGTTCAACAACGGTGAAAGACACCTTGGGATGGGCTGCCACCGCGAGGAACACACCCAGGAAGACCGAGTTCCGAACGGCTGTCACGGCCGCTGCCCCGCCGCTGGACGCTTCACTGTCCGACACGTCCCTACCTGTCATCCGAAGGATGCCGCACACCCAGAGCAGTCGCGATCGCCTCCAGCAGCCTACCGAGATGTCCGGCCAAGGAACTGAGACGAGCCACTAGCCGTACGGGCTGTACGCGCTGGGGGTGCTGGAGGGAGCCAGGGTCGATTTTTGTGGATGGGACGGTTCAGGTGGCTACTGCCCCGCGATGAGTGTCGGCAGTTTGCGCATGTCAGAGAAGACGGTGGTGTTGGGGCCTTCGAGTCGTGCAGCCGGGGTGAGCCCGCCGGCATAGCCGAAAGATCGCATGCCGGCGGCGCGGGCAGCGCGGACTCCGGGCTGGCTGTCCTCGATCACCACGCAGTCTGCGGGATCGACGCCCATCTGTCGGGCTGCGTGCAGGAACAGGTCCGGGGCGGGCTTGCCGTGAGAGACCTCAGTTGCGCTGAAGATGCGGCCCGCGAAGCGTTCGTAGAGTCCGGTGCGGCCGAGGGTGTGCCGCATCTTGTCGTGGGAGCCGCTGGAGGCGACGCAGGTCGGCAGGGTGAGTGCGTCGAGGGCTTCTGGCAGGCCCTCGACCGGGGAGAGCTCGGCGTCCACGGCCTCGCGGTGAAGCTGCTCGAACCTCTCCGACCAGGTCGCGGCTGTGTCCTCACCGAGCTGAGCGGCGACCTGGTCGCGGATGGCAGCGTGTGAGCGCCCGATGAACCGGTCCACGACCTCGTCCTCGGTCAGCGGCCAGCCCAACTCGGCTCCCAGGGCGACCTGCACGCGTGCGGCGATGCGCTCACTGTCAACCAGCACGCCGTCGCAGTCGAATATGACGAGTTCAACGGGCTTGATCATCCCCGCAGCATAGGACCTCACCAGTCAGGCAGCCCTGCAGCCATCGAGCGTTCGACCAAGACGCCGTTGGCGGACTTGGCGCATGACCATTCCCCGCGCACGACACCTCTGCAGGTGGCCGTCACCCTTCTCCTGTCTTGCTCAAGGAGGACGGATACGGCTCAGGGGCCCGCTCCCACGTCACCCAGTACGGACTGCCCGCCCCGCCGATCCGCATCGTGCGACCGCCCATCGCCGGGCGTCTGTTCCCGAACCTGTCACGCCGGCCATCGACCGCGCCTCTGAGCCGCCCGCATACAGCGGACTGGCGGAGCCGCCGTCAGGGGATTCACCCGGGAGTGCCTCACGTACGTGGCGTTGCTCTGCGCACTCGCCACCGCCCGCTCGCTCGCTGGGTATCGACGTCAGCGCCTTGCCCACCGTGCTCGTCCTCTGAGACCGCTCAGCGGCTCGTCGTCTCACGCGGGCCCCCTACTGGGCGCTGGCGGTCGCCGATGAACACGGACTTCATAGCCGCGAACTCCGACTGGCTCATCGTTTTCCATCTGCCGACCTACACCCCCTGATCTGAACCCGACCGAGGGTATCTGGCCGCTGGTGAAGCGCGGCCTCGGCAACCTCAAGGCCGCCGACCTTGGCCAGAACATCCGCGCGGTCAAGCGCAAGCTCAAGATGTTGCAGTACCGGCCGCAGATGATTGGCGCATGCTTCGCAGAAGCGGGACTGGAGTTCAGCGAAACACCCTCAACCGCTGACCCCGCCCCTTGCGACGACACGGTGAGCGTGCACCCAATGCGATCCCGGGCGGCGGGATGGGCATGGGTAGCGTGTCGTCGTCGGAGAACAGCGTAGGCGTTGGGAGGTCTCGGATGCTGGCACGGCCCGAGCAGCAGAAGCGGGCTCAGCGCCCTGGGCCTAGAGCCCGACCAGACGCCGCCTCCGGCCCCGACAGCCGCTCGTGGACCGGAAGAAAGTCCGGGCACGGCGCAGCAGGCGTTCCAACCGGGCGCGGCGGCCCTCACGCAGTGGGCGGAGCGGGTGGCCCGGACCGGGCGGCGCCCCGCGCGCACGGCGAGGAGATCGCGATCGACGGCGCGGCGGAGCCGGTGGTGATGAAGCTGGGCGTATGGATCTCCAAAAATAAAAGTCGGCGCGACAAGCTCACCGCCGACCAGCACGCCGCCTCGCACAGCTGGGCATGGACTGGGCGTGAGCAACCACAGGATTCTGATCAAAGGGTGTTGGGTCTAATTACGCACAGCTACGCTGGCAGCTCTGTGCGCAAGGGGGTTCATGCGGCCTTTACCGATCTTGCCGAGGATCCGCCCCGGGCCTCAGCCGCCCAGAGGCCAGCAGCTGAGGGTGGAGGCCGGGCGGTCGGGTCACCAGAGACCGAAGAACCGTGTCCACCAGGTGGGCCGTGCCGCGAAGTGCTCCAGCGCACTGGGGCCCTCGTAGTCGCTCTCCAACAGTTCCTCGGGGACACTCACATAGCCGAGGTCGGCCAGCGCCTCCTCCACGGTGGCAAGGTCGCCGAGGTCCAGCGCCCCCTCCTCATGGGCCTCGTCCGTGCTGAGGAAGGCCCCCGGATTGTCAGCGCAGACCTCCGCGAGGGAGCCGAATTTACTCACGCAGACCACGATCCGCGTCCCGCAGACCGTCGCGTCCGCGGGCACGTGGATGCGCCCGTACTCGCTGGAATCCTGGGTGTCCCGCTCGGACTCGCACGTGACGCCGAAGTCCGCTTCGAGCCGGCGCACCAGCCCGCCGAACTTGAGGCCGGTCGCCGCGCGGTCGTAATGCAGCGGCCATTCCAGCCGCTCCGGGTCATCAAGTTCACGCAACAGCGCCAGCAGTTCTATCTCGCTCTTCACCATACGCACATCCTGCCGCCCGTCGGGCGGTGGGAGTTCCAGCGTATTTGTGCGGCAGCCCATACGGCTACGGAAGGTGCGTCAGTCCCTGATCAGGTTGAACTGTTCGCCGCAGCCGCGAGGCGCGCACACCTGGATCCTGATCCGATCGACGCCGCCGGGCAGATCGGGGTCGCCGATGTAAAAGTTGTAGGGGACCACAGGGCCGCTGGAAGTCCTGGATTGGCTGTCGACCTTGGTGGAACCGGCGAAGGCGTCGAAGTGGACGGTTGCGGTGCCGTTGTATGCCTCCACCCAACCTTGAAGCTTCGAGGTGCGGTTGCCCCAGACGACCCCGCCCTGCGTAGCGCCGTCGCAGTAGTCGGCACATACGTAGTACGTGTCATTGGGCCAGGAGGCCGCGCGGAGGTCTGCTGAGGCCGGCCCGGCCGTCAGCATTCCCATCGCCAAGGCTGCGGCCGCACTCAAGCTACAGATCGTGCTCAGTTTCCTCATCACAGACATCATTTCCTCCCCTAAACCCGACCGGCGCTTGCTCATCAGGCATTTCGGCCCCCTGCACCAGGGACATACCCCCAGCCTAGACCCGCTCCCCACCCCCGAACGGTGAGCTCGCAGCCATGGTCAGCGATCCGACCCAGTCAACGGCTCACTTACCACTATGGACATGCGGCCGTGCCGCGCCAACGGTCATGACGCCGCCCCAACGCGCACACAGGTCGCATTCATGCGCATACAGGTCGCAATCGCCAAGGGAAACATGACGCCCGACGCAAAGTCCGTCCCGCCCCTTCCGCCATGGACACCCAGCTTTACCCAGTTCCCCTTCGCTGGAGGGCGCACAGCACAGCGGGCGGCTGCGTCCAGCGCCAAGAAGCTCCCCCCGGGCGTTCGCCTGCCGACGTCTACTGTCGGACTCGCCCTGTGTACGTCGAAAATGTTTACCTGGTCGGCGTCATCGCCGTACCCGACCACCCGGACGACCGCGCCAGGCTGGAACCCGAGCCCGGCAGCCAAATGGGTCTCCAGCGTCGTCATACGACCACTCTCCTCATGCTCTGCACACCTGCGCGCCGATCGCCTTACGCATCCAACCAAGCGCGGCGGTAGCCATCGCTGGTCCGGACCCAGGGAGGAGAGCCAGGCGCGGAGCGCCGGCCCCGACGCCCCCGGCAGGCAGGCGTGACGTATGCCGCTGTGCGCGGGGACGCTGGGGACGCGAGGGACGCTGGGGACGCTGGGGACGAGCCTGTGACCGTGCGGGCATCGATTCGCTACCCGACGGGCCTACGCTCCCACGTGACTGATCTACAGATCAGGTGAGTCGTTTCCTGAGCGCAGCACGTCCATCGCACGGCTGGCGAAGCGGACGGGCGCGCATCGGGGGAAGTACACGTCGGGGAGAAGTTATGCGAAAGAATCGTTCCGTCCGGGCCGCTGGCTGCGTGGCCGCCGCTGTCGGGGTACTGGCTGTGGGCTCCGCTCTCACTCCCGCCCAGGCCGCGCCGGCACGGGCGCAGGCCAAGGTGTATCTGACCACCTCGGTGACCCAGTGGTCCCACTACCAGCCCAACCTGCACAGCCACGCGGGCACGCTGTACGCGGGCCGCAACTACTTCTACTGCTGGACCGCGGGAGACTGGTACTCCAACAACGGACACATCTCCGGTGCCTGGCTGCGCACCGACGACGACAGCGGCCACCGCAACGTCTACGTGAACATGGTCAACCTCAGCGACACCGACTTCTGGCGCGCGCAGAACATGCTCCCCCAGTGCTGAACTCCTGAGCAGAAGGCCCCGCAGCAGCGCCTCCCGCACGGCGGCCTTCACCACACGAAGGCCGCCGAGGCGTCAGGGGCGCGGCCCGAGGACTGCGGGCTTCGGCCACAGTCCTCGGGCCGCCCACACCGCCGACACGGAGCTGACATTCCCACCAGGCGTGGCGACTTCCACGTTGCCTCACCCTGCCGCAGGAGTGCGGACCCGATCTGACGCTCGGCGTCCGGCAAGCCGGGAAGCGCCCCGCCAGGTGCAGGCGGGGCGCTGGGACGTGCGAACGGGTCAGATGGCCCAGAGGGTCGGGCCGTCCTGCCCCTGCTCGCCTCGGTCGGGTAGAGGTAGGCGTAGTCGATGTTGCACGTCGTCCAATAGCCGGTCTTGTTGTATGCGGACTGGGTTACGTCGTTCCCAGGGCCGTATGGGGTCGGGGTCCGCAGACAGTCCCACTGGTCCAGCTCGTACGCGCAATACCGGCGGAGCAACGCCTTGAAGTCCTCGAACTCACCGTCGCTCAGCGGGCCACCCGGTACCTGTCCACGCTCCACAGCCACACGCTACAGCCTGGCATGACAAGAAGACGATCTACACGTCCACGCCCGCCGGCCCACCTGCCCCAGCCGACGGGGGGCGGCAGCGGCAGAACCCGCTTCCCGAACCCGCAAGCCCAGGGATACGGTCGGCAGGCCCCGGGCGCTCGCAAGTTCGGGGCCATGGACCGGCGACCGCGCCCACCTAGCTCCTGCTCGGAGTGGGGTCCGCCTGATGGCGGGCGGTCGCCGGGCGCACCCCCGCGCTGCTCCGCTCAACGCCGCCGGCACGGTACGGGCGGCCCCAGGCCAGCCGAGCGGGTGTCCCGCCCCGCCGGTGCGCATCCAGTTCCACGGGACCATGGGCAAGGTCAATGCGTGGGACGCGGTGGACTGCCAGGACTACATGACCTTCTCCGTCAACATCGGTGGCCGCACCGGCCGCGGCACGCTCACCTTCGCGGGCGGCGTCGTCCCGCTTCGCGGATAATCCCCGCATGCATCCCACTGATCTGGTGTCCCGTCAGGCCGAGGCCATCGTGAACCGTCTCGGCCTGGCGGGCCGGTGTGAGATCTCGGTCGTGACCGTTGGATACGGCTCGACAGCCATCACGAGGGAACACGGGCATCCCAACCCTCCGTCCTTCCCTGCCGGGGCGTTCAGCTCCTCGCTTACCGTGCAGTGGGGACCGCTCGATGACGAGCCGCCCCTGGACGCCGGTGTCCACGTACTGGTGTCCACCGCCGACGAATCGACGCGGGTCCGTCTGCCACCGGACATGGATCACGTCGAAGCCCTGGTGCTCCTGGCCGACCGGCTCCAGGACTGGGCCATCGAACTGACACACGGCCGCGCCCTGCCGCCGTGTCCAGGGCACCCTCACCCGATGTCCGCTGCCGCGGTGGACGACTGTGCGGCCTGGGTCTGCCCCGCCAGCCCCGAACAAGTGCTGATCCCGCTCCCCTGACCCGCCGAACACCGCCCCATGCCCGGGCGGGCTGCCGCCCAGGACGAGGCCCTGGCGGACGCACTCGGCCGCCGCCTGGACGCTGGCGGCGCACTCACCCGTACGACCTGAAGCGCAAGGACGCCGAACAGGCACTCGCTCTGCTCGCCGCCCACCCCGACCAGGTCACCACCAGCACCCGGGCGGGCAGATACCGCACGCCACCATCGACAACGCGACCGACCGGACCGCCCCAGCGGACCCCGACGGCTGGACCCGGCAGCCACGGGCTACGAGCTCCGTACGGTACTGGGACGCCGCGTTCCGGGCTGGGTCCCGACCGAGTGCCGCTGCTCGCGGACCTGAACCACCAGCAGCTCTACGACCCCGGCTTCCCGGCCCGCTGGCGCCACCGTGTCCTTGCCTCGATCGGGGCCGGGGAACCGCGCCGCCAGGGGGGATGGTCAACGGCACGGGGTCAGGAGCGGGGAGCGCTCACGCTGGCAGGGCAGACACGAGTAGCCCCCGCAGTACTACCCATAGTGGGCCATCCTTCGTGTCCGCATACGGAGTTGTGCCGGATTTCCTACCCCGGGGCATGAGCCCCCACTGCACCCCCAGGGCTGGGGTGCCCCCGTTCCGGTGGAAGGACCTCACCGGGGAGCGGAAGGTAGGGCGAGCGTGATCGGTGACGCGCACGCCGGACAGGCCGCACAGTCCGTAGGGGTGGTAGATCCGGTCGTGGCCGGGTACATGGTCGCGAGCTGTCGGCGTACACGCGCCGTCTGCGCAGCGGGGCGGGGCAGCGCAGGGTTGAGCCGCCCGGCAGTGGATGGCGGGCCACACGGCGAGCAGATGGCTGCTGCTGCCAGACGCATGAGGGGCGTTCACCGCTCCGGGCGCACGAACCGGAAGGGTTCCCCAGACTGATCGGCAACGACGATCCCGGACTGTCCCTGGCAGATCCAGTGAACCTCGATGCGAAACCTGTAGTCGCCTGGTTCAGCGGTGCCCACGTCGAGGAAGAAGTGACCAGGGCTGTCCGGTGTGGCCGTGTAGGGGAAGTCCGGTACGCCCTCGGCAGGTCTAACCCAAGAGGTCGGGGCCGTGGTATTCGCTCTGATTCCCGCGGTGAGCCTCACGCGGAACTCCCGGAGCTCCCGCAGATCCATCGGGTAACCGAGCAAAAGGGGCCCGACGTCGCTGACGTGCGGAGGAACCTCATATGACTCCAGGCGCATAGCCATGGTGTTCACGATCACTGTGCGGTTGCCGGTGGCCTCAACGATCAGATGGATGTCGGCCGAATAGAGCTGCACCACGTTGGCGGGATCGCGCCGGTGTTCCGTGGTCGGCGGCAGGGGCCTATATACCCTCTGATGCCGGGGCTCTGGGTGGACGTGACGGTGATGGGGGCTTCCTGCTTGTGGGGCGGCCTCGCCCGGCCGCCGCGCATGACGGCGTGGTCGACGCTGCGCGTGACGATTCCCGTGACGGCCGCGCTGACGCCTGCGAGGACCGCGGTCAGGACCCACTGCTGCACCCCGGCAAGCACCGCGGCCACCACGGTGACAGCGACGGCCACCCCAACCGCGCACAACCGCATGACCTGTCGCCGAGGCAGCACGGCATCTCCCTTCGACACCCCAGATGCCCAGTCCCAGGCGAATCAGTGGCTCGGACCAAGCACCTCGGTCACTCTCATCAAGCCTGCCCCCTCGGCGCAAGAGCCGCTTCTCGCCAGGCAGGGTCGCTTGGCAGACTCCAACGGCGGGACTGCACGCGCATATTGGGGCCGAGCCCCAGCACAAACGAACCTCACTGACCGCACCGTTGCAGGCGAGATGCCCATCATCCGCGCGGCCGTCTCGGTCGAGCAGCCCTCCAGGAACACCAGCAGCACCACGTCGTAATGCCTCTCCGGGAGCTGCGCGATCGCCGCGTACAGACCGAGCTTGGACTCCAAAAGCTCCAGACGGGTACGCGAGGTCCGGCGCAGGGCGGCGAACCAGGCGGTCTCCACCATCGCCACGGGCCGGTCCAGGACGATCCGCCGACGCTCGACCCCCTCACGCAGGGCCGCCCAGGCGAACGCCTCGGTGCTGGGCTGGCGCAGGGCGTGGTCCCACACCTTCAGCAGAAGAGTGAACACGTCCTCGACGACCTCTATCGCCTCGGCGTCACTGCCCAGCTGCAGGTGGACGTAGCGCAGGTAGGTGCGGTGGTGGTGGGCGTGGAACGCGACGTAGTCCACCGGCAGCACACCGGCCAGCTCCCCGCTGACGGCCTGCTTCCCCAGCCAGTCCTCACCCTCACTCACCATGCCCCCACCCCGCCTCCGTCTCGGCATCCGCCTGGACGAGGAGGGCTGCCTCCGGGCGCGGACCGCGCGAAGTCTGTCCGGAGCGGTGACGGCCGGTCAGCTCGACAGCCCCCGCCCGCACCCCCGGCCCCCAGCAGGTGCCTCCAGCACCGTCCACGTCCGGGGCGAAGACCCGGCCCGCCGTCACCACCAGCAGCACCCACATGGCCTTCTCGACGACATTCACGTCCGCCGCGGTCCCTCCACTCATAACCGAACAGCGTGGCCGCCCCCTGCGGCAGCCGGAGAACCGAAGGGCCCTCACTGCCCAGCCAAGCGAAAACACACCCCCCTCGTGCACGCCGGTCACCGCCCAATCCGCGGAACGGGGGCATCCGGATACGAACACGCCCCCCTTGACGCCCGCGCACGCCACCGCCGGACACACAGCCTTCTTCGCTGCGCCGGGACCGGGGTTGCATCGAGCGAAGCAGCGGCCAGCGCAGGCAGGTTGCCCCTTCAGGTACCGTTCCTAGTCGGTCACGCACGGGCCACTTCCCACCGAGCCGCAATTCGTCCAAGGGGCGCGGAGCCTTTCTGCGGGGAAACCAGCCGGACGTCTGTGTCAGAGGTGGGTGCCAAGATCACGGCATGGGAGTTATCTATGGATACTTTGCTGCTGCCGACGATGACGACGCAGTGCGCGCCGTAGTGCGCGAAGACTGCGAACCAACTGCAACGGGTTATGACGGGTTCGACGTCAACGGGATGGATCCGACCATAGCCCTGCTGCCAGCGGAAGCGGCTCTCACCGGACGGTCGGCCGAGACGGTCCAGGGCGACCCGCGGCATAGCCATCTGCTCGCGAGCATCGACGAGGGGGAGCTTCTGTGCCTGACGCTGACCGATTCCCTGCGTGATGCCCTCGCCGACGCTGATCAGTCCCTGCTGCGAGAGGTTGGCCGCGAGTGGGCCACCTCGGACGTGTTCTGGACACCCCCGGATCCGGAGAGGCTGGCGGAATTCCTCACAGATACGGCCAACTTGGCCAGCCGGGCGGTGGCTCGAGGACAGCGTCTCTACTGCTGGATCTCCGTCTGACGAGCAGGTACAGGGCAGCGCATCCCGTATGTGTCCTGCTCAATGCCCTCTTGGGCACCGGTGAGTCCCCGGCGGGCGCGAGTGATGTCGAGAGAGGCACCGATCAGAACGGCAGGCCTGGCCCGCGAGGATGGTGGTGAACTGGGTGGCTACCCAGGCGGCTCGCCCCAGTCGGATGGGTGCATTGGTTCATCCCCCGGCACGGGGACGGTGCTTGGACCGACAGGGACGCCAACACAGCTCGGGGCGCCGCGGGAAATGTCGTGCACTTTGCGGAGTGACGGCCTCCCGGGCGGGATCCGGACAACGTCCACCAATGCCTTCCCGCTCGCGCGTTCGACGTGAAAGCATTTTCCTGATGCCCCGCGACAAAGGGGTGCACATAAACGGGAGGAACCACACTGTGAGATCAGCAAGGCGATTATCCGTATCCCTCGTGGCGGTGTTTGCCGCGGCCTCTTTGGCTGCGGGGGGCGTGGCGCAGGCGGATGAGGATCCGGCGGCCACCACGCAGGATGCAGGAGGGCCGATCCCGTCGCGGCCGGGCAACGACGAGGTCGACCCGGTGGTCCCGGATGACCAGCTTCCCGAGGTCAGCGTCAGCGACGCCCACACGCAGGAGGCCCAGGACGCGGGCTTCGACACCAGTGACGCGATCGTCATCCACTGGGGGATGGACGGCGGCGGCGCCGAGTGGTCGAGTGAGGTCATGGACGCGTCGGTGACCGCGAACAATGACCCAGCGAATTTCGCGCCGTCGCGTGACGCGCTGCCCGCCGCTGCGGGGCAGAGTGCGAAATCCGCCGGCTGGGTCTGCTCCACCTGGGCACGCCCCACCGTGAAAAGCCTGGGGCATCTCTCTTCGTCCAGTCATGAGTTGTGCTCGGGGAATTTCCTTTATCACTACACCCGCGGGAAATTCCTGCGGTCCTCGTGGTCGGGGCCGCGCTCCTACACGCGCTGGACGAATTCCCGCTTCGTCTACTCCCCCACCCAGGTCAACGACACGATCTGGTCGATCCGTTGCCCCGGCGGCGGCACCTACAACTACAACCTCCAGGTCCAGACGCACCTGGTGGACACCCGCGGCGACCACGGCGGGCCGTATGAGGTCGGCAAGTACGTGCGTGCCGCCTGCGGCACCTGACCGAAGTGAGAGATCCGATGCTGGTGTTCCTGGACCGCCTGCTGAACCGCCTCGCATCCCGGCTTGAGCGGTCTACGGCCGCGGGATCCTTCTCGTCCGCCGCGCGGACGCCGTGGTGGCGCAGGCGGGCTCGGTGCTACCGGGGGGCATTCGAGGAGCGGGAGGAGCGCCGTAACAACGCGCTCCCGGCGCCGACCGCACGCCCCTTGGACGCCAAGGACTGGCCCGGCGCCTAACGGCGGCTCCGCCGCTTGTCGCGGCGGTGGCGACATGGTCCGGCCCGGTGTGCCACGCACCGGGCCGGCTCCGTTTCCGCGCCGCGGCGGCCTACGGGAGCTGCACGCCCTCGGGCGCGAAGTTCGCGGGGTCGTTGTTGGCGGGGACGGAGGCGTCCAGGACGTCGCTGTGCCACTCCCGGCCGGATGCGTCGGAGCCGAAGTGCACCACGGAGGACCCCTCCTCCCCGGTACCGCCTGCAGCGTTCACCGCAACCGCCGCCGTGGTCAGGGTGAGGGCCGTGAACGCCAGGGCACCGATGACTAACGGTTTCGCTCTACGCACGAGATGTGTCCCTTCGCTGGCGACCCCAGCCTGGAGGGACCGCGTTCAAGAGAATCCTCGTGCGCACAGCGGGCTCTGGCACGGCCACGCGGGCACCTTGGCCGGATCACGGCCACCGATGTCCGGCAGCAACCACGGGCGGGCCTTCAACGCCACGCTCCTGCGAGAGACGGCACACCTGCGCACTCCTTGATTGCTTTGACGCACACGAGCTTGAATTCCTGTGTCTGCATCCCTGAGATCACCTGCCAGTCGCGTCCACGACCGGTTCGCAGCCAGCGCGCAGGAGGGAAACCGCCTCCCGGACGTCATGCCCATGGGGGAAGTTACCCCACGGGACGGCATCGATGTCCAAGCCGAGTCGGGGCTCGGGCAGGATGCCGGCCACCGCCGTCCGCACGTCGAACGGACCCCCCGAGAACGAGGCCAGGTCCGCCCCTTCCGTCACTTTCCGGCACATCGCGAACGTCGGATCGGTCCGCCAGTCCTTCACGTCACACCCCAGCCGTCGAATCCCCGGAACTTGATCATGGCTGGTCCGGCGGCTCCCCAGAAGCCTCCCGGCGGTCATCCAGCGGCTCGTACGGGGCCACCCGTCGTGCACAGGGGCCAACCGGGATACTCAAAGGGCCACCTACCGAGCTCAGCCGTCGATGCTGGTTCGGCACTACGAGTCAGCCGCCCTGGAGGCCCCACTCGTCGAGCCCGCCGTAGACGTGGGCTTCGAGGCACTGCGGGGCGTCAAGGCCCACGGCCTCGCCCCGGTATACGGCGATGAGCGAGTCCTCGCCCCGCCACCAGGTGTCGGTCAGCCCCTGCACCTCGGGCACCGGTTCGAAGCCGCCGAGATCCAGTTCCTCTACGGCCCTGCCCCTGATCCTCGTGACCGTGTTGGCCCACCGGCGGGCATGGGCGGCCAGGGCCAGGGACTCCACCCACCCCTCCGTGCTGGCATGCAGGGGCGTCCAGCGGCAGGCGTCGATCCCGAACGCCCCGTCGGGGCCAACCATGAATCGGTAGGCCATGGACACCCGGCAGTCCCCTGCCGGGAACGACCAGCCGCCTGGCATCCGCTCGGGACAGCCTGCGTCCAGGATGCGCGGACCACCTTCGTAGAACGGGGCCGGCGGCAGCGCGAGGCCGCCCCAGCGGTCCTGGAAGGCAGTTGCCCGGTCAATCTCCGCAGCGGGGATCCCGTGCCCGATCCAGACGTCGTGGTGTCGCCGAATGTCCTGCCGGTGGACACGGAGACCCTCCACCTCGACGAACCGCTGGGCCCTGCGGCTCACGCCGGCAGGCGTGACCGGGATGGGCGATACGGGGCCGTCCGTGGAGGTCCTCAGCTCAGGGTGGTGGGCCCCGCAGCACGAGCAGCCGAACCCAAGATCACTGGTCATAGCGCCGGAGCCTAGCGACCGGCTCCGGTACCACCCCGGGCGGAAGCCCCGCCCGCAACCTCGCTGCGACTTTGCGAGATAGGCGACACCGCGGTGCAGGGCTGATGTGGAGTGCTTGGCCGATCGGATCACTCTACTTGCCACCGCTAGGCCGTTCTTTGTTGACACCTGCCCGTCATGCAGGTGATCAGCGGGCGACGACCCTCACCTGGTCGATGGTCGGCAGGGAACTGGGCATCTCGTCGGTAATCCAGGCGTACTCCAGCACCGCCAGGGTGGCGCCCTTGTCGGTCCACACGAGCAGTTCGCCGGTGTACTCGCCCGAGCGGTCGTGGACGTGAGCATCGACGGGCACCAGTTCGGAGGTCATGGTCGCGTGCTGCACCGGTTCCCTGACCTGGAGGTCGACGCTGACGGACCCAGGCGCCCAGAGAGCAACGACCTCCGCCAGGTCCAGCTGGCCGCGCAGCTCGCGCGCACCGGCGAAGCGGCGGAGAGGATGGGCTCCAGCACGGCTCGCTCGGAGACGCTCAGCGGACGGGGTTCAATGGGAAAGCGGGACATACGTCGATCATCCCAGGCTCACCCACCAGCTCGTCGCCGGCCAATGACGCCAGGACTGCAGGCACAGGGTCATGCAGCCCGATCAAGGGTCACCTACCTCGAAAAGTCGCACTCGCGAGACCAACTATCGCGCTCAAGCGCCAACCAGCGTGCTCAAGAGACAACTATCACGCTCAGTCACAGCTGTGACTGAGCGCGATACATGGCCTGAATGGCCAACTCCGATGCTCAATATTGCGGCAGGTGCATGGTAGGCAATGGGCTGGCGCGACCCCGTGCCGCGTGGGGGTGAAGCTTCTGCACCACCCTCGAACGGCCCCGCCGGGAGGGAGCAAGAGCTACGCGGCGTTCGACGCCTGGTGGCGGGAGTCCGGAAAGCAGCCGGTACGGCCTCGCACTCCCCCCAGCTGCCTCGAGGTAGCAAGGAGCTCTACGTCATCAGGCGCAACTCGGTCTGCACCGGATTCTTCTCGCGTCAGTCACACGGCCGGCCCTCGGTAGTGGAGGTAAGGGCCTGGACGTGTGACAGGGCGATACGACGGCGCGCGAGATCGACGTCGATGATCTTGACAGTGAGGGCGTCGCCGACCTCGACGACGTCTCTGGACGATTCATCCAGGTCGCTGGTGTGCACGAGCCCTTGGAAGCCGTCCTCTCGGTCCTCAATGCGGACGAAAACACCGAATGGCACGATTTTGGTGACCGGCCCAGTGACCACCTCGCCGATTCTCTGCGCTACCTGCGGCCAGGGGTCTTCCTGGACTGCTCGGAGCGACAGGGGTACCCGTTCTCGGACCATGTCGACGTCGAGGACCTCGGCTGTGACCTCCTGGCCGACGCTGACGACGTCGGAGGGATGGTCGAAGGGACGCCAGGACAACTCCGGGATGTTGATCATCGCAGTGAAGCCGCCGATGTCTACGAAGGTGACGCCGAAGCTGGCGATGGTCGTCACTGTGCCGGTGACGACCTGGCCTCGCCGCAAGGTCTTCAGGAAGGCCCAGTCCCGGTCGCTGGGTGTCGGCTCGGTCTGCCAGCGAGCGCGTAGAACGCCGTCGCTGTCGGGCAGCACAGCTGTGAACAGCGGGAGATCTTCACCGGCATACATGGATACAACGCCGGCAGCACGCGCGGTGGCGAGCTGGGAGGCCGCTGCCTCGAACTGGGTCTCGTCCACGACTGTGCTCGTGATCTGCCCACCCTTGTCCTCCCAGACGATCTCCACGAGGCCTTCGTCGGGCAGGGCGGCCACGGCCGTGTCGACGTCGGTGAGCAGGTCTGGCCAGATTGCCAGCTGTGCGCGTGGGGCCAGCTGGGAGCGCACAGTCTCGATGTTGTCGCGGGTCAGGCGGTGCCACCGGGAGGCGTTGACGGCGAAGACCTCCTCCAGGAACACTGCGCGGTGGGCACTGACGGTCCCGTGCAGGCGGCCCCAGAAGTCGGCGTCGGCGGGGCGCTGCACGTGCGCGGGGTTGTCGGGGGCGAAACCATACGGCGAGGCGTCTAGGCGTTCCGGGAACAGGCCGAGCGCGCGGGTGCGGGCCAGTGCGGTTTCGCAGGGCTGGTTGCTGCCGACGTAGATGTACTGGTCCCAGCCGACGTGCACGGCGAACGCTTCACCTGCCTCCAATCGGCACCAGGCGCCGCTGTCGCGGAGCATGGACCGGACGAGTTCCAGGCCGACGGTGATCGGCACCAGAGCGCCGTCATGGAACCCCATCGGGCCGGCCGGGAACAGGTCGGCCAGGCCGTAGCCGTCTACCGGTGGCTCCAGGCTGAAGTGGGCGAAGCCTCCGATCTGTGGCTCGCGGATCTCCAGCTGCTCAATGCCCGCCGCCTCCGCGAAGGCGGCGATTGCCGCCAGGTAAGCCTCCTCGACCGGCCCGTGGTCACTGACCGTGTCCTCGGCACCGGTGTAGTGACCGCGCTCGTCGCGGTGGGCGGGGTCGTACTTGGTGATCCGGTAGACGAACGGCGGCACGCTGCTCCCTGGGTGGCCTGGCGGGGATCCCAGCGTAGGTTCCGCTGCCGAGTCCGCGGTCAGGATTTTTCGGAGGAGCCCACTTCGCGCGGACGAACGGCCCTCTCATGCGGCGCATCCCTGGACCAGCCCGCCGACAGCGGCGCCCTCCCGCCGGGAGTCGGCGAGCTCGCCGCACAGCACCGACTGCTCGGCCTGCTCGACCCCCGCGACTGCAGGAACGCGGCGACGTGCTCGGGGCGGTAGCCGTCCGAGCGGGTCGGCGCTTTGGTCTTGTGCTTGGTGCGTCGAAAGGAGCGGATGGAGGGCTCCGCGGCCTGCCGCAAGGTGTCGGAGCACGAGGACGCGTGGCGGAGGACACGAGCCCAGGGCGCTCTGCTGGGGCGCCCCCGCCAGGTGGCTTGGAGGTGCCGGGCCAGAGTTCCGGGAGAACTGGCACCAGGAGTACCTCGCGGCCCTCGAACGTGGCTCCCGCATCAAGTCCGCACGCCGGAATGGCGCCGTCCTGCTGGTTCAGTGGGCCGCCGGCGGTTCGCTGGGGGACGCCGCCGCTTTCCTCGGGATCAACCCCGACAGGGGTCAGTACGCCCCATCTCTCCAGTTCCTCCGATGGCTCAACGACCGCGGCTCGGAACACTTCACAACAGCCCTGCACGACCTCGCCCGGGAACTGGGCACCGCCACCAGCCCTATCGACTACCACCATCGACGCGAGGCCCTGCAGAACTGGTACTTGACCCCCGGCACCTGGCAGGAGATCACCGACCGCCTGCCCCCTGTCGGCGTACTCGCCTATGTGCAGAGCCGCGTACGGATGAACGTGCAGAGCAAGGAAAACTGTGAAGTGGGGGCGTCGTTGTTCGAGATGATGGGGCGGTGTCTCTTCGCTATTTCAATCAGACCGGCTGGACCGCGATCTTCAATGGCACCGATACCGAGATCGGCCGCATGGTGCGTGTGGAGGGCTGGGACCAGGCGACTGGGACGGCTCTTGTCGTCGATCCCAAGCGTGGCGCCCTGCGTTCGGTGACGGACTACGAGGACTTCTCTCACTTGGAGAGAGCCGACCAGGTCGTGGCCGCGGTGCCCGGTGGAGGGTGGCGGGTCCACTGGAAGGACGAGGGTCCGGGTGGAACGCCGCTGACGGAACAGGTGCTGGCCTGGCTGATCACGTCGCAGGGGCGGGCGACGGCCATCACGGTCGATGCTCAGGGGCATGTCGAGGATGCTGATGGCGCTGACGCTTTCATCCCGCCTGGCGAGGACCCCCGTGTCCTGATTGCAGCCGGTCAGGCCACCTCGTTCTCTCGCTCAATTGCCTTGAGGCGGTTCTTCAGCCGGTAGCTGGGGCCGTTGATGGAGATCACTTCGCAGTGGTAGAGGAGCCGCTCGTGGATCACAGCTGCCTTCATCAGGATCTCCGCCCGCAGCATCGAGTCGACCAGCGACGCGAACTCATCGATCACCCTGACCCGGGACCGGCCACTCGGCGACCGGCGCGGAGGCGAGGCAGGACCGGCGGCAGACAGATACTTGCTGACAGTCCGCCAGTTCAGACCAGTCTCCTTGGCGACCTCGCTCAGGCTCATCGCTCCGGACTCGACCAAGCCACGAAAACGCCGTAGTTCCAGCCAGCGCTGCGGATCCAGGACCACGGGGCCACCCCATCTCTGCGACCTCGACCAACAGGCAGCAGAGTGCCGAATCCTGAGCCTCAGCACATCAGGAACTCTGCACGTTCATCCGTACGCGGCCCTGTACGTGCACGTGTACGCCGACACCCCCCGTCCCCAGCCCCATCCAACCAATCCTGGACGACCGCAAACGGCAGGAGGCGTCAGCATTCATCTGGGCCCACATCACCCAGGGCGAACTCCGCTTCGCTCCACGGCCCATCGAAGACGAACAGCCCGACGACATCCGTCGGGCCTGGCTTCTCCGCCGCGGCAGCACATGGTTCCAGCTCTCCCGGCCTGATCCGGTTCCCCACTATGCCGCCTTGCGGAAGCTCCTCATCCAGCACGCTGAGCACCTCGCCATGAGGATCGATCGTGCCGACTCACTGATGCGGGAGGCGCCGCAATTGGACGAGAACAAGTGAGGTCAGCGGATCGGGCTCAACATACGCCGCGCGCACGGCATAACACCCAGGCTCAAGTGCGACGCGCAGGTGATCCTCTCCGGCGATTTCGATCCCGGACCAAACTGCATCGAACAAGAGCACAGGCCCCGATATAGCCCAGTGCAGGTCAGGCTCCCACGCGGCCGCGCTAATCGCAGCTCCAATGCTGTCGAGGAGCTCCGCCTCAGATTCCGCAGCACACCACCGCACGAACAGGTCGTGCTCAGGAAGGAACGTAGTCGAGGCGGGATCGCCACCGAGGACCAGGACGTTCTCCTGGCCAACAGGGACAAGGCCGGTCCAGCTGTCTACGCCGCAGGCCCTGTCGTAATCATCCTCGGAACCATCGCCATCCGATCCAAGCCATGACAGCAAGGCGGTCTCCGGGACCACGACCAGCGGCCCGCCGTTGGACTCCACCCACTCAGCCACACCTGGATCTGCATACCTGACCATGTGAGGAAGCTGCAGGCGGGCAGTGACAACCAGCCTGCCTTTGTGACAACTATCGTGCTTCGGCTCAACAACAGCGGGGTCGCAGCTGGGCGGGGCGCGGTGACGGTCTGCGCGCCCAGGTGACAACTATCCCGCCCAGTCACAGCCGCCTCCCGGGGCGGGGGCAATCTCGACATCATGCTATTCGTACACGTGTGCCATTGCACGCGCGGGGAGGCTGCCCTGGTCTCACTGCTCTTCGGGTGCCATAGTGCGGCGATACCGGGCGCCTCGCACGTGCGTGCGGGGCACGAGACATCGGATGCTCATAGAGTGCGAACGTCCGTAACTTGGGGGCCCTTGGGGTTATGCGCGACTTCGAACTCCACCCTCTGGCTCTCCTCCAGCGATTGGAGGCCATTCGACTAAAGCTCGGCAAAGTTGACGGTCACATCCGGCCCCTCGTCCTGGGAGATGAAGCCGAATCCCTTTTCGGCGTCGAACCACTTCACTGTGCCTGTTGCCATGCTGTCTCTCCTTCGAGGATGAGGACGCTGCCAGGACGGGGCAGACCCGCCACTGATCAGCGTGCATAACGCACAGTACGAGGACCACCACACACCGCGCCGCAGACGAACGCTGGGACGAGAATGCTCGGTTCATCGCCGCCGCTCGCGAGGCCATCCCCCGCCTGGTCGCGGAGATTCGACGGCTTCAAGGGGATCCCGGCGACGCATGAGCGTGATCGGTGTCTGGCCCGACCAGGTGTACTGAGCCACGGCAGAAGGGATTCGCATCCATGCCCGATGAACTGGAGCGGCCGCTCAGCCAACTCCGCCCTGGTGAGCGTGTCCGAGCAACGATCACCAGCCACCAACTATGGGGCTTCATCGCGAAGATCCACGGATACGAGCCGGTCGGCGCGTCACTGGACGTCATCCGCCGCGGCAGCGAACCCGGAGTACGCCAACTCGCCCAGAACGTCTTGGCGGTGGGCAGCACCATCGAGCTGGTTGTCGGCGAACTGCGCACATGACACCACGCACGCACCTTGGATTTGGGTCGACGTCACCAGCGCCCCTCGCTGAAGGTCCATCAAGGCCCCGAAACACGGTATTCCCGTTCGGCGAGGGACTTGTCGAGCAGTTCGAAGAGCACTTTGAGGACGTGCTGTTCCTGCTCCGTTGTGAGGTCCCAGCCGCCTTCCCAGCCTGGGAGGGCGATCTGCCGGGATCTGCCCCAGACGAGGTTACCGCTGACCTCGCAGTTCGCTGTCAGCCAACCGTCCAGGCCGGGCCCACTATGCCGGCTCGGCGCCTGGTCGTAACCCAGTATGAAGGCCGCCGCAACGGTCAGGGATGTGCGACCGATGAACATGTCGATCCGCTTGGCGAATGCGGCGAAAATACTCGCGCTCGCTCATATCGATCAGATTCGTCACCTGGGAATTCTGCCGCCAGGCCTTCCGATTGTCGACAAGCCTCGACCTCCCCGCTTCCATGGGCAAGAGGCAGTCCTGCAATGGGGATCTCCCCGCGGAACTCCGGCGTCACGGCATCAGTCCGCCCAAGCCGCAGTGCTACAGATGTACCTTCGATCCCTTGTCGGCGCGCCGAAGCAGGCGCAGGTCGCCAGCCCAGGTATCGCAAACGACGCCGCCGGACTCGAACTCGATCAAGAGGCCGATCCGTCCCGTCCTCGGCTCCCATCGCTCCTGGACCGAGAGAACCCGTTCACCGAGGTGGCGCTGGAATGGGGTTTCACGGTCAGGGGCCACCACGACCCGTCCCTGGGCTCCGAGGTCGTATCCCGCGCCCGGGCTTGACGCCTCCACGATCAAGCACCAGTCCGAGCCGGCGGTGATCCAAGTGGAGGCGTCCGCGTCGTCAATGAGCCAGATGTCGATCGGCTCATTCACCTCGTCGGTCGGGGCGAGCTGCGACGACATGACCTGCGCCAGGCGCACGCCCACGAGTGATGACGGATCGCTACCAGCCCCGTGGAGAGGGCACACCGGCGGACTGACGGGCTCCATCCCTCGAACCTACCGCGCAACCCAGATCGCGCTCACCTGCATATTCGGGGCAATCCAGCCCCAAGGGGCGCTCGCTCTATGCGGCGGGCGTGCCTGTGGGACGCTGAACCTCCAGGACGATCGCCGTTCCGGCCACGGATCGGTCCTCGCGCATGGTGATCACTTGGCCGGGCCGAGAGTGACGCCACTGCGAAGGGCCGAGAGGTGCGAGGCGCACGGAGGTCCGCCCACCGGGCTCCAGCAAGGGCGTGAACTCCACCCGGGGCCGGGCGATGTTGAGGACCGGACCATTGCCTGAAGTCCGACTGCCGATGTCCCACATCGCTCGCAAAACGCCAACTCCGGGGCACTGATCGAATCCCAGGCGCCGGTGAAATGGACTGTCTGCCGCGAGGCGGAACTGCTCGTTTTATAGGCGATGCGGACAGGTGTGGGGCTGGAGATGCCGAGAGCGGTGTAGTCGTCCACGGCTGACGCCGGGACAGGACTCGTCAGCGACGCGTCGTAGACGAAGGCACCACCCAGCACGCTGTGCGGGGCGGTGAGCCGATAGGGACGCGTGTCGGCCGGCGGAGTACTGCGCAGTGCCAGGCGGCCTCACCGGTCGTCGGGGCGTCCAATGGAAGTGTCGCCGTAGGGGCTCGGCCGGGACGAGCTCTATCCGCTTGTGCACGGCGCGGGCCTTGCTGGATGTGTGCTCACTACTGTGAAAGTTTACGGCAGCTACTACGCGAGTTTACTGCATTTGCCACCGCTGGGTTGATTTGTGCTGAGTCAGGGCTCCGTAGGGTCCCGTCCGTGGAATTCGCACCGGGAGGGCCGGTGCGAACGGACCGGAAACGGAGAAGAACATGCTGAGTCTTCAGAGGGCTGGCATCGCCGCATCAGCGGTTCTTGCCGGACTGGCCGCGACAGTGTTGCCCGCTGGTGCTGCCGCGGCCCAAGACAGTCCTGCGGAGCGCCAGCTTGTGGGGCAGCAGTTATCACCTCAGGCCGGCGACGGTTGGGGCTACATGAAGTTCGTGCACTCCGGGAAGTGCGCCGACCTGCCGGGTTGGAACACTGGGAACGGCGTACAGCTCGATCAGTGGTCATGTGCTTCGCAGGGAAACCTTTGGTGGGGGTTCTACGGGGCCAGCGACGGCACAGTCCAGGTCAAGAACTACCACAGCCAGAAATGCATGAACGTCAAGGGCGGGAGCACCGCCAACGGGGCCAAGGTCGTCCAGTGGCCGTGCAACGAGCAGGCGAACGGGCTGTGGTACCTGAAGGTGTTCTCGGACGGCACGTACCAACTCCAGAACAAGAACAGCGGGAAGTGCCTGAATGTTGAAGGCGCCAGCCAGGGCAACGGCGCTGACCTCATCCAGTGGCCGTGCAGCACAGCCGGCAACAGCCGCTTCGCGTTCATCG
This sequence comes from Streptomyces sp. NPDC043908, assembly GCF_056435525.1. Lineage (NCBI taxonomy): Bacteria > Bacillati > Actinomycetota > Actinomycetes > Kitasatosporales > Streptomycetaceae > Streptomyces > Streptomyces sp. NPDC043908. The sequence goes on along the minus strand of NZ_JBWKEI010000029.1, from coordinate 13,195 downwards.
ACTGAACGGCCACGACGCTGGGCCCTCGCCTTGGGGGCGAGGGCCCAGGCTTGTCGTTTGACTTTCAGGAATTCGGCGGGGTCGTGGCAGCGGTGGCCTGGGCTGTCCATGAGTCGGGTTCCCGAGGCGGATCCCAGGTCACGTTGACGTCAGCTTCGTGGAAGTCGTGTGCGAGTCTCACCACCAGGGCGGCCACGGCGGCCCGTGCCTCGGCTGGGTCGGTGTTGGCCGGCACGTCGGCGAGACGACCGCAAAGCATCCCGCCTTCCTCTGTCAGGACGCTGTAGCGCCAGCCTTCCGGCGTCGCCAGCAGGGCGATGCTTTTCGGCATGCCGAAGGAAGGCCGTCTCTTCTGCACACGCTCTCGTCCCACCACGGACCTATCCAACCTCGTCGGCTTCTTGGCGATTCACGCGGGCGGAAGTTCAGTCGCCACGGCGGGGTTTGGTGCCGACCTTGTGGTGGGTGGTGGGCTGGTCGGGCGTATGCCTCACCGGTGGCGAGGACCCGCCCGACGTCGTGCCGGGGTGCCGGGCGCTGGTTCTTCGAGCCCGGTGGCCGGCCCGGACCCGGACGGGAAGGTTTCGGTGCACCAGCCGGGGAGCCGGTCTTCGTGCGCAGGTTCCTCAACCCTCTGCGGACGCGGGCGGGCGTGAGTCTGTTCGGCGAGTCGGCGTCTCCCAGGGCCGACGAAGGTCGGTGGCCAGCGGGCGGGCGAGGCGGAGCCGGGCATAGGCGGCGATCACCAGCCACGTCCACCTGTCGGCCGCTTCCGAGCTAGGAAGCCTGGGCTTGGTCCACCCGAGTGTCTGCTTGAACAGGCGGAAGGTGTGCTCGATGTCGAAGCGGCGGAGGAAAGGCTGCCAGCAGCGGTCGGCGTCCGCTTCAGCGGCGCCGGTGCCCGACCACCACAGCCATACCGGCTTTTTGACCATCAGCGCAGGGGCCCGAATGCGTGACTCAGGAGCCTACGGAGGAATGCCGGACATCGTGCTCGGCCCTGTCCAGCCATTCGGTGAACCAACTGCTGAAGGTGACGGGCTTGCCCTCCGCGTCGACGAGGGGCTCAAGATCCGCGTCGTCTGCTCGGGGATCGGACCACATAGTGCCGCGATGGGAGCCGCTGAGGACCAGCCAGTCGCGCTGAGCACAGCCGTGGTGGCAGATCACGATGGCGCCGGCGGTGCGCTCAGGGGCGAACATGACGGCTTCCCATCGTTCTTCCCACGCCTCGATGGCGGTGTTGAAGTCCTTGTTTTCCTCGCAGTCCTCCTCTTCGGGACGCTCGGCCAACAGCCGTTCGAGGACCTCTGGGTCCGGGCCCTTGTCGGGGAACGGTTCGGCGAGCTTAGACAGATCGGCCAGGTCGGCACCGTCGCCCTCCCAGCGCCAGCGGCCCTGAATGCGTCGCACGGGAAAGACGCCGTAGGACGGCCCCGCGCCCCCGGCGGCGACCATCGCGAGGAAGCTCCGGTACTCCGAAGGAAGCCGCACGCCTATCTGGCCTTCCAACTCGACGATCTCGTCCTCGCCAAGCGGATCCTCGAGCGTCCACCGATGACCGAGTGCCCCGAACACTTTCTGGCTCGCCGGGAGCGCGCTCAGCTCCACGATCCGCTCCCTCACCCCAGCCCAATCCTGATCAACCATGCAGCGACCATATGCGCCGCCACTGACACGCCCACCGGAGGGTCGTCGTGTCCTGAAGCGAGTCAACGCCCGCCGAGCCTGTCGACTTGCGCGCCGAACCTACGCCTCGGAGGGACAGTTCGGCGCGACAGTGAGCGGGTTCGGGCGTCCGCACGCACAGGATTCCCGGAACTCGCGCGCATTGCGCCCCGGCGGCCAGGAGCCCGTCGCCCGGATCGAATACCGCGGCAGGAAAGCAGTGGGTCTGGCTGTACCGGATCGACCTCGCCAAGCCGAAGTTCACGATGACGCTCGCGAAGGAGGCCGCGCTCGACAAGGCGATGGCTGCTCGCCAGACGTGTCCCGGCCCCTGCGGCCGGCGCTCTTTCTACTCCGCCAACATCGAAGAAACTCGGCTGCTGCCGTCTCCGAACTACGCAACCAGCAGTTCGACCGGAAACTGGGCACGTCCGGCATCTTGGATGCCCGGCTCGCGAAAGGGAGGAAACCAGGCCTCCGAACCCTGCCCCGGGCGCCCGCCGCACTCGCACCGACCCGGGTCCGGGCCGGCACCGCGCCAGCCGTGAGCCGAGATCGCAGAGCCAGACCCGGACGTCCGTCGCGGCAGGGCCGGAACGGTCCGAAGGCCCTGGTCGGCAGGGTCGCTGTCAGTGCCCAGCCCTAGCATGCGGACAACTTTCCGAAAGCAGGGGATCATGGGTTTCTGGGGCCACTTCATCTTCGCACGCAGCGAGCAATCGCTCCTGGAAGCGCCGGTATTCAACGGTATTGGCCAGGACCAAAAGGCTGAAGTGCACACATTGTGGCCACGTCCCGGCGGATGGCAGACGCTTCGGCTTGACACCGACAGCTGGGGCGAGGACAAACTGCCCGCCCTGGTGGAATTCACTGGCGCACCGGCCTGCACCGCGTGGATCTACGACAGCGACATGGCCCACGTGACCGGCCTCGGAACAGACGGCCGCCAGTGGGAGGCCTGGCTCCACCTGGACATTGCCGCCGCTCTCAAGGTCGAGGATCCCGAAGACATGGACGACAGTAGCGTGTGGTGGGGCAGCCCCGAGTTCGCCGAGGTTGCACGGCACATACGCGCGGAACTCGACGCAGAGGTACCGGGCGTCGCAGCGAGTGCCATCGCCTGGGCTGCATCCGCGGGCGTTGCAGTGCCAGCCCAAGCGCGAATCGAAGAGGTACTGCGCTCGAAGGAAGACTTCGCGGAGGAAGTCTTCTTCAACCTGCTGGACGCGTTGGGATTTCCCGGTACAGCAGAACCCTCGTCCGAGCACTGACCTGAGGCCACTGCTCAGCCGGTCAAAGCCTGGATCGTGGCCAACGTGCCTCGGGCTGTCCATGCGAGGTGACCAGGCCAAAGGCTTGAACTGCAGCCGTCGCACGCGGCGCTGGTCTTCGCCGGTATCCCGGCCATGGCCACGGTGTTTTTGCGCATCGTCCACAGCACTCGTTCGCCGAACGCGGCGTCGCCGGTGGGTTTTGCGGCAGCAGGCGGCGTGTTCCCCACCGCACGACCATGATCGACGATCGCCAACTCGATGCCTCACCGCCTGCCGTGCACGAGCCGGTCAGTCCCGGCATACGGACGAGTGGCCCAAGCAGGGAAGATGCCTACGACTGCGTGATGCTCGAGTGGGTGATCAACGCCATCGTGTTCGGTGAGCCGGTACCAGTCCTCCGCTCCAAGCCGGCGGAGTTGACGCGCCGGAAGTCGCCTTCTACTGATGCTCCGGCCACCATGCTTCGGCAGGGTCGTTGTCCGCGCATCCCTCGGCTGCTTCCACATCAGGGGCGACCCGGTCTCTCCTGTGTCACTGGTTCCAGCAGTCGCGCCGGGGCAACTGAGCCCATAGGTCGCACGGTCCGGTGACCGGACGTGTATCGGTGAGGCGCAGTCCTGCGAAGGCACAGGCGTAGGCCACGGCGTGGTGCTGGTAGAGGTACGCGGCCAGGACTTCTTCTGTGGTGCTGCTCTGGTCGGGGGCGCCGCCGGGGTGCAGGCCCCGGCCTTCGATGGCGCCGTTGCGGGCGATGCTGCCCTGTTTGCCGCTCTTGGGGTTGGCGAACACGCCGTAGCAGAGGGTGCCTTCCGACAGCCGGGTCAGCACGCCCGGAGTGCTCGGCACGTAGCCCCAGGGTTGGGTGACCACGCAGCCGCCCGGCACGGTCGTGAGGCCGATGATCTGCCAGGTCTCATCCATGTCGTACGCGTACCGGTCTTCCAGCAGTTCCTCGACCAGGTTACGGTCCGCTGGTGTGGCCTGCAGACGGTTCACTGCTTCGGCCGCGTCGATCCCGGCCACACAAGCCAGCCCCGTACCGTCATAGTGGAAGGTCCCCAGTGCGCCCACAAGCCGGGCACCCTCCGCGGCAGTGGTGCGCTCGGCTTCACTCAAGCCGCGCTCACCGGCTGGCAGCGCGAACAGGTCCGGCGTCGGGCCGGCCAGACTCAGCCGGCCCGGCGACCAGCCCCCTATCAACTCCCGCCACGGGTCCGCCCCGGCAGCGGCGAGGGCCAGCGCGTTGTCGGGCCTTCTGGACATGACCGCCTCCCACAACGCCGTCACCCCCATCTCCAGCGCATCCACGTCCGCGACCCGCCGGGCCAACTCCGCGACCACTTGTGCCGAACCGTGCACGGCGGCCCAGTGGAGAGGCCGACCGGCTCTCCAAGCCTCCGGATCGGCTCCCTGCTCAAGACGCCACCGGACGGTGTCGTGATCCGTCCAGTCCCATCCCACCCCGCTCCAGCCGTCACCTTCCACCGCCGTAGCACCCCTCCCGCACTACACCGAACGACTCCACCCCTACACTCGCACACCGCTCGGACAACACCCCGCGCCCCTATCCCGGTTCCGCCGGGGGACCTCGCTCCCGTAGGTCCAGGCGTGTGAGGGTGGTCGGCGTGACAGACCGGGGAACGGTGGGATGGCCGCCGGACTCTCTCCGGCCACGGGTGCGACAGCCCACGCGCCGTACCGTCGACGCCCTACGCCCTATAGAGGGCGGTGTTCCGTTCGCAGGGCGAAGGAACGGTATGCGGGACGAGGCTCGGTCCGGCGGTTGCCGGATTCCGGCGACGTCAGCTGAGGACGCCGAGAACGAGGGTCACGACGTTCGTGCCGTAGGTCTTCCAACGGTGGGTCGTACGGCAGTAACGCCGCGGACGCTTCCGCCCGTGATGCGGAATGAGTACATGGCACCATTTGCACGGCAGGTCGCCGTGATACCTGCCGTCCTCGCCCAGCCGAGCACGCTCCATAGGGCCTACCCTAACGGGCCGGCATGGGCGAGCCCTTGCGGTCTGAAGGATCACAAGGAGGACGGATTGGAAGACCAATGGGCAACCGATGATCTCACCCTGCGCCTTGAGGAGCTGGCGGCCGGACTCACGGATCCCGACTGTGACCTCGACGACCTTGCAGACATTGCAGAGAAGCTCGTGGCCGCCCGGCGGCGGGCGCTGATTCCGCACCTGGAACGGCATCTCGCGGCAGCCGTGGAAGCGGGCAACTGGTACGCCCGTCACGTGCTCGCCCGGATTCTGGCCGAGACCGCCGGCCACACAGCCCTGGCGGCCCTGTTGGAGGCCTACTCACGCAATCTGGGTGACGACCAGGACTCCCTCTCCACGCGGCTCCATGTATTCGCGCAGGAGGACCCGGCCGCCGCGCGGAAAATTCTCCTGCCGTACGCCGTTGGCAACGATGACGATCTGCGCAGGGCGGCAATCTGGCTGCTCGGCTTCGTCCCCGAACCAGCCGATCTCGGCCTGCTTGCCCACGCTGCGCAGGACCCGGACGAAGAAGTCCGCAACGTGGTCGTGGGCACGCTCGGCGGCCACGGGATGGAGCCCGCGGCCATCGACCTGCTGTTGAACCTGCTGGACGACCCTTCCCCGCAGGTGCGCATCTCCGCCCTCAGCTCCCTCGGCTTCCTTCAGCAGCCCAGGGCCCTGCCGAAGATCCGCTTGCTCGCGAACGACGACAACCCCCGCGTTCGGGCCTGGGTCGCGATCGCCTTGGGCCGCTTTCCCGCCCTGGAGCCCGCAGACCCCGCGACCTCGGCCGTGCTCGACCAGCTGGCAGCGGACGCTGACTCCTACGTTCGTGACCAGGCAACCGCAGCACGTCAGCGCAAGCCCCTCCGCGGCTGACGAGGCGTGCGCTTCCTGCGGCGTCGGCTAGGTCCGGTTGCGAGCGCTGGACAATCAAGTGCACGCCGCCGCAACGCAGTTCGAGCACTGGGTGCTGGGTGCGAGTCGCTTTAGAGATCATCTCATTTGGCTGAGTATGCTGCTGGTCGTGTCGGGGATCGTTGAGCGGCTGGTGCCGGACGAGTTGTGGGAGCTGTTCCAGCGGGTGGTGCCGGAGGCGCCGTCGCGACCTCAGGGTGGTGGCCGGCGTCGGCACGGCGACCGCGAAGTACTGGCCGCGATCGTGTTCGTGGCGACGTCAGGCTGCACGTGGCAGCAGTTGCCGGCCGCCTCGTTCGGGCCGTCCGGCGCGACAGCCCACCGGCGCTTCACGGAGTGGACGAAGGCCCGCGTGTGGGCCAAGCTGCACCGCCTTGTCCTCGACGAACTCGGCGCCCGCGGCGACCTGGACTGGTCCCGCTGCGCGATCGACTCGGTGAACATGCGGGCCCTGAAAAGCGGGACCTGACAGGTCCGAATCCTGTCGACGGGGCAAGTACGGCTCAAAGATCCACCTGATCACCGAGCGGAACGGTCTGCCCCTGTCTGTCGGCATCTCCGGCGCCAACGTCCACGACAGCCAGGCCCTGATCCCGCTCGTGAAGGGCATACCGCCGATTCGATCCCGGCGAGGCCCCCGACGACGCAAGCCCGAGAAAACTGCACGCCGACAAGGGATACGACTACTCCCACCTACGACGATGGTTATCCCAGCGGGGCATCCGGCACCGCATCGCCCGAAAGGGAGTCGAGACCTCACAGCGGCTCGGCCGGCACCGGTGGACCATCGAACGCACCATGGCATGGCTCGCTGGATGCCGTCCCCTCCACCGTCGCTACGAGCGCAAAGCCGAGCACTTCCTCGCCTTCACGAGCCTCGCCTGCACCCTCATCTGCTACCGCCGGCTCGCCAAATGAGATGACTTCTAAGACGACGGGAGCGCCGGTGGCTACTGCGTCCACTCCGGTCAGGTGCGAACGAATCCGGTCGGGTTGGCCAGATAGCGGTCGAGGTCCGGGTCCTCGTGAAGGGCGTCGAACTCGTTGTAGATCGTCCATTCCGCTTGGAGTTCGGCGCGCAGCCGGCCGAGCGCTTCGTAGACGGCCTCGTTGAAGTCGGCGCACTCCGCTTCGCGCCACGGTCCCGGGTGTGGAGGGTAGTCCCAGTTCAGCGACGTGTCGTAGCGCGCGATGAGCGCCACCAGGTCGCGTCGGAGGTCCTCACCTATGGGCAGTCGATCCAGGTCGACCGCATAGCCCCACGCCCCCCGGTCCTCCGGAACCGTCCACAGGACACGCCCTGAACCCGCGTCGAAGAAGAATCTCGCGGTGGGCATGACGCGGGCCTCTCCATGTACATTCCGACTGCGGGGCAGCCATCACACTACGCAACGGAGCTGGGAGACGGCACGGCCCGGGTCGAGAAAGCCGCCTTGCCGCGCTCCGGATGGCATCAGATGCTCGTGACAGGAGCGCCTGGCGGGCGCAACCGGCGTTCCCCTGCCGGGTGTCTGTCCTCATATGTGGAAACGCACTGAAGAGCACCGCGACCGGGACTTCGCGGCCGCATCGTTCGCGGCATTGCTGGACCTGCTGCTCATCTGTCTCTGCCTCATGGGCGGAGACGGCGTTTGGACAGCCGACTGGATGGGCTACCCCGGCCCCGTGGACTCAACTGCTGCTTCGTACCAAGCAGACGTGGTGGAGTTCACTCTCTGGGCGGGTGCGACAACCATGCTGCTGGCTCTGCTCTTGCGGTGCTGGGTGACCGCTGTGATCCAATTCGTTCTGCTTGGGGGCGGCTCACTGTTTCTCGCCTCAATGCCGACGTATTGGAATCCGTGAGCTTCTCGTTCCACGTCCGGCGTCGAACAAGCGGGCCTCGAAGTGGCAGGCTGTTGCCGTAGGAATCGCGAGGGACGACCAGCCAAGGCCGCTGTCGACGTGCTGGCTCTCCTGGATCGCCGTACCGGCCGCCGATCAAGTGGGAGTCCTTGCGTCCGTGGGCCTCACCGTACGGCCTGTTGGCCCAGTCGTTCCATCCCAAAATCGAGGGTGCGCGCCTTTACGTGAACTTCCTGGAACGCACCATGACAGGAATGGGCCTGTAACCGCGCAAAGTGCGCACCGCGGCCGGGGGCACTCCCACGGGGTGCTCCCGGCTCCGTATGAGTACGCGTACGGATGGACGTCACCAACAACGCTGCGAGAATGGGCAGATGACTTTGAAGTGGGTCCTTACCGCCGTATCCGCCGTGCGCGACAGCGTCAAACACCTTCTCGGTCTCCTCCTCATCCTCGTGCTCTCCGCCTGCTCGTCCCACGACCGCGCCACGAGCCCGAAGGAGGTGCGCGACCTCGCGGGCAGCACGCAGGCTCAGCAGTCCCGGAAGGCGGCTGAGGATCACTTGCGGATGATCGTGAACGCGTACGCCAAGAACACCCCTCTGACCCTTGGTCTGGTCATCGTGAACGACTTATGCGCCGGGGGAACAGCAAAACAGTTGTTCTTCCAGACCGGTGACGATCAGTACAAGATCCGCTGCGGCCTGCGCGTCACTGCCTACTACGGCGCCGACCCGCACCGGATCGCTGACGTCCTGGACGGCATCCTCGCCGCTGGGGACCAGGATTCCTCCGATGGGGCCCCTGGCGCTACCATCCCGTTTCACCACGGAAGCCACGGCAGTCCCCTTATCGACTACTACCGGGGCGAAACCTCAAACCCGTCCGCTCAGAACACTCCGGAACCAGCCCTTTTGTTCGACACCGAACAAACGTTGTCATGGGACACGGTGCGAAGCAGCAGGAAAACACTGATCAATGAGCCGGATAAGCACACGTCCAACGACCCGCCAATGACCCGGTGCCTTCGCGAGCCGACATCAAGGACAGTCAGCGACGTCCGCATCCAGCACGGAATGGTCTTCAAGCTGGAACTATCGATGATCAACTATCATCGAGTCTCTAAGGATGGCAAGATTGTCCAGGTCTGGCAATGAGTGACATCACCGCGCGGCCCTGTGCCATCAAGGCAATGTCGGCGAGGCAACGAAAGGCCAGCCATATTTTAGCTGCGCTGATTCATAGCCTTCACGGCTCCAAGAACGGTAAGGTCACGGGTATCTCACGACTCTCCCCCTCGGCTCTTCTGACCGTCCAGGCCGCCGAGCAGACCGACGCGCGGGCGTTGCCCTGACGCGGCACCTGATCGAAGCCGAGGAGCCGGCAGCCGATGGACACCCCTCAACCGCTGACCGACGAGGAACTCGCCGAAATCCAAGAACTCGCCGAAGCCGCCGCCCCGGGGCCCTGGCACGTCCGCTTCCTCGATGACGACTACGCCAAGAACCTCGTCGCCATCAGAATCACGCCCGACACCGGGCTCGGCGAGCGCTGGCCGGACTTCGACCACCGGCAGATCGTCGCTGCCACTCTCGTCCAACAGCCGCGCTGCGTCGATGTCGCAGACGAACTCTGGGACGAGAATGCTCGGTTCATCGCCGCCGCTCGCGAGGCCATCCCCCGCCTGATCGCCGAGATTCGACGGCTTCCAGGGGATCCCGGCGACGCATGAGCGTGATCGGTGTCTGGCCCGACCAGGCGTACTGAGCCATGGCGGAAGGGATTCGCTTCACCGAGTGGGACAAGACCTCCGATTCCGGCAGACACCGACAGGCTTAGGTCGTGAACCACGTCCGCAACTACGAGGCGAGCTGTGTCTGGTGCGGTCACTTCCCCGGCGTATTGGAATACGTCGTCGGGCAACTGACGGCGAGCGGTGAGGCGATCCTTCGCGGCGACGTGGTGCCGCTTCCCGCACCATTGCCCGGCGGAACCATAACGTCCCTCTACGCAGGGTTGCCCGTCTACTTCGACGACGACTTCTTCTCGGTCACCATCGAGAACGGCAGTGATGTCGCCGTCGTCTGGCTGATCCCCATCACGGCGGAGGAGACCACCTTCATTCGCGATAAGGGCTGGGAGGCATTCGAAGACGTGCTGGTTCGCCAAGACCCCGATCTCCTCGATCCCGACCGTCCCCAGCTCGACCTGTAGGGCCCCGCGGGGAGTGGACCTCCGCCGCACCGCCGAAACCCACACGCCCTTCCGGCCTCACTCAACAACCCCGCGTACACCCTGCAGCAGGTCGCGCAAATGAAGAACGTACGGGCAGACGGCGCAGAGACGGTTCGCGGTGTGCCCACCAAGCGCTACCAGGGCACCCTTAGCCATTACACGCTCACCCTGCGCCTGGCCGCGCAGAGCCGGGAGAACGCCGACCGCCTGCGCGAGGCGTACGGCAGCGACCTTCCCATCACCGCTCAGGCCTGGGTGGATCACCACGGGCGCCTGGTCCAAGCCCGCCTCACCCTGAAGGACCGCACGGCCACGCACGCCGTGATCACCCTGTCCCTCCCCGAACTTGGAACCCCCGTAGGGTTGCCCCGCCGTCCGGCGACGAGGACACCGCACCCCTTCACGACCAACTGCCCACTGGATTGATCGGCTGACATTCACCGCACACGTCCTCGCCGGAACGCACGGTGAGCGGACAGCATGGCCATCACTACTCCTGCGGCACGGTGATGGGGAGAGTCGTCCCGGAAGGCTGGGGAAGGGGACGCGGGCCATGGCTGGCGGGCAGCCCGCACGCATGTGTGCGGGCGCTGCGGCAGGCAAAGAGATCCCTGATCTCAGGGGGGCACTCTCTCCGGGCGTGCGGAGCAGGATGCCAGGTGAGCGGCATCGGGAAGCCTGGACGAGCAGGCTGTAACAGCGACGCTACCCCGGGACAACCGCTGCTGGGACTCGCCGCAGTTCGAACCCGTGCTGGAGAAGGTCCGCGTGCCCCGCATCGGGCCGGGTCGGCCACGCGTCCGTCCCACCCGAGTCCACACGGACAAGGCGTACGCCTCCCGCACAAACCGCGCCTATCGCGCCGCCGCGGAATCCGCTGCACCATCCCCGACAAGGCCGACCAAGCACGCAACCGCCACAAGCTGGGCTCCCGCGGCGGCCGTCCGCCGCGTTTCGCCCCGGCCGACTACCGCGAGCGCCATGCGGTTGAGTGCCAGATCAACCGGCTGAAGCGTCATCGGGCCGTGGCCACTCGCTACGACAAGCTCACAGTCCGCTATGAGGCCACTGTCCTCGTAGCCGCCATCAACGAGTGGCTGTGATCAGCGCGTGTCCCTAGAGCTCATAGTCCTGGGCCAGCTCGTCCCAGCGAATGCCGCGAAGAGCAGGATCAGCATCCTGGCCCGACGGAATCTCCGGGGTGGCCTGGAACCAGGCAACGATGAGAGCGGAGCGGTGCAGCACTGCGTCGAGTTCGGGGGCGACCGCTGTCGAGCCGAAGACACCGATGCACGCCACGGAAGGCAGCACCTCAACTAGGCCGAAGGCGCCGGCGGCCTGGTCCGGGTATTCGCGGGAGGGCGGAACGAGATGGACTGGCGCGAAGGAGAACGCATGCTCGGCCTGCCGCAGGAGGCCGCTGACCTTCATGTCGTTGATGCGCTGGCACGGATAGCCCTCCAGCATCCCACCGTAGGTCGTAGACAACCGCAGCTCAGTGAGTTCGATCGAGCGACCGGACGAGAGGGCTATGTGGCTCAGCGACATGCCGACACCCTATGCGCATGATCCGCTTCCGATACACACCCTAGTGCTTGTCGAGGGGGTCGCCGAGGCAGATCTGATGGCCTATTGGCTGCTCCAGCGGTGCGGGTGGTCGGGATCGGTGGGGCAGGCGAAGACGTTGAGTTCGCCGAATCGGCCCACGGTGACGCCGGTGGGGGTGGCGTACCGATGGGTGAGCAGGTCTCGGTCCTCTAGCGGCTTCCAGCTGCCGCTGCCGCCGGCCCATTCTGAGCTGTCGATGGTCAGCAGGAGGTGCATCGGTGTCCTGCAGGTCCGACAGTCCATGGGGTACGGGTCGGTCTTGTGCCAGGAGGCGAAGCCGCCAACGCGCCAGCCGGGCGGGATGGACAGGTCGTACTGGTAGCTGACCGGATCGACCGCGTTCTCGTTGGCCAACTGATCGGCATCCTGTTCCTGGGCTTCCTCCCAGGCGTCGAGCCGGGCGCACAGTTCCTCGGGCAGGAGGCCGGCGAATGGGTAGCTGACCACCTGCTCCGGGTGCAGCACGCAGGGCTCGGGCACAAACCCGTCAGACCCGACGACTGGCGGCTGCGGGGGTGCGGGCAGCGCTTCCCCGACTTCCCACGACCGCCGCCAGCGCAGGTGCAGCTCCAGGTCGTATCGGCTCGGGCCGTGCGCGTTGAATGGGCACCAGAACACCTGGAGCAGATCGCAGTTGTCCGGCTTCGCCGGCAGGTCCGGGACATCCCGCCGATAGAGCTGCGCCAGGCCGACCATTGGCAGCGGATCCGTCTCCGACGCCTCGGGGAGCCGGTGCTCCAGGCGCAGCTCGGCCAGGAGCTCTCGTTCCTCCTCCGTGGGACCCGGGTTCTGTTCCCGGGCCCATGCGGCAGTCAGGATCCGCCGGTAGCGGTGGATGTCGGCCGGGCGCCGACCCCGCCCGCGGCTGTGGGCCTCGCCGCATACCGGCCACGGCTCGTCCGCTGGCCACAGCATCGGGCCACCCACCGAGCTGGCCGACGTCTGAGGGCTGCCCGGCCGCGGGTGGAGCCGCGTCGTCGTACCCCGGCAAGCAGCCAGTTCCGGGAAAAGCACCTCGACGTCAAGCGGGCGTGGGGGCGTGGTCCTCGTCATGGAATGCGACCTTAGACACCCGGCGACCCCGGCCGCCAAGCGCCCCGGCAGCAACTCGCACTGCCAGTGCTGCCGTCGAAAGTCGGTTCTGGCGCGGATCTTTGGGAGCCATCACGGATTGCGACGATGCAAGAAGTGCCGAGGTCAGCGGGCCCGCGTAGCTTTTGGTTGACCGCCCGGCCGGGTGGCGAGGAGGGAGTGAGACATGGAGTGGGTCAGGGACGCGCTACTGGCAGCCGGGCCTGAGGCCACCTGGTACGTGGAGGCGGCTTTCACGTCCGGTGCTCACCTTGGGACGGTGTATGACGATCCGATGACGCCGGTAGTCGTGACGGGCATCGAGGAGCTGACGACGATCCGCTTACCGAGCGGTCGGCCTGTCGTCGATGCGCCATGGCACGACGACCAGGTCTGGGAGGAGCGCCGTTGCGCGAGGACATCCTGATGCGAACCGATGCCGCGTCTGTGGAGCAATGCCTCGCAGTGTGCTTGCCCCGCCTGTGTGAGCTGGGCTTTTCGTTCCCTGAGTGAGAGAGCGGGTGTGACCGAACCGCCGCCCTGGATGTCAGTGCCGGCTGCTTACATGAGCCCATGGAC
>NZ_JBWKEI010000028.1:0-45417 GCF_056435525.1 Streptomyces sp. NPDC043908 | reverse complement strand
GCGGCATCATCACGGCCCTCAAGGCCGCCGGCCTCTCCACCCTTCCCCCGGTCACCGGCCAGGACGCCGAACTCGCCGGAGTCCAGCGCATCGTCGCGGGCGAGCAGTTCATGAGCGTCTACAAGCCGTACGTCCAGGAAGGCCCGATCGCGGCCGAGATGGCCGTCGCGCTGGCCAAGGGTGAGAAGCTGGACTCGATCGCGAAGTCCAAGGTCGACAGCCCGACCACCAAGGGCGTCCCGTCGGTGATCCTCCCGGTCGTGTCGCTGACCAAGGACAACATCAAGGACACCGTCATCAAGGACGGCATCTACAAGGTCGACGAGATCTGCACCTCGAACTACAAGGCCGCCTGCGACACGCTCGGCCTGAAGTAGTCCCCCGCCGGAACCCCGCGCACACGCTGTGCGCGGGCCCCGGCCCCCGAAGCCCCTCCGGCGCCCCGCCCTCCTTCTCAGCCCCCGCTATCGGGCGGGGCGCCGGACGGAACGCTTCTCCTCCTCGTTCTCTTCTGCTCAAACCTCCGCGCCCCCCTCCTCGGGCGCGGCATCCCCGCCGGTCAGGCGGCGAAGGAGATGGTTCACGTGTCCGCTACGCCCGTGCTGGCGTTGCGCGGGGTCTCCAAGCGGTTCGGTGCCGTTCAGGCGCTCACCGACGTAGAGCTTGAGGTCCACGCCGGTGAGGTGGTCGCCCTGGTGGGCGACAACGGAGCCGGAAAGTCCACGCTGGTCAAGACGATCGCGGGTGTGCACCCCATCGATGACGGCGTCATCGAGTGGGAGGGCCGCGGCGTACAGATCAACAAGCCGCACGACGCCCAGGCGCTCGGCATCGCGACCGTCTACCAGGACCTCGCGCTCTGCGACAACATCGACGTCGTCGGCAACCTCTACCTCGGCCGGGAGCTGCGCAAGCGCGGCATCCTCGACGAGGTCGAGATGGAGCGCCGCTCGCGCGAGCTGCTCACCACGCTCTCGATCCGCATCCCCAGCGTCCGCATCCCGATCGCGTCGCTCTCCGGCGGCCAGCGCCAGACCGTCGCCATCGCCCGCTCGATGCTCGGCGAGCCCAAGCTCGTCATCCTCGACGAGCCGACCGCGGCCCTCGGCGTCGAGCAGACCGCGCAGGTCCTCGACCTGGTCGAGCGGCTGCGCGAGCGTGGTCACGCCGTCATCCTCATCAGCCACAACATGGCCGATGTGAAGGCCGTCGCGGACAAGGTCGCCGTGCTGCGCCTGGGCCGCAACAACGGCGTCTTCGACGTCAAGACCACCTCGCAGGAAGAGATCATCTCCGCCATCACCGGCGCCACGGACAACGCCGTGACCCGCCGTGCGGCGCGCAACGCGGAGGTTCAGAAGTGAGCACCGACAAGACCTCCCCCGTGGACAAGGCCGAGGCGGCGGACCCCACCGCCCCCATCCACCTCGACAAGCCGCACGAGGCCCCCGTGGACGCCCCGCCGGCCGCGGGCGAGGCGGTCACCGCCGTCGACCCGCGCCTGCTCGTGCGCGAGCAGGGCTTCGCGGGCTACGTGTCCGAGTTCAAGCGCAAGATGAAGGCGGGCGACCTCGGGTCGCTGCCGGTCGTCGTCGGCCTGATCGTCATCATGGCGATCTTCCAGAGCCTGAACTCGAACTTCCTGACCGCCGGCAACCTCTCCGACATCTCGGTCGCCATGGTCGGCACCGGCATGATCGCCACCGGCATCGTCTTCGTGCTGCTGCTCGGCGAGATCGACCTCTCGGTCGGCTCGGTCAGCGGTGTCGCGGGCGCCACCTTCGCGGTGCTCAACGTCACCCACGGCATGGCCGAGTGGCTGGCCCTGGTCCTGGCCGTCCTCACCGGCACGGTCGCCGGCGCCATCCACGGCTTCGTGTTCGCCAGGATCGGCGTCCCCGCGTTCGCCGTGACCCTGGCCGGTCTGCTCTTCTGGAACGGCTTCATGCTCCAGATCCTGGGCAGCAACGGCACGATCAACCTGGACTCCGAGGGCCTGGTCGCCAAGCTGACCAGCTACTACTTCACCGATGTGGCGGCCGCCTACGGCCTGGCCGCGGTCGCGGTGGCGGCGTTCTTCCTCACCTCGCTCCTGGACAGCCGGCGCCGCGAGGCCGCCGGGGTGCCCTCGCGCCCGCTCAGCGAGATCGTGCTGCGCACGGTCCTGCTCGCCGTCCCGGCCGTCGGCGCCGCCGCCGTCTACAACCAGTACAAGGGCCTCCCGCTCGCGGTGGTGCTCTTCCTGGCGGTGCTGGTCCTCACCGACTTCGTGCTCCGGCGCACCGCGTACGGCCGGAAGGTCTTCGCGCTCGGCGGTTCCATCGAGGCCTCGCGCCGCGCCGGTATCAACGTCGTGATGATCCGCACCTCGATCTACGCGATCTCCGGCACCTTCGCGGCCATCGGCGGCCTCTTCCTCGCCTCGAAGATCACCGCGGCCAACCAGGGCGCGGGCAGCGGCGAGCTCCTGATGAACGCCATCGCGGCGGCCGTCATCGGCGGCACCAGCCTCTTCGGCGGCCGCGGCCGCACCTGGAACGCGCTGCTCGGTGTGCTGGTGATCACGTCGATCCAGTACGGCCTGGCCCTTCAGGGCATCGCCTCGCCGATCCAGTACATGATCACGGGTGGCGTACTGCTCGCGACCGTCGTGATCGACGCGGTGACCCGCAAGACCCAGAAGTCCGCCGGTCGCGCCTGACCGGCGCCCCGCATCCCCTCCCGCCCCTTGCGGGGCAACGGGGGAGACCACCGACGGACCACGGACGTGCCCGGCGCCCCTCGCGGCGCCGGGCACAGCCGTGCGCGGGCGCGGATGTCAGCCATTCGAGTGACGTCGAACGCACCGCCCGATGACCGCCGTCGCGGACGGAACATTAGACTCGGCCAAATCGGCATGCTCGACCAGCACGGATGCAAGGAGGCACGGGTGCCGCTGCTTACCCGTATCAGGGGACCGCGCGATCTCGACCGGCTCAGCCCGGAGCAGCTGGACCAGCTGGCCGCTGAGATCCGGACCTTTCTCGTGGACGCGGTCTCCAAGACCGGCGGGCACCTCGGACCCAACCTGGGTGTCGTGGAGCTCACCATCGCTCTGCACCGCGTCTTCGAGTCGCCCAAGGACAAGGTCCTGTGGGACACCGGCCACCAGAGCTATGTGCACAAGCTGCTCACCGGCCGCCAGGACTTCTCCAAGCTGAAGATGAAGGGCGGGCTCTCGGGCTACCCGGCCCGCGCCGAGTCCGAGCACGACTTCATCGAGAACAGTCACGCCTCCACCGTGCTGGGCTGGGCCGACGGCCTGGCCAAGGCGAACGAGGTCCTCAAGCGGGATGACCACGTCGTCGCGGTCATCGGCGACGGCGCGCTCACCGGCGGTATGGCCTGGGAGGCGCTGAACAACATCGCCGCCGCCAAGGACCGCCCGCTGGTCATCGTCGTCAACGACAACGAGCGCTCCTACGCGCCGACCATCGGCGGCCTCGCCAACCACCTGGCGACCCTGCGCACCACCGACGGCTACGAGCGGTTCCTGGCCAAGGGCAAGGACCTCCTGGAGCGCACCCCGGTCGTCGGCAGGCCGCTCTACGAGACGCTGCACGGCGCCAAGAAGGGGCTGAAGGACTTCATCGCCCCCCAGGGCATGTTCGAGGACCTGGGCCTGAAGTACGTCGGCCCGATCGACGGCCACGACATCGAGGCGCTGGAGTCGGCGCTGACGCGCGCCAAGCGCTTCGGCGGCCCGGTCATCGTGCACTGCCTCACCGAGAAGGGCCGCGGCTACCAGCCCGCCCTCGCGGACGAGGCCGACCGCTTCCACGCCGTCGGCAAGATCCACCCGGACACCGGTCTGCCGGTCTCCACCTCGGGTCTCGACTGGACCTCGGTCTTCGGCGAGGAGATGGTCAAGCTCGGCCGGGAGCGCGAGGACATCGTCGCGATCACCGCGGCCATGCTCCAGCCGGTCGGCCTCGACAAGTTCGCCAAGGCCTTCCCCGAGCGGGTCTACGACGTGGGCATCGCCGAGCAGCACGCCGCGGTCTCCGCGGCGGGCCTGGCCACCGGCGGCCTCCACCCGGTCTTCGCCGTCTACGCCACCTTCCTCAACCGCGCCTTCGACCAGGTCCTGATGGACGTGGCCCTGCACAAGTGCGGAGTGACGTTCGTCCTGGACCGGGCCGGGGTCACCGGCACCGACGGCGCCTCCCACAACGGCATGTGGGACATGTCGATCCTCCAGGTCGTCCCCGACCTCAGGATCGCGGCCCCGCGCGACGCCGACCAGGTGCGCGCGCAACTGCGCGAGGCCGTGGAGGTCGAGGACGCCCCGACCGTGGTGCGCTTCTCCAAGGGCGCGGTCGGCCCCGCCGTCCAGGCGGTCGGCCGGGTCGGCGGCATGGACGTGCTGCGCGAGGCGGGCGCGGAGCGCCCCGACGTGCTCCTGGTCTCGGTCGGCGCGCTCGCCCCGATGTGCCTGGAGATCGCCGACCTGCTCGACGCCCAGGGCATCTCGACGACCGTGGTCGACCCGCGCTGGGTCAAGCCCGTCGACGAGGCGATGGCCCCGCTCGCCGAGACCCACCGGGTCGTCGTCACCGTAGAGGACAACAGCCGCGTCGGCGGGGTCGGCTCGGCCGTCGCCCAGGCGCTGCGCGACGCGGGCGTGGACGTGCCGCTGCGCGACTTCGGCATCCCGCCGCGCTTCCTCGACCACGCCTCCCGCAAGGAGGTCATGGCCGAGATCGGGCTGACCGCGCCGGACATCGCGCGCCAGGTCACCGGGCTGGTCGCCAAGCTCGCCGGCCTGGAGAGCGCGAGCGCCGTGGAGCCCGCGCGCGACTGACGCCTTCCGCACGCGGCCGCCGCGGCGCCGCGCACCGGTCAACGGGCCGGTTCGATCGCCCTGTACGGGTGGTTGAACCGGCCCAATCGCGTGAATTACGGCCGCCGCCCGGTACCCGTACCGCTCCACGTCCCGATCATGGCGGGGACATGAGCTAGCGGAGGTGCACAAGGTGGCTGGTACCGGTCTGTTTCGGACCAAATCAATTGAGAAGTCCATCGCGGACACGGAGGAACCGGAGCACGCACTCAAGAAGTCGCTGTCGGTACTGGATCTGACGGTCTTCGGTGTCGGTGTCATCATCGGCACCGGCATCTTCGTCCTCACCGGAAAGGTCGCCAAGGAGAACGCGGGACCCGCGGTCGCCCTCGCGTTCGTGGCGGCCGGTGTCGTCTGCGCGCTGGCGGCGCTGTGCTACGCCGAGTTCGCCTCCACGGTCCCGGTGGCCGGGTCCGCGTACACGTTCTCGTACGCCTCGCTCGGCGAGCTGCCCGCCTGGACCATCGGGTGGGACCTGGTCCTGGAGTTCGCCCTCGGCACCGCCGTGGTCGCCGTCGGCTGGTCGGGGTACGTCCGCTCGCTGATGGACAACGCGGGCTGGCACCTGCCGGACGCGCTGGCCGGGCGCGAGGGCGCGCACGGCTTCGGCTTCGACATCCTCGCCGCCGCCCTCGTCCTGGTGCTGACCGCCATCCTGGTCTTCGGCATGAAGCTTTCCGCGCGCGTCACCTCGGTCGTCGTGGCCATCAAGGTCACCGTCGTCCTGATCGTGATCATCGCGGGCGCGTTCTTCATCAAGTCCGACAACTACAAGCCGTTCGTCCCCAAGGCGCAGCCGCAGGAGGCGGGGGGCAACCTCCAGGCGCCGCTGATCGAGCTGATGTCGGGGTACGCGCCCACCAACTTCGGCGTGATGGGCATCTTCACCGCCGCGTCCGTCGTCTTCTTCGCCTTCATCGGCTTCGACATCGTGGCGACGGCCGCCGAGGAGACCAAGAACCCGCAGCGGGACATGCCGCGCGGCATCCTCGGCTCGCTCTTCATCTGCACCGCGCTGTACGTCGCCGTCTCCATCGTCGTCACCGGTATGCAGCACTACAGCCGGCTCTCCATCGACGCCCCGCTCGCGGACGCCTTCAAGGCCACCGGGCACCCCTTCTACGCGGGCGTCATCAGCTTCGGCGCCGCCGTCGGCCTCACCACGGTCTGCATGATCCTGCTGCTCGGCCAGACCCGGGTGTTCTTCGCGATGAGCCGGGACGGGCTGCTGCCCCGCTTCTTCTCCCGCGTCCACCCCCGCTACCGCACCCCGCACCGCCCGACCATCCTGCTCGGCGTGATCATCGCCGTCCTCGCGGGCTTCACCAGCCTCAGCGAGCTGGCCGAACTGGTCAACATCGGCACCCTCTTCGCCTTCGTCGTCGTCGCGATCAGCGTGATCATCCTGCGGCGCACCCGGCCCGATCTGCACCGCGCCTTCCGCACCCCGCTGGTGCCCTGGGTGCCGATCCTGTCGGTGGCGGCCTCGCTGTGGCTGATGCTCAACCTGCCCGCGGAGACCTGGCTGCGGTTCGGGATCTGGATGGTGATCGGCTTCGTCGTCTACTTCCTGTACGGGCGCTCCCACAGCCGTATCAACGCAGAGTGACGGCTGCCGGTTCCCGGAGTTGATCGCCCGGCCCCGTATGTCCCGCTTCGGCCGGAACTGCGGGGCCGGATAGCGTGCATCCCGTGCACCGTACGCCCACCGGCCCCCTCGCCCCGTCACACTCCGTACGTACGTCACGGGTGCCGCGGCCGCGTGCGGAGCCGGTGCCCGGGCGCCGCGCCGGGTACTGGACGCGGCTGCTGCCCGCCCTCGCCGCCCTGGCCGTACTGACCCGGCTGCCCTCCTTCCGGCACTCCCTGTGGAACCCCGACGAGGGCTACCTCGCCGTCCAGGCCCGCCAGCTCGCCGCCGGGGGAGCGCTGTACGACACGGTCGTCGACCGCAAGCCGCCGCTGCTGCCCTGGCTGTACGAGGCCGCCTTCGCGCTGTTCGGCGACGCCTCGCTGGGCCCCCTGCGGATCGCGGCGGTCGGCGCCCAACTGCTCACCGCCGTCCTGCTCGCCTCCACCGCCCGCCGCCGCTGGGGCGACCGGGCGGGCCGGGTCGCGGGCGTGCTCCATCTGCTCGTCTCCATCGGCCTCAACCCCGAGGACACCCAGGCGGCCACCTTCGAGGTCTTCATGCTGCCGTTCACGGTCGCGGCCGTGCGCTGCGCCGACCGGGGCCAGTGGGCCCGCGCCGGGCTGGCCGTCGCCGGGGCCTTCCTCACCAAGCAGACCGGCGGCGCGGCCCTCGTCCCCGTCCTCTGGCTGCTGTGGCGCACGGCCTCTGCGCGCCGCGCCGCCCTGCTGCGCACCGGCGCGGGACTGTGCGGCCCGGTCCTGCTCGGCGCGCTCCTCACCGGCCCGGCCGGGTTCCTGTTCTGGACCGTCACCGGCTCCGGCGCCTACGCCTCCTTCACCGGCTCCGAACTCCACGTCCTGGCCCGGGGACTGGCCAACACCGCGCTGCTCGCCCTCGCCTGCGCCGGGCTGGTCCCGCCGGTGGTGCGGGTGCTGCGGATCGCCCGCACCGGCGCCGCCGACGTCTGGCTGTGGCTCGCCTCCTCGGCCGGGGCCGTCCTCACCGGCTTCCACTTCTTCGGCCACTACTACCTCCAGCTCGTCCCGCCGCTGGTGCTGCTGGCCGCCGCCGCCCTCCAGATCCTCCCGCCGCGGCGCCTGACGGCCGCGCTCCTCGCCTCCGCCTGCGCCTGCGCGCTCTTCCTGGCCTGGGGCCTGCTCGCCCCGCGCCCCGAACTGGCCCACGCCGAGCGCCTGGCCGCGGCCGTACGGGCGCGCTCGGCGCCGGACGAGCCGGTCCTGGTGTGGGGGATACACCCCGAGACGTACTGGCTCGCGCGCCGCGCCCCCGCCACCCGTTATCTGACCGCCGGGCTGCTCACCAACTACAGCGGCGGCCGCGACGGCCCCCAGGTGGGCGAGCGGTACGGCGTGGAGGGCTCCTGGCGCGTCTTCCGCGCCGAGCTGGCCGTCCGGCCGCCGGTGCTGATCGTCGACGACTCCCGGGGCGAGCCGTACGCCCCCGACCGCCTCCCCAGTCTGCGCCGGCTGCTGGCGGCCCACTACGAGCCGCTCGCCGGGACGGTCGACGGGGCCGTGCTGTACGTACGCGCTCAGTCCGCGCCGTCCGCCTCCCCGGCGGGCTGACGCACCGCCCGCGGGCCCACGCAGCGCGCCCCGTGCGCCTCCACCCGGCGGCGCAGCTCGCGGTCGGCCGTCACCACCAGGCAGGGGCGGTCCGGGGCGCGCCCGGCGGCCAGCTCCACGATCCGGTCGTCACCGCTGCCGGGCGCCGACTCCACCCGTACGCCCGCCACCGGCTCCACCCCGCGGGCCGCGCCCTCGACCACCAGGACCAGGTCGACGGGGCCCGGATGACCCGGCAGACCGCTCTCGGCGTAGCCCGCCAGACGGTCCCGCAGCCGCTCCGCCGCTCCGCGCCGGTCGCGCCACCAGCCGTCCGGAACCGAGCCCACCACATTGGCCGCGTCCACGATCACCAGCGAGGTCGTACCCATCCCGGCAGGGTGCCACGGAGCGGGGGAAAATCGCACGTCGGACCGGGGAAATCCGGTGAAATCCGGGCTGCGGGGCGAGTGTTATTGTCGCTGGGTCTCATGGTGTGTCGCATCCGGCCGCTCATCGCGGATCTGGTAGGGAAAGGTGGTCGGTGAGCCATGGCGTTCAAGCCTGCGCGTACCTCGAAGGGGCAGGCCGGCCCGGAGCGCGAGACGCCCGCCGCCGCCCCCGTCACCTCGCCCGGCCCCGTCCCGGCCCCCGCCCTGCCCGACGGCTCCCCGGCCGTCACCGGCTGGCTGCTGCGCGGCAAGGACGGCCGGCTGACCGCGTACGCGCCGGCCGCGGGCGGTGTGCTCCGCTGGACCGAGACGCGCCCCGGCGGCCCCGAGTGGAGCGGCCCCGAACTGGTCGCCCCGGCGGCCGGACTCGACCCGCGCCTGACCGTCGCCCAGGGCGCCGACGGCTATGTCCACCTGGTCGCGCTGCGCCGCACCACGACGCCCGCGGGCGAGACCAGGACGGACGTCGTCCACGCCATCCAGTACCAGTCGGGCCGCCCGGTCAAGGACTGGTATCCGCTCGGCACCCCCTACCGCGACCAGGACAAGGCCGCCGCGGTCGGCCACCCGGCCGCCGTCGTCGACTCCGCCGACAACCTGTGGGTCTTCCTCCGCAACGCCGGGGGCGGGCTCTGCGCCCGCGGCCAGCTGTCCTCCGGCAAGTGGGGCAACTGGAAGGACCTCAAGGGCTCCGGCTCGTACGGGACGGTCTGCGCGAGCACGGCCGACGAGGGCCTCATCGAGGTACTGGCCCCGGCCCGGCGCGGGGTGATGCGCTGGAGGCGCAGCCCCGGCGCCAACGAGTTCGAGCAGGTGCCCGACCTCAAGCTCCAGGTGGCGGACGGGTCGGTGAGCGCCCGGCACACCGGCGAGGGCCGGATCACCTTCTTCTGGCGCGAGTCCGAGGACGGCGAGGTCCGGGCCTTCCGCGAGGACCTCCCGGCCGCCGCGCTGGGCGGCGCCTCCAACGGCCCGGTCGCCGTACTGCGCACCCCCGTCGACGGCCACGACTGCACGCTGATGGCCCAGCGCGGCCCCGACGGCCGCCCGGCGCTCGCCGCCTACCCCACGGAGGCCGAGTCGGCCGGCGCGGTGTGGGCCTCCACGGGCGAGGTGTGCGCCGGGGTGCCGGCGCTCGCCATCGACGCCGAGGGGCGGGTCGTCCTCGCCGCCTTCGGCACCGACGGACGGCTGCGCGTCACCCGGCAGAAGACCACCGAGCCGGGCCTTGCCCTGGAGCCCTGGACGGCCGTCTGACGCCCCGTCGGCCCGTCGGCCGACCCGGAACACGCCAGGAGGCCCCCCGCGTCCGCGGGGGGCCTCCTGTGCGCTGTGCGCGGGGCGTTACGCCGGGACGCTCGCCACGCCCTGGGCGAGGAACGTCTTGCCGTTCACCCGCTCCGAGACGCCCTCACGGTCCAGGTACGGCGTGATGCCGCCCAGGTGGAAGGGCCAGCCGGCGCCGGTGATGAGGCAGAGGTCGATGTCCTGGGCCTCGGCCACGACACCCTCCTGAAGCATCAGACCGATCTCCTGCGCCACCGCGTCCAGGACGCGGTCGCGGGTCTGCTCCTCGGTGAGGACCGAGTCGCCCTGCTTGAGCAGCGCCACGACCTCGGGGTCCAGCTCCGGCTTGCCGGAATCGTAGACGTAGAAGCCGCGCTTGCCCGCCTTGACGACCGCCGCGAGGTTCGGGGAGACCGTGAAGCGGTCCGGGAAGGCGCGGTTGAGCGTCTCCGAGACGTGCAGACCGATGGCCGGTCCCACCAGCTCCAGCAGGACCAGCGGCGACATCGGCAGACCCAGCGGCTCGACCGCCTTCTCGGCGACCTCGACCGGGGTGCCCTCGTCGATGACGTTCTGGATCTCGCCCATGAAGCGGGTCAGGATGCGGTTGACGACGAACGCCGGGGCGTCCTTCACCAGGACCGCGGTCTTCTTCAGCTTCTTGGCGACACCGAACGCCGTGGCCAGCGCCGCGTCGTCGGTCTGCTCGCCGCGCACGATCTCCAGGAGCGGGAGGATCGCGACGGGGTTGAAGAAGTGGAAACCGACGACCCGCTCGGGGTGCTTCAGCTTCGACGCCATCTCCGAGACCGAAAGCGAGGAGGTGTTGGTGGCGAGGATCGCGTGCGCCGGGGCGACCGCCTCGACCTCCGCGAACACCTGCTGCTTGACGCCGATCTCCTCGAAGACCGCCTCGATGATGAAGTCGGCGTCGGAGAAGCCCTCGGCCTTGTCCAGCACACCGGAGACCAGGCCCTTGAGGCGGTTGGCCTTGTCCTGGTTGATACGGGACTTGGCGAGCAGCTTGTCGATCTCGGCGTGGACGTAGCCCACACCCTTGTCGACGCGCTCCTGGTCGATGTCGGTCAGGACGACCGGCACCTCAAGGCGGCGCAGGAACAGCAGCGCGAGCTGCGAGGCCATCAGGCCCGCGCCCACCACGCCGACCTTGGTGACCGGACGCGCGAGCGACTTGTCGGGCGCGCCCGCCGGACGCTTGGCGCGCTTCTGCACCAGGTTGAAGGCGTAGATGCCGGAGCGGAGCTCGCCGCCCATGATCAGGTCGGCGAGCGCCTTTTCCTCGGCGTCGTAACCGGCCTGGAGGTCGCCGTCCTTGGCCGCCTCGATGATGTCGAGCGCGCGGTAGGCGGCCGGGGCCGCGCCGTGCACCTTGGAGTCGGCGATGAACCGGCCCTTGGCGACGGCCTGGTCCCACGCCTCGCCGCGGTCGATCTCGGGGCGCTCGACCGTGACGTCGCCCTTGAGGACGTTCGCGGTCCAGATCAGCGACTGCTCCAGGAAGTCCGCGCCCTCGAAGATCGCGTCCGCGATCCCGAGGTCGAAGACCTGCTTGCCCTTGAGCTGGCGGTTCTGGTTGAGCGAGTTCTCGATGATGACCGTGACGGCGTTCTCGGCGCCGATCAGGTTGGGGAGCAGCGTGCAGCCGCCCCAGCCCGGGACCAGACCGAGGAAGACCTCGGGCAGCGAGAAGGCCGGCAGCGCCTTGGAGACGGTGCGGTAGGTGCAGTGCAGACCGACCTCGACACCGCCGCCCATGGCCGCGCCGTTGTAGTACGCGAAGGTCGGCACGGCCAGCGCGGCGAGGCGCTTGAAGACCTCGTGGCCGCCCTTGCCGATGGCCAGCGCGTCCTCGTGCTTCTTCAGCAGCTCGACGCCCTTGAGGTCGGCGCCGACCGCGAAGATGAACGGCTTGCCGGTGACACCGACGCCGACGATGGCGCCCTCGGCCGCCTCCTTCTCCACCTGGTCGATGGCGGCGTTGAGGTTCGCCAGCGAGCCGGGGCCGAAGGTGGTCGGCTTGGTGTGGTCGAAGCCGTTGTCCAGCGTTATCAGCGCGAACCGGCCCGCGCCGAACGGCAGGTCGAGGTGGCGCACGTGCGCCGAGGTGACGACCTCGTCCGGGAACAGCTCGGCCGCACCCTTCAAAAGCTCAGCGGTGGTGCTCACTTGCTGCCTCCGGCGTCCTTGTGGTGCGGGTTCTCCCAGATGACCGTGGCGCCCATGCCGAAGCCGACGCACATGGTGGTGAGGCCGTAGCGGACCTCCGGCTGCTCCTCGAACTGGCGCGCCAGCTGCGTCATCAGGCGTACGCCGGAGGAGGCGAGCGGGTGGCCGAACGCGATGGCGCCGCCGTACTGGTTGACGCGGGCGTCGTCGTCGGCGATGCCGTAGTGGTCCAGGAACGCGAGGACCTGGACGGCGAACGCCTCGTTGATCTCGAAGAGGTTGATGTCCTCGATCGACAGACCGGCCTTGGCCAGCGCCTTCTCGGTCGCCGGGATCGGGCCGTAGCCCATGACCTCGGGCTCGACGCCCGCGAAGGCGTAGGAGACGAGGCGCATCTTGACCGGCAGGCCGTTCTCGCGCGCGAACTCCTCGGACGCGATGATCGACGCGGTGGCGCCGTCGTTGAGGCCGGCCGCGTTGCCCGCGGTGACGTTGCCGTGGACGCGGAACGGCGTCTTGAGGTTCGCCAGGCTCTCCAGCGTGGTGCCCGGGCGCATCGGCTCGTCGGCGGTGACCAGGCCCCAGCCGGTCTCGCCGACCTCGGCGTTGGTGTTGCGCACCGAGATCGGGACGAGGTCCTGCTGGATCTTCCCGTTGGCGTACGCCTTGGCCGCCTTCTCCTGCGAGCGCACGGCGTACTCGTCGGCGCGCCGCTTGGTGATGTGCGGGTAGCGGTCGTGCAGGTTCTCGGCGGTCATGCCCATGAACAGGGCCGACTCGTCGACGAGCTTCTCGCTCACGAACCGCGGGTTGGGGTCGACGCCCTCGCCCATGGGGTGGCGGCCCATGTGCTCGACACCGCCGGCGATGACGGCGTCGTAGGCGCCGAAGGCGATGGAGCCGGCGACCGAGGTCACGGCGGTCAGCGCGCCCGCGCACATGCGGTCGATGGAGTAGCCCGGCACGGACTGCGGCAGACCCGCGAGGATGCCGGCCGTACGGCCCAGGGTCAGGCCCTGGTCACCGATCTGCGTGGTCGCGGCGATGGCGACCTCGTCGATCTTCTTGGGGTCGAGGGCCGGGTTGCGGCGCAGCAGCTCCCGGATCGCCTTGACGACGAGATCGTCGGCCCGGGTCTCGTGGTAGATGCCCTTCGGGCCCGCCTTGCCGAACGGGGTGCGGACGCCGTCGACGAAGACGACGTCCCTGACGGTACGAGGCACGATGGCTCTCCTCCAGGGTGCGGGATGGCACTGCTGCGCGTGAGGCCCACGCCTGAGCGCGCGCTCACCCCGCCATGCTACTAGCGGGTAACCAAACTGCCCAGTCCCGGCGCCAGGAGCGGCGAACGTCACACTCCACCGGACCCCCACATGGCCGTACCCCCTGATGACCACGGTCGTCAGGGGGTACGGAAGCGGTTCGCGCGGCTCAGGCGTTGGCGGCCAGCGCCGCCGCGAGCAGCGGCGTCACCTGCTCGACCTGCCAGCGGCGGGCGCCGTACGCGGTCAGCGCCTCGGCCACCGCCGCCTCGGAGCGGTCGCCCGGCGGCTCCCAGCACACCCGGCGCACCGTGTCCGGGGTGATCAGGTTCTCCTGCGGCATGTTCAGCCGCTCGGCCAGCTCGGACACCGCCGCGCGGGCCGCGGAGAGGCGGGCCGCGGCGGCCGGGTCCTTGTCGGCCCAGGAGCGCGGCGGCGGGGGCCCCGCGACCTGCTGGCCGGGCTGCGGGAGGCCGGACTCCGGCAGGGCCCGGGCCCGGTCGACGGCCGCCTGCCACTGCTCCAGCTGGCGCCGCCCCATCCGGTGGCCGAACCCGGGCAGCGCCATCAGCGCCTGCACGTCGAGCGGCAGCGCCAGCGAGGCCTCGATGATCGCGGAGTCGCTGAGCACCTTGCCGGGCGAGACGTCACGGCGCTGGGCGACCTTGTCGCGGGCGGTCCACAGCTCGCGCACGGCGGCCATCTGACGGCGCCGGCGGACCTTGTGCATCCCCGAGGTGCGCCGCCAGGGCTCCTTGCGCGGCGGCGCGGGCGGGGCCGCGGCGATCGCCTCGAACTCCTGGTGGGCCCAGTCCAGCTTGCCCTGGCGGTCGAGCTCCTTCTCCAGCGCGTCCCGCAGGTCGACGAGCAGCTCCACGTCCAGGGCCGCGTACCGCAGCCAGGGCTCGGGCAGCGGCCGGGTCGACCAGTCCACCGCGGAGTGGCCCTTCTCCAGGGCGTAGCCGAGGACGCTCTCGACCATCGCGCCCAGGCCCACGCGCGGGAAGCCCGCGAGTCGGCCGGCGAGCTCGGTGTCGAAGAGCCGGGAGGGGGTCATGCCTATGTCCCGCAGGCACGGCAGGTCCTGGGTGGCGGCGTGCAGGATCCACTCGGTGTCGGCGAGGGCGTCGCCGAGCGAGGAGAGGTCGGGGCAGCCCACCGGGTCGACGAGCGCGGTGCCCGCGCCCTCGCGGCGGAGCTGCACGAGGTAGGCACGCTGGCCGTAGCGGTAGCCGGAGGCGCGCTCGGCGTCCACGGCCACGGGGCCGGTGCCGGCCGCGAACGCGGCGACGATTTCGGCGAGCGCCTCGTCGGTGGCTACGACGGGCGGAATGCCGTCACGCGGCTCCAGCAGGGGAGTCGGCTGCCCATCGACCGGGACGTCGTCGTCCGGGGGGGCGCCCCCGGTGGTTCGCAGTGCTGTCTCTGCTGCGGTCTTTTGGGCGTCGGTCACCTGTCAAGGGTACTTGTGTATACGCCGCGCCCGTCGACGGAACGTTCCGCCGACGGGCGCGCGAGGGGCGCACGGTGCCGTGTGGGGGGAGCATGCCCCCCGGGACGCCTGGGTCAGTGGATGATTCCGGTACGCAGCGCGACGGCCACCATGCCGGCTCTGTCGCCCGTGCCGAGCTTGCGCGCGATCCGGGCGAGGTGGCTCTTCACGGTCAGTGCGGAGAGCCCCATGGACACGCCGATCGCCTTGTTGGACTGGCCCTCGGCGACCAGCCGCAGCACCTCGACCTCGCGCCCGGAGAGCTCGCGGTAGCCACCCGGGTGGCTCGGGGAACCCGGGGGGCGGCGGTGCATACGGGCGGCCGCGGCGCCGATGGGGGCGGCGCCGGGGCGGGTGGGGTGGCCGATGTTCGTCCGCGTGCCGGTGACGACATAGCCCTTCACGCCGCCCGCGAGGGCGTTGCGCACGGCGCCGATGTCGTCGGCGGCCGACAGGGCCAGCCCGTTGGGCCAGCCCGCCGCGCGGGTCTCGGACAGCAGGGTGAGCCCGGAACCGTCGGGCAGATGGACGTCGGCAACGCAGATGTCGCGCGGGTTGCCGACGCGGGGACGTGCCTCCGCGATGGACGACGCCTCGATGACGTCCCGTACTCCGAGAGCCCACAGGTGGCGCGTGACCGTGGAGCGGACTCGGGGGTCGGCGACGACGACCATGGCCGTCGGCTTGTTCGGGCGGTAGGCGACCAGGCTTGCGGGCTGCTCAAGGAGAACGGACACCAGGCCTCCTGGGGGGGAAGGGTGCGGGACGGAGCCGGCTCGGGGATGAAGCCGGGGCGAACCGTGCAGATAGGGTCACTGACCTCTTCGGCAGCCTGCCCGTCCGCCTTTAGGGAATGATCACGATTTGGTGAGAAACATTTAGGGCAATTAGGACAGGCGATCGATGGGGGAGTGACAGGACGAGCCTCGTGGGACTCCACCGGGCCCCTTTCCGGGGCGCGGGGGTCTCACACCGGGCGGGTGCGCAGGCGCCGGTGGCGGCGCGGGGGCGTGACCGGGCGCGGCCACCAGGAGCGGCGAGCCCCCGAGGGGCTCGTCCCCGGCAGGTGCGTCGGCCGACGGGGGCCCGGCGCCGCGCGGGGGCGTGACAGGGCGTGGTTGCGATGCGTGGGCGCGGCGAGCTTCCGACGGCTCGCGTCCGCGCTCCTGCCCGGGGGGCGCGGCTGCCAGGCGGGGGCGCGGCGGGCTCCCGGCGGCTCGCGTCCGCGCTCCTGCCCGGCGCGTAGGTGCCGCGGCCGGAAGGGTTCGCCGGGAAGCCCGGCGCCCGAAGCCCGTGGCGCCGAAGCCTGTGGCGCCCGGTGCGGCGCGTCGTGAGGCTGGGCATTGGCTGCGTACTGGATGTACCCGGATGGTGCGACACGCGGCGAGGTGCCGCGCCGGACGCCGCCGACCGGTGAACCTTTCCGTTCGCAGCGCTAGCGGGGGTCCCGGCGCTGCGGCAGCGTGACGACACCCGCGTCGCCCGACGCGCCCGGCACCGGCGGCAGCCCGGCCACCTGGCACAGCAGATCGCACCACGCCGCGAGGTGCGCCGCCCCGTCCGGTACGCCCCCGTGCCCCTCGCGCGGGGTCCACGACGCCCGGATCTCGATCTGCGTCGCCGGCAGCCGCTGGGCGAGCCCGCCGAAGTAGTACGAGCCTGCCCGCGTCACGGTCCCGCTCGCCTCCCCGTACGACAGGCCGCGCGCCTCCAGCGCACCCGTCAGCCACGACCAGCACACCTCCGGCAGCAGCGGGTCCGCCGCCATCTCCGGCTCCAGCTCCGCCCGGACCAGCGTGACCAGGCGGAACGTCCCCTGCCAGGCGTCGTGCCCGGCCGGGTCGTGCAGCAGCACCAGCCGGCCGTCCGCGAGGTCCTGGTCGTTGTCGACGACCGCGGCCTCCAGCGCGTACGCGTGCGGCGCCAGACGCTGCGGCGGACGGGTCGGGTCGACCTCGATCTCGGGGCGCAGCCGTGCGCCCCGCAGTTCGTCGACCGCCTGGCGGAAGACGAGCGGAACGGTCCTGCCGTCCGCGCTGTCCGTGCCGTCGGCGCCATCCGAAGTTCGTCCCTGAGCGGCAGCCATGCGGGGAAGACTAGGCGGAACGGGCGCCCGGCGCCGGTAGGGACACCCGGGCCCGGCCGACGGCTTGTGGCCACGTGCGAAGATTTGGGGCGTGAACGCCAACGCACACCCCCAAGCCCTCAACTCCGCTCGGGCCGGGGAGACCCCGCTCGCGGGCCCGCCGACGCAGACGTACGACTCCGCCTTCCTGAAGGCGTGCCGCCGGGAGCCGGTTCCGCACACGCCGGTCTGGTTCATGCGGCAGGCGGGGCGCTCGCTGCCCGAGTACCTGAAGGTGCGCGAGGGCATCCCCATGCTGGAGTCGTGCATGCGGCCCGAGCTGGTCACCGAGATCACGCTCCAGCCGGTGCGCCGCCACAAGGTGGACGCGGCGATCTACTTCAGCGACATCGTGGTGCCGCTCAAGGCCATCGGCGTCGACCTCGACATCAAGCCAGGCGTCGGCCCGGTCGTCGCGGAGCCGATCCGTACGCGCGCGGACCTCGACCGGCTGCGCGACCTCACCCCTGAGGACGTGCACTACGTCACCGAGGCGATCGGCATGCTGACCGCCGAGCTCGGCGGGACGCCGCTGATCGGCTTCGCGGGCGCGCCCTTCACCCTGGCGAGCTACCTCGTGGAGGGCGGCCCGTCCCGCAACCACGAGCACACCAAGGCGCTCATGTACGGCGACCCGCAGCTGTGGGCCGACCTCCTGGACCGCCTCGCCGACATCACCGGCGCCTTCCTGAAGGTCCAGATCGAGGCGGGCGCCTCCGCGGTGCAGCTCTTCGACTCCTGGGTGGGCGCCCTCGCCCCCGCCGACTACCGCCGCTCGGTGATGCCGGCGTCCGCGAAGGTGTTCCGCGAGGTCGAGAAGTACGGCGTGCCGCGCATCCACTTCGGCGTCGGAACCGGCGAGCTCCTCGGCCTGCTGGGCGAGGCTGGGGCGGACGTCGTCGGCGTCGACTGGCGCGTCCCGCTCGACGAGGCCGCCCGCCGCGTCGGCCCCGGCAAGGCGCTCCAGGGCAACCTGGACCCCGCGGTCCTCTTCTCCACCCCCGAGGCGGTCGAGGAGAAGACCCGCGAGGTCCTGGAGGCGGCGGCGGGGCTGGAGGGCCACGTCTTCAACCTGGGCCACGGCGTCCTGCCGACGACCGACCCGGACGCGCTGACCCGCCTGGTGGACTACGTCCACACGCGGACCGCGCGCTGAGCTAGGGCGTGTTGCGAAAGTCCCGCCTGCCCCGCGACGCCCGGCACGCGCGCTCGCCGCGTTGTCGGGATCGCCCCCGTACACCCGGTACGAGGGCGACCCTCCGCCTTGCGATCGCACGCACCGGACGCCGCGGGGCCCGCCCTCCGGGCGGACGGCGCCACTTTCGCAACACGCCCTAGTTCCCCGCCGCCCGCACCGCCGAGACAGCCTTGCGGGCGGCGACCAGGACCGGGTCCCAGACCGGTGAGAACGGCGGCGCGTAGCCGAGGTCCAGGGTCACCACCTGCTCCACGGTCATCCCCGCCGTCAGCGCGACGGCCGCGATGTCGACGCGCTTGGCGGCGCCCTCGCGGCCGACGATCTGCACACCGAGGAGGCGTCCCGTACGCCGCTCGGCGAGCATCTTCACCGTCATCACGGCGGCCCCGGGGTAGTACCCCGCGCTGTTGGTGGACTCGATGGTCGCGGTCACGAACTGAAGGCCCGCCTCGCGCGCCTCGCGCTCGCGCAGCCCCGTACGGGCGATCTCCAGGTCGCAGACCTTGCTCACCGCCGTACCGACGACGCCGGGGAACGTGGCGTAGCCGCCGCCCACGCCCGAGCCGATGATCTGGCCGTGCTTGTTGGCGTGCGTGCCCAGCGCAATGTGCCGCTCGCGGCCCGAGACCAGGTCCAGGACCTCCACGCAGTCGCCCCCGGCCCAGATGTCCTGGTGGCCGCGGACCCGCATCGCCAGGTCGGTGAGCAGCCCGCCGTGCTCGCCCAGCGGCAGTCCCGCCGCCCGGGCGAGCTCCGTGCGCGGCTCCACGCCGATGCCGAGGACGACGACGTCCGCCGGGTACTCGGCGTCCGCCGTGGCCACCGCCCGCACCCGGCCGTCCGCGCCCGTGAGGATCTTGGTGACCTCGGCGCCGGTGACCGTGGTGATGCCCATCGCGTCCATCGCCTCGTGGACGAGCCGGCCCATGTCCGCGTCGAGCGTGGCCATCGGCTCCTCGCCCCGGGTCACCACCGTGACCTCGTACTTCCGGCGCAGCAGTGCCTCGGCCATCTCCACGCCGATGTAGCCCGCGCCCACGATCACCGCCCGGCGCCCGCGCGTCGCGGCCAGGGTGTCCAGGAGGGCCTGTCCGTCATCGAGGGTCTGCACCCCGTGGACGCCCGGCGCGTCGATGCCCGGCAGGTCGGGCCGGACCGGGCGGGCGCCGGTGGCGATCACGAGCTTGTCGTACGCCGTCCAGGACTCCTCGCCCGACTCCAGATCGCGGGCGCGCACCCGTCTGCCCGCCGTGTCGATCTCGACGGCCTCCGTGCGCGTGCGCAGGTCGATGCCGCGCTCGCGGTGCTCCTCGGGCGTCCGCGCGATGAGCTTGTCCCGCTCCTCCACGTCACCGCCCACCCAGTAGGGGATGCCGCAGGCCGAGTACGACGTGAAGTGGCCGCGCTCGAACACCACGATCTCCAGGTCGTCCGGCCCCCTGAGCCTGCGGGCCTGCGACGCGGCGGACATCCCCGCCGCGTCGCCCCCGATGACCACCAGTCGCTCCGCCGCCATTGCGCACCCTCTCGCTCGGTCCTCCCGCACGTGCCCTTCCTGGGGAAGATACGTGCGGGGGCGCCCCGGAATTCCCCGGCGCGGCACTCGGCGCGGGGCTGTCGGTGCCGTCTGAGAGAGTGGACGCATGGACAACTCCGCCGTCAGCGCACCGCACGTCGTCGTCGTCGGAGGCGGCATTTCCGGACTCGCCGCCGCGCACCGCCTGCTGGAGTCCGGCGCGCGCGTGACCGTCCTGGAGGCCACCGAACGCCTCGGCGGCAAGCTGTTGGCGGGCGAGATCGCGGGCGCGCGCGTGGACCTCGGCGCCGAGTCGATGCTGGCGCGCCGCCCCGAGGGCGTCGCCCTCGCGCGCGACGTCGGCCTCGGGGACCGGCTGCGGCCGCCCGCGGCGACCGCGGCGATCTGGACGCGCGGGGCGCTGCGGCCGATGCCCAAAGGCCATCTGATGGGCGTCCCGGCCGACCCCGCCTCGCTCACCGGGATCCTCTCCGCCGAGGGCCTGGCGCGCGTCGCCCAGGACCGCGAACTGCCCCCCACCGAGGTCGGGGAGGACGTCGGCGTCGGGGAGTTCGTGGCGCGCCGCGTCGGCCGCGAGGTCGTCGACCACCTGGTGGAACCGCTCCTGGGCGGGGTGTACGCGGGCGACGCCTACCGGATCTCGATGCGCGCCGCCGTGCCCCAGCTCTACGCCCTCGCGCGCGAGGGCGGCTCGCTCCTCGACGGCGTCGCCCGCGTCCAGGCGAAGGCCGCCGCCGGGCCCCGCGACGACAGCCCGGTGTTCTTGGGCCTCGACGGCGGCATGGGCACCCTGCCGCTCGCGGTCGCGGACGCCGTGCGCGCCAAGGGCGGCCTCATCCGCACGGGGGCGCCGGTGCGCTCCCTGACCCGTACGGCCGACGGCTGGCTGATCCGGACGGATTCCCCCGAGGCGCCCGCGATCGAGGCGGACGGCGTGGTCCTCGCCTCCCCCGCCCGCTCGGCGTCCGCGCTGCTCGCCGCCGAGTCCCCATCCGCCGCCGCCGAGTTGGCGGGTGTGGAGTACGCCTCGATGGCGCTGGTCACCCTGGCGTTCCGGCGCGCCGACCTGGAGCACCTGGAGCGCGGCTCCGGCTTCCTCGTCCCGTCCGTCGAGGGCCGCGCGATCAAGGCGTCCACCTTCTCCTCGTACAAGTGGCAGTGGGTCACCGACCGGGCCCCCGACCTCTTCGTGCTCCGTACCTCGATCGGGCGGTACGGCGAGGAGGAGCACCTGGAGCGCGACGACGCCGACCTGGCGGCCATGTCGCTGAAGGACCTCGGGGAGGCCGTGGGGCTCGCGGCGAGGCCCGTCGCCACCGTGGTGACGCGCTGGACCGGCGGGCTGCCGCAGTATCCGGTCGGCCACCTCGCGCGCGTGGCCCGCGTCCGCGACGCCGTGGCGAAGCTGCCCGGACTGCGGGTCTGCGGGGCCGTGTACGACGGCGTCGGCATCCCCGCGTGCGTCGCCGGCGGCCGGCGCGCCGCCGACGAGATCATCGCCACGTCGACCCTGGCGCAGAACACTCAGCGTGACGCGGGACAATAGCCTCATGAGTGCACCGGAAAAGATCCCGAACGCAGGGAAGAAGGCGAAGGACCTCAACGAGGTCATCCGCTACACGCTGTGGTCCGTCTTCAAGCTGCGCGACGTGCTGCCCGAGGACCGCGCCGGGTTCGCCGACGAGGTCCAGGAGCTGTTCGACCAGCTCGCCGCCAAGGACGTCACCGTCCGGGGCACCTACGACCTGTCCGGGCTGCGGGCCGACGCCGATCTCATGATCTGGTGGCACGCGGAGACCGCCGACGAGCTCCAGAGCGCCTACAACCTCTTCCGCCGCACCAAGCTGGGCCGCGCCCTGGAGCCGGTCTGGTCGAACATGGCGCTGCACCGCCCCGCCGAGTTCAACAAGGCGCACATCCCGGCCTTCCTCGCCGACGAGAACCCGCGCGACTACGTGTCGGTGTACCCCTTCGTGCGCAGCTACGACTGGTACCTGCTGCCCGACGAGGACCGCCGCCGGATGCTCGCCGACCACGGCAAGATGGCCCGCGGCTACCCGGACGTGCGCGCCAACACGGTCGCCTCGTTCTCGCTCGGCGACTACGAGTGGCTGCTCGCCTTCGAGGCCGACGAGCTGCACCGCATCGTCGACCTCATGCGCCATCTGCGCGCCTCCGAGGCCCGGATGCACGTCCGCGAGGAGGTCCCGTTCTACACGGGCCGCCGCAAGTCCGTCGCGGACCTGGTGGCGGGCCTGGCCTGACGGCCGCCCTCCACCTTCGTATGCCCGGTGACCGGGCCCGCCGAGACGGGCCCGGACCCACCCCTGACCCGGAAGATCAGAGAGCGGACGGCCGCTGCCCAGCCCTGGGCGCCGACCGCTCGTCCAGCGACACCGGGTTCGGCTCCGGGTGCGGCGCGCACGACGCGCGCCGCACCGGCGTCCGTCCGCTCAGCAGGTAGTCCATCAGGTACCCGTTGACGCAGGCGTTGGGACCGCCGCCGATGCCGTGCGTACCGGCGTCCTTCTCCGTCACCAGGACCGCCCCCGGCAGTCTGCGCTGGAGCTCCAGCGCCCCCTGGTACGGCGTCGCCGCGTCCCGTTCGGCCGCCAGGATCAGCGTCGGCGGCAGCTCCCCGCGGCGCACCCCGACGTCCACCGGCCGCTGCCGGGGCGCCGGCCAGTAGGCGCACGGCAGGTTCATCCAGGCGTTGTCCCACGTCTCGAACGGCGCGATCTCGGCGAGCGCGCTGTTGTCGCGGTCCCACACCGACCACTTCGTCGGCCAGGGCGCGTCGTTGCACTCGACCGCCGTGTACACCGCGTTCCCGTTCTCCTCGTCCCACGCCGCCTCCGGCCGCGGCGAGGCCTGGGCGATCAGCGGCTTGGGGTCGCCCCGGAGGTACGCCGAGAGGGCGGTCGCCCGCAGGGCCCAGTAGTCGTCGTAGTACCCGGCCTTCAGGAAGGCCGACTGGAGCTGGCCGGGGCCGACCGTGCCGCCCGCCGGCTCCTCCGCGAGCCGGGCGCGCACCTTCTCGAAGTTCTCCAGGACCTCCTCGGCCGTGGTGCCCAGGTGGTAGACGCCGTCGTGCCGGGCGACCCAGGCGCGGAAGTCCTGCCAGCGGCTCTCGAACGCCAGCGACTGGTCGAGGTTGTTGCGGTACCAGATCTGCCGCGGGTCGGGGTTGACCGCCGAGTCGAAGACCATCCGGCGCACGTGGGAGGGGAAGAGCGTCGCGTACACGGCGCCGAAGTACGTGCCGTACGACGCTCCCACGAACGTCAGCTTCCGCTCCCCGAGCGCGGCCCGCAGCACATCGAGGTCGCGCGCGTTGTTGAGGCTGGTGTAGTGCCGCAGCGCCGCGCCCGCGTGGCGCGCGCAACCCTGCGCGTACGCCTTGGCCTGCGCGATCCGCTCCAGCTTGTACGAGGGCGAGGGGTCGGTCGGGGACGGGGTGGGCGCCTTGGTGAAGTCCTTCGGGTCCTGGCAGGACAGCGGCGCGGAGCGGGCCACCCCGCGCGGGGCGTAGCCCACCAGGTCGTAGGCCCCGGCGATCCGCTTCCACTCGGGCAGGCTCGCGACCATCGGGAAGTACATGCTGGAGGCGCCCGGTCCGCCCGGGTTGTAGACCAGCGCGCCCTGCCGCTCGGCCCGTTTGCCGGTGGCCCGCACCCGGCTGACGGTGAGTTTGATCTGACGGCCCATCGGCTTGGTGTAGTCGAGCGGGACCCGGACCGTGCCGCACTGGATGCTGTCGGGGAGCATCTCCGCCTTGGCGCAGCGGCCGAAGGCGATCCCGGTCGCCGCGGCCCGCCGGGCGGCGACGGCGGTGCCGTGCGCCTCGGCGGTGCGCGGATCCACGCCGCCGGCCGGGGAGGCGGCCAGCGTGGACAGAACGAGGGAACCGAGGGTTCCGTACAGTGCTGCTGCTCTCATCTGCATCCCTTTGCGGGTCTGTCCGGCACGACAGGTGACCGGTACAAAAGGGATGATTAGCGGAGTAATTGATGAAGTAAAGCACCGATGGGCGGTGCGCCGGGGTCAAAGTCGCCCGTCAGGCCACCCGTCGGGCTGCTGGTCGGGCAGGTGCCGGGCCGTCCGCGGGATCCTCCACCCGGCCGACCACCCGGCCGACCACCCGGCCGACCACCCGGCCGTCCGCCGGGCCGGCGGTCAGGCCGCCCGGCCGCCGCGCAGGGCGGTCCGCAGCTCCGGGTCGTCGACCGCGCTCACGCCCCGTACCGCGACGGCGGTGAGCGGGTCCCCGGCCGGGTCGATCCGGCCGAGCAGCCGCTGGCCGTCGGGGGAGGCCCAGCGGGTGTGCGGGTGGACCTCGAAACGGGCGATGAAGAGGCAACCGAGGGTGAGGACCGTCGGCAGCGAGAACCAGGCAGCGATCTCCGCCTGTGTCGCGCGGTCCTGACCGGGCATCAGAAGAGCGATCGCGCCGAGGGTGAGCGTGAGCGCCGCCGCGCCGCGTACGGCCCGTACGGAGGCCGTGACGCCTGTCCTGGCCGCGTCCGGGACGGCGAGCCCGGCGGCGGCCAGCCGGTCGGCGAGGGCGTGCACCGCGTCGGCGGCGGCCGCGGCCGAGCGGATCGCCGCTATCCGGGCCTGGCCGCCCGGCCCGATGGCCCCTATCACCGACCGCTCCAGGTCGTCGCGGCCCTCCGGGTCGACGACCGTGGCCCAGCCGGTGTGCGCGAGCAGCAACCGGCGGGCGCGGTGCATGGTGACCAGGGTCAGATCGGTGACCCGTAAGGGGCCGCCCGCGAGGAAGGCCGCCTCGTACAGCGAGAGGCCGAGCTCCGGGTCCCGGGTGACCGGGCCCTGGTCGGCCGCCGCGGACGCGGCGAGGCAGAGCCGCCCGCACGAGACGGCGGACGCGAGGCACGCGGCGACCAGGAAGAGAACCCAGAACATGGCCGAGTTGTATGTGAAGCGGTGAGGCCGGCGCCATGCCTTTCCCATGATGTGGACATGGAGTTATCGGTTCGTTACGGAGTGTCGGTGGGGTTGACCCGGCTGGCGGCGGGCGGCAGCGCGAACGACGGGGTGACCGGGGCGGGGGAGGGGAGGGTGGCGCCCGGGGTGGGCGGGGGCGGTCCGCTGGGGGACGCGGTGGTGCCCGCGACGCTCTCCCGGGCCAGCGCGTCGAAGTCGACGAGGCCGGTCGCCTCCAGCATCCGGATGTGGTCGAGGACCGTGGTGTTGGCGTCGTCGGCGAGCGCGCGCACCAGCGAGTTGCGGGTGTTGGCCCGGATCTGCGCGACGAGCGAGAACACCTTCCCGTGCGCCGAACGCAGGATGTTGGCGAAGTCCTTCTCGTACGTGGTCCCGCTCTCCGAGGTCAGCGTCCGCAGCCACCCCCGCTGCTGCTCGTTGGGCTGGTCGGGGAGCTCCATCCCGAGCTGGGCCGCGACCTCGCGCACGCGCGCGTCCAGGAAGGCGTGCCCGTCGATGAGGTGGTGCCCCGCGGCGGTGACGGCGGCGCTGGGCGCCCGCTCGACGGCCTGCTGCCCGGCGGGCAGCTCCCACAGCCCGGCGAGTCTGACCCGGACGACGAAGTCCCGGTCGGCGGCCGACAGCGGCCCCCAGCGGGTGGGCACCGAGCCCGCGTTGAGGTTGGCGAGTCCGGTGCCCGAGCGGTCGGCGTAGGACCAGACGGGGTAGAGCAGGGCGGCGATGGTCGCCGTCAGGGCGATGACGACCAAGCCGGTACCGGAAAGGAATATCCGACGCATGAAAGCCTCCAAGTGCGGTGCGCACGGTAATGCGGAGGCAGGTGATCCGGGGAGTCTTTCGAGGAAAACCGTGACGGGACCGTGTGGGAGGCATCACGGGTCGGCCGAGTCCCGGACGCCGTGACGGGGCGGGTGGTACCGTGCCCGCCCCCGTCCGCGCGGCCCCTATGGGCCCCCGCCTACGCGGCCCGTACGAGCCCGCGCACGAAGCGGGCGGCCCGCCCCGGCGGCCGGGCCCCGGCCCGCTCCCGCCACCACCGTCCCAGCGGCCGGGCCACGTCGGCGTCGAGGCCGCCCGACCGGAGCAGCGACTCCACGAAGTCCAGGGCGTCGCGGCGGTAGCCGTCGCGCAGGGGGCGTCCGCGCGCGTACGCGAGGTAGGCCGGCCGGTAGGCGTCCTTGAGGATGCGGGGCAGCTCGGGCGCGACCTTGGCGACGACATCGGCCCGCTTGGCGGCGAGCGCGTGCGCCTGGACGCGCAGCCGGACGGCGTCGAAGCCGGGCGGCACCGGGGTGCCCGCGACCAGCGCGGAGAGGAGCGAGGTCTGCGCGAGGGCGAGCGACACGCGCTCCGGCCCTTCCACCTCCCCATCGGCCTGCACCGGGACGGCAGACGCTCCGCCCGAGGCGCCCCCGGTGCCGGCGGGCGGGGCGAACAGGGGCTGTGGGCCGCGCGCTTCGGCGGGGGCAGTGGCTCGGCCGCTCTCGACGTCCGCGGTGCCCTCGGCGCTGGCGGGCCGGGAGGACGACGGCCGTGGGCCGTGGCCTTCGGCGGTGGGGGGAGTGGTTCGGCCGATTTCCACGTCCGTGGTGCCCTCGGCGCCGGCGGGCGAGGCGAACAGGGGCTGTGGGCCGTGGCCTTCGGCGGCGAGGGGAGTAGCTCGGCCGCTCTTGACGTTCGCGGTCTCCTCGGCGCTCGCGGGCCGGGAGGACGACGGCCGTGGGCCGCGGCCTTCGGCGGTGGGGGGAGCCGCCCGGCCACCCCCCGCCCGCCTGCCGCCCCGCGCGGCCCCCGGCGCGTCCAGGACACGGCGGATCGCCGCCAGCTCCCCGGCCAGCTCCGCCTCCGGCGGGAACGCCTCGTCCCGCTCCAGCAGCACCCCCGGCGGCGCCACCCGCCCCACCAGCTCCGCCAGCACGCCCAGCACCTCCGCCCCCACTGGATGCGCGTGCGTGTCGTGCCACACTCCGTCCCGCTCGACGCCCCCGGCGACGTGGACGTATGCGATCGCCTCCACCGGCAGCTCCGCGAGCGCCTTCACCGGGTCCTCGCCCCGGTTCACCCGGTTCGTGTGGAGGTTCGCCACGTCGATCAGGAGCCGCACCCCCGTACGTTCCACCAGCTCCGCGAGGAACTGGCCCTCCGTCATGTCCTCGTCCGGCCAGTTCACCAGCGCCGCGATGTTCTCCAGGGCCAGCGGCACCGGGAGGCTGTCCTGGGCGATGCGGACGTTCTCGCAGAGCACCTCCAGCGCGTCCCAGGTGCGCGGCACGGGCAGCAGGTGCCCCGCCTCCAGGCGCGGTGACGCGGTGAGCGCGCCCCCGCCCCGGACGAACGCGATGTGCTCGGTGACCAGCGGAGCCGACAGCGCCTCCGCCCGGGCCGCCAGGTCGGCGAGCCGGCCCGCGTCGGGGCGGTCGGCGCCGCCCAGGCCCAGCGAGACGCCGTGCGGCACGACCGTGACCCCGCGCCGGCGCAGCCGCAGGAGCGACTCGGGGAGGTGGCCGGGGCAGAGGTTCTCCGCCACCACCTCCACCCAGTCGACGCCCGGCAGCCGCTCGACCGCGTCCGCGATCTCGGGCCGCCAGCCGATGCCGATCCCCAGTTCCAGCTTCCGCTCCCGCTCCAGCTCCAATTCCAGCTCCATGGCCGGCCTCCCCCTCGGTCCGACGCGGTCCCGGCGCGTGTGGAGTGGTCATGGCCCCGCACGGCCCGCGCCAACCCGCCGGCGCCCACCTTCAGAGCTTGATTTGAGGTTGGCTCACTTCTGCGTGGCCAGGGCGTCGTAGTCCACCATCCCCGTCGACTCCAGCATGTTGATGTGGTCGAGGACGGTCTGGTTCGCGTCCTGCGCCAGATCCCGCACCAGGGAGTTGCGGGTCGTGGCGCGGACCTTGGCGACCAGCCCGAACACCTTGCCGTGGGCGCTCCGCAGCAGGTTCGCGAACTTCACCTCGTAGTCGCGGCCCTGCGCGGCCGAAAGCTCCTTGAGCCAGCCCTGCTGCTGCTCGTTGGGCTGGTTCGGCAGCTCCATCCCGAGCTGGGCCGCGACCTCGCGCACGTGCTTGTCCAGCGCGGTGTGCCCCATGACCAGGTGGTCCCCGGTCGCCTTGATCGCCGCGCTGGGGGCCCGCTCCTGCGCCTGCTGCCCGGCCGGCAGCTCCCAGAGCCCGGCCAGCCGCACCTTCGTCACCAGTTCGCGGTCGTCGGGCGAGAGCGGCCCCCAGCGGGTCGCCACCGAGGCGCCGTCGAGGTTCGACTTGTCCGTCCCCAGCCGGTCGGCGTACGACCAGACGGGGAAGGCGAGCGCGCCGATGGTGGCGGCCAGCGCCACGATGATCAGGGCCGTTCCGTTGAAACGGCCGAGTATCCCGATTCGGTCGGTCCGGTCCGTCCGTCCGATGCGTCGCATCAACATGCCTCCCGTGCAGGCGATTTGGCGTACCGGGAGGTACGGATGGGACGGGAGTCGTGTTCAGATCATCCGGACGCGGTCACCGGCTGACCCGGACGCGGTCACCGGCCGAGCCGCGCCCGCAGCGCCGGATGGTCCGCCACCACCGTGCACGAGCCCGGCGCGATCTCCGTGAAGCCCGCGTCCCGGACCACCGGAAGCCCGCCGGAGGTGAGCGCCGCCCACGCCTCGCGCGGGGCCACCCGCACCGAGAGGGCGAAGTCCGCCTCGCGCCACGCCGTGCGCTCCGCCTCCGTCAGCTCCCACCAGGCCAGCTGGGCGCCGTGCCCGGCCTGGGCCATCGTCTTGCCCGCCGACATGTCGAGCTCCGGGTTGAGCCACAGGACCGGGGCGAGCGGGTCGGGGGCCGGCGGGCCGGACGGGTCGTCCAGGTCCGTGCCGGAGACCTGGAGCTTGAGCAGCTCCTTGGGCCAGCCGTCCAGCGGCACCGGCGGGAAGACCCGCACCTGCGCCGACTTGCCGGTGACCGTGATGCCCGGCAGCGCCGCGGCCTTGCGCCACTCCGCGCCGCGCGCCCGCCGCACCACCTTGCGGATCCTGGCGTCCTGCCAGTCCCGCACGACCCGCGCCCACTCACCCTCACCCGCGGACCGCTCGTCGGCGAGCATCACCAGGACGGCCCGGGCCGCGGTCTCCAGCGCGTCGGTGCGGGCCGGCGGGTCGGTCTTCTCGATACGGACGACCAGCGGGAGGACGTACTGGGGGGCCTCGTCGCGTACGGTCCGCTCGTCGTGGAACGGGCTCGCGGCGGGCGTCTTCGGCATCTCTTCACTGCTCACCCGGCCAGTCTGCCAGCCGCCCTTTCCCGGCTTCTTGGCGGAATGAACCCTTCCGGGACAGGATGCCCGCATGAAGAGCGATCTTTTCTCCTCGGGGCACATGGCGGAGCCGGCCACCGAGGCCGGCATGAGCCTGCAGAACGCCAAGTCCATCAAGTACGCGGTCAACGGCGAGATGCTCGCCCGCCAGGGATCGATGATCGCCTACCGCGGAAACCTCCAGTTCGAGCGGCGCGGCCAGGGCATAGGCGGCATGCTCAAGCGCGCGGTCACCGGTGAGGGGCTGCCCCTGATGGCGGTCACCGGCCAGGGCGAGGCGTGGTTCGCGCACGAGGCGCAGAACTGCTTCGTCGTCGACATCGAGCAGGGTGACGTCCTGACCGTCAACGGCCGCAACGTCCTCTGCTTCGACGCCTCCCTCTCGTACGAGATCAAGACGGTCAAGGGCTCCGGCATCGCCGGTGGCGGCCTCTTCAACAGCGTCTTCACCGGCTGGGGCCGGCTCGGTCTGGTCTGCGAGGGCAACCCGCTGGTCATCCCGGTCACCGCGCAGCAGCCGGTGTACGTCGACACCGACGCGGTCGTCGGCTGGACCGCGAACCTGAACACCTCGCTGCACCGCTCGCAGTCCATCGGTTCGATGATCCGCGGCGGCTCCGGCGAGGCCGTGCAGCTGATGCTCCAGGGCGAGGGCTACGTCATCGTCCGCCCGAGCGAGGTGACCCCGAAGAAGGCCGAACAGCACTGAGGCCCCCGCGCGGCCCGCGCCCGGCGGGCCGTCGGCGGGACGGCGCCGGCGGCCCCGGGGCGACTACGCTGATCCGTATGGACCAGGACCACGACCAGGATCAGGGCCGGGACCAGGTGCGCGGGGACGAGGACGACGCGGCGTACTGCGCCCCGGCCGCCCCCGAGCGGCCCGCCCCGGCCGACGGGCCGCCGTACGCGGAGTGCGTGCTGTGCCGCGCGCCCACCGAGTACCCGGAGTCGGTCAAGGGCATCACGCTCTGCCCGGTGTGCGAGTGGCAGGAGGCCCAGCGCACCGCCTGCTCCGGCTGACGGCCCGGCGCGCCGGGGCTAGCGCCTGGTGGACGAGCCGATGAGCTCCGAGACCTTCACGAAGCGGTAGCCGCGCCTGCGCAGCTCCGGCACGATCCGCTGGACCGCCCGGTCGGTGACGGGCGCCGCGCTGCGGGTGCAGTGCATGACCACCAGCGAGCCCGGCTTCACCCCGGCCAGCACCTGCTCGGCCACGGCGTCGGCGTCGCGCGCGAAGGCGTCTCCGCTCACCACGTCCCACTGCACCGCGGTCATCTTCAGCGGGGCCAGCGTCCGCAGCACCTGGTCGTCGAAGCAGCCGCCGGGGAAGCGGAAGTACGGCACCGCGTTGCGCACCCCCGCCTTCTTGAAGGCAGCGGCCGCCTTCTCCACGTCGGCGCGCATCCCGTCCCCGGCGACGACGGGCAGCCCGTAACAGGGGGACGTGAAGGCGTAGTGGCTGTACGAGTGGTTGGCGACCTCGAAGGCGGGGTCGGCCCCGATGGCGTGCGCCTCGGCCGGGTACTCCTCGGCCCAGCGGCCCGTCATGAACACCGTCGCCGGGACCTTCATCCGGCGCAGATCGGCGATGAGCGCGGGGTTGTCGAAGCGTTCGCCGCGCGCCGCGCGCGGCCCCTGGTCGGCGGTCATGTCGGCGTCGAAGGTGAGCGCGACGACCTTCTGACCGCCCTGGGGGGCGCGCCTGAAGACCGGGGTGAGACCGCCGGGGCCCGGCGCCAGTGTGGGCGCCTGCCGGGGGGCCGGCGCCGCGGGGGAGGCGGGCGCCGCGGAGGCGGCGGTGGACGGCCTGCTCGCCCCCGGCGCCGCCTTCGCGCCAGGGTCGACGGAAGCCGGATCGGAGCCGCAGCCCGCGAGTGCCGCTCCGATAACGGCAATCGACAGCAGCTTTCGTACAGAAATGGTCACGGGCGGAAGCTATCCGATCATTAGCTGATCGGCGGGGTGCGTCGCCGCCGGACCCCATACGTTTCCGGCCAATGAGTGAACCGGAGGGAACCGCTCCGAGACCCTCGTGCCCGGCGGGGTCCTCCGGGGCGCGCGGGCCGCCCCGGCGCGATGCCGGGGCCCGGCCGCGCGCCGTCCGCCCGCCCTTCGCCCGCCCGGTCCCCGTTCGCCGCCGGAAAAGATGAACATGCCGGTCGAGGTGCGCGATCGGGCGTGTTCGGAGCGGGTGTTCACCGCAGCGAAGCGAGCGGCGCGGGCCCGTCCCCCGGCCCCGCTCCCGGTGGACGTGGACATTCCCTTTCTGTCGTAAGGGAGTCGGCGGGCGCCTCGGCCGGCGGTGCGACCCCTACCGTGCAATCGGTTTCTTTACCGAGCCCATAGAGAGTTCAATTCCGGCCTCGGCGACATGACCCTTGTCGCTCCGGTGGGCCCGTGGTTAGGCTCCCGCTCGTTTCGAATCCTGCACACTTTCTTCGCAACCTGACCAACTGTGGGGTGGCTGTGCGCGAACCAGGGTTATCAGCCTTGGCAGCGGTGTCACCGGACGGGCCGACGCGGCCTGAACCGGCCGGCCCGAACCGGCGGCCTGCCGCGCCGGTGGGGTGCTAGTGGGCTCCGCCACGGCCACCGGCCGGGCGGCCGTCCGCGGGCCGCTGTCCCGCGACGTCCGGCTGTTCTGGTGCGCCAACGCCACCGACGCGCTCGGCACCCAGGCCTCCGGCGTCGTCCTGC
Source organism: Streptomyces sp. NPDC043908 (assembly GCF_056435525.1). Taxonomy (NCBI): domain Bacteria; kingdom Bacillati; phylum Actinomycetota; class Actinomycetes; order Kitasatosporales; family Streptomycetaceae; genus Streptomyces; species Streptomyces sp. NPDC043908. Next base: position 13,839 of record NZ_JBWKEI010000028.1, on the reverse strand, counting down.
CGCTGCTGCTCCTGGGCCTCGGCCACTCCGCCGCGACCGTCGGGCTCGTCGCGGGCGTCTCCACCGCGGCCGGGCTGCTCCTCGCCCCGTTCGCCGCCGTTCCCGCCGACCGGGGCGCGCGCAAACCGGTGATGCTCTGGTCCGCCGTGGTCTCGGCGCTCGCCATGGGCGGGGTCGCCGTCGCCGCCGCCACGGGCCGTCCGCCGCTCGCCCTGCTCCTCGGAGCGGTCCTGGTGGAACGTTTCTCCACGGCGGTGTACGAGGCCGCGGCCGCCGGTACCGTCGCGCTGATCGCCCCGCCCGCCGACAGCGCCCGGGTGGTGGCCGGGCTCTCGGCCGGCGACCAGGGCGCCCTGGTCCTCGGCCCTGCCCTGGGCGGCGCCCTCTACCAGGCATCCCGCGCCCTGCCCTTCGTCGCGGACGCGGTCTCGTACACGGTCACCGCGGTGTGCGTGGGCGCGCTGAAGTCGGACCTGCGGCCGGGGGACGGCGAGGCGGCGGGGACCGGACCGGCGCCGGGCCGGGGGGAGGCGCCGGGGGAGCCGGGACACGAGGATGCCACCGGCCCCCGGACCCCGGCCGGCCCCCGCCGGAACCGCCCGCGCCGCCGCCCCGCCCTCCGCGCCGAACTCGGCGCCGGGCTCGCCCTCGTCCGCACCTCGCCCTTCCTGCGGCTCGTGCTGATCTGGACGACCACCGTCAACGGCGTGATCGTCGCGCTGTACTACGGCGCCGTCTTCACCCTCCAGAAGGGCGGCCACGGAGGCGCCCCGATGGGACTCGTCCTCGCGCTCTCCGGCGCCGCCGGGCTCACCGGATCGCTCGCCGCGCCCCGCGTCGTCGGCCGGATCGGCGCGGCCCGGCTGCTGATCGGCGTCTCCTGGCTGCTCGTACCGCTCGCCGCCGCGCTCGCGACCGCCCGGGGGCCCTGGACGTACGGCGGACTCTTCGGCGTGTTCTGCCTGCTGATGCCGCTGGTCACCGTGGTGCTCCAGTCCCGGGCGATCCAGGAGACCCCGCCCGCCCTCCAGGCCCGTACCGCCGCGGTCCTCGCCACCGCCGTCGGCGGCTCGGCCGCCCTCGCGCCCGTCCTCGCGGGGGCGTGCGCCTCCCGCGCGGGCACGGCCGCCCCCGCCCTGGCGAGCGCCGCTGTGCTCACCGTGCTGGCCTGCTGGACGACGTACGTACGGATACCGGCGCGGGGAGGCGCCGTATGACCGGCCGCTACCAGGTCTACCGGGCCGCCCTGCCCGAGGTGTGCGCCGCCGATCCCGCGCGGATGGCCTTCACCGGCGACGCCGACGGCCGCTGCGAGGTGTTCACCTGGGACGCCCGGTCCGGGCGCACCCGGCAGGTCACCGACCGCCCGCACGGCACCTTCCACCACGCCGTCGACCGCGACGGACGGGTGTGGTGGTTCGACGAGGACGAACACGGCCGCGGGCACTGGCGGTTCCAGCCCTTCGAGGGCGGCCCCGACCGGCCCGGCCTGACCGGACCGCCCCCCGGCGAGCCGCGCGGGCTCGCCGTCGGCGACGACGCGACGGTCGCGATCGGCCTCGGGGACGCCCTGACCACCGCCGTCCACATCGGCCCGCGCGGCGGCCCGGCCCGCGAGGTGACGCGCGTCGACGGGCACGCCACCCTGTCCGGCATCACCCCCGACGGCCGCCTCCTCGCCCTCAGCCGCGCCGCGGGCTCGGCCCTGGCCGTGACCGTACTGTCCGGCGACGGCACCACGCGCGCGGTGCTGCCCGGCGACGGCCCGCACGGCAGACTCTGGTGCCTGGGCTTCGCCCCCGCGGGCGACCGTGCCGAACTGCTCCTCGTCCGCGAGTGCGACGACCAGTACGTACTGGCGAGTTGGCGCCCGGACGACGACGGGGGCCCCGGAACGCTCACCACCCACTCCTGGTGCGCCTTCGACACCGAGATCACCGCCCGCTGGCACCCCGACGCGGGCTCGGTCCTCGTCCGCCAGGACCGCCACGGCCGCAGCACCCTGCACCGCGCCGACCTGCGCGCCCGTACGGTCGAACGCGTGCCGACCCCGCGCGGCACCCTCCTGGACGCCGCGCCCCGCGCCGGAACCGACGTCCACTACCTCTGGACCGACACCGCGAACCCGCCCCGGCTCGCCTCCACCGCCGGGACCCCGCTGCCGCCCACGCACGGCATCACCGCCCCCGTACCCGGCGAGCACCGCGACCTGTGGACGCCCGGCCCCGACGGCCCGGTCCACAGCCTGCTCAGCCTGCCCGAGGGCCGCCGGGTGCCCGTCCCCGCGGTGTTCCTGGTGCACGGCGGGCCCGCCGACCACGACCGGGACGCCTACGACGGAGTGGTCCACTCCCTCGTCGCCTCCGGCTTCGCCGTCGTCCGCGTCAACTACCGCGGCTCCACCGGCTACGGCCCGCGCTGGCGCCGGGCCTTCGGCCAGGGCGTCGGGCTCACCCAGGTCGACGACCTCGCCGCGGTCCGCGCCGACCTGGTCGAGCGCGCGGTCGTCCGCGCCGACGCGGTCGGGCTGTGGGGCACCTCCTGGGGCGGCTACCTCGTCCTGCTCGCCCTCGGGCTGCGCCCGGACCTGTGGCAGGCGGGCGTGGCCGTGAAGCCGGTGGCCGACTGCGCCGCCGCCCACCGCACCAGCACCCCGGCGCTCCGCGCCCTGGACGAGCGGCTCTTCGGCGGCACTCCCGAGGAGGTGCCCGAGCGGTACGAGCGCAGCTCGCCCGTGCGGTACGCGGCCGCCGTGCGGGCCCCGCTCCTGGTCGTCGCCGCGACCCGGGACGCCAAGTGCCCGCCCGGCCAGGTGCGCGACTACCTGGCCGCGCTGCGCCACGCGCGCGTACCGCACGAGTCGATGTGGCTGGAGACCGGCCACGACGGCTACCAGGGCGAGCACCACGTGGCGGTCCTGCGCCGCGCCGTGCTCTTCCTCGACCGCGAGCTGCGCGGCCCCGGCCGCGCAGCCGCTCCCCAGACTCCCCGCTCGGACCGGAGCGGGGATTCCGGACGGGTCCGCACCACGGTCCCCGCCGGAACAGGCACCACCCGACACGATGAGAGGAGTTCCCATGCAGAAGGACATCATCCAGAACGACCCGCTCGCGGGTGACGAGGAGAACCGCAAGCCGAGCGTCGGCGTGACCATCAAGGTTCCGTTCCGCAACGCCGAGGACGGCGAAGAGGACTGATCCCCGCCGGCCGGTCCGGCGGTCGAGACCGCCGGACCGGCCGGTGCCGGGCCCCGAGGCTCCGGCCCGGGGCCCGGGCCCCTTTTCCTTACGTCTGGGTACCCGCGAGGAGTCGACATGCGTGTTCTGCTGGTCAATATGCCCTGGTCGCCGATCGATCTGCCGTCGCTGGCCCTGGGAATCCTCAAACGCAGCGTCGACGAACGCGTGCCGGGCGCCCGGGCCGACGTGCTGCACGCCAATCTCGAATTCACCGACTGGATCACCGAGCGCACCGCGTTCACCGCCGACGACTACGAGTACTACGCGCTCTCCTCCTATTTCATGGGCTGCGGCGACTGGGTCTTCTCCTCCGCCCTTTACGACGACCCCACCTGGCGCGACCAGGAGTTCGCGGACGCGATGAAGGGGAAGCTCCGCAAGTCCCGGCTGCGCATGTCCCAGGAACTGCACCGCGCGGTACCGGAGTTCGTGGAAATGATCGCCGAGCGGATCGTGGCGTACGGCCCCGACGTCGTCGGCTTCACCTCCACCTTCCAGCAGAACACCGCGGCCCTCGCCGCCGCCAAGCACGTCAAGCGGCTCGCCCCGCACATCGTGACCGTGATGGGCGGCGCCAACTGCGACGGCGAGCAGGGCGAGGCCGTCCACCGCAACTTCCCCTTCGTGGACCACGTCATCCGCGGTGAGGGCGAGTCGGCCTTCCCGCAGCTGCTCACCGCCATCGGCGAGGGTGCGGGCGCGGACGCGTTCGCGGCGGTGCCGGGCCTGTGCCACCGGGGCGCCGACGGCGCGAGCGTGGCGAACCCCATGGCCACCAGCCCGCTGCCGCCCGTCGCGATCCTGCCCCCCGACTACAGCGGCTACTTCGAACGGCTCGGCACCTCGGTCGCCCGCAACTGGGTCGAGCCGAAACTGGTCGTCGAGGGCGCCCGCGGCTGCTGGTGGGGCGAGAAGCACCACTGCACCTTCTGCGGGCTCAACGGCTCCTTCATGCAGTACCGCTCCAAGACCCCCGAGACCTTCTACTCGGAGATCATGGAGCTCGCCCGGCAGCACCGCGTCCTCGACATGTACCTGGTCGACAACATCCTCGACATGGGCTACCTGACCACGGTCCTGCCCCGCATCATCGAGAGCGGCTACGACCTGCGCATGCACATCGAGATCAAGGCCAACATGCGCCGCAGCCAGCTCCGTACGCTCGCCGACGCCGGACTGATCTACGTCCAGCCCGGCATCGAGAGCCTCAACAACCGCGTCCTGGACCTGATGGACAAGGGCGTCAGCGGCTGCCAGAACGTCCGTATGCTGCGCGACGGCGCCGAGACCGGGCTCTCGGTCGCCTGGAACTACCTGCACGGCTTCCCGGGCGAGACCGCCGAGGACTACGACCCGGTGATCGCCCAGATACCGGCGCTCGAACACCTCAACCCGCCGGTCGACCTGTCCGCGCGCATCGCCATCGAACGCTTCAGCCCCTACTTCAACCGCCCCGAGCTCGGCTTCGACGGTCTGCGCCCCGAGGAGCACTACCGCTTCACCTACGACCTGCCCGAGTCCGAGCTCTACGACCTCGCGTACGTCTTCGAGGCCCCGCAGCGCGGTATCGGCGAGCCCACGGTGACCGCCCTCAACGACGCGCTGGACGCCTGGAAGAAGAACCACGCGGACGCCCGCCTCACCCACGCCGACCTCGGCGACCGCATCGTCCTGGTCAGCCGGCGGCGGATGTTCGCGTGGCGCGCGATGGAGCTGACCGACCCGTTCGAGCTGATCGCCTTCCGCCTCCTCGACCAGCCGCACACGGCCGCGGCCCTCACCCGCAAGGCAGCCGCCCGGGCACGGGACGCCGCCCGCGACGAGGGCGAGGTGCAGCGCCTCCTCGACTCCTGGGTCGCGCTCGGCCTGGTCTTCACCGACGGCGGCCAGTATGTCCACATCGCGCCCTCGGCCGTGAACGAGGACCTGCTGCGCCTGGACTTCATGCGCCACGCCCACGCGGCCCTCGACGCGGCCGGACAGCCGGCGGGCCCCGACTCCGCGGGCTCCCACTCCGCGGGCTCCGGGCCGGCCCGCCCCGAGCCCGCCCGCGCCGAGCCCGCTCCCGTATGACCGCGCCGCCCGCCGACCGCGAAACCCGTATCAGCCGTAACCGCCGTAAGAGCCGGAAGACCGTACGAGCCGGAGGACCAGCCCGATGAGCACCGCCCTCACCCCGCGCACCGCGGCCCTCACCGTCACCGCCTGGCGCGACTACGACCCCGACGCCTGCGCGCTGCCCGGGATGCACCTGGGCGACCTCGAACTGACCGGCCCCGCGGGGGAGGAGGCCGACCGGCTGTGGGAGGCGGGCGTCCGCCGTGTCCGCCTCGCCGGGACGGTCGACCTCGCGGACCTGAGTGCCCCGGACGCCGCCCGGCGGGCCGTACGCGCCCTGAGCCTGGCCCGCGACCTGACGGCCCGGGCGGTCCTGGTCGAGTGGAAGCTGCGGCTCGACCCGGCCGCGGACGCCGACACCTGGAAGCTGCTGAGCCATATCCAGCCACCGCAGCGCCTGGAGGGCCCCGCCGACGCGGCCGAAGCGCTGCGCCAGTGGCGCGAGGGTCACTACCTGTGCAAGTGCCTGTGGCGCCAGGGGCCCGGTTTCGTCCAGATCCGCGACCGCCGCTGGGGCGACCTGCGCCGCTTCACCGCCGACGAGCCGGAGTACCACGAGGTGATCAGGAGCCTCGTCCACGGCGCCCCGGCCGACTCGGTCCCGCCCGCAGTCCTCGCCGACTTCCTCTCCGAGAAGCTGGTCCTGGAGGTGGGCGACCTGGCGTGGTGGCTGCCGTACCGGGTGAACCGCTGGATCCAGGAGGCGATGGCCATCTGAGGACCGCCGCCGGGTCAGGCCAGCAGCCGCGCCCGGCACTCCTCCACGTCGAAGTCGCCCTTCGGATACCGCGGGTCGAGTTCGCGCAACTGCTCCAGGAGGAGCCGGCTGACCGCCCAGTCGCGGTACCACTTGCGGTCGGCGGGCACCACGTACCAGGGCGCCTCGTCCGTCGAGCACCGCTCCAGGGCGATCTCGTACGCCTTCCGGTACGCGGGCCACCGTGCCCGCTCGTCGAGGTCGCCCGGGTTGAACTTCCAGTGCTTGTCCGGGTTGTCGAGCCGTTCGAGCAGTCGGCGCCGCTGCTGCTCGGGGCTGATGTGCAGGAAGACCTTGACCACGCTCACGCCGTCCTCCACGAGCGACTGCTCGAACCGGTTGATCTGCCCGTAGCGGCGCCCCAGCCGCCGGTGCGGGACCAGCTCGTGGACCCGGGCGATCAGCACGTCCTCGTAGTGCGAGCGGTCGAAGATGCCGATCTCGCCCGGCTGCGGCAGCGCCCGCATGATCCGCCACAGGAAGGGGTGGTTCAGCTCCTCGCGGGTGGGTGCCTTGAACGCCCTGATCCGGCAGCCGGACGGGTTGAACAGGCCGATGACGTGCTTGACCGTGCCGCCCTTGCCACTGGTGTCCATGCCCTGGAGCACCAGCAGCACCCGGCGCCGGTCGCCCGCCGTGCTCGCCGCGTACAGCCGCTCCTGGAGCCCGGCGAGCTCCTCGCCCATCCCGGCCGTCGCCGCGAGCCCCTCGGCCTTGTTCCCCGGCCCCGCCGGGAGGGCGTCGGCAGCGAAGGCGGCGAGGTCGACGGGCTTGCCGCCAGGGACGCGCAGCAGCCGGCGCAGGTCCGGCTCCGCGGGCTTCTTCCCGCCCTTGCCGCTCTTGCCGCGCTTCTTCGCCACCGCGCACCCCTTCCCGTCGGTTCCCTCGATCGTGCGACGGAACGCGACGCGGCGCGAACGCTAACGGGCGAAGGGGCCCGTCACCGCGAAGGTCGTTCCCGGCGTGTAGCAGTTGACGTACATCGTTTGCCCGTCCGGGGCGAAGGTGACCCCCGCGAACTCGCCCCATTCGGGGGAGCCGGGCTTGCCGATGTCCTGCCGCCCGCGCGCCATCGGGTACACCTTGCCGCGCCGGGTCAGTCCGAAGACGTGCTGGGCGCCGTTGCCGTCCTCGCACACCATCAGGCCGCCGTCCGGGGCGAGGCAGATGTTGTCCGGTGACTCGCCGGGCAGCCGGACGTCGGTGGCCGGGCCGAAGACGACGATCAGGGTGAGGCGGCGGTGCCTCGGGTCGTACCGCCACACCTGGCCGAAGTGGTCGGCGCCCGACCCCTCCGCCACGCGCGCGTAGCTGGAGACGAAGTAGACGCAGTCGCCGCTCCAGTAGCAGCCCTCCAGCTTCTGCGCGTGGGTGATGCCGCGCGGGCCGAAGTCCTGGAGCCGGATGGGTGTGCTGCGCGCCGACGGATCGGGCACCGGCACCCATTCGATCCCCTCGAACCGGGTCCCGGGCTCCTGGACCACGGACAGGTCGGGTACGTCCGGGACGCGCATCGCCTCCAGGGCCCCACCCGCCCGCAGGGAGCCCGTGCCGCCGAGCGGCCGGTGCGGCAGGAAGCGGTAGAAGAGCCCGAAGGGCCGGGTGAAGGCGTCCTCCGTCTCGTAGACGACACCGCGCCGCGGGTCGACGGCGATCGCCTCGTGCTGGAAGCGGCCCATCGCCGTGAGCGGTACGGCCCCGGTGCGGCGCGGGTCGGCGCCGTCGACCTCGAAGACGAAGCCGTGGTCCTTGGTGTAGCCGTTGGTGCCCGCCCGGTCCTCGGTCTCCTCGCAGGTCAGCCAGGTGTTCCAAGGGGTACGGCCGCCCGCGCAGTTGACGGCGGTGCCGCTGATGGCGACCCGCTCGGACAGCACCCGGTTGTCGCAGTCGAGCTCCAGGGCCGTACAGCCGCCCTTGCCCATCGGGTCGTACACCAGTCCCTCGACGTGCGGGACCGGGATCGCGGCGCTCACCCGGTTCTCGTGGTTGCGCACCAGCCGGACGCCACCGCGGGGCCCCGCGAACGCGGCCATGCCGTCGTGGTTGCTCGGCACCCGGCCCCCGCCGGAGCGCAGCGGGTCGCCCTCGCGGGAGAGCACCCGGTAGCGGAACCCCTCCGGCAGATCGAGCAGACCGGCCGGGTCCGGAACGAGCGGCCCGTAGCCGCGCCGGCCGACGGCGGCCGCGGCGGGGCTCCCGGCGAAGAGCTCGCCGACGGCGCCCGTGAAGGCGATCGCCACAGCCGAGGCGCCGGTGCGGGCCAGGATCTGACGTCGTGTTGCTCGTGCTTCGGACATGAGGCAACTCCCCTGTTGGCGGACAGGAAGACGTGACCCGCATGATCTATCACGCGATCAGGTGATAGGAGAACCATGCGGGCCGTGTCGCCTCAGGTGGCCGGAAAAGGCCGGTGACTCAGGCCAGCTCGGCGGTGAGCGTGATCGTCGTCCCCGTCAGCGCCTGGCTGACCGGGCAGTTCTTCTTGGCGTCCTCGGCCGCGGCGGTGAAACCCGACTCGTCAAGGCCCGGCACCTCGCCGCGCACGGTGAGGTGGATGCCGGTGATGCCCTCGCCCGGCTGGAACGTCACGTCCGCCTTGGTCTCCAGCCGGGTGGGCGGGTTGCCCGCGCCGGTCAGGGCGTGCGAGAGGGCCATGGAGAAGCAGCTGGAGTGGGCCGCCGCGATGAGCTCCTCCGGGCTGGTCTTGCCGTTGGCCTGCTCGGCGCGGGACGCCCAGCTGACCGGCTGCTCACCGATGCCGGACGAGTCGAAGGTGACGGTCCCCGAGCCCTTGAGGAGCTCGCCCTCCCAGACCGTGTGCGCCGTACGCGTGGTGGCCATGATGTTTCCCTTCTCGTGGCTGAGGGGGCGCGGGGCCCCCTGTGCGCCAAACCTACTGCTCGACAAGCCCCTTCGCGTCGCGCGCGAGGGCGGTGAGCCGGGAGATCGCCCGGAAGTACTTCTTCCGGTAGCCGCCGTTCAGCATCTCGTCACTGAAGAGCCGGTCGAAGGGCGCCCCGGACGCCAGCACCGGCACCTCACGGTCGTAGAGCCGGTCGGCCAGCACCACCAGCCGCAGCGCCGTCGACTGGTCGGGGACCGGCCGCACATCGGTGAGGCAGACCGCCTTCACCCCGTCGGTGAGCGCCCCGTACCGGCTGGGGTGGACCCGCGACAGATGGCCGAGCAGCCCGGGGAAGTCGTCGAGCGCCGCGCCCTCGGTCGCGTACGCGGCCTTGGTGACCTGCTCGTCCGAGTACGGCGCCGGGGCCTCGGGCAGCCCCCGGTGGCGGTAGTCCTCGCCGTCGATCCGCAGCGGGCGGAAGTGGGCCGACAGGCCCTGGATCTCCCGCAGGAAGTCGACCGCCGCGAACCGGCCCTCGCCCAGCTTGCCGGGCAGCGTGTTGGAGGTCGCGGCCAGCGCCACGCCCTGCTCCACCAGCTTGCCGAGCAGCGAGGACACCAGCACCGTGTCGCCCGGGTCGTCCAGCTCGAACTCGTCGATGCACAGCAGCCGGTGCCCGCTGAGGGTGCGCACGGTCTGCTGGAAGCCCAGCGCGCCGACCAGGTTCGTCAGCTCGACGAAGGTGCCGAACGCCTTCAGGGAGGGCTCGGCCGGGGTGGCGTGCCACAGGGAGGCCAGCAGATGGGTCTTGCCGACCCCGTACCCGCCGTCGAGGTAGACCCCGCGCGGGCCCGCGGGCGCGGCGGGCTTGCGGGCGAACCACTTGCGGCGCCCGCCCCCGCTCGCGTGCGCCCCGCCCAGACCGGCCGCGAAGGAGGCGAGCGCCGTGACGGCCTCGCTCTGGCTGGGCTGGTTGGGGTCCGGTACGTACGTCTCGAAGCGGACCGAGTCGAACCGCGGCGGCGGCACCATCTCGGCGACCAGACGGTCGGCGGGGACATGCGGCTCGCGGGCGCAGAGCGACAGCGGGGCCGCTTGGGTTATGGGGCTGGTCGACACAGTTCCCCACTGTAAGCGCCGTGTAAGACTGCACGGATGCGACGCCTGTTCCCTGTGACCGACCAGACACCCGCCTCCGAAGCCGGCGAGTGGTCGTTCGACGCGCTGGCCGAGGCCTACGCGTACCCCGAGACGGACGGCCCCTACCTGCGGGCCAACATGGTCTCCTCGCTGGACGGCGCGGGCCAGCACGAGGGCCGCTCCCACCCCCTCTCCTCCGACACCGACATGCGGATCTTCGGCACGCTGCGGGCGCTGGCCGATGTGGTCGTGGTGGGTGCGGAAACGGTACGCCAGGAGGGTTACCGCCCGGCCAGGGCGCGGGAGGTCTTCGCGGACCGGCGCGCGGCGGCGGGCCAGGGTCCGGCCCCGGCCATCGCGGTGGTGACGGCCAGTCTCGACCTGGATTTCGGCCTGCCCCTGTTCACCTCGCCGCTGGTCCCGACGATCGTGCTGACCGGCGCCGCGGCGCCCCCGGACCGGGTCCGCGCGGCGGAGGTGGCCGGCGCGGAGGTCGTGATCGCCGGTGACGGGCCGGGAGTGGAGCCCGGCCGGGCCGTCGAGGCGCTGGCCTCGCGCGGGATGCGGCGGATGCTCACCGAGGGCGGTCCCCGCCTGCTGGGCCAGTTCGTGGCCGCCGGAGTGCTCGACGAACTCTGTCTGACGGTGTCGCCGCTGCTGACCGCGGGCACGGCCCAGCGGATCGCCGGAGGGCCCGCGGTGAGCGCCCCGGAGCAGTTCCGGCTGGAGTCGCTGCTGGAAGAGGCCGGGTTCCTCTACACCCGTTACCGTCGGATCTGACAATCAGCGGAATTTGCCGTTCCGGTTAGCTCCGGTTGGGCACACTTACTCACGCAGACCCCGTGCGGGCACGGGGAAGGATGGTTTCCGCAGGGGCGGGTAACCACGTCGAGGCCCCGCTGCCTCGCGGGGCACCGCCGGAGTGAAGAGAAGGGCGTTTGTCGTGTTCACAAGCGTATTGATGATCGAGAAACCCCTGACCTCCGTGGACGTGGAATTCGTCACCACCCTGCACGGCGACGAGCCGGTCTCCTTCGTCGTGCTCATGCAGCCCCGCGGCGACCAGGACCGCCTCCTGCGCGCCATCGACGACGTGGCCCTCGGTGAACTCGACGAAGCCGTCCACGAGGCCGACGAACCCGAGGGCCCGGAGGCCCAGGCCCCCGCCGCCCGCGCCTTGGAGCACTCCCTTCAGTCCCTGCGCGCCGGCGGCAGCGCAGCCGTCGGCCAGCTCGTCGAGGACCACCCCCTGGACCTGCTGAAGTCCGTCGTCGACGAGGTCAAGGCCGACGAGGTCATCGTCCTGACGGCGCCCCACTACGTGGAGGAGTTCTTCCACCGCGACTGGGCCTCCCGCGCCCGCCACAAGGTCGGCGTCCCCGTCCTGAAGCTCTTCGCGCACAGCGAGGAGGCGCACAGCGAATAGGGTGATGGCTCACTGGACCGGCCGACCGGTCCAGTGCCGCCGGCCCTACCGGCCGGCACTCACTCCGTACGCCGCGCACCCCCGGGAGACACACGCAAATGGCACCCGCGATCCCCACCGCCATGGAACGGCCGCACTTCATCGGCATCGGTGGTGCCGGAATGTCGGGGATCGCGCAGATCCTGGCCCGGCGCGGCGCCAAGGTCGCGGGCAGCGACGCCAAGGAGTCCGAGACGGCCGAGGCGCTGCGGGCACTGGGCGCCACCGTCCACATCGGGCACGCCGCCGAGCACCTCGCCGCCGACGCCACCAGCGTCGTCGTCTCCAGCGCCATCCGCGCCGACAACCCCGAGCTCGTCCGCGCGGCCGAGCTCTCCGTCCCCGTCGTCCACCGTTCCGACGCGCTCGCCGCGCTCATGGGCGGCCTGCGCGCCATCGCCGTCGCCGGCACCCACGGCAAGACGACCACCACCTCGATGCTCGCCGTCGCCCTCACCGAGCTGGGCCTCGACCCCTCGTACGCGATCGGCGGCGACCTCGCGGGACCCGGCACCAACGCCCGCCACGGCGAGGGCGACATCTTCGTGGCCGAGGCGGACGAGAGCGACCGCAGCTTCCAGAAGTACGACCCCGAGGTCGCCATCGTCCTCAACGTCGAACTCGACCACCACGCCAACTACGCCTCGATGGACGAGATCTACGAGTCCTTCGAGACCTTCGTCGGCAAGGTCGTCCCCGGCGGCACCCTCGTCGTCTCCGCCGACCAGTCGGGCGCCGTCGAGCTCACCCGCCGCGTCCGCGACCTCTCCTCGCTCAAGGTCGTGACGTACGGACAGGACGAGCACGCCGACGTACGCGTCCACAGGATCACCCCGCGCGGTCTGACCAGCGAGGTCACCGTCCTGCTCGGCGGCAAGTACCTGACCTTCACCGTCTCCGTCCCCGGCCGCCACTACGCCCTCAACGCCGTGGCCGCGCTCGCCGCCGGCGTCGCCCTCGGCATCCCGGCGCACAACCTGGCCTCCGCCCTCGGCAAGTACACCGGCGTCAAGCGCCGCCTCCAGCTCAAGGGCGAGACCGCGGGCGTCCAGGTCATCGACTCCTACGCGCACCACCCGACCGAGATGACCGCGGACCTGGAGGCCATGCGCTCCGCCGCATCCGACTCCCGGCTCCTCGTCGTCTTCCAGCCCCACCTCTTCTCCCGCACCCAGGAGCTGGGCACCGAGATGGGCCGCGCGCTCGCGCTGGCCGACGCCTCGGTGGTCCTCGACATCTACCCCGCGCGCGAGGACCCGATCCCGGGCGTCACCAGCGCACTGATCATCGACGCGGCCCGGGCGGCCGGCGCCGACGTCACCACCGTCCACGACAAGACGACGGTGCCGGACGTGGTCGCGGGAATGGCCAGGCCCGGCGACCTCGTTCTCACCATGGGCGCGGGCGACGTGACGGACCTGGGCCCCCAGATCCTGGCCCGCCTGTCGAACTGAGGGAGTCCCTGCCATGGCGTACGAGGTCGAGAAGCCGGACGAGCAGTGGCGCGCGGAGCTGAGCCCCGCGGAGTACGCGGTACTGCGCCAGGCCGGCACCGAACCCGCCTTCGTGGGTGAGTACACGGACACCAAGGCGAAGGGCGTCTACTCCTGCCGGGCCTGCGGCGCGGAGCTCTTCACCTCCGAGACGAAGTTCGAGTCGCACTGCGGCTGGCCGTCGTTCTTCGACCCGAAGGACACACGAGCGGTGGAGCTCATCTCCGACCGCTCGCTCGGGATGGTCCGTACGGAGGTGCGCTGCGCCCGCTGCGGCTCGCACCTCGGCCATGTCTTCGAGGGCGAGGGCTACCCCACCCCGACCGACCAGCGGTACTGCATCAACTCCATCTCGCTGCGGCTGACGCCGGACGAGGCCTGAGAGCGAACAACGCGTGACGCGGGGACCGGCACGGTTTGACGCCGGTCCCGCAGGCGCGTAAGGTTCTTCGAGTTGTCACGGAGCCGGAACGGTTCTGCGGCAGCCGTCCGCCGCAGACTTGCGGCAACCCAACTCAGCACGACCTCCTCACCGGAATGAATTTCGGCATGCCGAATTTTATTTCGAATGGGAGTGGACGACGCGAACGGCCCGATTAGGAGCCGCCCGGGGAATCCGCTAGAGTCTGGGACGTCGGAACGGCCCAACAGCCGGAAAGACAAAACGACTTGACCTGGGAGACCGGGAATCGGACACGAAAGAGTCTGATAGAGTCGGAAACGAAGGAAGCGCCCGGAGGGCCCGGAAACGGGAACGAAGGAAGCGTCCGTACCTTGAGAAC
>NZ_JBWKEI010000027.1:0-48612 GCF_056435525.1 Streptomyces sp. NPDC043908 | reverse complement strand
GGGGCAGATCTTCGTGAAGGGCGAGGTCATCAAGACGGTCCCGGAGTCGAAGATCGTGGAGACGCTGATCGAGGAAGCGATGAAGATCGCGGAGCAGATGGAGCGGGATGGGGTGGGGTCGGGGGACCCCCAGGTGTCCGTAACGGGATGAGCCCCTCCCACCCCTGGGTAACCCCCACCCCGCCCCTTCCCTAAACCCTCCGGGGGCCCCGGGGGCCCCACCCCGGCCCCCTCCGCTTGGGGGCTGCACCCTGCGGCCTCCTCTCCCTTCGGGGCTGCGCCCCGGGCCCCGTCTTTCGTGTGCGGACCGTGCTGGGTTGCTCGCGCAGTTCCCCGCGCCCCTAACTACCTGGGGGCGCGGGGAACTGCGCGCTCAGCCACAGACAACCCGCAGCCGACCACCGGCCCCCTGAAGGGGAGCGGGGAACGGCGCGACCAGCCCCCACCGGCCCGCAGGCGAGCGCCCGGCCTAAGAGGGGCGCGGGGAACTGCGCGACCAGCCCACCACCGGCCCGCGGTCGACCACCGGGCTTCGAAGGGGCGCGGGGAACTGCGCGAGCAACCGTCCACCGGCCCGCAGACGAATCCCCGGCCCACCAGGGGCGCGGGGAACTGCGCGACCAGCCCACCACCGGCCCGCGGTCGACCACCGGGCCTTGAAGGGGCGCGGGGAACTGCGCGAGCAAGCCTCCACCGGCCCGCAGGCAACCCCGGGCCAAGGCGCGGTGCCCCGCGCCCGTAGGCGCATCCCGGGTCGGGGGCGGGCCCCGGGGCCCGCGGCCGGCGGGGGCTCATACGCCCCCCGGCCCACCGGCCCCGCATCAACCCCACCCCGCCGGGTACAGTGCGGAGATCAGCAGACCGTATGGTGAGGCCCCACGTGTTGACGCAGACCACCACCCGGGTCCTCGAACCCGGTGACCTCGGCGCGGCGCTCGCCGTTCTGGAGAGCGAGCCGGTCGCCAACGCCTTCGTGGCCTCGCGCGTCCAGATCGCCGGCCTCGACCCCTGGCGGCTCGGCGGCGAGATGTGGGGCTGGTACGCGGGCGGCAGGCTCCGCTCGCTCTGCTACTCCGGCGCCAACCTCGTCCCCATCTGCGCCACCCCCGAAGCCGTCCGCGCCTTCGCCGACCGCGCCCGCCGCACCGGCCGCCGCTGCTCCTCCATCGTCGGCCCGGCCGAGCCCACCGCCCTGCTCTGGAAGCTCCTGGAGCCGCACTGGGGACCGGCCCGCGACGTCCGCTCCCACCAGCCGCTGATGGTCACCGAGCGCATGCCGGACGACATAGAACCCGACCCGTACGTCCGCCGGATCCGCAAGGACGAGATGGACGTGATCATGCCCGCGTGCGTGGCCATGTTCACCGAGGAGGTCGGCGTCTCCCCGATGGCGGGCGACGGCGGACTGCTCTACCAGGCCCGCGTCGCCGAGCTCGTCGGATCGGGGCGCTCCTTCGCCCGCGTCGAGGACGGCAAGGTCGTCTTCAAGGCCGAGATCGGCGCCGCCACCACGCGCGCGTGCCAGATCCAGGGCGTCTGGGTCGCCCCCGAGTACCGGGGCCAGGGCCTCTCCGTCACCGGCATGGCCGCCGTCCTGCGCTACGCCCTCGCGGACGTCGCCCCCGTCGTCAGCCTCTACGTGAACGACTTCAACACCGCGGCCCGCGCCTGCTACCGCCGCGTCGGCTTCCGCGAGACCGGTGCTTTCATGAGCGTGCTCTTCTGACACTCTCTGCGGGGAGTCGTCGGACAGTAGGGTGCGGCCATGGCACCTTCCTTTGGAGGCGGTCCCCGGAACCCCGAGGTGACGGTCACACCGCTCGACCTCGCCGCCCATGTGGACGAGGCCCTCGCCGTGCAGGCGGTCGCCTTCGGGCTCAGCCCGGAGGAGGTCGGCGTACGCCGCCACATCGTGCTGCGCCACCTCGCCACCCCCGGCGCGCGCGCCCTGGGCGCCCTCACCCCCGACGGAACGCTCGTCGGGTTCGTGTACGGGATGCCCAACGACCGCGCCCACTGGTGGTCCACGGTCGTCGAACCGTATCTGCGCCACAACGGCACCGACGCCTGGCTCGACGACTCCTTCGTGATCACCGAGCTCCACGTCCACCCCTCCCACCAGGGCCGGGGCATCGGCCGCGAGCTCATCACCCGGATCACCGACAGCGCCACCGAGCCCCGGTCGATCCTCTCCGCGATCGACACGGAGAGCCCGGCACGGGCGCTCTACCGCGCGCTGGGCTACCTCGACCTCGCCGGGCAGGTCCACTTCCCGAGCGCGTCGAGGCCGTACGCCGTGATGGGCGCGCACCTGCCGCTGCGCCGGCCGTAAACCGATTTCCACGCGCGCGTGGCGCGCGGATAACCTCCTGAGACCACCCGTGTACGTACAGGAGAGATCCCCATGGCAGCCGCCCAGGTCCAGCGCATGTCCCGTCTGATGGTCAAGACACTGCGCGACGACCCGGCGGACGCCGAGACGCTCAGCCACAAGCTGCTGGTGCGCGCCGGATACGTACGGCGCAACGCGGCCGGCGTCTGGAGCTGGCTGCCGCTCGGCAAGAAGGTCCTGGACAACATCTCCCACATCGTGCGCGAGGAGATGGACGCCATCGGCGCCCAGGAGGTGCTGCTGCCGGCGCTGCTTCCCAAGGAGGCGTACGAGGCGAGCGGCCGCTGGGACGAGTACGGCGACCTGCTGTTCCGGCTCAAGGACCGCAAGGGCGGCGACTACCTGCTCGGGCCCACGCACGAGGAGATCTTCACCCAGACCGTCAAGGACCAGTGCACGTCCTACAAGGACCTGCCGGTGATGCTCTACCAGATCCAGACCAAGTACCGCGACGAGGCGCGGCCCCGCTCCGGTGTGCTGCGCGGGCGCGAGTTCCAGATGAAGGACTCGTACTCGTTCGACACGACGGACGAGGGCCTCGTCGAGTCGTACGCGCTGCACCGCGAGGCGTACCGGAAGATCTTCGCGCGTCTCGGGCTCGACTACCGGATCGTCTCCGCGGTGTCGGGGGCGATGGGCGGCTCGGCGTCGGAGGAGTTCCTGGCCCCGGCCGCCGCCGGCGAGGACACGTTCGTGGACTGCCCGGCGTGCGACTACGCGGCGAACACCGAGGCGGTGACCTTCGCGGCGGCCCCCGTGGACGCGGCCGCGGCCGCCGCCGGGGCCGGCCCGGTCGAGGAGCTGGACACCCCCGACACCCCCACGATCGAGTCCCTGGCGGCCCGCCTGGGCGTGCCCGCCTCGGCCACCCTGAAGAACCTGCTGGTCAAGGT
The DNA here is from genome assembly GCF_056435525.1 of Streptomyces sp. NPDC043908. Taxonomy (NCBI): domain Bacteria; kingdom Bacillati; phylum Actinomycetota; class Actinomycetes; order Kitasatosporales; family Streptomycetaceae; genus Streptomyces; species Streptomyces sp. NPDC043908. The sequence goes on along the minus strand of NZ_JBWKEI010000027.1, from coordinate 45,327 downwards.
GGACGGCGAGATCGTGGCGGTCGGCGTGCCCGGCGACCGCGAGGTGGACCTGGGCAAGCTCGGCGAGCACCTGGCGCCGGCCGTGGTGGAGCTGGTGACGGCGGAGGACTTCGCGGGCCGGCCCGACCTCGTACGGGGCTACGTCGGCCCGCAGGGACTCGACAAGGTCCGCTACATCGCCGACCCCCGGGTGGCGCCGGGGACGGCGTGGGTGACGGGTGCCAACAAGGCGGACACGCACGCCCGGAACGTCGTGTGCGGCCGTGACTTCGAGGTCGACGAGTACCTCGACGTGGTCGTCGTCCAGGAGGGCGACCCGTGCCCCGCGTGCGGCGCGGGGCTGCGGCTGGACCGGGCGATCGAGATCGGCCACATCTTCCAGCTGGGGCGCAAGTACGCGGACACCTTCCAGCTCGACGTCCTCGGCCAGCAGGGCAAGCCGGTGCGGGTGACGATGGGCTCGTACGGGATCGGCATCTCGCGGGCCGTGGCCGCGCTGGCCGAGCAGACCGCCGACGAGCACGGGCTGTGCTGGCCCGCCGAGGTCGCGCCCGCGGACGTCCACGTGGTGGCGGCGGGCAAGGCGCTCCAGACGGAGGTGGCGCTGGACGCGGCGGAGCGGCTGGCGGCGGCGGGGCTGCGGGTCCTGGTCGACGACCGGGCCGGGGTGTCGCCCGGGGTGAAGTTCACCGACGCGGAGCTGCTGGGGGTACCGAAGATCCTGGTCGCGGGGCGGCGGGCCGGGGAGGGTGTGCTGGAGCTGAAGGATCGGCGGACGGGGGTGCGGGAGGAGATGTCGGTCGAGGACGCGGTCACCCGCCTGCGCGGCTGACCCCCCCGGGCCTGCGCCCCGCCCCCCTCGCGGGGCCTGCGGCCGCCGCCCTCCCCGCAACTCGCTGCGTCACCTGCGGGCCGGTGGAGGGCTGGTCGCGCAGTTCCCCGCGCCCCTGGGAGGGGGTGGTTGTCTGCGGGCGGGTGGGGGTCGCTCGCGCAGTTCCCCGCGCCCCTTATCGGCCGGATGCCGGCTGTCGGCCGGTGGTGGGCTGGTCGCGCAGTTCCCCGCGCCCCTGGGGGGTTGGTTGTCTGCGGGCCGGTGGGGGTTGCTCGCGCAGTTCCCCGCGCCCCTTGAAGGGCCGGTGGTTGTCCTGCGGGTTCGGTGGGGGCTTGTCGCGCAGTTCCCCGCGCCCCTGGGGAGCCCGGGGCGCGGGGGACCGAGCACCAGCCCCAGCACCTTCCACGACCCCCCGAACCCCGTCCCGCCAAGGGGCGCGGGGAACTGCGCGAGCAACCGTCCACCGGCCTGCAGACGAATTCCCGGCCGATGAGGGGCGCGGGGAACTGCGCGAGCAACCGTCCACCGGCCTGCAGACGAGTCCCCGGCCGCCAAGGGGCGCGGGGAACTGCGCGAGTGACCGTCTACCGGCCTGCAGGCGAATTCCCGGCCGCCAAGGGGCGCGGGGAACTGCGAGGAAGCCTCCACCGGCCCGCAGGCGAATTCCCCGTCGTAGGCGTAGCCCCTACAGCCAGCCCGCGAACTCCAGTAGTAGTTCCGCGTCCTGGGTGCGGCCCGCCGCTCTCGCTCGGAGGCCCGACTCCACTGCCCGGAACAGGGTCCAGCCGTGCAGCCGCGTCGCGTCGACCTCCAGCGCGTCCGCCAGTTTGTTGACCCGGCGGCGCGCCACCGACGCGCCGCTGGGGGCCGCGATCAGGTCCTCCACCCGGTCGCGCACCAAACGCGCCAGGTCGTAGGCCCGTTCGCCCACCAGCGGCTCCGGCCCCACCGTCAGCCAGGGCGCCCGCTCGGCCGAAAGCACCTTGCTCTGGCGGAAGTTGCCGTGCAGGAGCAGCTCCTCCGGCGGGGCGGCCGCCAGGGCGTCGCGGGCGGCCAGGGCCGCCTCTGCCAGGGGCGCCAGTTCGGACGGCAACCCGGCCCGCATCGGGGCCGACTGACGCTCCGTCCGCTCCGCCACCGACTCGAACGCATGGCCCCCGGGCGGCTCCACCCACAGGCGGCGCAGCGTCCCCGCCGCCTCCAGCAGGGCCTTCGCCTCGGGCAGCGAGCGCAGGGACACCTCGGGGTGCAGGCGCTCCAGCAGGAGGGAGTCCTGGGCCGGATCCTCCTCCAGGAGCCGTGCCGCGCCCCAGCCGGCCCAGTGCTCCAGTGCCGCCCGCTCCAGCTCCGGCCGCGCCTCTGCGGGCGCCAGCTTCAGGGCCGCGGGCGTACCGTCCTCACGCCGTACGAGCAGGACCAGGCTGCTGCGGCCGCCGGGCGCCTGCACCCGCTCCACCGTCAGCCCGCGCCCCGCCACCGCCGCGTCCGCGAGCTCGGGCAGCCGCCCCAGCCAGCGCGCGGCGACGGCGTCCCCGTACGTCTCGCCGAGCGCGCGCACCAGCCGCTCAGGCGGTTCGAAAGCCATACGTGCGTCGTCCCTTGGTCAGCTACCGGTCGGGCCCGGACGTTCGGCGAGCCCCGGAAAGGCTACGCTGCCGCCCCGCCACCGCCCCGCCCGCACCGCCGCCTCCCGCAGCGCGGCCGCGGCCTCCTGGCGCAGCGGGCCCTCGGCCGCGCGGACGAGATCGGAGTAGACCCCGGCCACCCGGTCCTCCAGCTCGGCCGCGAGCCGTACCGCGGCCGCCGCGTCCGGCACCGGGAACGGCAGTGCGTACGCGGGCGCCGAGGCGACGGGGGTGGCGCCCAGGTCGCGCACGGTCCGGGTGAGCGCGTCGCGCCGGGCGCGGTGGGCGGCGTACGCCTCCCGGGCCTCGGCCCCGCGCGGCTCGTCGACGCGGCCGCCCAGCACCCCGTACCCGTACACCGCCGCGTGCTCCGCGGCGAGCGCCGCCTGGGCCGCCTCCAGGGCGGGCATCAGGACCGCCATCAGGCCCCCTCCCGCCGGGTCAGCAGATACGCGTGGACCGCGCCGGCCGCCGCCACCGAGGCCAGCAGCCGGGCGAGTTCGGGCGGCGCCGCGGTGAGGGCGGCCAGCTGTCCGTCGGAGACCCGGCGCGCGGTCGCCGCCAGCTCTCCCAGCGCCTCGGCGGGGTCGGCGGGGACGGGCGGGCCGGGTGAGCCGGGCGGGGAGGGCCGTGGGCGGGTGCCCGCGAGCGCCGCCGCGTGCTGGGCCGCCTCCTCGCGCAGGGGGGCAAGCCGGTCCCGTACCCCCGGATGGCGCAGCGACACCGCCTCGTACCGGTCGCGCAGCTCCGCGCTCGCCGCCGCGGTCCGCAGGCGCAGGGCCGCCTCGGCGCGCGCCTTCTGTGCGCGTTCGCGCTCCCGCGTGCTTCGGCCGCCGCCTTGTGCGCCGCCGTCCGAGCAGGCGGACAGCAGCCCGGCCGCGGCGGCCGCGCCGGTCGCCGCGAGGGCGGCTCTGCGGGAGGTCACCGTCCTGCTCACCGGCACGTCTGTCTCCCCTGCGGGCTCCGGCCCCGGGGGCCGCCATGTGATCACCGCAGGCGAGCGTACCCGCGCCCGGCCCCGGGTGGACGGCAACACCCCCCGGGACCGGATACCCTTTGATTCGACACGCGACGAACCCACAACAGCACACGCGGCCGAGGAGTCACCCGGATGAGCACGACCCAGAGCGAGAGGCTGCGCGGACTGCTGGAACCGCTCGTCAGCGCCAAGGACCTCGATCTCGAGGAGATCGAGGTCTCCCGGGCAGGACGCCGCCGTATGCTGCGGATCGTCGTGGACTCCGACGAGGGCGTGGAGCTGGACACCTGTGCCGAGCTGAGCCGCGCCGTCTCCGACGCGCTCGACGAGAGCGACGTGATGGGCGACGAGGAGTACGTCCTCGAAGTCACCTCGCCCGGCGCCGAGCGCCCCCTCTCCGAACCGCGCCACTACGTCCGCGCCACCGGGCGGCTCGCCCGGCTGACGCTGAACGAGGGCGGCGAGCTGGTCGCACGCGTCCTGAGCGCCGACGAGGAGGGCGTGGACCTGGAGGTCCCGGGTGTGAAGGGCCGCAAGGCCACCGCCCGCCGCCTCGCGTTCTCCGAGATCGCCAAGGCGCGTGTCGAAATCGAGTTCAACCGCAAGGACAAGAAGGAAGAGGAGGCGTAGCCATGGACATCGACATGAGTGCCCTGCGGGGTTTGGTACGGGAGAAGGAGATCTCCTTCGACCTGCTGGTCGAGGCCATCGAGTCGGCCCTCCTCATCGCCTACCACCGCACCGAGGGAAGCTTCCGCCGCGCGCGCGTGCAGCTCGACCGCGAGAACGGTCATGTGACCGTGTGGGCGAAGGAAGACCCGGCCGACCTGGAAGAGGGCCAGGAGGCCAAGGAGTTCGACGACACCCCGACCGGTTTCGGCCGGATCGCCGCCACCACCGCCAAGCAGGTCATCCTCCAGCGTCTGCGCGACGCCGAGGACGACATCACCTTCGGTGAGTTCGCCGGGCGCGAGGGCGACGTGATCACCGGTGTCGTCCAGCAGGGCAAGGACCCCAAGAACGTCCTGGTCGACATCGGCAAGATGGAGGCCATGCTCCCCGTGCAGGAGCAGGTCCCGGGCGAGGACTACGTCCACGGACTGCGCCTTCGTACGTATGTCGTACGGGTGGCGAAGGGTGTGCGCGGTCCCTCGGTGACCCTGTCGCGCACCCACCCCAACCTGGTGAAGAAGCTCTTCGCCCTGGAGGTGCCGGAGATCGCGGACGGTTCGGTGGAGATCACCGCCATCGCCCGCGAGGCCGGTCACCGCACGAAGATCGCCGTCCGTTCGACGCGTTCGGGCATCAACCCGAAGGGCGCCTGCATCGGCCCGATGGGCAGCCGGGTGCGCAACGTCATGGCCGAGCTGCACGGTGAGAAGATCGACATCGTCGACTGGTCGGACGACCCGGCCGAGATGGTGGCGAACGCGCTCTCCCCGGCCCGGGTCTCCCGTGTCGAGGTCGTGGACATGGCGGCCCGCTCCGCCCGGGTGACCGTGCCGGACTACCAGCTCTCGCTGGCCATCGGCAAGGAGGGCCAGAACGCCCGCCTCGCCGCGCGGCTCACCGGCTGGCGCATCGACATCAGGCCGGACACGGAGCAGCCCTCCGAGCAGGACTGAACACGACGGCCGCGGGGTCCGGGAACAGACCGGGCCCCGCTGCTGTTGCCGTCATGGTGATCTTTTAGGACAACGACCGTTCGATTTTTACCCCAAAGGGGTGAGGTCGGTACGGGGAGGTAGACTTAAACGTGTCTGGCCGGACGCCTGCCCGCGCATGCCCCGAACGCACCTGTGTCGGGTGCCGGGAGCGAGCGGCCAAGACCGATTTGCTGCGCATCGTGGAGGTCGAGGGCGCTTGCGTCCCCGATCCTCGCGGTACGCTGCCCGGCCGGGGTGCGTACGTTCACCCCGCCTCGGTCTGTCTGGACCTGGCGGTCCGCCGCCGGGCGCTCTCCCGGGCCTTCAGGGTCAAGGAGCAGCTGGACAGCGAGGCCGTGCGTCAGCACGTCGAGCAGGCAGCACCGTAAGAAGAAGTACGGCACGGAACACCGTGCGGTCAGGTACCTCGCGAGTTGGAAGTAGGTCGAGATTGCGATGAGCACTCGATGAGTACGCGATGAGTACGCCCATGAAGTAGCGACGGTCCGGCGGTAACCCGGACCTAAAAGGAGCGAAGTGGCTAAGGTCCGGGTATACGAACTCGCCAAGGAGTTCGGAGTGGAGAGCAAGGTCGTCATGGCCAAGCTCCAAGAACTCGGTGAATTCGTCCGTTCGGCGTCCTCGACGATCGAGGCCCCCGTTGTACGCAAGCTGACCGACGCTTTGCAGGGACCCGGTGGCAACGCCGGCAAGTCCGCCGCGAAGCCCGGCGCGCCCCGCAAGGCCGCGCCCGCCAAGCCCGCCGCGCCCTCCCCGGCGCAGGCGGCACGTCCCGCTGCCCCCAAGCCCGGCGCCCCGGCCCCCAAGCCGGCCGCCGCCGAGGCCCCCAAGAGCAGCACCCCGTCCACGGCGCCGGCCCCCGGCCCGCGTCCGGGCCCCAAGCCCGCGCCGGCCAAGCCCGCCCCGGCGGCTCCGGTCCCCGCGGCCGAGTTCTCGGCTCCGGCGGCTGCTCAGGCCCCCGCGCCGCAGCAGCAGCAGGCCCCGCGTCCCGCGGGTGCCACCCCCGGCCCGCGTCCGGCCGCCCGTCCCGCCGCCTCCGGCGGTCAGGGCGAGCGTCAGGGCGGCGAGCGTCAGGGCGCCCGTCCGGGTGCCCCGCGTCCGCAGGGCCAGGGCGCCCCGCGTCCGGGCGGTGCCCGTCCGGCCGGTCCGCGTCCCGGCAACAACCCCTTCACCTCCGGCGGCTCCACCGGCATGGCGCGTCCGCAGACGCCCCGTCCCGGCGGCGGCGCGCCCCGTCCCGGCGGCGCCGGTGCCCCCGGTGGCGCCCCGCGTCCGCAGGGTGGTCCCGGTGGCGCTCCGCGTCCGCAGGGCCAGGGTGCTCCCTCCGGCCGTCCCACCCCGGGCGGCATGCCCCGTCCGCAGGGCGGCGCCCCGCGTCCGGGCGGTGCCCCGGGCGGTAACCGTCCCAACCCCGGCATGATGCCGCAGCGTCCGGCTGCGGGCCCGCGTCCCGGCGGCGGCCCCGGTGGCCGTGGTCCCGGTGGCCCCGGTGGCCGTCCGGGCGGCGCCGGCCGTCCCGCGGGCGGCGGCTTCGCCGGCCGTCCGGCAGGTCCCGGCGGCGGCGGTCGTCCCGGCGGCGGCGGTGGCTTCGGCGGCCGTCCCGGCGGTGGCGGTGGCGCTCCCGGTGGCGGCGGCGGCTTCGGCGGCGGTCGTCCCGGCTTCGCCGGTCGTCCCGGCGGCCCCGGTGGCCGTGGCGGCACGCAGGGTGCCTTCGGCCGTCCCGGCGGGCCCGCCCGTCGCGGTCGCAAGTCCAAGCGTCAGAGGCGCCAGGAGTACGAGGCCATGCAGGCCCCGTCCGTGGGCGGCGTGATGCTGCCTCGCGGCAACGGCGAGACCGTTCGCCTGTCGCGCGGTGCGTCCCTCACCGACTTCGCGGAGAAGATCAACGCCAACCCGGCGTCGCTGGTCGCGGTCATGATGAACCTCGGCGAGATGGTCACTGCCACGCAGTCCGTCTCCGACGAGACCCTCCAGCTCCTCGCGGGCGAGATGAACTACCAGGTTCAGATCGTCAGCCCGGAGGAGGAGGACCGCGAGCTGCTCGAGTCCTTCGACATCGAGTTCGGCGAGGACGAGGGCGGCGAGGAGTACCTCGTGGCGCGTCCGCCGGTCGTCACCGTCATGGGTCACGTCGACCACGGAAAGACCCGACTGCTCGACGCGATCCGCAAGACGAACGTCGTGGCGGGCGAGGCCGGTGGCATCACCCAGCACATCGGTGCCTACCAGGTCGGTACCGAGGTCAACGGTGAAGAGCGCAAGATCACCTTCATCGACACCCCGGGTCACGAGGCGTTCACCGCCATGCGTGCCCGTGGTGCCAAGTCGACCGACATCGCGATCCTCGTGGTCGCGGCCAACGACGGCGTCATGCCGCAGACGATCGAGGCGCTCAACCACGCCAAGGCCGCCGGCGTCCCGATCGTCGTCGCGGTCAACAAGATCGACGTCGAGGGTGCGGACCCGGTCAAGGTCCGCGGTCAGCTGACCGAGTTCGGTCTGGTGGCCGAGGAGTACGGCGGCGACACCATGTTCGTCGACATCTCCGCCAAGCAGGGTCTGCACATCGACTCCCTGCTCGAGGCCGTCGTCCTCACCGCCGACGCCTCGCTCGACCTGCGGGCCAACCCGGAGCAGGACGCGCAGGGCATCGCGATCGAGGCCCACCTCGACCGCGGTCGCGGCGCCGTCGCCACCGTCCTCGTCCAGCGCGGTACCCTCCGCGTCGGCGACACGATGGTCGCCGGTGACGCCTACGGCCGAGTCCGCGCCATGCTCGACGACAAGGGCGAGAACGTGGAAGAGGCGGGTCCCTCGACTCCGGTCCTCGTCCTCGGTCTCACCAACGTCCCGGGCGCCGGCGACAACTTCCTGGTGGTCGACGAGGACCGTACGGCCCGTCAGATCGCCGAGAAGCGGGCCGCCCGCGAGCGCAACGCGGCCTTCGCCAAGCGCACCCGCCGGGTGTCCCTCGAGGACCTCGACAAGGTGCTCAAGGCCGGTCTGGTCCAGGACCTCAACATCATCATCAAGGGCGACGCGTCCGGTGCGGTCGAGGCTCTCGAGTCCTCGCTGCTCCAGCTCGACGTCGGTGAAGAGGTCGACATCCGCGTCCTGCACCGCGGTGTGGGTGCGGTCACCGAGTCCGACATCGACCTGGCGATGGGCTCCGACGCCATCGTCATCGGCTACAACGTCCGTGCGGCCGGCCGTGCCGCGCAGATGGCGGAGCGCGAGGGCGTCGACGTCCGGTACTACTCGGTGATCTACCAGGCCATCGAGGAGATCGAGGCGGCCCTGAAGGGCATGCTGAAGCCGGAGTACGAGGAGGTCGAGCTCGGCACCGCGGAGATCCGCGAGGTCTTCCGCTCGTCCAAGCTCGGCAACATCGCCGGTGTCCTCATCCGCTCCGGCGAGGTCAAGCGGAACACGAAGGCCCGCCTCCTCCGGGACGGCAAGGTCATCGCGGAGAACCTCAACATCGAGGGTCTGCGCCGCTTCAAGGACGACGTCACCGAGATCCGCGAAGGCTTCGAGGGCGGTATCAACCTCGGAAACTTCAACGACATCAAGATCGACGACGTCATCGCGACGTACGAGATGCGCGAGAAGCCGCGCGGCTGATCGTCGCAGGTGAGTCGGGGCCGGTCGGCGGAGCTTATTTCCGTCGATCGGCCCCGGCCGTTGCGTGTACGGTTCTGATGTCCCCGCCACGTCATCGGCGGGGCCGTCTACCCCGGACCGGCGGGACATCCGGACATACATGTATGTGGGGACGCTGTCCTTCGATCTGCTCCTCGGCGACGTGCGGTCGCTGAAGGAGAAACGCTCCGTCGTCCGGCCGATCGTGGCCGAGCTCCAGCGCAAGTACGCGGTGAGCGCGGCGGAGACGGGCGCCCAGGACCTCCATCGCAGGGCCGAGATCGGCCTGGCGGTGGTCTCCGGAGACACGGGGCACCTCACGGACGTACTGGACCGGTGCGAGCGTCTGGTCGCCGCCCGGCCGGAGGTGGAGCTGCTGTCGGTGCGACGCAGGCTCCACAGTGACGAAGACTGAACACTGAGCTCGAGCAAGGCAAAGAAGGAGAAGGACCAGTGGCCGACAACGCGCGGGCGAAGAAGCTGGCGGACCTCATCCGGGAGGTGGTCGCCCAGAAGCTGCAGCGCGGCATCAAGGACCCGCGCCTCGGTACGCACGTGACCATCACGGACACCAGGGTCACCGGCGACCTGCGGGAGGCCACGGTCTTCTACACGGTCTACGGCGACGACGAGGACCGGGCCAGCGCGGCCGCCGGACTGGAGAGCGCCAAGGGCATCCTGCGCTCCGCGGTCGGGGCCGCCGCCGGCACCAAGTTCACGCCGACCCTGACGTTCGTGGCGGACGCCCTCCCGGAGAACGCCAAGACGATCGAGGACCTCCTCGACAAGGCGCGGGCCTCGGACGCCGCGGTGCGCGAGGTCTCCTCGGGCGCCAAGTACGCCGGCGACGCCGACCCGTACAAGAAGCCCGGTGAGGACGACGAGGACGACGAGGGTACCGCCGCCGAATGAGCAACGTAGAGAAGACGCCGGACGGCCTTGTCATCGTCGACAAGCCGTCCGGCTTCACCTCGCACGACGTCGTGGCCAAGATGCGCGGGATCGCCAGGACCCGCCGCGTCGGCCACGCGGGCACCCTGGACCCGATGGCGACGGGCGTGCTCGTCCTGGGCGTCGAGCGGGCCACCAAGCTGCTCGGGCACCTCGCCCTGACCGAGAAGGAGTACCTCGGTACGATCCGCCTCGGCCAGGACACGGTCACCGACGACGCCGAGGGTGAGATCACCTCGTCCACGGACGCCTCGAAGGTGACCCGCGAGGGCATCGACGCCGGGGTCGCGGCGCTGACCGGCGCCATCATGCAGGTCCCGTCGAAGGTCTCGGCCATCAAGATCGACGGCAAGCGCTCCTACGCGCGCGTGCGCGGCGGCGAGGAGTTCGAGATCCCGGCCCGCCCGGTGACCGTCTCCTCCTTCACCGTGTACGACGTGCGCGAGGCGGTCGCCGAGGACGGCACCCCCGTCGTCGACCTGGTCGTCTCGGTGGTCTGCTCCTCCGGTACGTACATCCGCGCCCTCGCCCGCGACCTGGGCGCCGGGCTCGGTGTCGGCGGACATCTGACGGCGCTGCGCCGCACCCGGGTCGGCCCCTACGGCCTGGACGCGGCCCGCACGCTCGACCAGCTCCAACAGGAGCTGACCGTGATGCCGGTCGCCGAGGCGGCGGCCGCCGCGTTCGCGCGCTGGGACGTGGACGAGCGGCGCGCCGGGCTGCTCCTGAACGGGGTGCGCCTGGACATGCCCGAGACGTACGTCAGCGGGAAGCCGGTGGCGGTGTACGGGCCGGGCGAGCGGCTCCTGGCGCTGGTGGAGAGCCAGCGCGGCAAGGCCAAGAGCCTGGCGGTGTTCGGCTAGGAGCGCTTCGGCGGTCGCGGCCGGGACCCGTCCCGTGCTCCCAAACCTGTGGCGGGCTCCTTACGAGCCCGCCACCGGTGTTTTCACCCGGCGGGGCAGGCGCTCGTAGTGAAAGAGGGGAGCACTGGGGGGCGCTTTCGCCCCGCGTTCTTCTCGGGCGGATCATCCCAGAACTACCGTTTCGGACATGCGACGCGGGGACGGTGACGGGGGCCGGGAGACACTGGTACGGATCTGCGATCTGGCGGGACGTACCCGGGGCACCGGCTTCGTCGCCGACGACCGCGGCACCGTGGTGACCAGCCACGAGGTGGTGGACGGGCTCACCCGGGTGGTGCTGCACGCCCCCGGTGAGCGGACCTGCCTCGCCGAGGCCGACGCCGTGACCCCGCTGCCGGAGGCCGGGCTCGCGCTGGTGCGCACCGAGGGGCTCGACGTGCGCCCGCTGCCGGTCGCCGCCCGCGCATTGGTCGCGCCGGGCACGTATGTACGGATCGCCGCGCACGGCTGGCGCGAGGCGCGGGTGCTCGGCGAGTCACCCGTCACCTACACCGCCACCGACCGCTTCCACCTCCTCGGCTCCGCGCTGGAGCTGGCGATCGGCACCGAGGGCGCCGACGCGCTGCGGCTGGGCGGCGAGGCCGCGGGCGGGCCGGTCCTGGACGCGGCGACCGGTGCGGTGCTCGGGGTGCTCGGCACCGCGCTGCACGCGGCGCACCGGGCGGCCGGGTTCGCGGTGCCGCTGCGCCCCGACGGCGGCCCGCTCCAGGAGCTGCTGCGGCGCAACGCGGCGACCGTCCCGGGGTACGGGGAGGACCTCAACCTGGCGGGCGCGCTCCAGCTCACCGCGACCTCCGTGGGCTCCGCCGACGGACCCGGCGAGCGGCGCGAGCCGGTCGAACGGCGGCTCACCGTACGGCACTTCACCGACTTCGCGGCCGGACCGGCCCGTGTCCTCGGCCTCGTCGGCGACCCCGGCACCGGCCGCACCACCGAACTCGCCGCCCTCGCCGCCCGCCGTGCCCGGGGCGCCGAGCCCGCGCCCACGGTGTGGCTGCGCGGCGCGGATCTGCGCGCGGGCGACGGCTCGGTGGCCGACGCGGTGGCCCGGGCGCTGCGGCAGGCGGGCCGGATCGTGGCGGCCGCGGGGGCGCCCGGCGACATGGAGTGCGCCACCCCGGATCGGGTGGCCCGGCTCGCCTCCGACGCCGGGCGGCCCCTGCTCGTCCTGCTGGACGGGCCCGAGGAGATGCCGCCCGTCCTCGCGCACCGGCTGCCCGAGTGGACGGCCGGGACGGCGGCCTGGCTGCGTGAGGCCGGGGCGCGCCTGGTGGTCGCCTGCCGCCCCGAGCACTGGGAGCAGGCCGGGGCGCTCTTCCCGCCCGAGGCGCTGTACCCGGCCGAGGCGCCCCGGCTGCCGCACGCCGTGCGGATCGGCGACCTCTCCCGCAAGGAGGCGGCCCGGGCGCGCGAGCGGTACGGCATCCCCGACGGCGCCCTGGCCGAGGGCGCCGGGCGCCATCCGCTGACCCTGCGGCTGCTCGCCGAGGTGCGCGAGGCGCTGCCGGGCGAGGTGCCGGGCCGCCCGGGCCGTGAGGACGTCTTCGCCGCCCATCTGGACCTGATGTGCCTGCGCGTCGCGGTACGGCTGGCCGCCGCCCGGCGCCCCCAGCTGCGCGGCGCGGCCGTGCGGCGCCTCGCCGCCCGGGTCTCCGGCCGGGTCCACGAGGCGGCCCGGCGCTGCCTCGGCCCCGGCCAGGGCGAACTGGACCGCGAGAACTTCGAGGAGATCTTCCCCTGGCGCACCGGCTGGGCCTCGGCGGTCCTCACCGAGGGCCTGCTGGTCCCGGCGGGATCCGGCTACCGCTTCGCGCACGAGGAGCTCGCCGACTGGCTCCAGGCCGCCCACCTCGACCTGGACGCGGCCCTGCACGCCCTGGTCCACCGCTGGTGCGAGGACACGCCCGCAGGCGAGCACCCCGCCCCGCCCCGGTTGCCGTCCCGCCCGGGTACGAGCGGCCCGGGTGACGACGGGGCGGGGTACGTGCCGCCTCCGCCGGGGTCGCGCGGCGCCGGGGCGGCAGGCTCGGGCGACGCCTCCGCCCCGCCCCGGTTGCCGTCCCGCCCGGGTACGAGCGGCCCGGGTGACGACGCGGCGGGGTACGTGCCGCCTCCGCCGGGGTCGCGCGGCGCCGGGGGAGAGGGGCCGGGCGACGGCCCCGTCCCGCCCCCGGACATGTCTGCCGGGCGGCCGCACCCCGGTGTCGTCCCCGACCAGCGCCGGGCGCCGCGCCGCGAGGAGGGCAGACGGGGCAGGCGCTTCCGCCCCGGGCCGCCGCCACCCGCGCCCGGCGCGCGCGCCGAACCGCCGTGCGACGAGCCCCGCACCCTCCCCGTCCCCCGCCACCGCATCGGCCCCGTCCTCCAGGCCCTGCTCCTCCTCGACCGCGAGCAGGGGGCCGAGCGGCTCGCCCCGCACCTGGCCAAGCTGGTGGACGCGCTCGACCGGCTCGCCGCCGGGTCCGGGACGGCTCCGCCGGAACGGGCGGAGGACGCCGGCTGGTGGGCGGTGCACCTGCTCACCCAGACGCTGCTGCGGGTGCCCGAGCCCCGCTCGTACCTCTGTGTGCTGCGGCTGCTCGCGGACCGGATCAGCGAGCGGTCGGTGCGCGAGGGCGGGCCCGGGCGGCTGGGCGGGCTCGGCACGTTCGGGCCGTGGTTCTGGCAGCGGCTGCGGATCGGCGACGACCGCCGGATGGAGCTGATGCGGCGCCTGGTCCCCGCCGACGGGGCGCCCGGCCACGCGCCCGGCTGGGAGCGCTACCTCGACGCCGTGGACCGGCGCCTGGCGGCCGAACCCCGGAGCGTACAGCCGCTGCTGTGCCGGTGGTTCACCGATGAGCGGCCGCTGCCCGCGCCGCCGGGCAGCGAGATGCGCCCGACCGTCGCCGGGGCCGCGCAGGCCCTGCTCTACGCGCGCCGCTCGCTGGCCGTCGACGACCTCACCGAGGCGCTCGTGGCCACCGCGCACGCCCGCGCGGACGAACTCCTGGCCGCGCTCGCCGAGGACGAGCCGTCCGCGCTCTGCCGGGCCGTGGACCGCTGGGCCCACGACGACCGGCCCGAACGGCGGGTGGCCGCCGCCGCGTACGGGCCGCGCGTCGCGCCGTACGCCACCGCCGGCGCCGACCGCGACCTGCTGCGCTACGCCGCGCTCGCCCTGCTCGCCCGGCCCGCCGACACCCCGCTGCACGGCGCCGCGCTCGGCCTGCTCGTCCGCGACCCGTGCACCCGCGCGCGCTACCTCGACACGACGCTCGCCCGGTACACGGGCGGCGACCCCAAACTGCCCGCCGCCGCGCTCCTGGCCGCCCTCCCCACCCACCCCGAGCCGGTCCTCGCCGCCTTCCAGACCCGTCTGGACCAGCCGGGCGACGCCGCCGCCGAAGTGCTGGAGGCGCTCGCCGAGATCAACACGCCCGCGCTCGCCCGGCGCGCGGCCGCCCTCGTCCGCCAGTACGTGGACCGCCATCCCGAGGGAGCCGTCCACGCCGCCGCGTTCGTGGAGCGGCGCCTGGAGTACGGCCCGGCAGCGCGCGCGGTGCTCTTCCCGCTGGTCACCTCCGTCCTGCGAGCCTGCTCCCCGCAGGTGCGCCGGGCGCTGGCGCCGGTGCTCGCCGCGCCCGGCAGCCGCACCTCGCGCCCCCTGCGGGCCGAACTCCTGGACGTCCTGCTGGAATACGAGCGGTACGAGTCGCGGGACCCCGCGGTGCTGCACGCCCTGCTGCGGGCCGCCGCCCTCGGGGCGACGGCGCGGCCTGAGGCCCGCACCCGCGACCTGGTCCACCGCACCGGGCTGCTCCTGGTGCGGACCCCCGAGGGCGCCTGCTGCTTCGACCGGCGGGTGGTGGAGCTGGCCAGGGAAGTACCGGAATTCGCCGTTCAGGTCGCGGGCTGGCTCGCCCAGGCGCCGCACGAGTGGTCCGCCGTGATCGGGCCGAGCGCCCGCCGCATGGTCGAGGCACTTGCGGTGCCCATGCCGATGAGGGCCGAACCCGCCGGGCATGGCAGTCTTAGACCTGTGTGAGAGGACACCTCTCACGTACACGGGTTCGGATTTCGGGCGAGTTTCGGGCGAGGAGCGGTCACAGTGCAGCGCTGGCGTGGCTTGGAGGACATTCCCCAGGACTGGGGACGCAGCGTCGTCACCATCGGCTCCTACGACGGGGTGCACCGCGGTCATCAGGTGATCATCGGGCGGGCCGTGGCGCGCGCCCGTGAGCTGGGCATCCCCTCCGTCGTGGTGACCTTCGACCCGCACCCCAGCGAGGTGGTGCGCCCCGGCAGCCACCCCCCGCTGCTCGCCCCGCACCACCGGCGCGCCGAGCTGATGGCGGACCTGGGCGTGGACGCGCTGCTCATCCTCCCCTTCACCAGCGAGTTCTCGAAGCTGTCACCGGCCGAGTTCGTGGTGAAGGCACTGGTCGACAAGTTGCACGCGCGCGTGGTCGTCGAGGGCCCCAACTTCCGCTTCGGCCACAAGGCGGCCGGCGACGTGGAGTTCCTGGCCGAGCAGGGCAAGACGTACGACTACGAGGTCGACGTCATCGACCTCTTCGTCAGCGGCGAGGCGGGCGGCGGGCAGCCGTTCTCCTCGACCCTGACCCGGCGTCTGGTCGCCGAGGGCGACGTGGCGGGCGCGGCCGAGATCCTGGGCCGCCCGCACCGGGTCGAGGGTGTCGTGGTGCGCGGCGCGCAGCGCGGCCGCGAACTGGGCTACCCGACGGCGAACGTGGAGACGCTGCCGCACACCGCGATCCCCGCGGACGGCGTGTACGCGGGCTGGCTCACCGCGAACGGCGAGCGGATGCCCGCCGCGATCTCGGTCGGCACCAACCCGCAGTTCGACGGCACCGAGCGCACGGTCGAGGCGTACGCGATCGACCGCGTCGGCCTCGATCTGTACGGGCTGCACGTCGCCGTCGACTTCCTCGCCTATGTGCGCGGCCAGGAGAAGTTCGCGTCGATCGAGGCGCTGCTGGAGGCGATCGGGCGCGATGTGAAGCGCTCGACCGAGCTGATCGAGGCGCACGAGGCGCACGAGGCGCAGGCGTAGCACTCGTCCGCCGCTCCGCGCGGCGACCGCCGCCGGAGGATCAGGGGTCAAGCCCGAAGGGCCCGTACCGTCGCGAAGACGGTACGGGCCCTTCGGTGTCGCCCCTCGCCGCTCCTACTGCTGCTGGGGCGGCTGCTGCTGCCACCCCTGCGGCGGCTGCCCGCCGTACGGCTGGGGCGGCTGCGGCTGCTGGGGTGCGTACGGCTGCGGCTGCGCCTGCCCGGGGAACGGCTGACCGGGCACCTGCTGCCCCGGGATGTGCGGCTGGCCGGGCTGCGGCGCGTACTGACCCGGCATCGGCGGAGCCATGTGCGGCGGCGGGTTGACCCCGTCCCCCGTCCACAGCCCCTGCTGCTGCTGGGCCCGGACGAAGTCCTCGGCCACCAGCGCCGACAGGTGGAAGTACGCCTCGCGCGTCTTCGGCCGCATCATGTCCAGGTCGACCTCGGCGCCCGCCGCCAGATGCTCGTCGAACGGGACGACCACGACCCCGCGGCAGCGCGTCTGGAAGTGCTGGACGATGTCGTCCACCTTGATCATCTTGCCGGTCTCACGGACCCCGGAGATCACCGTGAGCGAGCGCTGGACCAGGTCCGCGTACCCGTGCGCGGAGAGCCAGTCCAGGGTCGTGGACGCGCTCGACGCGCCGTCGACCGACGGGGTGGAGATGATGATCAGCTGGTCCGCGAGGTCGAGGACACCGCGCATCGCCGAGTACAGCAGACCCGTACCCGAGTCGGTGAGGATGATCGGGTACTGCTTGCCCAGGACGTCTATCGCCCGCCGGTAGTCCTCGTCGTTGAACGTCGTGGACACGGCCGGGTCGACGTCGTTGGCGATGATCTCCAGACCCGACGGCGCCTGCGAGGTGAACCGGCGGATGTCCATGTACGAGTTGAGGTACGGGATCGCCTGGACCAGGTCGCGGATGGTCGCCCCGGTCTCGCGGCGCACCCGGCGTCCCAGTGTGCCCGCGTCGGGGTTGGCGTCGATCGCCAGGATCTTGTCCTGCCGCTCGGTCGCCAGCGTCGCGCCCAGCGCCGTGGTGGTCGTCGTCTTGCCGACACCGCCCTTGAGGGAGATGACCGCGATCCGGTAGCACGACAGGACGGGCGTACGGATGAGGTTGAGCTTCTGCTGCCGCTCGGCCTCCTCCTTCTTGCCGCCGAACTTGAAGCGGGAGGAACCGCCCGTGTTGCGGCTGCTCTTCGCCTTCTGCTTGTTGTTGCGCAGCAGCCGGTCGGAGGAGAGCTCCACGGCCGCGGTGTACCCGAGCGGCGCGCCCGGCACGGACCGCTCGCGCTGGTCGTGGGCGACGGGGGAGGGCCACCCGGTGCCACTGCGCGGGTCCACGGGCCCGGCGGGCGGCTGCGCCTGCGGCAACGGCTGCGCCTGGGCGTGCGCCTGGGGCTGGGGTTGCGGCTGTGCCTGCGCCGGCGGTTGCGGCTGGGCCTGCTGCTGGCCCTGTGGCTGGCCGTGCTGCTGGGGGAAGCCGTAGCCGCCCTGGGGGGCGTGAGGGGCCTGCGGCTGGAGAGCCTGGGGCGCCTGCGGCGTCTGCGGTACGGGCGGGTTCTGGGCCGGGATGGGGGCCGGGGTGGGCTGCGGGAAGCCGTAACCGCCTTGCGGAGCGGGGGCGTTGGGGTCGGCGGCCGGGGCCGGGGCGCCCGGCGTGCCCGGGTGCGGGAACCCGTAAGCGCCCTGCGGGGCGGGGGTGTTGGGGGCGGGAGCCGGGGCCGGAGCGCTCGGCGTGGCCGACTGCGGGAAGCCGTAACCGCCCTGGGGGGTCGGGGCCGGGGCCGGGGTGTGGGGCTGGGGCGCCGGGAAGCCCGGCTGGCCGGTGGGCGGTACCTGCTGCGGCGCCGAAGCGTTCGGCGTGCCCGGGACCTGCGGCTGGTCGCCCTGCGGCACCGGCCACCCGGGCTGCCCGGCCTGCGGCTGCGGCTGATGCGCCGGTACGGGCCACTGCGGCGCCGGTGCGGGCGCGGCGGGCTGGTACGCGGGCGGCAACGGCGGCAACCCGGGCTGCTGAACCGGCGCCTGGCCAGGCTGCTGACCCGACTGCTGGGCCTGCGCTGCCCACGGCTGATCGGCCGGGACGGCTGGGGCCACCGGTGCGTCGTGGGAAACGGCGTCCTGGGGCGCGGCATCCTGCGGAGCCGCGTCCTGGGGAGCCGCGTCCGTCACCGCGGGCACGGCGTCGGCCGGCTCAGTGGGAACGGCCGGGGACGCCAGCGGCGCGGCCGTCACGTAGTCACCGGAGTCGGCGGACTCACCGGCGTTCTGGTCGGCGGACGCGACCGGCGCGGGCGAAGCGGCATCGCTCGGTTCAGCGGCACCGGAACCGGAAGCGGACGCGGA
This sequence comes from Streptomyces sp. NPDC043908, assembly GCF_056435525.1. Taxonomy (NCBI): domain Bacteria; kingdom Bacillati; phylum Actinomycetota; class Actinomycetes; order Kitasatosporales; family Streptomycetaceae; genus Streptomyces; species Streptomyces sp. NPDC043908. The sequence goes on along the minus strand of NZ_JBWKEI010000027.1, from coordinate 27,294 downwards.
GGCGACAGCGGCCGGGGCGGTGGCAGGAGCGGGCTCCGGTTCACCCGAAGGCGCGTCGGTGTCCGCCGTGTTCTCGGGGCTCAGCGGACCGGAGGCGGCGGCCTCGGGCTCGGCCTCACCCGTACGGTCAGCACCGTCACTGGCACCGGCACCGGCATCGGCGCTGGCACCGGCGTCCGCCGGGGAGTCGGCGTCCCGGGCAGGGCTCACCGCGGCCTCGGCCGCGTCCTCGACGGCGGGCACGTCGACGGGCTTGTCGTCCACGGTCGGCGCGGTCGGCGCGGGCGCGGGAGGCGCGTCCGTCACGCCAGGGGCCTCAGCCACGGGGGCGCCGGACGCCTCATCCGTACCTGTACCTGTACCCGTACCCGTACCCGTACCCGTAGCCGGGTCCGTACCCGTACCGGCACTCGGACTCGGACCCGTAGCCGGGTCCGTGCCCGCCTCCGCGGCCGCCGCTTCGGCCTTGGCGGCGTCCGCCTTGGCCAGCCGCTCCGCGAGCTCCCGCTTCAGCGAGCCCGGCGAGAACCGCATCGTGGCGCCGCTCTCGATGTCCCCACCGCCGAACGGCTGCGGCTCGGCCGCCGCCTGCGGAACGGGAGCCGCCGCCGCGGCCTCGGCCGGGGCGGGACCCGGCGCGGGCGGCGCGGTCGTCCAGGTGGGCTGGAAGCCACCGCTGGAGGGCAGCCCGGGCACCGCCACGGGCGGCCCGGCGGGCGGCGGGGGAGGCGGCGTCGCCGCGTCCGCGCTGGGCGCCGCGTTCTGCGTGTACCAGGCGGGCGGGGTGTAGTCGATGGTGAACTCACCCGTGGGCTCGGGATCGGCGTCGGACCGATTCTCGTCGCGCGCGTTCCCGCCGGTGCGGAACTGGTCCTGATCGCTGTTCACCGGATTCCTTTCGTTCGCAGGCCGTCCCAGCCTAATCGCCGACAACTCCGCACCGGCAGGCCCGGCCACCCCTCACCGACTGTCCCCTCCATCACGACGTGCCCGTGGTGCTGCCGTCAAGTGACAGCAGGGCGGCGTCGTGCGGCCGGAGGGTGAACGCACCGTTCACACACCCCGCTCAGGCCGGTCGTACCTGCTCGGATTCCCCGTGTTTCTGTGGTCCGGTCCCTGTAGTCCTGTGGTTCTGTGGTTCTGTGGTCCCTGGGTCCCAGGCGGTCCCAGTGGTCCCGCTGTCCCTGTGGTGGCACGCGCGCGGCGCGGGCCGCTCAGTCCATCCGCCGGGCGGAGCCGAGCAGTCCGGTCTCCGCGTCCGTGGCCTGGGTCATCACGAACTGGCGGTCGCGGGCGCCGCACCACAGGGTGACCCCGTCCGCCAGCGTGGACAGCGCCTCGGTCTCGGCCTGCGGGAGATGCATGATCCGTCCGATCTGCGCGGCCTCGTCCGGCGAGACCCGCTGCACACCGACCAGATCCGACTTCTCCAGCAGCCGGGGCGCCACGGGGCTCAGATACGGCAGCAGCGTCAGCACCGACTGCCACGGCCCCGAGACCACCCGCCCGCGCGGCGGCCGCATCCCGCAGTCGCGGATGACCACGACCGGCGATCCGGCGGACGCGCCCTGCGGCGGCACCCGGCCCACGTCGTGCAGCGCGATGCACTGCTGGCCGCCACCGGCGGCCTGGGCGAGCGCCGTCCAGGCGGGGGCCCGGCCGGTCTCCACGGTCACGCGCGCGCCCGTGGCAGCCGCCCGCAGCGCTAGCACCTGCGCGGTCCAGAGCCCGCCGATGAGCGTCACGTCGTACGCCGTCGGGCGGTTGATGCCGAGGACCGACGGGCGGCCCGACGCGTCCACCCCTATCACCATGCCGTCGTCGCCCACGGGCAGCGCCAGCGCCTCCACCTGGTCGGCGGCGAGCGCGTGCCGGTCGCGGCGCGGGCCCAGGAGCCCGAAGCCCAGCCGGGCGCGCCCCCTGCGGACCTCGGGAGAGGCGGCCGCGGGGGAGACGCCGGAAGGGGAGACCGCGGAAGGAAGGACAGAGGACGTGGTCATCAGCGCGCACCCCCGAGCGGCAGTGTGGCCAGCATGCCCGGCAGCTGTTCGCGGTCCAGGCGCACCAGGCCGGTCTTCACGCCGCGCGCGGTGCGCTCCAGCTCCCGGCGGGCGGCGACCAGTTCCTCGTCGCTGCGGCCGGTTATCCGGACGTGGCCGGTGAGCGTGATCTCCTGGCGGTCGCCCGCGGCCAGCGTCAGGCTGAACGTCGTGGCGAGCGCGGGGAGCGAGGTCAGCAGGGCGACCAGCTGCGGCATCGAGGCCCCGGCGCCGCCCAGTTGGGGCCAGCGGCCCACCCAGTACGTGGTGTGGCGGCGGTCGTCGCAGCGCCAGGTCCTGGCCGTCTCCTGGGTGCGCCGCCCCGGCGTGCCCGCGCGGCCCGCCTGGGTGATCGCCATCGGGTTGGCGCAGGTCGAGGTGGCGATGGCGCCGGTCAGCTCCTGCTCGGTGAGGACGGTCGCGCGGAACCCGGCGCCGGTGAGCCGGCTCGCCAGCTGGTCCGCCGCGCGCACCAGGCATTTCTGGGCGCCGGTCAGTCCGCCGCCGCGCGCCGCCACCGCCTCCGCGCACAGCTCGGGGTCGAGCTTGAGCGCGATCCAGGTGATGCGCACCGCGGGCGAGCCGGTCTGCGCCTGGAGCGGCGCGTAGTTGCGGGCGGCCACCGACTGCTGCGGCAGGTGCGGGGCGGGCGCGGGCTGGGTGTGCTGGACGATCTGCGCGGACTCCAGACGGATACCGTCGACGTCCAGCGCGTCCCGTACGAGCGCGACCGGCAGCGGGCGGGTGCCGCGCTCCGGGCGCAGCGCCGTGGCGTCCATCTCGACCTGGAGCACGGCGGTGAGGAAGGTGCCGTCGCCCACCATGCCGACGGGACGGCGGTCACGGTCACCGAACGTGTACGTCCGCAGGGCCGGGTCGCACTCCACCACCGGGGCGAAGCCCGGTTCGGTGCCCGCCGGGACCGGCAGGCTCGCCGCCCTGCGCGTACGCGCGCGCAGCGCGAGCACCGTGCCCAGCCATTCGGGCAGGGAGCGGCGGTGGCGGCGCACCACCGCGAGCAGCACCAGCAGCGCGGCGACCACGCCGGCGGGCACCAGCATCAGCGTGTCGATCACCCACGCGACGAGCAGCACCGCGGCGGCGAGCTCCACCAGGACGAGTTGTTGCAGTCGGAACGACCCGAAGTGTCCGGGCCGGGCCTTCAGACGGGGTGCGGAGGCTCCAGGGGCGGGGGCCGACGGACCGGCGGCGGCAGGCCGCACACGCGTCGCGGACGCCATCACTCCACCACCCCCCAATCGTGCGCAAGCACCCAAAACATCCGGATTCCCCCAGCTCGGCAAGGGGTCTTGACGGCGGCTTCACCCTACCCGCCCCACAGGCACCCTCGGTCAACAGGCATAGTAGGGGGCCGGTCTGACAATCGAGGCCCGGGGACCGCAGGACCAGGTCCGATCAGGGGGCCGCGCGGGGAGAGACAGAGGCGCATGGCATCACGGCGGGACGAGCTCAACGCGTACACCTTTGCGAAGAAGCGCACGGTGGCGGCGTTTCTGCAACCGTCCCCCACGGGCACGGAGGAGGGCGCCCCGCGTCCGCTCAAGGCCATCGTGCCGAGTGTCATCGTGGCCGCGCTCTGCCTCGCCGGCTTCGGGGCCTGGGGGATGTTCAAGCCGAAGGCGCCGCAGGGCTGGGACACCCCCGGCACCAAGGTGATCGTCGGCAAGCAGTCGACCACCCGGTACGTCGTGCTCTCCACCGGCAAGGGCAAGGACAAGAAGGTCCTGCTCCACCCGGTGCTCAACCTGGCCTCGGCCCGACTGCTCCTCGATCCGGCGAAGTTCGACGTCATCCAGGTCAGTGACGACATCCTCGACTCCGGCAAGCTCGCGCGCGGGCCGATCCTCGGCATCCCGTACGCGCCGGACCGGCTGCCCGCCGCGAGCGAGGCCGGCAAGGCCAAGCGCTGGGCGGTCTGCGAGCAGCCCGGCGGCGGCAAGGACTCCGTCCAGAAGGCCGCGTTCGTCTTCGCCGAACGCGACTTCAAGCTGACCGACGACAAGCGCAGGCTCACCGGCGGCCAGGTGATGTACGTGCAGGGCCAGAAGAACCAGGCGCGTTACGTGGTCGACGCCAAGGGCACCAAGTACCTGGTCAAGGGCGCCCCCGGCGATCTGCTCGCGCGGACCCTGTTCGGCGCCGACGAGAAGCCGCAGCAGGTCACCGACGACTGGCTGGCCACCCTCGGCGACGGCACCCCGATCGACTTCCCGACGATCCCCGGCACCGTCGGTGCCCCGGCCGGCACCGGCGGCGGCCTCTCGCCGCAGCAGGACAAGGTCGGGATGGTGCTGAGCGCCCCGACCGGCGCGGGCCGCCAGCAGTACGTGGTGCTCCAGGGCAAGGTCCAGCCCGTCTCCGACTTCACGGCCTGGCTGGTGCTCAACTCCCCGCAGACGACGCGGCTCGGCATGCGCGGCGACGTCAGCAAGGTGAACGCGGGCGACATCACGCCGACGCCCGAGTACTTCGGCGCCGCCAACAACTGGCCGGAGAAGAGCGCCAAGCAGGTCAACGCGGGCAGCGCGGGGGCGGGCGCGCGCACCACCGTGTGCAGCGTGCTGCGCAAGGTCGACGACAAGGGCAACACCACGCTCTCCACCTGGGCGGGCACCGAGTACCCGGCGGCCATCACCGCTGGCGGCACCAGCACGTACGTCACCCCCGGCACGGGCCTGCTCTACACCCAGGTGCAGGGCCGCCAGACCCGCCCCGACGGTTCGCTCTTCCTGGTGACCGACACCGGACTGCGGTACGCGGTGCAGGCCAACGGCGACAGCGACGCCGCCCGTTCCGACATCGGCGCCGGCGACCAGCAGAAGCCGGACGACGGCCGCCCCGAGCCGAGCCAGGCGCAGCAGCGCCTCGGATACGAGAAGGTCACCCCGGCCCTGGTGCCCATCAACTGGTCGGAGTTCCTGTCCAAGGGCCCGCGGCTGGACACCAACAGTGCCCGCCAGCCCCAGGGCTCGTAGGGAAGGACGGACCTGTCGTGTCGATGCTGAAGCCAAACAGGAAACCGGTGCTGGTGGGCGTGGCCACGGCCGTCGCCGCGCTGACGCTCGCGCCCTCGGCGTACGCGTCCCCGGCGCCCGTCCCGGCCGCCCCGCCGGCCCCGCCCGCTCCCGGACTCGACGGCAGCGGCGAGTGCACCTTCCCCATGAAGAAGCAGATCGAGGGCCGCCCCTGGTCGCTCCAGCGGGTGCTCTTCGACGAGCTCTGGCAGGACACCAAGGGCAAGGGCGTACGGGTCGCGGTCATCGACACCGGCGTCGACATCGCCAACCCGCAGCTCAAGCCGGCGGTCGACGCCAAGAGCGGCGCCGACTACCTCAAGCCGGAGAAGGAGGGCGGCGGCGAGCAGAACGACAAGCGCGGCAAGACCGGTGGCACGGTCGACGAGGTCGGCCACGGCACCAAGGTCGCGGGCATCATCGCCGCGCGCCCCCGCGCGGGCACCGGCTTCGTCGGCCTGGCGCCCGAGGCCACGATCATCCCGATCCGCCAGAACGACGAGAAGAACAGCGGCAAGACGGACACCATGGCGAAGGCGATCGACCACGCCATCGACCAGCACGCCGACGTGATCAACATCTCGCAGGACACCACCGAGCCGCAGGGACCCGACTCGGACCTGGCGAAGGCCGTCCGACGAGCCCTGGACAAGCAGATCGTGGTCGTCGCCTCGGCGGGCAACGACGGCATGGACGGCAAGCTGAAGGAGACCTATCCGGCGGCCTTCCCCGGCGTGCTGGCGGTCGCCTCCTCGGACCGCAACAACGAGCGCGCGGTGTTCTCGCAGCCGGGCACGTTCGTCGGGGTCGCGGCGCCCGGCGTCGACATCGTCTCGACCGTCCCGGGCAACGGCCAGTGCTCGGACAACGGGACGAGCTTCTCGGCCCCCTACGTCGCCGGGGTCGCCGCGCTGCTGCGCGCCAAGTACCCGTACGCGAAGACCAAGTGGACCGCCGCGCAGATCATCGCGCGGATCGAGCAGACGGCGGAGCGGTCCGTCAACGGGCACGACAACTTCGTCGGCTGGGGCGTGGTCGACCCGGTCCGCGCGGTGACCGACGACTCGCCCCCCGAAGAGGCCGCGCACCCGGACCCGGGCCCGCCCCGGGCGCAGCCCCCGGACGTGACCGCGCTGGCGCTCTCCGAGACGCCCCAGGAGCGCAACGAGCGGTACGCCACCTACGCGTTGGGCATCGCCGCGCTGCTCGTGGCGGTGGTCGCGGGCACGGCGACGGTGATCCGGGACGTCCGTCGGCGGGGCGCGCGCGGGCTGAGCGGGTTGCCGGAGAGGTTCTGAGAGAACTCAGAGGTTTTCGGGACGAGTCTGCGACATCTTTGAGTACGGATACTCATTCGGCTCCGAATCCGGAGTGACTAGAGTGATCACATGCTTCGCGTGCTTCACGAGTGTGACGAGTGCGCACGGCGGAGCGACTGAGCTTGAGCGGTACCGGTGGCAGAGCGGTGCCGGCGGGGAATTCACGGGGAGGAACAGTGGCCGAGCCGAACGGTGGCGGCAGCGGCGGCAAGCCGGACCTCGGAGTCGACGGGGTGAGCCTCGCCGACTTCAAGGGCCGCATGGAGGAGTTGCTGCGCAGCCTGGAGAAGTCCCCGGCGCGCCACACCAAGATCGCCGACCAGCGGGTGCACCCGGAGGCGTACGGCAAGGGCTTCGCGGCCGCGGACGAGCTGCACAAGGCGTACGACAAGGTCCGTACGAACCTGGAGCGGCTCACCAAGATCTTCGGTGAGCAGATCGAGGGCATGGGCATCGCGGTGCACATCGCCGACAAGGGCTACGGCGGGATCGACGCGGACGAGGCCCACCGCTACCAGGCCATCCGCAAGGAGACCGAGAAGTACTACGAGACCCCGGCGGCCGGTACGAAGGGGCCCGACCAGGGTCCGGGCACCAAGCAGGCCCCCGCTCAGGGTGGCCACGGGAACGACGCCGACTCCGGCGGTCTGAAGTAAAGGGGGCATGACGATGGCTACGGACGAATTCGAGGGCATGTCCCTGGAGGCCCTCCACGCGATGCTCGCGTCGGCGAAGCCGACCGAACTGACCGGCGCGGCCGAGACGCTGGCCGCCGCGGCGCCCGACATCGCGGACATCGCGCGGGACCTGCGCTGGTACATGGAGCAGGTCAAGTGGCACGGCGCCGGCGGGGACGCGTTCCGCGAGTGGGGCCGCGGGATGGTGGCGCAGACGGTGGTCCTGAGCGAGTACGCCGCTGTCGTCGGCCAGGAGATGGCCCGCGCGGGCCAGGCCCTGACCGAGGCGAAGGCGGCCCTCCCGCCCGCGGACGGCATGTGCTACGCCGACCCCGAGAAGGAGAAGGCCCGGCTGAAGGCGCTGGGGCCGAAGACGAACGAGGCGATCAACCAGCTGAACCGGCTGTCGTCGTACTACGACGCGTCCCGGGACCGGATCTCGGCCCAGCCTGAACCCAAGTTCGCGCCGTTGCCGGGAGGCCCGGGGACGGACACCCTGGCCGAGCGCCGCTACAGCGGTTCCGGTTCCGGCTCCGGGGGCACCGCCACTGGCGGTGCTGGTGGCCACACCAACGCAGCGGTCACGGGTGGGCACGGCTACGCCACGTCGGGCACGACGAGCTCCCCCTCGCACACGACCGTCGCGTCCACCTTCACCCCGCACGAGTCGCCGGCGGGTACGTCCATCGACTCCGTGACCGTGACTCCGCCTCCGGAGACCACCTCACGGCCGACGGTGCCCACCGTGCCCGCACCTGTCCAGGGTCAGCCGCCGGTACTTACCCCGCCGCCCGTGCTGCCCGGTCCGCTCGGCAGGAGCGGTCTGGGGAAGACCGCCCCGGTGACGCGCGTCGGCGTACCCGGCGAGAGCCCCAGCGGCGGCCGTGCGGTGGGCAACCCGCGCGGTCCGGGCATCGCTCGTCCGAGTGGTCTTCCCGGCACCACGCGCGGCATCACCGCCGAGGGCATCACTGGCGGGCGTCCCATGCCCACCACCGGCCGCGGCTCGGCGCCCCGGCTGCCGATGGGCACGGTCGTGGGCGAGGAGCGCGCCGGCACCGGCATGGGCCGCGGACCCATGGGTGGCGGCATGGGGCACGGCCCCGGCGGCGCCCCGCGTGGCGCCACCGGCATGGGCGGTCGCAGGCTGGCCTCCGAGCCGGGTGGAACTGTCGGGGCTCCGCGTGCGTCTCTGGGCGGGCGTGGTGAATTCACCCCCGGCGGTACGGGGTTGGTGAACGGCAACAAGCGAGGCACGGACCGGCGTCGTTCCACTTCTTCCGAAGCCCCCGACTACCTGGTCGAGGACGAGGAGACCTGGGCGATGGACCACCGCAAGGTCGTCCCGCCGGTCGTCGACTGACGTACGCAAACCATCGCCGCTCAAGGAGTCCGCAGTCCCATGTTCAGCTCAGCCCGCGCAGTGCGCAGCCGCCCGGCACTTCTCGGTGCCGCGCTGGCTGCCGCACTGGCCTGCTCCGTCGGCACCGCGCCGACGGCGCTGGCCGACGACATGCGGTCAAAGCAGTGGTACCTGGACGCGATGGACGCGGACGCGATGGGGAAGGTCAGCACCGGCAAGGGCATTACGGTCGCGGTGGTCGACACCGGCGTCCGTTCCGAGCCGGAGCTGACCGGCCGGGTGCTCGGTGGCCGCGATTTCACCGGATCCGGGGATGGACGGAAAGACAGTAACGGGCACGGGACGAGCATGGCGGTGCTCATCGTCGGCAGCGGAGCCGACGGTGGGATCAAGGGGCTGGCACCGGACGCGAAGATCCTGCCTGTCAGGTCCGCTGTGGGGGACCAGGACTTCGCCGGGACGGCCACCATGGCCAAAGCGATCCGTTACGCGGCTGAATCGAATGCCCGCATCATCAACATCTCGTTGGGAAGCGACTCCGCCAGTCAGGGCGAGAAGCAGGAGCTGGCCTCGGCCGTCTCCTACGCCCTGGGCAAGGGAAAGCTGATCTTCGCAGCCGCGGGCAACAGTGGCGACAAGGGCAACCTCGTCGAATATCCGGGGGCGACTCCCGGGGTCGTGGCGGTAGGGGCCGTCGGCACCGACGGGAAGGTGGCCAAGTTCTCCAGCACCGGCAGCCATGTCGCGCTGGCCGCGCCGGGGGACAAGATCCCGTCCCACTGCAGTGACGGCAACGGTTACTGCGAAACCAACGGCACCAGCCAAGCCACAGCCCTCACCTCCGCCACAGCCGCCCTCATCTGGTCCGCCCATCCCGACTGGACCGGCAACCAGGTGCTGCGCGTGATGATGGAGACCGCCGGGCACAACGGCAAGGTGCCGAGCCAGTACATCGGGTACGGCACCGTCCGCCCCGCCCAGGTCCTGCTCAAGGGCAACGGGAACCCGGGCCCCGCCGACGTCAACCCGCTGCTCGCCGCCCGGGGCGGCGGCACACCCACGACTTCCCCCTCTCCCGCAGACACAGCAGACAAGGGGGCAGGCGGTGGCGACCAGGAGAAGCCGCAGGCCGGCAGGGCCGCGGACTCGGCGTCCGAGGACGAGGACTCCGCTCCCTGGGCCGTCATCGCCATCATCGCCGCGGTCGTCGTCCTCATCGGCGGCGCCGTCGCGGCGGTACGTGTACGCAACAAGCGAGCGTGAACACTCGCTCGGACACTCACGAGAGGGAAGAGAATGAGCTCCAATCCCGGTGGTCAGAGCATTGGCTACGAGGCCGTCACCAAGGCCAAGAACGCCATTGAGGAAACCGCCCACGACATGAGCCAGCAGATCCGCGTGCTGGCCGACGCGATCGCCACGGTCGGTGCGGGCTGGACCGGTTCCGGTGCCGACCAGTTCAAGATCGCCCAGGACACGCTGAACACGCGTCACGACGACATCCGCCGCAAGCTGGACGTCCTCTACAACGCCGTGGTCGGTACGAAGAACCTCAACCAGCAGAACGACGAAGAGGTCGACGCCGCGTTCCGGGCGATCAACGCCCAGGGCGGTGCCACCAGCGGTGGCGTGCCCAACACCTCGGGCATCAACGGTCTCTAGGCAGTACCGCCGGGCGGCCCGCGGGCGCCCCGGCGTACGCACGCAGCCCCACCACACTTCAGACTTCACGAGGAGCAGACATGGGTGACTTGGGTCCCGACCTCAAGATTCGGTATGAGAACGTCCAGGAGATCGCGAACAGCATCCGCGCCATCTCCAAGCGCATCATGGACGACCTCGGCCGGATGGAATCGGCCGTCAACGTCGTCGCCAGCACCTGGGACGGCGAGGCGCACGGTCAGTACCTGAAGGTCCAGAAGGACTACCGGCGCGACGCGCACGACATCCAGCAGACGCTGGAGAAGATCGCCAAGACGATCGAGCACGGCAAGGCCAGCTACCACCAGACCGACGTCAAGGCGTCGCGGCTGTTCACCGAGGCCTACTGAGCCCGCTGATCTCAGCGGCCGGGCGCAGTAAAGGGGGTCACGCCCAACGGGCGTGACCCCCTTTCGTCTGTGCACCGCCCGGGCTCCGGGCCCCGGCCCCCGGGCTCAGCGCAGGTCGAACTCGCCGTCGCGCGCGCCCAGGACGAACGCCGTCCACTCCGCCTCGGTGTACCGCAGCACGGTGTCCGGGTCGAGGGACGACCGCATCGCCACCGCCCCGCCGGGCAGATGGGCGATCTCCACGCGCTCCGCCTCGTTCTCGGTGCCGGGCGCGCTCACCCACTCCGCGCCCGAGATGTCGAGGGCGTACAGCTCTTCCTTCTCACGTTCGCTGCCCATGTAGCACGTTCCCTTCGAAGTTCAGTGCCGCCCAGGGTAGTTGGAGCGGGCGGCTCGCACCGCCCGTTCCCTCCTTCTGTCACCCCCGGTCCGTCACTGCTCCGGGAGCCAGCCCAGCTGCACCAGCGGGGTGCCGCGCTTGCGCGAGACGAAGTAGCCGCGGCCCTGCGGCATCGGGCGCGGGCGGACGTTGCCGAGGACGTCACCCTCGTTCGGGTCGCCGGACAGGACCACGCCCTGCGCGCCGAGTTCCTTGATGCGCTGCATGAAGGACTCGTACATCGAACGGGACGCGCCCGCCGAGCTGCGGGCGATGATGAAGCGCACGCCCACGTCCCGCGAGAACGGCAGGTTCTCCACCATCACCGACAGCGGGTTGCCCGCGTTCGTCGAGACCAGCTCGTAGTCGTCGACGATGATGAAGACCTGCGGGCCCGTCCACCAGGAGCGGTCGCGCAGCTGCTGCGGGGTGACGTCCGGCGGCGGCTGGCGGCGCACCATCAGGTCCGCCAGCGCGTTCATGTGCATCTCCAGCGCGCTGGCCAGCGGCGCGTACTCCAGCAGATGGGTGTCCGGGACCGCGTCCAGGAGCGAGCGGCGGTAGTCACCGACGACGATCTTCGCCTCGTCCGGCGAGTACCGCTCGGAGATCTTCTGGGCGAGGTGGCGGAGGAGCGCCGTCTTGCCCGACTCGCTCTCACCGAAGACCAGGAAGAACGGGTCGGTCTCGAAGTCGACGAACACCGGCTCCAGATTGGTCTCGTCGATGCCGATCGCCACGCCGTGCTGCGGGTACTCGAAGCCCTTCGGCAGCTGGTCGGCCGGGAGCCGGCGGGGGAGCAGGCGGACGGTCGGGGCCGCCGGGCCCTGCCAGGCCTCCTTGGCCGCCCGGACGAGCGCCTCGGTCGCCTCCGAGAGCGTCTCGGGGTCGCAGGAGCCGTCCATGCGCGGCAGCGCCGACATGAAGTGCAGCTTCTCCGCGACCTGGCCGCGGCCCGGCATGCCCACCGGCACGTTGGCGGCGACCTTGCGGTCGAACTCGGAGTCCATGGAGTCGCCGAGCCGCAGTTCGAGGCGGCCCAGGATCTGGTCCTTGAGCGCGGCGCGCACCTCCATGTAGCGGGAGGCGGTGAGGACGACGTGGATGCCGTAGCCGAGACCCCGGCTCGCGATGTCCTGGACCACGCCGTCGAGCATCTCGTAGTCGCCGCGGAACGCGCCCCAGCCGTCGATGACCAGGAACACGTCGCCCCAGGCCTCGCCCGGCAGGTCGCCGGCCGCGCGGCGGCGCCGGTAGGTGCCGATGGAGTCGATGCCGTTGGCGCGGAAGAACTCCTCGCGCCGGTTCAGCACGCCCGCGACCTCCGCCACCGTACGCCGCACCCGCTCGGGGTCCAGGCGCGAGGCGACGCCGCCCACGTGCGGCAGGCCGGAGACGGCCGACAGACCGCCACCGCCGAAGTCCAGCCCGTAGAACTGCACTTCGTTCGGGGTGTGGGTGAGCGCGAACGAGGAGATCATCGTGCGCAGCAGCGTCGACTTGCCGGACTGCGGGCCGCCGACGATCAGCATGTGGCCGGCCGCGCCGGAGAAGTCGCGGTAGAGCACCTCGCGGCGCTGCTCGAAGGGCTTGTCGATGAGGCCGAGCGGCACGATGAGGCCGCCGGGGCGGGTGTACTCCGTCGCGTTCAGCCCGCGCTCCGCCGTCGTCGCGATGCCCGGCAGCAGCTGGTCCAGCGAGGGCGCGTCGTCCAGCGGCGGCAGCCACACCTGGTGGGCCGGCACGCCCTGCCCCTCCAGGCGCCGCACGATCACGTCGAGGACCGTGTCGGCCAGCGCGTCGTCCTCGCCGCGGCCCCTGACGGCCGCCGGGTCCGGCGCCGCGTACACCACCGGCACCGGGGCGGCCGTGAACACCGCGGGGCGCCGCTCGATCGGCAGCGGGCCCACGGTCAGGTCCGGGCCGCCGGAGCGGTAGGTGCCCGACACGTAGGCCGCCTTGAAGCGGACCATCTCGTCCGTACCGAACTTGAGGTAGCCCGAGCCGGGCACCGACGGCAGGTGGTAGGCGTCGGGCACGCCCAGCGCCGTACGCGACTCGGCCGCCGAGAAGGTCCGCAGACCCACGCGGTACGAGAGATACGTGTCGAGGCCGCGCAGCTTGCCCTCCTCCAGGCGCTGCGAGGCGAGCAGCAGATGCACGCCGAGCGAGCGGCCGATGCGGCCGATCTGGATGAACATGTCGATGAAGTCGGGCTTGGCGGTGAGGAGTTCGGAGAACTCGTCGATCACCAGGACCAGCGAGGCCAGCGGCTCCAGCGGGGCGCCCGCGGCGCGCGCCTTCTCGTAGTCGTGCATGTTGGCGTAGTTGCCCGCCGAGCGCAGCAGCTCCTGGCGGCGCTGGAGCTCGCCCCGGATGGCGTCGCCCATGCGGTCGACCAGGGTGAGGTCGTCCGCGAGGTTGGTGATGACCGCCGCCACGTGGGGCATCTGGGACATGCCGGTGAAGGTCGCGCCGCCCTTGAAGTCGGCGAGGACGAAGTTCAGCGTCTCCGAGGTGTGGGTGACCGCGAGGCCGAGCACCAGGGTGCGCAGCAGCTCCGACTTGCCGGAGCCGGTCGCGCCCACGCACAGGCCGTGCGGGCCCATGCCCTCCTGCGCCGCCTCCTTGAGGTCCAGCATCACCGGCTGGCCGTCCTCGCCCACGCCGATCGGCACCCGCAGCCGCTCGGCCGTCGAGCGCGGCCGCCAGGTGCGCGCCACGTCGATGGAGCCGGCGTCGCCCAGGTTCAGCAGGTCCGTGAAGTCCAGGTTGGCCAGCAGCGGCTCGTCGTCGTCCCCGCCGCCCATCTGGAGCGGTGCGAGCTGACGGGCCAGCGCCTCGGCGGCCGGCAGCGACATCTGGTCGGGCACGCCCTCGTACGCCATCCCGAAGCCCGACTCCAGGCGCAGCCGGCCCGGGCGCACGACGACCGAGAGGCCGCCGCGCGGCTCGTCGAGCTCGCCCGGCACCACCTCGATGATGGTGACGCCCTGAAGCCCCTCGGCGGCGGCGAACGCCGAGTCCGGCGGCACCATCCCGCCGTCGAGGACCACGACCAGGTGCGGCTGGTCCAGGACCGGCTGGTTGTCCCGGCTGAACCGGGGCCGCCCGTCCAGCCTGCTGTGGAGCAGCAGCTCCAGCTCGCCCAGGTCGTCACCGAACAGGCGCTTGGTGCCGGCCCCGTCGACCTGGCCGGGGACCTGGGTGTGCGGCAGCCACTTCGTCCAGTCCCAGCGCGCCACCGCGCCCGGGGCGGCCACCACGGCGACCATCAGGTCGTCGGGGGAGTGCAGCGTCACCAGCTGGGCCACCAGCGCGCGCGCCGCCGACTGGGCGGCGTCCGGGTCGCCGGAGACCGTCACGTGGTAGAAGGCGCGCATCGAGACCGCCATCGGCAGCCCGTCCAGCGAGCCGTGCACCGCGAGGAACTGCTGCATCGCGCCCGCGCACAGCGGCTCCAGCTCGTCCACCGGCGCCGTCTCCGGCGCTATCAGCGGGGTGGCGAGCTGCTGGGCGCCCAGGCCGATCCGGGCCTGTCCGAAGTCGTCGTCGCCGACCCGGCGCTCCCAGACCCGCGAGCCCTCCGCGACCACCGACCACAACTGCTCGGGCGCCGGGTGCAGATACAGCTGCGCGTCGCGCTGGCGCCGCGCGGTCTTGCGGACCGCCCGCCGCGTCTGGGCGAGGTACTTGAGGTAGTCGCGCCGGACGTCGGCCATTTGCCCCTGCGCACCCTTGCGGAACTTCACCAGCTGCGCGATCACCATGGCCAGGGTGGACACCAGCATCAGCGCGCCCATGATCTTCATGAACGGCGCCGAGTTGGGCATGAAGAAGAACACCACCGACGAGCCCATGCCGAGCATCGGCAGGAGCTGCATCAGCATCGACTCCTGCTGTCCGCGCGGCAACTCCGGCGGTGCCTCGAGCCGCAGCTCGTCCGAGGACACTTCGGGCGGCAAGGACCGCGGCGGGCGTTTGACGACGATCTGGCTCACCGGAGCATCAATCCCTCAATACGGACGGTCACTTGCGTTCCGGCGCCCCCGTGACCGCTCGTTTCAGGGGCTCCCTCCGCGCGACGGTGATCCTACTTGCAGCCTGTGACACCGGAGCCCGGTAGGGTGGCGCGCGCAGTGTGCGCAACCGCGAATCAGGGGGTCCGAGGACGTGAGTACGACCGCAGCGACAGGCTTCTGCCGGGTCACGGTGGTGGCGCCCGACAGTCGCATCGATGTGGCCCTCCCGGAGGACATCGCCGTCGCCGACGTCTATCCGGAGATCCTCCGGCTCACCGGGCAGACCCAGCCCGCGGGGGCGCCCACCGGCTACCACCTGGTGCGCCGCGACGGCACCGTCCTCGACGGCGCCCGCACCCTCGCCGCCCAGCAGGTCCTCGACGGGGAGCTGCTCAGCCTGCGCCCCTTCGCCGAGTCGCTGCCGCCCGCCGTCTTCGACGACGTCTCGGACGCCGTCGCCTCCGCCGTCACCCGCGACCGCCACCTGTGGAGCGACGACCTGCTGCGCTGGGCGGGCCTGGCCGGCGGCGTCCTGCTGCTCGTCCTGATGGGCTTCGTCCTCTGGTACGCCGATCCCGTCGACCACGACATGCACGGCCTGCCCGGCATCATCGCGGGCTCCGCCGGCCTGCTGCTCACCGCCTTCGCCGGCGTGCGGGCCCGGGTCTACTCCGACCGCGCCAGCGCCGTGGCCCTGGGCCTGGGCGCGCTGCCGCTGCTGCTGATCGCGGGCTCCGGCATCATCGGCCCCGACAGCGGCGACGGACCCGGCAAGCTCCAGTTCCTGCTCGGCTGCGTCACCGTCCTAGTCGCCTCGGTGTCCCTGGTGGTGCTGACCCCGAGTGGCGACGCCCCGTTCGTGGCGGCCACCTTCCTCGCCGCCACCGGCACCCTCGCCACCTTCGTGGCCATCCTCACCGAGTCCAGCGCCACCCGGACGGCCGCGGTCTGCGCCCCGGTCGCCATCGGCCTGGTCGCCTTCCTGCCGGGCCTGTCCGCCCGCTTCGCCAGGCTCCCCATCGGGTACGCCTCGCCGCGCAGCGCCGCCGCCGACGACTTCGGCGCCGAGCCCAGCGCCGCCCCCGACGCCCGCCCCGTCGACGCCGAGCGGATCGCCGCCCAGGCCCGGCGCGGCCACGAGATGCTGCTCGGCCTGGTCGGGGGCTGCGCCGCCACCGTGGTCGGCTCCGCCGCCGTGCTCGGCTTCTCGCACAGCGTCTACGGCCAGCTCCTCGCCCTCGCGGCCGGGCTCGCCATGCTGCTGCGCGCGCGTCTGTTCCGCTACACCTCGCAGGTCGTCTGCGTCCTGGTGGCCGGGATCGCCGCGATCGCCCTGCTGGTCCTCGGCCTGTCCCTGAACCCGCCCGGCGACCTGCTGTACGACTTCGTCCGCTACGGCGACCGCGGCTCCCTCGACATCCGTACGATCTGGCTCTCCGCGGCCGTCGCCGCCGGCGCCGCCCTGATCACCGCGATCGGCCTGGTCATCCCCAAGAAGGGCCTCTCGCCGTTCTGGGGCCGTACCCTCGACCTCGCCGAGGGCGCCGTGCTGCTCTCGCTGGTCCCGCTCTGCCTGGCCGTCCTGGACGTCTTCGACCGGGCCCGCTCGCTCACCAGCGGCTGACCGGCCCGTACCGGCGCCCCGGGGACACGCCCGGGGGGCGGGGGACCCCCGATCGGACGAGTCCCGGCGTACTGGTACGCTGTGTGACGGCCGTTTGTGTACGCGTCTCCGGATCTCTTCTGGAGGCTGCGCCCAGCGGATCCCCGCCTCCCGAGTAACGGAAGCTCCCCTGAGACCAAGACCAGGGGCACTCGGTGGCACATCAAGACTACGAGGAGTACCGCGTGTCGCTCGACGCCGCTACGAAGAAGCAGATCATGTCCGAGTTCGGCCAGAAGGAGGGCGACACCGGCTCCCCCGAGGTCCAGGTCGCCATGCTCTCCCGCCGCATCTCGGACCTGACCGAGCACCTCAAGACCCACAAGCACGACCACCACTCCCGTCGTGGTCTGCTGATCCTGGTCGGCCAGCGCCGCCGCCTGCTGCAGTACCTGGCCAAGAAGGACATCCAGCGCTTCCGTGCGCTGGTCGACCGCCTGGGCATCCGCCGCGGTGCGGCCGGCGGCGCCAAGTAAGTCGCCGTGAAGGGAGCGGTTCCCACCTATTAGGGGGCCGCTCCCTTTGCTGTACGTGCGCGACGTACCGGACGCTCAGTAGTCTGGTCGTACAACGCACCACGGAATAATGAGGGAGAAGCCTCCTCCCGCCGCCGGTCCTCGGTAGTGGCCTCCGGGGAGAGAACGCCCCCGGATGCTTCGATCGAAGACCGGCCCGCAGCACAGGAGCGCTTCTCCGCTGACCGTCCCCCCGCCACACGGGCCCGGGGACGAAAGACGATGAGTATGGAGAAACCACTGGTGGAGAACGAGACCCACTACGCCGAGGCCGTCATCGACAACGGTTCCTTCGGCACCCGCACCATCCGCTTCGAGACGGGCCGCCTGGCCAAGCAGGCCGCCGGCTCCGCCGTCGCGTACCTGGACGACGACACGATGGTCCTCTCGGCCACGACCGCGTCCAAGAAGCCCAAGGACCAGCTCGACTTCTTCCCCCTGACGGTGGACGTCGAGGAGCGGATGTACGCGGCCGGCAAGATCCCCGGCTCCTTCTTCCGCCGTGAGGGCCGCCCCTCCGAGGACGCCATCCTCACCTGCCGGCTGATCGACCGCCCGCTGCGCCCGTCCTTCAAGAAGGGCCTGCGCAACGAGATCCAGGTCGTCGCCACGATCATGGCGCTCAACCCCGACCACCTGTACGACGTGGTCGCCATCAACGCCGCCTCCTGCTCCACGCAGCTGGCCGGCCTGCCCTTCTCCGGCCCGATCGGCGGCGTCCGCGTCGCGCTGATCCGCGGCCAGTGGGTGGCCTTCCCGACGCACACCGAGCTCGAGGACGCCGTCTTCGACATGGTCGTCGCCGGTCGCGCCCTCGAGGACGGCGACGTCGCGATCATGATGGTCGAGGCCGAGGCCACCGAGAAGACGATCCAGCTCGTCAAGGGCGGCGCCGAGGCGCCGACCGAGGAGGTCGTCGCCGCCGGTCTGGACGCCGCGAAGCCCTTCATCAAGGTGCTCTGCAAGGCCCAGGCCGAGCTCGCCGCCAAGGCCGCCAAGCCGACCGGCGAGTTCCCGGTCTTCCTCGACTACCAGGACGACGTCCTGGAGGCGCTCACCGCCGCGGTCAAGGGCGAGCTCGCCCAGGCGCTGACCATCGCGGGCAAGCTGGACCGCGAGGCCGAGCTGGACCGCGTCAAGGAGCTGGCCGCCGAGAAGCTCCTGCCGGCCTTCGAGGGCCGCGAGAAGGAGATCTCCGCCGCGTACCGCGCGCTGACCAAGAAGCTGGTCCGCGAGCGCGTCATCAAGGACAAGGTCCGCATCGACGGCCGCGGGATCACGGACATCCGTACCCTGGCCGCCGAGGTCGAGGCCATCCCGCGCGTGCACGGCTCGGCGCTGTTCGAGCGTGGCGAGACCCAGATCCTGGGCGTCACCACCCTCAACATGCTCCGTATGGAGCAGCAGCTGGACACCCTCTCCCCGGTGACCCGCAAGCGCTACATGCACAACTACAACTTCCCGCCGTACTCCGTCGGTGAGACCGGCCGCGTGGGCTCGCCCAAGCGCCGCGAGATCGGCCACGGCGCGCTCGCCGAGCGCGCCATCGTGCCGGTGCTGCCGACGCGCGAGGAGTTCCCCTACGCGATCCGCCAGGTGTCCGAGGCCCTCGGCTCCAACGGCTCGACGTCGATGGGCTCGGTCTGCGCCTCCACCATGTCGCTGCTGAACGCCGGTGTGCCGCTCAAGGCCCCCGTCGCCGGTATCGCCATGGGCCTGATCTCCCAGGAGATCGACGGCAAGACGCACTACGTCGCCCTCACCGACATCCTCGGTGCGGAGGACGCGTTCGGCGACATGGACTTCAAGGTCGCCGGTACGAAGGAGTTCGTCACCGCCCTCCAGCTCGACACCAAGCTGGACGGCATCCCGGCCTCCGTCCTGGCCGCGGCCCTCAAGCAGGCCCGCGACGCCCGCCTCCACATCCTCGACGTGATGATGGAAGCGATCGACACGCCGGACGAGATGTCCCCGAACGCCCCGCGGATCATCACCGTCAAGATCCCGGTGGACAAGATCGGTGAGGTCATCGGCCCCAAGGGCAAGATGATCAACCAGATCCAGGAGGACACCGGCGCCGAGATCACGATCGAGGACGACGGCACCATCTACATCGGTGCCCAGGTCGGCTCGCAGGCCGAGGCCGCCCGCGCCACGATCAACGCGATCGCCAACCCGACCATGCCGGAGGTCGGCGAGCGCTACCTGGGTACGGTCGTCAAGACCACCACCTTCGGTGCCTTCGTCTCCCTGATGCCCGGCAAGGACGGTCTGCTGCACATCTCGCAGATCCGCAAGCTCGCCGGTGGCAAGCGCGTGGAGAACGTCGAGGACGTGCTCGCGGTCGGCGCCAAGGTGCAGGTCGAGATCGCCGAGATCGACTCCCGCGGCAAGCTCTCCCTGATCCCGGTCGTCGAGGGTGAAGAGGGCGACGAGACGAAGGACGACACCGACAAGTGACGTCCCGTAGCTCCAAGGCGACGGCCCGCACCTCCTCGGAGGCGCGGGCCGTCGCCCGTACCCAAACGCTTCTCCAGGGCGCGGGCGGCATCGGCACCGTCCGCCGTACGACCCTCCCCGGCGGCCTGCGCGTCGTCACCGAGACCCTGCCCTCCGTACGGTCGGCGACCTTCGGCATCTGGGTCCAGGTCGGCTCCCGTGACGAGACGCCCACGCTCAACGGCGCCACGCACTACCTGGAGCACCTCCTGTTCAAGGGCACGCGCAAGCGCAGCGCCCTCGACATCTCCGCCGCGATCGACGCGGTCGGCGGCGAGATGAACGCCTTCACGGCGAAGGAGTACACCTGCTACTACGCACGCGTGCTCGACACCGACCTGCCGCTGGCGATCGACGTCGTCTGCGACATGCTGAGCGGCTCCCTCATCCTCGAAGAGGACGTGGACGCCGAGCGCGGTGTCATCCTCGAAGAGATCGCGATGACGGAGGACGACCCGGGCGACTGCGTGCACGACCTGTTCGCGCACACCATGCTCGGCGACACCCCGCTGGGCCGCCCGGTCCTCGGCACCGTCGACACGATCAACGCGCTGACCCGGTCGCAGGTCGCCCGCTTCTACAAGAAGCACTACGACCCGCGCCACCTGGTCGTGGCCGCCGCCGGCAACGTCGACCACGCCACCGTCGTACGCCAGGTGCGCAGGGCCTTCGAGAAGGCCGGCGCGCTGACGCGGACGGACGCGGTCCCGGTCGCCCCGCGCGACGGCGTCCGCACCCTGAAGACGGCCGGCCGGGTGGAACTCCTCAACCGCCGCACCGAGCAGGCGCACGTCGTCCTCGGCATGCCGGGCCTGGCCCGCACCGACGAGCGCCGCTGGGCGCTCAGCGTGCTGAACACGGCCCTGGGCGGCGGGATGTCGTCCCGCCTCTTCCAGGAAGTACGGGAGAAGCGCGGCCTCGCCTACAGCGTGTACTCGTACACCTCGGGCTTCGCCGACTGTGGTCTGTTCGGCGTGTACGCGGGCTGCCGGCCCAGCCAGGTCCACGACGTCCTGAAGATCTGCCGGGACGAACTGGACCGGGTCGCCTCCGAGGGGCTGTCGGACGAGGAGATCGGCCGCGCGATCGGCCAGCTCTCCGGCTCGACCGTCCTCGGCCTGGAGGACACCGGCGCGCTGATGAACCGCATCGGCAAGAGCGAGCTGTGCTGGGGCACCCACATGTCGGTCGACGACATGCTGGCCAAGATAGCCGCGGTCACCCCGGACGACGTCAGCGAGGTGGCCCGTGATGTGCTGGGCCGGCGTCCCTCGCTGTCCGTCATCGGCCCGCTGAAGGACAAGCAGGCCGACCGCCTCCACGAAGCGGTCTCCTGACCCGTACGCAACCCGTACGTACCTGTACGCAAGGACGTGAGGAAGCAAGATGAGCAAGCTGCGCGTGGCGGTTCTCGGCGCCAAGGGCCGCATCGGTTCCGAAGCGGTACGGGCCGTGGAAGCGGCCGAGGACATGGAGCTGGTGGCGGCCCTGGGCCGGGGCGACAAGCTGGAGGCGCTCGCCGAGGCGGGCGCCGAGGTCGTGGTCGAGCTGACCACGCCCGCCTCGGTGATGGGCAACCTCGACTTCTGCGTGCGCCACGGCATCCACGCGGTCGTCGGCACCACCGGCTGGACCGAGGACCGCCTCGCGCAGCTCACCACCTGGCTGGACGGCTCGCCGTCCACCGGTGTGCTCATCGCGCCGAACTTCTCCATCGGCGCCGTCCTGACCATGAAGTTCGCGCAGCTCGCGGCCCCCTACTTCGAGTCGGTGGAGGTCGTGGAGCTGCACCACCCCAACAAGGTGGACGCGCCCTCCGGCACCGCCACGCGCACCGCGCAGCTCATCGCGGCGGCCCGCGCGGAGGCGGGCGTCGGTCCCGCGCCGGACGCCACGGCGACCGCGCTGGAGGGGGCGCGCGGCGCGGACGTCGACGGCGTCCCCGTCCACGCGGTCCGGCTGCGCGGTCTGCTGGCGCACCAGGAGGTCCTCCTGGGCGCCGAGGGCGAGACACTGACGATCCGTCATGATTCGCTCCACCACAGCAGCTTCATGCCGGGCATCCTGCTCGGCGCGCGCCGCGTGGTGACCACTCCCGGCCTGACCTTCGGCCTGGAACACTTCCTCGACCTGAACTGAGCTGGACTGCCGGTCATGCGCGCAAAGATCACTTACTTCGTCACGGCCGCCGTCCTGGTCTTCTACTTCGTCCTGGTCGGCAGCCGGGGCGTGATGCTCATCCAGGACGGCAAGCTGATCACCGTCACCATGGGGCTCGCCGTCCTGGTGCTGCCGCTGATCGGCATCTGGTTCCTCTGGGCCAACACCCGCTTCGTGACCCGGGCCAACGCCCTCGCCGCCGAACTGGAGGCCGAGGGCGGCCTTCCGGTGGACGAGCTGGTCCGCACCCCGGCGGGCCGGATCGACCGCGACTCGGCGGACGAGGTCTTCGCCCGCCGCAAGGCCGAGACGGAGGACGCGCCGAACGACTGGCGCTGCTGGTTCCGCCTCGCCGTGGCCTACCAGGACGCCCGCGACACCCCGCGCGCCCGCAAGGCCATGCAGCGGGCGATCTCGCTGCGGGAGGCGGACTAGCCCGGAGCGCGCCCGTACTCCGCGGGCTCCGGCCCGCGGTCAGACGCGCCCGTACTCCGCGGCCCAGGCCTCGACCGTGTCGGCGGCCCGGTCGAACGCCTCGACGCGCGCGAGGAAGTCCGCGTCGTGGTCGGTGAGCAGCGCGCCGAGCGGGGCGCCGGCGCTCCTGCTGACGAGCAGCGCCTGGCCCTGCACGGTCCTGGGCAGCCCGAGCCACCGCACGGGCTGCTGCACCGTCCGTACGTTCTCGATCTGCGGCCACGGCACCGTGGCGGTGGTCAGGAAGCGGACGCGCCGCAGCCCGGCCCGGCTGACCCAGACGCCCATCCGCAGCATCCGCAGCGCCGACGCGATCACCAGGAGCGCGACGACCAGCACCACGAGCGCCTCGACGGGACCGCCCGTGAACGCGATGATCACGGAGGCGAGCAGCACGAACGAGGCCAGGAGCAGCAGCACGGCAGCCGCGGCGACCCGGTAGGGGCCCGGCCGGTAGGGGCGCCGCCAGCGGTCGTGGTCGTCGAAGGGCAGCGCGATGTCGTCCTCGGTCGCGTCGAATGCGCGGTCGGCCGTCAGGAAGGGCAGGGGCACGACTGATCCTCACTCACAAGCACGCTCGATTGCTGTGCCCGGTGAGGCTACCCAGGAGGCCGTCGGACGACCACTTCCGGGGGGCCATGGGGGTGCCTTCCACGCCATTCGGGCGATGGGGGAGGGGCCCGGGTCAGCGGCCGTCCGCCGCCTGCGGCTGCTGGATGTGGGTCGGCGACTGGCTGGGCTGGAGCGCGGGCATGCCGAACAGGAGCGAGCCCGCGAGCCCGGCGGCCACGGTCAGCCCGATCAGCGTACGGCCCACTATGCGGCCGGCACCGGCGCGCTCGCGGGGCGGCGGGGTGACGTTGCTGCGGAAGCGGTCGGCATCGGCGACGAACGCGAAGGGGACGGGCTCACGCCGGCGGAACATGAGGGGCTTCTCCTTGTCTGTGGGTCAGTCTGCGGGGCTGTCTCTGGTGGGGTGCTCGAACTGTGGTGCGTCTACTGGTACAGACGCACGGAGTTGAGGATTGGTGCCCGAATTCCCCGAATTGGCCGAACAATTCTGTGACGGATCGTCAGGGCGGGCGTTGTCGGTGCCGGGCCGTAGAGTGGTCGCCGCCGTACCAACTGGAAGGACCCGCCGGTGACCGACACCCCCGCCGCAGACCTCAAGCCCAGCTTCCGCAGTGACGTCACCGTCGAGCTGGTGAAGCACACCGCGGGCGACTCCGACGTCCTCTGGGCGGCCCGCGTCTCGACCGCCGGCGAGCAGTCCCTGGAGGAGCTCCAGAAGGACCCCGAGCGCTCCCGCGGCCTGATCAACTACCTGATGCGGGACCGGCACGGCAGCCCCTTCGAGCACAACTCGATGACGTTCTTCATCAGCGCCCCGATCTTCGTCTTCCGCGAGTTCATGCGGCACCGGGTGGGCTGGTCGTACAACGAGGAGTCGGGCCGCTACCGGGAGCTCCAGCCGGTGTTCTACGTGCCGGGGGCCGACCGCAGGCTCGTCCAGCAGGGCCGCCCCGGGAAGTACGAGTTCGTCGAGGGCACCGAGGCCCAGCAGGAGCTGACCGCCCGCGCGATGGAGGACTCCTACCGCCAGGCGTACGAGGCGTACCAGGAGATGCTGGCGGCCGGCGTCGCCCGCGAGGTCGCCCGCGCGGTGCTCCCGGTCGGCCTGTTCTCGTCGATGTACGCGACGTGCAACGCCCGCTCCCTGATGCACTTCCTGGGTCTGCGCACCCAGCACGAGCAGGCGAAGGTGCCGTCGTTCCCGCAGCGGGAGATCGAGATGGTCGGCGAGAAGATGGAGGAGCACTGGGCGAAGCTCATGCCCCTCACCTACGCCGCCTTCAACGCCAACGGCCGCGTCGCCCCGTAAGTGGCGCGAATCCGCCCGTACGGGCACGGATGTGCGAATACCTCGCGCAAAGTGTCCGTATTGCGGCGTTTCGTGAAGTTCATCTAGGCTGATCAAACGGACCCGGCACTGCTTGAACCCCCGAGCAGGCAGTGCCGGGCTCCCTCTGCCACGTCCCCCGAGGGGACACCCGGCGCTGAGCAGCGAGTAGCGTGTTACCCATGGCTCCGATCTCCACTCCGCAGACCCCCTTCGGGCGGGTCCTCACCGCCATGGTCACGCCCTTCACGGCGGACGGCGCACTCGACCTCGACGGCGCCCAGCGGCTCGCCGTCCACCTGGTCGACGCAGGCAACGACGGACTGATCGTCAACGGCACCACCGGCGAGTCCCCGACCACCAGCGACGCGGAGAAAGACCAGCTCGTACGGGCCGTACGGGAAGCGGTCGGAGACCGGGCCCACGTCGTCGCCGGCATCGGCACCAATGACACGCGTCACACCCTGGAGCTGGCACGTACGGCCGAGCGCGCCGGCGCACACGGCCTGCTCGCCGTGACGCCGTACTACAACAAGCCCCCCCAGGAGGGCCTGTACCGGCACTTCTCGGCCATCGCCGACGCCACCGAGCTCCCGGTGATGCTCTACGACATCCCCGGCCGCAGCGGTGTCCCGATCGACACCGAAACCCTCGTGCGCCTCGCCGAGCACCCGCGTATCGTCGCCAACAAGGACGCCAAGGGCGACCTCGGCCGTGCCAGCTGGGCCATCGCCCGCTCCGGCCTCGCCTGGTACTCCGGCGACGACATGCTCAACCTGCCGCTGCTCTCGGTCGGCGCGGTCGGCTTCGTCTCGGTCGTCGGCCATGTGGTCACCCCCGAGCTGCGCGCGCTCCTCGACGCCCACCTCTCGGGCAACGTCCAGAAGGCAACGGAGATCCACCAGCGGCTGCTCCCGGTGTACACGGGCATGTTCCGTACCCAGGGAGTGATCACCACCAAGGCGGCCCTGGCCCTCCAGGGACTGCCGGGCGGCCCGCTGCGCCTGCCGATGATCGACCTGACGGCGGAGGAGACCGCCCAGCTCAAGGTCGATCTCGCGGCCGGCGGGGTACAGCTTTAGCTCCTACGGGGTAAAGCTGTCACCACAGACTTCACAACTGAATACGAAGAACGAAACAGACAACAGCAAGTGCACGAATGTCATGCGCGCCACGTGCCCTACCGGTACGTGGCGTGCGTGGTGAGGAGAGTCTTTTGAGTCATCCGCATCCTGAACTCGGTACCCCGCCGAAGCTCCCCAAGAACGGCCTGCGCGTCACGCCGCTCGGTGGTCTGGGCGAGATCGGCCGGAACATGACGGTCTTCGAGTACGGCGGCCGCCTGCTCATCGTCGACTGCGGCGTGCTCTTCCCCGAGGAGGAGCAGCCCGGCGTCGACCTGATCCTGCCGGACTTCAGCAGCATCAGGGACCGCCTCGACGACGTCGAGGGCATCGTGCTCACGCACGGCCACGAGGACCACATCGGCGGCGTCCCGTACCTCCTGCGCGAGAAGCCGGACATCCCGCTGATCGGCTCCAAGCTGACCCTCGCGCTCATCGAGGCGAAGCTCCAGGAGCACCGCATCCGCCCCTACACGCTGGAGGTCGTCGAGGGCGACCGCGAGCGCCTGGGCCCCTTCGACTGCGAGTTCATCGCCGTCAACCACTCCATCCCGGACGCCCTCGCGGTGGCCATCCGCACCCCCGCGGGCCTGGCCGTCGCCACCGGCGACTTCAAGATGGACCAGCTCCCGCTCGACGGGCGCCTCACGGACCTGCACGCGTTCGCGCGGCTGAGCGAGGAGGGCATCGACCTCCTCCTCTCCGACTCCACCAACGCCGAGGTCCCCGGCTTCGTACCGCCGGAGCGGGACATCTCCAACGTCCTGCGCAACGTGTTCGCGAACGCCGACAAGCGGATCATCGTGGCCAGCTTCGCCAGCCACGTGCACCGCATCCAGCAGATCCTCGACGCCGCCCACGAGTACGGCCGCCGGGTCGCCTTCGTCGGCCGCTCGATGGTCCGCAACATGGGCATCGCGCGCGACCTCGGCTATCTGCGGGTCCCCGCGGGCCTGGTCGTGGACGTCAAGACGCTCGACGACCTGCCGGACGACGAGGTCGTGCTGGTCTGCACCGGTTCGCAGGGCGAGCCCATGGCCGCGCTGTCCCGCATGGCCAACCGCGACCACCAGATCCGGATCGTCCCGGGCGACACGGTGATCCTCGCGTCGTCCCTGATCCCGGGCAACGAGAACGCGGTCTACCGCGTCATCAACGGCCTGACCCGCTGGGGCGCGAACGTCGTCCACAAGGGCAACGCCAAGGTGCACGTCTCGGGCCACGCCTCGGCCGGCGAGCTGCTGTACTTCTACAACATCTGCAAGCCGAAGAACCTGATGCCGGTCCACGGCGAATGGCGCCACCTGCGGGCGAACGCGGAGCTCGGAGCGCTCACCGGCGTCCCGAAGAACCACATCGTCATCGCCGAGGACGGCGTGGTCGTCGACCTGGTCGACGGCGCCGCGAAGATCGTCGGCAAGGTCCAGGCCGGTTACGTGTACGTGGACGGCCTCTCGGTCGGCGACGTCACCGAGTCCTCGCTCAAGGACCGTCGCATCCTCGGGGACGAGGGCATCATCTCCGTCTTCGTCGTCTTCGACGCGTCGAGCGGCAAGATCGTGAGCGGTCCGACGATCCAGGCGCGCGGTTCCGGCATCGAGGACTCGGCCTTCAGCCCCGTGGTCTCGAAGATCGAGGAGGCGCTGAACAAGTCCGCCCAGGACGGCGTCGTCGAGCCGCACCAGCTCCAGCAGCTGATCCGCCGCTCGGTCGGCAAGTGGGTCTCGGACACCTACCGCCGCCGCCCGATGATCCTCCCTGTGGTCGTCGAGGTCTGACGACCCGTCGGGTACTGACGGCGTACGCCCGGAGCGGGGCACCCCGATTTGCATCGGGGCGCTCCGCTCCAGTACGTTTACATCTCCTCCAGACGGGAACCCGGTACCTTCATGTACCTCCCGCGTCCATGACGCGGGGTCAGGGAAGCCGAACGGAAGGGAAATTCCGACTCGGATCTTCTGATAAAGTCGGAGTCGCCGGAAAGGGAAACGCGAAAGCGAAATCCTGGAAAGCGAATCCCGCCGACAGGGAAATCGGACACGAAAGAGTCTGATAGAGTCGGAAACGAAGGAAG
>NZ_JBWKEI010000026.1:0-55880 GCF_056435525.1 Streptomyces sp. NPDC043908 | reverse complement strand
ATCCACGGCTTCGACTGACGCTTCCCCATGACCACATCAACGAGCGATCAAGCTGACAGTCACATGATCAAACCACTTTTGTTAGAGCCACTTAGAGCGGCACCCTTCGGGGTAGCCGGTCAGGGCCCGTGAGGCTACCTGCGGGGCGGAGTCGGGGCGCGGCGCGAGGTGCGTGTCCCTGCTCGGGGGTGCACGTGCCGCCGCCCGAGCAGATAGTCGGTGGCGACCGCGATGGCCGCGGTGACGAAGACGACCATCACGACCAGTGCATGTCGATCATGGACAGCTGTTCCATCCGGTCCCTGGGCCAGTGTTACGGCGACGCTGCGCTGGTCCCTCGCTCCTTACGTTGCTCGGCTGTCACGAGATCCGGTGTTGTCAGCCCCGCGTCGTACAGTCCGTGTATGAACTGGGGAGATGCACCTGCGTGGGCGGCGTTCGTAGTGTCGGTGGGGGCTCTCTGCCTCAGCATCAAGGCAAGGAGCGACGGGAAGCGCTCGGCTGATGCCGCGGAAAAATCCGCTGCGGTGGCTGAGGACGCCCTGGCCCATCAGCGCCAGATGGACGCCGAACGCCGTGCCGCAGAGGACGAGGCCAATCGTCCTCGGGTCATGCTGAGCTGCGAGCATGCCAGCAGAGCCAAGTGGCAGTTGATCAACCACGGCACGGCGACCGCGACGAACGTGCGGATTACGGAGACGGTTGGCGCCCTGCACCGTCCCTGGCCTGAGAACCTGACACTAGCTCCAGGCGAGGTATATGACTTCCTGATGGTCGGTTCCATGCAGAAGCCTCTGCCCTCTGTGATCCGCGTTGTGTGGGACGGTCAAGAAGAGCCGGTGCCTCTTCGTGTGCCGCCTCGCATTGGCTAACTGGCCGTCGCGCGTCTATGTCCAGCGCATCCCGATGCAGGCGCAGACAGACACGACGCACCCGCACATCTACCAGCGCATGTCGAGGGCGTTGAGTTCGGCTCGTCGTTGTGGGCTGAGCTTGTCTGCTCGTCGTCGGGTGTTGTCGAGGAAGGTGCCGAGCCGTACCTCGACCGTGGTCTCTACGGCCGTCTGGTGGCTGCCCGGGTTGTCGCGGGGGTGGTGTTCGGTGTCTGGTCGCTTGAGTCGCTCGACGTGTTTCCTGGGGACGTTGAGGTGTCCTTCGCGTGCGTGGTATTGGCGGGCGGCGGTGAGGTTGAGGTTCCATTTGTCGTCTCGGGTGGGGGCCGCGACAGGCTGCTCCTGGGGGTGGGCGGGTTCCAGTCCGAGGATCTCCAGTAGGACTTGTTGTCCGACGCTGAGCTGGTCCCAGCCGTGTCGTTGTGCGGTGATCCATCGTCCGAGGTCTTCGCCCTGGACGATGACGTCACCCGCAGCCAGCGGCATCGGCCCGCCGTTGTCGACATGTGCTTTGATGAGTTGGAAGTTGCGTTGCCAGTTGGTGTCCCATGCGGGGCACCAGCCGGGGTCGAGGTCGTCCAGGGCGTCCATGCGCGTGGACGGCATCGCTCCGGCCGCATCGATGGGCAGCCCGGCCGCCCGGCGCGCGATGTTCACCAACGCCCGCCTGCCCGCCGCCCGCTGGTTCTTGGCCCACACCCCGATCGGATAGTCCTCCCACACGGCGGTGGCCGGGGGCAGGAAGTGCCCGTGCGCGGCCGTCCAGGACCGCGCCACCGCGAGCCCTTCCTCAAACGCCACGCCCTGGTGTGACCACACCATCCCCAGTGCATCGAGCTGGGCTGCGCGTGTCGCGGGTCAGTGGAACTGGCTAGTCGTCACGCTTCTGATCTGGGGTTGTTCAGTTTGGTTGAGTGGGGTTGCCGACTGGCTGGCTGCCTGAATCTGCGCAGGAAGCGATGCTGCCAGTCGTCTGACCTGCGGCGCTCCTAGCTTCTGGTCTGGCTGCGCAGTTTGGTTGAGTACTGCGCAGTTTCACTGTTCCTCGACAGGACCACCGGGTACATGCGGACATCGGGCGGCAGTACCGGGGACCACCCCCGCATGCGCGGGGACCACAGCCGCTCCGAATGGGACAACATGTAGGTGACGGGACCACCCCCGCATGCGCGGGGACCACCGGCGTCGATCAGGGCCTTGATCATCCGGGGCGGGACCACCCCCGCATGCGCGGGGACCACCGCGCGCATGGGGCGTCCCCGCGTAGGTACAAGGGACCACCCCCGCATGCGCGGGGACCACGTCCGCCCCGCGCACGCCCGCGGACCGCAGCTGGGACCACCCCCGCATGCGCGGGGACCACAGGTACCCGGCCCCGCCCACCCGGGTCAGCTCACCGCGCTGCGTGAGGGACCACCCCCGCATGCGCGGGGACCACCTGAAGTCCGGCAGCCAGGTCTGCACGAGCGGGGGACCACCCCCGCATGCGCGGGGACCACATGAGCACGGCGTAGTGCATGTGCTCGTAGCCGGGACCACCCCCGCATGCGCGGGGACCACGCGAGATCCACATCTCCGTCCCGTTCGAGGGCGGGACCACCCCCGCATGCGCGGGGACCACTCGTCGAAGCTCTGCTCGTCCTCGGCGCTCAGGGGACCACCCCCGCATGCGCGGGGACCACGAGCTGCCGCACGAGCGTGTCGCGGTCCGGCAGGGACCACCCCCGCATGCGCGGGGACCACGGTCCCGGAACCAGGCGGCCAGTGTGCAGGCCGGGACCACCCCGGCATGCGCGGGGACCACTTGAACACGTCGTGGCTCATGTTCGCGGCGGGGGGACCACCCCCGCATGCGCGGGGACCACCGGCAGGCGCCGCAGGTGGGGTACTGGTCGCTGGGACCACCCCCGCATGCGCGGGGACCACCCACCTTGTTGTCAGACCACTTCGCGGCGAGGGGGACCACCCCCGCATGCGCGGGGACCACGTGGAGTCGTCGGTGGCCGTGGTGTCGGCGGGGGGACCACCCCCGCATGCGCGGGGACCACAGGCGGCGACCTGCGGGTTCAGTCGGTCGCGGAGTGGAGTTCACTTACTTTCATCGAGTCCGACATTCCCGTCAAATCGCTTGTTCTGTCTCAGTGCTGTGTTTTCCAGCGGCAGTTTATCGGTTCTGCGGGGGGCCCCTATGTGTTTGGTCAAGGTCAAAGGCCAGTAGATTCGTGCGGTCGAGTGCGGGCTGAGTCGGAGGGGCGTGCATGAGTGATAGCCAGGTCACGATCAAGCTCACGAGTGACGAGGCACTGTTGCTGTGGCACTGGCTGGGGAAGCTCCAGATGAAGCCCGCCACGCTGCTGAAGCAGGCAGGTCGACCAACGGCCACTGGACGACGCCCGCTCCCCGGCGGAGGGCGCTCACCTGGCGTATCCAGTGCCTCACCCAGCTGTCCACTCCGTCCGACCGAGCATGAGCCGCGCGCTACCAAACGGTCCTGGCACCCGTATGGACCTCGCGGCCCAGCGTCAGCCGCTTCCTGCGCAGCAGCCAGGCTCGGCGCGGGGAAACGGCAGCCGCTGACTGCCAAGCGCTGCGCGTCGCCCAGCGCGAGCGGTCGGCCTTGCCAGACCCGGCCCGCCGTTGGGCTGCCATGGGTACCGTTCTGGGGGAGACGCCTGAACGGACGGAGGCACCATGCCCTGCCGCACGCTTGAGCCGACCCGGCCCATCAACAGGTCGGGGGCGAGCTGATGCTGGAAGAAGCCGAGGAGATCGGCCGCCGGGCTCGTCGTGCCCGCCTGCGCCTGGGCATGCCGCAGGCCGACCTTGCCGCCGCACTGGGCAAATCGCAGGGCTGGGTCTCCAAGATGGAACGCGGCTTGATCGAACTGGACCGGGTCGGCGTACTGAACCTGCTGGCGGCCGAACTGCACGTCCATCCCAATGACTTGATCGGCCGCCCTTACACCAGCTCTCCTGACGAGAACCAGTGGCAGGTCGCCGCGACCTCGATCCTGCGGGAGCTGCGCCGTTACGACCTGGCGCCGGTCTTCGACGGCATCCCGCGTCCGGCGTCGAGGCTGTGGCGGGAGATGACGCGGCTGCACCGGCTGCGGGATGCCGCTGCGAACGTGGCCATCATGCGTGTCCTGCCGGATCTGCTCCGTGAATCGCGTGCCCTTGCCGAGGTGGCCACTGGTCATGAGCGGGAGGAGGCTTACGCCATTTACGCGGTGTGCTGCAAGTTCGCACATACCGCCGCGCACTCTCTGGGCCATCCCGAGCTGGTCGCCATGGCCTGCGAGCGGGCGGCCTGGTCGGCACGGCTGTCCGGCGACCCCGTCCTGCCGGCGGTCGCCGACTGGATGCGGGTCTGGGACATGTGGGCGAGTGCGGACTGGGAGGACGCCATCGCCTTGTCCGACAAGGCCATCAGCACCGTTCAGCAGGGCTACGAGCGGGGCGAGCCCCTGGCCGTACGGGCGTGGGGCACGCTCCAGCTCCGAGCCGCCGTCTCCGCCGCGCGAGGCGGCCGGTCGTCGGAGACCGAGGACCGCATCGGTCTCGCCAAGGCGGCGGCCGACCGCATGGGCGAGTACACCGGTGCCCCGGTGTACGACCGGCACTCGCTGACGTTCTCCCCCGGCAACGTCCAGATCCATGCCATCAGCATGGCACTGGAGATGGGCCAGCAGCGCAAGGCGCTGTCGCTGAACCACCGCACCAGCCCGGAGCTGGTCGCTTCACTGCCCAACTCCCGTCAAGGGCATCACCACATGGATCTCGCGCGCGCCTGGCTGTGGGACGGGAACCGCGACAAGGCGCTGGGCGAGCTGGAGAAGGCGGAGCGGATCGCACCCCAGCTCATCCGCAACCACCCCATCGCCCGCTCCACCCTGCGCGGCATCGTCTACGCCGAACGGGCTTCCACGCGAGAGAAGTTGCGGCGCATGTCCGACCGCTTCCACCTGGACGGATAAGGGTCGTATTCCTCTGCTTCATATTCGCACCCCGGCCCCTCCCTAACGTCAGGGGCATGAGCAGACGACCAACTCCCCATCTGCCTTCGCAGGGGGCCGAGTTAGGCACGGCGGGCCCCCTTCTACCCGCAGCTCGGCGAACTCGCCGCCGACACCGCCAAGGACGGCCGCGTCGGCGTCGTCGTCACCCTCCCCGGCGCAGGCGCCGCGACCTACCACCTGCGCCCGCCGGGCGGCGGTGCGCAATGGTCCGCGCCGGCCGACGCCAGCACGTTGAAGCCGGTCCTTGCCAAGGTGACCCACGCGACCTTGCTCCTCACCGACGCGGTCTACGACCCGCGAGCCAAGCAGGTTTCGCTGCCCATCCTCGTGCATCACGAGGACGGCGACAGCAGCGAGGCCGCGCTGATCCTCACGCCGTCCGACATGGAACAGCTACACGCCCACACCGGGCGCATCCTCGCCGACCACGAGTGGTTACCGGGAGGGGCACCGTGATGCCGCACGGGCGGCACCGCGTCCCCGACCTCTGGCGAGCCACCCCGGCCCGCTGCGACTCCGGCGGCGTCGCCCTGACCGTCCTGGCCGTGCTCGGCCTCGCCGGACCCGCGTGGACCCTGCGCGACCAGGCCGCCGATCTTCTCTCCGCCGACCGGCCCGCGGCCATATCCGTGCCGGACACCGCCGAGCCGGAAACGTAGACGGCTCGCCAGGACCACAGCTGGTTGCCGCGCACGAGACGGGGCATTTCGGAGATGTGCACGGTGTCGCCCGGCCGGGCGTAGTCGAGGAGCGCGCGGAACCTTGGGGCGCTGGAGGGGGTGGAGGCGGCTGGAGGTGCCCGGGTCCTCCTCGAAGACGACTGGGTCCTCGATGCCGGCCTCGTGAAGGACGAGGTTCTGCCGGGCGGCGGACTGCTGGTCGGTCGAGACCCGCTTGTAGACCAGGTTCGCCACTCGGGGCCCCTTCCGTACGGAGGATCGGACCCTATCTGTCGTCAAACCCTGTCAGCAATCACCATCGGATCTGATTGGATTCGCGGCGCCGCGAACCCCCGGATTGCGGGGGTTCATTGGACGCGTCGCCCGCCTGTCGTCAAACGATCGTTTAACGACAGAGGGCGGACGCCGAGCCGGCAGGGCGCGTCACCCGGATCCACCGGGGGTCGGAGCATGTCGTAGGTGCCGATTCAGTCGGCGGATACGACGACCTTGCCGGCTTTCGTCTTGCCGGCCTCGACGAACGCCATCGCCTGCAGGGTCTGTTCGAAGGGGAAGACCGTGTCGACGACCGGGCGCAGCGCGCCGGCGTCGTACAGATGGGCCAGGTGGGCCAGTTGCTTGCCCCCAGCCCGCATGAAGAAGAAGGAGTAGCGCACTCCAGCTTTCTTGGCCGCGCGGCGGACCTTGCGGCTCAGCAGCGACAGCACCAGCTCGAAGACCCGGGGGGCGCCGAGCTGCCGGGCGAAGCCGACGTCCGGGGGGCCAGCCACTCCCAGGGCCAGGCCGCCGGGGGCCAGCACGGTCAGCGACTTCATCAGGTTCTCCCCGCCGAGCCCGTCGACGACGAGGTCGTAGCCGGAGAGCAGCGAGGAGAAGTCCTCCTTGGTGTAGTCGACGACGCTGTCGGCGCCCAGGGAGCGCACGAGTTCCTCGGACGAGCCCCGGGCGGTGGTTGCGACCTCGGCGCCCAGGTGCTTGGCCAGCTGGATCAGAGTGGACCCGAGACCCCGGCGCCGCCGTGGACCAGTACCTTCGACCCGGGCCCGATCCCGGCCGTGTCGACGAGGATCTGCCAGGCCGCAAGGGAGACCAGCGGCACTGCGGCCGCCTCGGGCATGGTCAGCGTGGCCGGTTTGTGCGCAACGTCGTCCTCGTCGATGGCGATGTACTCGGCGAAGGTGCCGATGCGCAGGTCACGGGGGCGGGAGTACACCTCGTCGCCGACGGCGAAGCCCCGTACCTGCGTCCCGACCGCCGTGACGGTGCCGGCGAGATCGTGACCCAGGACGAACGGCGGCTTGTACTTGAGGAGTTGTTTGAACTCTCCGTCGCGGACCAGCTTGTCCAGCGGGTTGACGCTGGCCGCGGCGATCTTCACCAGCACGTCCCGGGGGCCGGGCTGCGGTTCGGGCACGTCTACGGCGCGCAGGCCGTCCTTGCCGTAGTGCTCGACGACGAAAGCCTTCATGGTTCGCCGGTCCTTTCTTGGGGTTGCAGTTCCTACGGCCGGGCCAGAAAGGCTAGGGCCTTGGCGACGAACTGCTGGTGGTACTGGAAGATGCCGCCGTGACCGGCGTCGGGGTAGATCGCCAGCTCGCTGTCGGGCAGCCGCCGGGCCAGATCGGTGGAGTTGTGGGAGGGGACCATCCGGTCGGCGTCGCCGTTGGCCACCAGCACCGGCTGGGTGATCACCGACAGGCCCTGCGGGGTCTGCAGGCCCCAGCGGTGGATGGCCTTGAGCTGGGCGAGGTATGCCTTCGGAGAGATCGCCTTGTCCCGGTCGGCGGTGCGCTCCTTCAGGCGTGCCAGGAACTCCTGGCCGGCGCGCTTGCCGGCAGCAGTGCGGGTGAAGAACAGGTACTGCTTGGGGTCGGTGAGGGTCAGCAGCGCCCGCAGGGTGTCCAGGTGGGAGATGCGGGTGACGTTCTTGATGCCCTGGCCGCCGGCGGGGCCGGTCCCCGCCAGGATCATCCTGCGGACCAGCTGCGGCTCGGTCAGCGCGATCTCCTGGGCGATCATGCCGCCCATGGAAAACCCGTGCAGGTCGACGCGGTCGAGTCCGAGGGCCTTGATGAACGCGACGGCGTCGCGTGCCATGTCGGCGATGGTGGCCGGGGTGGTGCCGGTGGAGGCTCCGACGCCGCGGTTGTCGAAGGTGATGACGCGACGCTCGGCAGCGATGCCGTCGACGACGCGAGGGTCCCAGTTGTCCAGGACGGCGGCCAGGTGGGTCAGGAACACCACGGGAGTACCGGTGCGCGGGCCCAGGTCGCGGTAGGCATAGCGCACCCCTGCGGCATCGATGGTCCGGGTCACGGCGTCCTTGTAGGTTGCGGCAGGGGCCTGGTTCGCCGGGGGCGGGGTCGGGTGTGCATGCTTCGGGGCGTTCATGATGGCGCGCTTCCTCCCTTGGGGGTGCGGTCGTCGCCCTGTGACGGCGGTATGAGGGAAAGAGGAAAAGAGGTGTGGGCCGTGATGCCGTGCCTGGCTGCCGCTGTACTGCGGAGTCCGGCACGTTCCAGTAGCGCACGGGGCCGCGGCGCCTGCCCTGTGCGGGCAGGACGGCCTTCGCGGCTCGGCCGATGCGGACGGGCCACCGGTGGCCCCTGGGCCGCCGCGCCGGACGGGGTGCGCCTGGCGCGGGAGGTTGGGGCAGCGGCGCCCGTCGGCCCGGCGGTCAGGCCGCGGGTTCGCCCAGCTGCGGGTACAGCGCCTCCAGCGGCTGAGACAGGGCGGCCTTGACCTG
The DNA here is from genome assembly GCF_056435525.1 of Streptomyces sp. NPDC043908. Lineage (NCBI taxonomy): Bacteria > Bacillati > Actinomycetota > Actinomycetes > Kitasatosporales > Streptomycetaceae > Streptomyces > Streptomyces sp. NPDC043908. Next base: position 47,542 of record NZ_JBWKEI010000026.1, on the reverse strand, counting down.
TACGGAGACGTCGTCGGCGAGGACCTCGCGGCGGCCGGCCTCCGTGGCGTCGAACACCGTCCGCACCAGGTCGGCCGGGTCCGTCTTGGGGCCCTCGGCATCGGCGGCCATGGGGGTGTCGACCCAGCCGACATGCACTCCGACGACCTGGACACCGGCCGGGGCGAGCTCCAGGCGCAGGGAGTTCGTCACCGACCACAGGGCGGCCTTCGTGGCGCTGTAGATCCCGGCCACCGCGTACCAGCTCAGCGCGGAGTGCACGTTGATCAGTGCCGCCGGTGCGTTCCCCGACAGGATCGGGGCGAAGGTGCGAGACAGGTTCAGCGGGCCGACGAAGTTGGTCGCGACGTTGCGCGCGATGTCCTCGTCCGTGTGGGTGAGGATTCCCGGGCTCGGCACCGACGCCCCCGCATTGTTGATCAACACCGTGACATCCGGCGCGGCCTGGACCGCGGCGGCGATGGAGTCGGGATCGGTGACATCCAGGGCCAGCGGGACGACGCGGTCATCATCCCAGGCCCGGGGGGTTCGGGCGGTGGCATACACCTTCGCCGCGCCCCGCTCCAGCGCCTGCTGGACCAGCTGCGTACCGATGCCGCCGTTGGCGCCGGTGACCAGGACGACGGATTCCTTGAACGAAGTCATGACTTTCTTGCCTTTCAAAGAGGGCGTAAGAGGCGGAACGGGCCGTGGGCGCGGGCTCAGGCCCGATCCAAGGCCGGGTAGTCGGTGTAACCGGCGGCGCCGCCGCCGTAGAGGGTGTCCGGGTCGGCCTCGTTGAGCTCCGCGCCGGTACGCAACCGCACGACCAGGTCGGGGTTGGCCAGCGCCCACCGGCCGACCGGGGCGATGTCGGCCAGGCCCGAGTCCACATACTCGGCCAGTTCCTCGCGGGCGCGGCCGTAGCGCAGCACCAGCAGCGCGGTGGGCCACGCCTCGCGCAGGGAGCGAAGCAGCTCGTCGTCGCCGAGGTGGTGCACATGCAGGTAGGCCAGGTTCAACGGAGCCAGCTCACCGACCAGGTGCCGGTACTGGGCGCGTACCGCCTCCGCGTCGCCCTCGTCGATCCCGCCCAGCGGGAATCCGGGCGAGATACGAATCCCGACCCGGTCGGCGCCGATCTCCTCGGCGACGGCCGCGGCGACCTCGACGACGAAGCGGGACCGCTCGGCGACCGACCCGCCGTAGCCGTCGGCGCGGCGGTTGGCGTTAGGGGAAAGGAACTGGTGCAGCAGGTATCCGTTGGCGGCATGGATCTCCACGCCGTCCGCGCCGGCCTGCGCCGCGGCGTGCCGGAACTCCCCGACCACACCGGCCAGCTCCTCGGTGGCGAGCTCCCGCGGAACCGCGGTCTTCTGCATGCCAGACGCGGTGAACATGTCCTGCTCGGCGCCGATCGCGGACGGGGCCACCGGCTGCCGATGGTGCGGGGTGTTGTCCGGGTGGGACATCCGCCCGACGTGCATCAGTTGCACGAACAGCGCTCCGTCACCGGCGTGCACCGCGTCCGCGACCTTCCGCCAACCCTCGACGTGCTCGGGCGTGTACATGCCGGGAGTGTTCAGGTAGCCCTGGCCATCCGGCGAGGGCTGCGCGCCCTCGGTGATGATCAGACCCAGGCCCGCACGCTGCCCGTAGTACTCGGCCATCAGCTCGGTCGGAGTTCCGTCCGGCAGCGCTCGGCTACGGGTCATCGGGGCCATTTGCCAGGCGGTGCGGGAGCTTGACGCGGCTCAGCGCGAATGGCTGCCAGAGGGTGGAGGACGTGGTCATGGCGGAAGTTCCTCTACGTGGTTCGGTGTGCGGCGGCCGAGCCCCGACCCTCTGCAGGCGGCTGCGTGCCAGAATGGATCTGAACCCGATCGCTTATGACTGCAATCGTAACTGAGTCCAGTCATTAATTCATTCCCTGGAGGACCGCATGCCGTCCACGCCTGCCCCGTCGGGTCGACGGGAGCGGAACAAGCAGCAGAAGCTGGACCGCATCACCGCCGCCGCCCGCGAGCTGTTCGCCGAGCACAGCGTCGAGGACGTCACCACCCAGCAGATCGCCGAGAAGGCCGACATCGGCACCGGCACGTTGTTCCTGTACGTCAAGAGCAAGGGTGAGCTCCTGCTGCTGCTCCAGAACTCCCTGTACGCCGAGGCGCTCGCCCGGGGCCGGGCCGCCGCCGAAAGCGTCGACGACCCCGTGGAGGCGGTGCTCGCACTGCTGCGGCCGGTGGTGGAGTGCAACCGCGTGCACACCGGCAACGGCCGCACCTACCTGCGGGAAATGGCCTTCGGCGACCCCGAGGAGCCCCGGCACCACGAGGCGCTGACGATCGTCGGCCAGACCGAACAGGCTGTCGCCGAGCTGCTGCAACGCGACGGGAAGCGTGGCAGCGCCGACGCCGCGACCCTCGCCCGTGTCATCTCCGCAGTGATGTTCCTCGCCATGGCGGCGAGCCTGAACGCCGACCACGACGCAGAACAGGTGCTGGCCGACATCCGCACACAACTGACGGTGATCCTGCCCCACTGATGCCCGGCCGTGCCCCGGCCTCCCGTGGTCCGTCCAGCCCCACTGGTCGGACGAGCGGTCTACCAGGGCAACCGGTCCCCGGCTGCGGACGACGTACCTTCTGAGCGGAGGTGCTCGGAGCGCGTCACGCGACCGGTGCTGGACGGCGCATCCGGCACGTCCTGGCGAGATGCGCGACGATCTCCCCGCCGGTCAGGCCCTTGGAGGGAAGCGGGAGAGTTGTCTATTGCCCGCCGGCGTCGTCCTCGTCCAGCTCTGGGGCGTCCGGGTCGCGCAGCGGGCGCAGGGCGCCGGCGGCGGGGGTGGAGGCGGTGAAGCTGTAGCGGCCGAGCAGGTTCAGGTTGCGGTGCTTGAGGGGGGACAACCGGGCGGTGTCCTCGTCGCGGATCTCGTGTCCCCCGTCCTGCAGCTGGGCGACTGCGGCGCCGATGTACCTGGTGGTCCAGAGCACGATGGCGTTAAGGACGAGGCCGAGTGCGCCGAGCTGGTCCTCCATGCCGTCCCGGTACGCCTGGTGGATGGTGCCGCGCTTGCCGTGGCACACGCCGCGGGCGAGCTTGTGGCGGGACTCCTGCACGGTGAGCTGCCGGTTCATCTGCCGCCGGTAGGTGTCGTCCACCGGGTCGACCACGCGCAGCAGGTGCTCGGTCTTGGCGATCCGCCCGTACTCCGCGAACGCCGCCCCCAGCGGGGTCGGACGCCCCTCCCGTCCGAACATGCGCAGCAGGTCGTAGGCGCGGACCTGATTGGTGACCAGAGAACCGGCGTCCTTCAGTCGTCCAGGTCCAAAGAATCCGTGCGGCGCAGTTCAGCCAGCAGGGCGGCATGCAGGCGCGGCCAGACTCCGGCTTCGGTCCAGTCCCGCAACCGGCGCCAGGCCGTGACTCCGGAGCAGCCCACGGTCTCGGCGGGGACGTCGCGCCAGGAAGCACCGGTCCACAGAATGCCGGCGAGAGCTGTCCTGTCTGGAACGCGAAGTCGCCCGGGGTGGCGGTGGCGCCGCACGGGGCAGGTAGCAGAAGCGGAGGCACGCTGCCACAGGTCGTCCGAAACAAGAGCAGCACGCACCTGGCCATCCTGCCGGTCAAGATCTTGGACACGGGCTCGGGTGCAACTCATCCGGAAGGGGGCGGCCTGGAAGAAGGGATGCGGGAAATCCGCCTCCGGACAATCCCGTGACGGTTGCCGCTGCCCTGAGGGGCGCCGTGTGGGCCGGGGCGGTGGCCCGGACCCACACGGCGCGGTGGTCAGGCTTTCGTGCCGGAGTCCCCGCCGGACGCGGGGGTGGTCCCGGACGCCGGCGCGGGCGTGGGCTTGGGTGTGTCGGTCTTGCCGCCCTGGTTGAGCATGCCGCCAAGGGCGCTGAGGTTGCCGCCTCCGGCTCCGCCGGTGACGAGCGGTGCCGCCTTGCTGGCCGCGTCGACCGCGATCTGGGCCATCTTCTGGAGGTGTTCGGTGGCGGTCTTCAGGGCTTCCTGGGCGCGGACGCCGGCTTCCTTGTCATTGGTGGCGGCGGCTTCGATGCCCTTGCTGAGGACCTGGCTCATCTGGGCGAGGCCGCTCATGTCGCGGAACAGGTTGGCCGTGGTCATGGCCTGGACCGCCTGGAGGCCGTTCGGGTCGGGCATCGCCACCAGCGGGGTGAACTTGGCCTGGGAGGCGCCCATGCCGGCCGCTGTGGTGTCGAGGTTCTGCGCGCGTGAGGCGGTGGAGACGGGAGCGATGTCGGCGGGGGTGATCTGGAGGGGCGAGTCCTTCCAGTTCCAGAAGCGGGTGAGGTCGATCTTCTCGGCCGAGTTGGACCGGCCGAGGACGGCCTCGGCGAAGACGCCGTTGGTGGCGATGGCGATCGTGTTGGTCGCCGGTGCCCCGAACGTGTTGTTGCTCGCCTTGCGGGAGTCGGTCCACTCCTGTCGTTCCTCCTCGCTGGCGAAGTTCCAGCGGAAACCGAGGTAGTTGCCGGTGGCGGCGATCGGCTTCGGGTCCAGCAGCATGCCGAGTGGGACCGGCGCGGCAGTCGAACCCACCGGGGTGTACGAGTAGTTGGCGAGGATGCGGCTGAGCGTCAACTCGTCGGCGTTGGCCCACACGGCCTGGCTGTAGTGCCGGCGGTTGTCGTTCAGGTGGTCCAGAACCGCCTGGGGCACGTTCCCGCCCCGCACGTGGAAGCCGAGCGACGCGACGTAGGTGCGGCTGCCGGACTTCACTGTCGAGCCGAACAGCCCGCAGATGGCCGAGGCGCCCCCGGCGTCCTCGGACAGGTCAGGTGCGACGGTGGTGGTCGCGGCGACGCCGAAGTTGGCCACGCCCGAGGTCATCTTCAGGCGCAGCCCGGCGAGGCTGCCGCGTGCTGCCTTGCCGGACCAGGCTTCGTAGGAGAGCAGCTTGTCGGCGCCGGCGAAGGTGTAGGTCGCCTGCTGCGTGCCGGAGGCGGCGATGTCGCCGCAGCCGAAGGTGTGGCTGGGGAAGACGATCTGGATGCCGCGGATTGCGGTGTCGTCGGACCAGACGTCGATTCTGGACGCGTAGGAGGAGTCTTCCTTCGGCTGGTCGTCGAAGGCTACGGGTGTCTCTCGTCCCAGGATCCGGCGTACTGTCCCGTTGTTCATCAGTATCCAGTAGTCGGCGGCGGCGGCTGAGGCGATCTGTGCCAGGCCGGTGACGCTCTGGAGGCCGCTGGCCGTGGGGCGGACCAGAGTCGTCGCGCCGGACTCCACCAGGAGGGGCATGGTTTCGGTGCTGGACTGGGGTTGGACGACGGCCCAGAGCGCGCCGTCGGACGTGGCGGACAGACGCTGGACGCCCGTCGCGCTACGCTGCACCCAGTTGGTGCCACTGCGCTCATAGATCACCCCTCGCCGGGAATACCACAGCTTGTCCTTGCCGGTGACGGCGATGTCGTCGGCGGTGACGCCCAAGCCCGTCCATCCGTTCTGGCCACGCTGATAAATTATGTTGTCGGTACCGACCATGTAGACCGCGTCGTCCGTGCCGCATGCGATGCGCAGCCCCCCGGTGGCCGGGTCGGTCCGCCAGGTCGTCCCGTCGAACTGGACAAGCAGGTGGTCTGTGGCTCTGAATGCCCAGACGGTGTTCTTGCCCGGTGCGATGCGTGACAGGCCCCCGACGAGCCCCGTGGTGGGCAGCGCGTTCCACCGCTGCGTCGCCGGATCGAACCGGACCGGGATGCCGTCGGCCTTGCGCACCCCGTACACACCCATCGCCGAAGCAGCGATGTCGGCCAGCTCCACCCCGTCGAACTCCTGCTTGGTCGGCACCTCCGGCGCCGAGCACGCGTCGAGCCTGCGCACGGTGGTGTCGAACGGGTTCGCCGCGCGGATCTTCGCCGCCCAGTCGACCGGAGCCACCGACGCGAGCACCTCCTTGTACCGCTGAAGGCTGGTGTGGGTGAAGGTGAGCTCCTGCAGCGGGATGAACAGGCAGCGTTCCAGATTGGTCGGCCTGGTCGTCACGTTATAGACCTGGACGACCTCGTAGTACTGCACCGACATCGCGTGCATGTGGTTGTAGTTGGTGACGACCCGGGTAAGGACCTGGTCCTTCTCCGTCTGTGTCGTCTCGCGCACGACGGTCATGTTCCGGCTGCGGGCCGCGGTCGCCAGTTGCTGCGTCCGCGCGCTGATCCGCTGCGTCGCCTCCGCCGCGACCGTTTTCACGCCCGTGGAGCGCGATACCGACGTCGCGATGCCCGTGTTCGACGACTTGCTCCAATTGCCGCCGCCGCCGATGCCGAGGAGCGCGACGCCGACGCTGCCGCCTGAGCTGGACGACTGGCTGGACTGGAACCCCAGGGAGTTGCCGTACTGCTCCTCGCGGGCGATCGCGTTCGCGACCTCGCTGATCGACCGGTTCTGCTCGGTGGTCCCGGACAGTGCCTCGGCCTCGGACGCCGTCTCGGTGCCGGTAGCCCTGGTGGTGCGCTGCCAGTCGACGACCGCGACCCTGGTGCTCTCGCCGGGTGCGAGCGCGAGGCTGTGCAGCAGCCGGCCGAGCGTGACGCCCTGGGCCGACCAGCTCTGCTCCGTCGTGACGATCATGCCCTCGGCCGGGCGGTCGTAGAACGGCAGGTTCTCCTCGCCGAGGTCGATGGCACCAGTCAGGGCGCGTGCCGGCTTCGCCCCGGGAATGTCGGTGAGCACCACCGAGCGGTACCGGACGATCTCCGTCGGGTAATTGCCGGTGGTGGGGAGCAAGTCCTTCGGCGTCGGGCCGTCGAGCATCGTCTTGTCCGCTTCGGACGCGGCAGGCGTACTCGCCGAGGTGGGCGGGGCGGTCGCGGGTGTTCCGGCGCTCGGAGTGCTCATCAAGTGTCCCGTCTCAGGAGGGGAGAAGGGCAGTCGCCAGGGCTGCGCCAGGCCCCCACGGCGTCTGGCGCAAAGGCAACGACGCCTTCCGTACCGCTCGAAAGCTACACAGCTTGATCACAGCAGCAGCAAACTCTGCCGGAAGTGGCCAGAAATGGGCGTCTGAGAGGTCAATAACGCTTCCACAGCATGGAGTTGAGGGCGGTGTCCTCCCACCTGACGGGCTTCATGACGATGACCGCACGGCCTTCCTGGTCTCGGAGCACGGATCAAGGCCGCAGCACGTATGGCGCGGTGGCCTCTGCCCTCCGGTGAGAACTGAGGAGCGGAGTAACCACGCGCCAAAGCCGGTTGTTGTCCATGGAGGGGACCAGCCTGTGCTTGATCCGGGTTGGCAGCGCATGACTCCAGAAGCTCCGAAGCTCTTTCTGAAACGAGCAGTAAGGCTCTTGAAGCCGTCGGCCTCGATCGCCTTGAAGTGGACGAAGAGGTCATCACCTCCGCCTTCGGGGGTGATGAAGCCGAACCCCTTCTCATCGTTGAACCACTTCACGGTGCCTTGCTGGCGATTACTCAATGTATTGCCGCTCTCTCTGAGGGTAGTGATTGGCTCTATCAGACCACGGCGTTCCCGCGCAGTTGAAGCGATCAGGCGCCTATGCCGAGACCTTGCCGTGGTCGGGCGGCGGCTGGCAGGACGTAGTAGTTGTCCAACTTCCCTGGCAATCGGTCCAGGTTCAATGTCAGGGGACACCCGGGCTGCCCCGGCGGCTGGCGCCCGTCCGTCTGTCCCCGCGTGAGCTCGCCCCGGGCGGTAGCGCGCCGGCCGTGCCTGCGGCGCACTGTTGGTTCTACTGCTTCGTGGCCCACTGCCGTTGCACCACGCGGGGACGGACCACATGGGAAGGGCATGTCAGATGGTGTAGCGCACGTAACGCTCGCCCTTGAACAGGTAGACGTCCTTTCCGCTGCCGGGGACGGCGCAGCCGGCCTGGAGGTTGTAGGCGAACTCGGTGTCGGCCAGTCGCGGCCAGCCGGTGATGATGTTTTGGACGCCGTTGCGGATCCGTTCGTTGCGGCAGTCGTAGCGTACGTACTTGTCGCCTTTGAACAGGTAGACGTCAGTGGAGCTGCCGGGAACGCTGCAGGCGGCGTCGAGGTTGCTGGTGAAGTCTGTGCCCCTCAGGCCAGGCCAGCCGTCGGAGAGCCTGCCGATGCTGGCCCGCTCATTGCGGCAGTCGTAGTTGACGTACTGGTCGCCTTTGAACAGGTAGACGTGGGTCGTGCTGCCCGGAATGAGGCAGGCGGCGTCGAGGTTGCTGGTGAAGGTTGTGCCCCTCAGGCCAGGCCAGCCGTCGGAGAGCTTCTTGGTGCCGTAGCCGATGTCCTCGCTGCGGCAGTCGTAGCGGACGTACTGATCTCCTTGGAACAGGTAGACGTCTGTGGCGCTGCCCGGAGCGAGGCAGGCGGCGTCGAGGTTGCGGGTGAAAGAGGAGCCGAGCAGCCCGGTCCAGCCGGTGGCGAGGAACTGGAAGCTCCCCTCCGGAGGAGGTCCCGGAGGGGTGTCGCCCGTGTACTTCACACTCAGGGCGAAGTGGCCCATCCCCGAGGAGCGGGCATTGAACTGCAGGGTCATGCGTCGGCCTTCGGTGTAGTACAGCGCCTTCAGATCCGATCGGTTGAGGGCGAAGCCGCGGGTGAGGACCATGTCGTCGTGGTTGCGCAGGGCTTCCCAGAACGTCGCCAGGAGGTCCATCGCGACGATCATGTAGCCGAGCATGTCCGCACCAGGGACGAAGTTCAGCGCGAAGTCGACCAGACTCAGCGAGTCGACGGCGTCCCCGAGCGCCTTCCCGAGCGCGGTGTACCACGCGTCGTTGGACTGGTCGGCCTCCCAGCATGTGATCATCAAGGCGCTGAGGTTGCCGGTGAAACTGGCATCGAAGAACGCCATCCTCCCGGTGCCATGTTCGCCGGGGATGGGGTAGTCGTTGTTGCCAGACACACTGCCTGTCTCGCCGGTGCGCGTGTGGAACTTGTAGTTGTGGGACTGACAGGCCGCGGTCCAGTAGATCTCGTCCCGTCCGCCCCACTGGTCGCCGGCCGCCTGGCGGCAGCGGAACCCGGCCCACTCCAGCTTCGCCCTGAACGGCGTGTTGGATGCCGCCTCATCCGTGGGCGCGCTGCCGTCTGTCTGTTCCTGAGCAGCGGTACCGAACTGGGCGCCGTCGAACAGGGTCAGGCCGTAGCCGTAGGCATCGGCTGCTTCGCTGAACGCATCCGTCTCCAACTGCTCCCCCGCCAGCAGGCGAGTGCGATTGACCCACGCGACGTTGGGCTGGTTGGCCGCCAGTTCCCCGACGGCCCGGATGCGCGCAGCGACGTCCTCGGGCGTGAACGGCTCGTCGAGGCCACGCCGCGCGACCGCCTGCGGCACTAGCGCCACCGTGCCGACATCCCGCTGCTCACGGTAGGCCCGCCCCAGCGCCCACACCTCGCCCTCCCCCAGCACACCGACCAGCGGCGCCAAGAACGACTGCTCCCACTCGGTCAGCTCCAGCCCCATCTCCGCGCGCGCCGCAGCGTGCAGCCATACCCCTGTCGCCACATTCGTTTCCGGGTTCTGGCGCCGCTGCCGTCGACGTGACGCGACAGCCGGCGCTCCCGCCAGCATCCGCCGCCACCGGTCCAAGCGCTCCTGCCCGCCCTCGACAGATGCTTGCCACGTACTGGTGTTTGCCGTCATCTGATCTCCATCTCGAAGCACTTCAGCCGCGGCATGAAGCCGCGTTCCGTATCGAACTGGACGCATCCCCGTCTCGGACGAATCGACGGAAGCATCACTCGACTGAGCGGGCCCCCGCGGCGCATCCGGTCGTAGCCGACACCCTCGACTACGGTCTGCGCCGGCTCACTCTTCTGCGTCGTCGTCATCGTCAGGTGCAACCGCGTCAGGGTCCCGCAACGGACGCAGGGCGCCGGCGGCGGGGGTGGAGGCGGTGAAGCTGTAGCGGCCGAGCAGGTTCCACGAGCTGTTCTCGGCCGTCCCCGGACGGTGGGCCGCTTTGGGGCCTCGATGGGACCTCGCCGCACCGTATCTGCTGCGACATCTTATGGAGCATGCCGTCGCTGTACCTGGCGGGTCCGCAGTCGACCAGTTGTTCCTGGAACCGGAGTACCTAGTCCGTGCCGACCACAACAGCATCTGGGAAGCCGTTCACCGGACGAAAACCCCCACAGCTCGGCGGGCCGGAGCCGCGTACCAGAAAGCATTCGGCCGTGACGGCCTCGTCGGCCAGGACGGATTTCTGGAGACACGGCGTGCGAGGCTTCAGCAGAGCCTTGTGACCTACCGGGCGGCCGGACTCGCGCGCCACCTCCAGGACGAACAGGCTGTGCTCTGCACGCGCTGGAGTACGGGCTTGCCTGAGGAGGCCCTGCTGCACGTCATCAGCAAGGACGAGTTGGGCGCCACAGTGTCGGCCCTGGCACTGGGAGTTGTCAATCGACGGCTCCCCGCCGTGTTCGGCGGCACCGACGGCTCCCTCCAAGCGTGGGACATCACACCGAGCCGTGCCGGCGCGGTCCTCCGATATTCCTCGACACTCCGGACAAACAAGGATGCCATTTCGCAAATGGTGATCGTGGATCTGGAGGAGCGGGTCGTCGTTGCCTTGGTGACTGACCAGAACGCTCTCCGGCTCCACGATCTCGCCACCGGTGCGATCGTTGCCGAAGCGCACCTCGACGGCACGGAGGTCTCAGCCCTGACAGTCGTCGGCACCGGCGACGAGGCGTCCCTTGCGGTCGGTCGGGTCAGTGGTGAGATCAGCCTGGTCGGCCTGCTCGGCGAGTCATTCGGCAGGGTCCTCGACACCGTCGAAGCCGGGGATGCCGCCATCACTTCGCTGCTCAGTGTGGAGTCCGCAGACGGGTCCTTTGCCTTCCGCTGCGTTTCCGCCGAGCCCCAGGGACGTGGGCCGAAGGTGCTGCGGAATCTGGGCCAGCGGCCCGTCACCGTCTCGTCGGAGGGACCGCTCCAGGAGGTGCGGATCCAGCCCACCAACGAGCGCCTCCCGCTGTTCTCCCTCATCGCCTACCACCCCGGCATGTATGCGGTGAGAGGGGACGGCGAGACCGTCTACGTCGTCACGATGCCCGAAGACCGCGGGCTGACACTCGCAGACATCAGTTATGTCGACCGCTTTCAGCTCGCGCTGACCGCCCATCGCGACGGCAACATGAGGGTGTGGGACCTCGACGTTTGCCCGCGGTTCGGGCACGGGCAAAACCACTGGGACCACGCTGCAATCCTCGGCACCATGCGGCTCGGCGGCTCGGAGTTCACCCTCAGCGCCGAACTTGCGTCCGGCGAGATCAAGGCATGGGACTTGAGCACCGGCGCCCAAGAGCACGAGCTGACCGACTTGGGCACGCTCAGCCATGCCGCCGCCGTAGCCGTTGGCGACGCGTCCTACGTCGTCACCGTGACCTCGGAGAACGAGCTTGATACCTGGAATGTCCGTGAGGATGCCCTGGAATCGACCATTCACCTCCCCGCCCGGGCCACCGCACTGGCCGCTGTGCCGCACGGCGATTCTGTGTGGGCCGTGATTGGCGGTGCCGACGGCGGTATCCATGTGTGGGACACGACCAAGGAGTCGCCTTCCCATATCCTCGCCGGAGCGGAGGGGCCGGTCACGCAGCTGGTCGCGGGCGACATCGGCGGCGAGTCTCTCCTGATCAGCGTCCACAACGAACGCAGGGTCTGCCTCTGGTCCCTGGCTGACAGCATCCTGCGACAATCGATCACGCTGAACCGGATCGGAGCGATCGTGATGCAAGGCGGGCGCCTCTTTGCTGCTGAGCAATCGCCGGACGACGATCAGGTGTGTATCTGGGATCTTGTGACGGCCTCACGCGTGGGCTCCGTCCCCGTGGCCAACCCTCGGGCGATGACTGTCAGCCAAGTCCACGGCAGGCCGGTACTCGTAGCCGCTGTCAACGAGGCGGAGGTCCAGGCATGGGATGCCGAATCCGGCGTTCCACTCGGACCTCCGGCCCCAGTACCCGATCAAGTGCACACGATCGCCCCCTACGAGAACGGCGTGCTGGTAGGCAGCAGGGCCGGCCATGTCACGGCCCTCGGCTGGGCCGCATCGGCGTCGGCACTCCGTCCGACGCGGCCGGCCGTCCACGTCACCCACGTCCTGGCATGGTTGCCGGGCGAACTGCTATGTGGCGATGCCCGTGCAGACGGGTGGGACTTGCACACAGTCAGCGAGTGGGAGGGAGGACAGCCGTCCTCCGCCGGACTGATCTCCGCCCGCCCCATCACTGCGACGGCGGCCGAACTCCACAATGCTCTCGCCGACGTACTGACGCCCGACGGATTTGAGGTCGTGTGGCTGGAAGCACACTGGTACGAGATCGCCAAGGTCAACGGCGTGGCCACCGGCGGCCCGTGGCGATTCCCGGCGTACTCCGTTTATTGCCACGTGGAGGAAGGACCAGAGCAGTGACGATTGTCGCAGTGCACGGCATCGGCAACCACCTGAGCGGCCGCTCGCCGGAACAGGCGGCTACCGAACTAGCAAGGCAGTGGCGGCTCAAACTTCAGCATGGGTTCGCGGCCGCTGGACTGAACGACCACCGGCTCCCTGCCCTGCACGCCGCGTACTACGCCCACCACATCCACGCCGCGGAGCGGCAGGGTGCCGTGCCCGACGTACTTGCCATCGACGAACTAGAACAGTCAATCGTCATCGACTGGGCACTGGCCCTAGGGTCACCCATCCTCCAGGAACGGCAGGGACTCATGACTGCACCACTGCGGCAGATCCTGTCCTGGGTTTCCCGACGCCGCAACGTCCCCATCAGCACGGTCATCCGGCTCGCCGTCCACCTGGCGGGCGAGGTCCGCCGCTACCTCCACGTTCCGCAGATACGGGCTGCCACCCAATCCGCCGTGGCCGAGTCAATCCGACGGGTACGCCCCCGCGTGGTGCTGGCGCATTCCCTCGGCTCCGTTGTCGCGTACGAGGCTCTCCATGCTCACCCAGAACTGACCGTGGATTGCTTCGTGACCTTGGGCTCCCCCCTTGGCCTGCCGGGCGGGATCTTCGATCACCTGGTGCCCGCGCCCATCGCCGAGCGAGGTGCCCGACCTGCCGGGGTCCGCTACTGGGTGAACCTTGCCGACACAGGTGACCTGGTGGCAATTCCTCGTCGGCTCGGCGACCGATTCCCCGTCGACCAGCACGCCGACACTCCGATCGGCCGTATCGACTTCCATACCTTCGGAGCGTACTTGTCCTCCCCACTCACCGCTGTGGCGATCACTCCCTTCGTTCGCAACCCGACAATCCCGGACCAGATCGCCTGAGATGTCAGCAGGTGCGTCGTACATGACCGTCGTCGCAGGTAAACCCTTGCACGCAGGCGCACTCACCTCGCACGACTAAATTGACTGTCAAACGACTCGATTGGATGGCAAAAGACGGCAGCGCACCCGAGCTGCACAGGGCGAAGCCCGGCTGCTGGGGCTGCGTCCGCTTGATGGCGCCGGGCTGGCTGGTTCGGTGGAGATCGACGGCCCGGTCCACCACGGCGAGGTCCTCACCCTCACTGGCGACTCCTACCGGACTCGCCAACGACGCGAGCTCCTGGCGAAAGAGAACCGGTAAGGCCGGCCATCGGCAGGACGTTGTCCTGTTTTCCTGGTCAGCGAGGGTCGGCTTGCTGGTCGTTCGGGCCGTGGATGGCCTGTGCTCGCGCCTCCACTCACGCATTCAACCCACCTGAGAACCGGGTTCTCACCCGCTGCCATCATCACGGGGAACCAAGGGGCTGCTGTCCCTCAATGCGCAGTGCCCGGCATCGTCACCGATGCCGGGCACTCCATGCGTTCAGCCGGGTCTGGGCTCAGAGCAGATCGCGCTCCATGAAGTCGTCGGCCTCGGCCCACGTGATGAAGTCACACACCCCGGTGGCGAGGTCGACACAGATCGGCAAGTTGCCCGCAAGCCGGGAGTACTCGTCACCGTGGTCGAGGAACTCGATGCGGTCGTACGGCGCGATGAATCGCCCTCCGTCCACGAAACAGTACTCCGAGATAATCCGAACGTTGTTGGACGGCCAGGATTGGCTCTGTTCGGCAAGGTACGCCGCAGCCCGTCCCTGTGCTTCTTCCCGGTCGAGCATCAGTTGGTCCTCATGAGGTAGTAGTTCTGGTAGGTCGGTTTGGCAGGATTCGCCCGCCCTACCTGGAAGTCGAGGAAGACAACCTTGCCATCTACGTTGATCACGTTGAAGTAGTGGCCAAGGCCCTTCTTCGGCCACGCTCCGACGATCCCTCGGGCTCCAGGCCCCCACCTAAGTACATCCTGCACGATGGGATTCAGGCCCCCCTTCTTCTCGAAGGAACGTCCCGTCAATGCCGAAACTTCCGTCATGGTCATCGGGCGGTCAGCTCCAGGAACCGAATTGGGGTTTCTGCCCGCCATGAGGTCATCGCCAGCCGTCGCGCAGAGCCCGCAGTTCTTTGTACCTCCCTCGGGGTTGATCAGTTTCTGCGAGGAGGGATGATCCGGGGTATAGTAGGGCAACCCGAAACGGGTCTCGCTTCGGCCACCGTAATACCGACCGCCTGCACCTGGATTCACCGCCTCGCGGCGCCAGCCACGGAGCCCGCTGAGCCCCGTGACAGCGATCTGGCCGGTCAGATCCGCCGCAGCTGTGCTGTAGACGTCGTAGAGCGCCTCGCACCCCTGGTCACGGAACATCTCCGCAGCGCGGTAGAGCCGGTAGGCGGGGCGGACGGGCAGGTACTTGTCGAGGAAGCCGCCGGCACCACCGTTCTTGCCCGTGAAGGCGTCGTAGATGTCTCCGACGAACTCGAAGGGCATCTTGAGGCCCTGGACGAAGCCCTTGCCGAACTCCTTGAGCCCCTCGCCGAAGGACTCGACGTGGTCACTATTCGGGTCGTCGGGGGTACGCCCAGTGGGGTCGGCGTACTGGGTTGGGCTGTTGTTGGCGTAGGCGTACGCCGAGATGTAGGGGGTACCGGCCGGGAGGGGTGCCGGGTCGGCCGCTGTGAGGCGTCCGGTGCTGGGGTCGTAGTTGCGGGCGCGGAGGTAGTAGCCGGCGCTGTTGGTGGTTGGTTCGGTGTACGCGCCGGTGTAGGTGAAGGGGTTGGACGGCGGGCTGGCGGCCATGTCTGTCCTGGTGGCCTCGCCGAAGGCGGAGTAGCTGTAGCGGATGCGGTTGGCACCGGTCGCATCCGTCACGTCGGTGACAGAGCCGATCTGGTCGTGGTGGAGGTAGTAGCCGCTGCCTCCCACCGTCTCGGTCTGGGGCTGGCCGAGGGGGTTGTACTGGTACTCGGCGGTCATTGCGCCGCTTGCGTCGTACTCGGCGCCGATCGTGGCGAGCGGGCCGTTGGTGTCCCAGGAGGTGGTACGGAGCGCCGTTGTGCCCTTGGACGCCTTGGTCCGGTAGCCGTCCGCGTCGTAGGTGAAGGCGAAGGTGTCGGCCCCGGCGGTGACTGATGTCAGCTGGTTCTTGGCGTCATAGCCGAAGGTGTTGGCCCCGTCCGAGGTCTGGTTGCCGTCCGCGTCGTAGGCGAAGGTGCGGCTGGTCGATCCGGCGGCCGTCGCGGTGAGTTGGTCGGCACCGTCGTACGAGTACGTAGTGGTGGTGCCGTCCTTGACCTGGGTCTTGCGGTTTCCCACGGAGTCGTAGGTGTACGTGGTGGCACCCGCGCGGTCGGGACAGGACACCGCTTGTGTGGCGGATGTGCAGTCTGTGAGGAGCCGATCCGCGCTGTCGTAGGTGTAGTACTGGTAGCTCGCGGCCTGGCCTGCCCGGGTGACCGCGGTCCTGGTGGGACGTCCTGCGTCGTCGAGTGTGAGCTGCCATCCCGCGAGGGTGTTGCCGGCATTGCTGTTGGTGACGGAGGTGAGGCGGCCTGCGTTGTCGTAGGCACGGTTCTCGATGTGGCCGTTGGCAGCGGGAAGGGTGCTGCTGGTGAGGTGGTTCGCGGGGTCGTAGGTGTAGGAGATCGCGCCGGCCGACCCCGACTGGCTCGTGCGCCGGCCGTCCGCGTCGTATCCGTAGGTGACCTTGGTTCCCGTGGCGGGGCCGGTTGCGACGGCGGCGCCTGTCAGTGCCCCCTTGCCGTCTCCGTTCCACTTGCGCAGGTGGTTACCGGTGTCCGGCGCGACGATGCCCAGTGTGGTGGCGGAGCCGAAGCGCCCCACGCTGGGCGTGCCGAAGGGAGTCCAGTCGTCCGGCTGCAGCACGTGGTCGCCGAAGCCGCCGGTTCCGTTGCCCGGATAGAACCGCAGCCTGTGGTTCGCCGTATCGACAGCGAGGAAGTCCGGCTTCCCGTCGCTGTTGAACTCGCCGGGTACGAGTTGCATCGCGCCCCAGCCGCTCCCGAGGTCGGCACGGGTGCCGAGGCCGCCTGCCCCGTTGCCGGGATACAGGTACAGATGGCCGTCGGAGGGGTTGATGGCCAGAACGTCGAGTTTGCCGTCACCGTTGAACTCGCTGGGGATGAGCCGGTAGGTGGCCCATCCCTGTCCGAGGTCGACGCGGGCGTTGAAGCCTCCGCTGCCGCTCCCGGGGTAGAAGTAGAGGCGGTTGGCGGTGGAGCTGATGGCTAAAAAGTCCTGCTTGCCGTCCTTGTTGAAGTCGCCCGGCGTCAGGGTCATCGGTCCCCAGCCGGAGCCGAGGTCGTACGGTGCAGCGAAGCCGCCTTTGCCGTCGCCGTCGTAGCGCAATAGGTGACCGGTTGCCTTGTCGATGCCGAGGAGGTCGAGCTTGCTGTCGCCGGTGTATTCCAGGGTGAATATCTGCTGGAGTCCGCTGCCCGAGCCCGCGAGAGTGGCGCCCGTCGCAAAGGTGCCGTCGGAGCGGCCGAGGAAGGTGCGGATGCCGTTGGCGGCGTCAGCGCGGATGACGTCCGTGAATCCGTCGGCGTTGAGGTCCCCGGACGTCGTCTGGGTGGCCCCGCTCCAGTCGAGCTGCTGGGGCGCGGTGTAGTCGATGCCCCGCGAGGTCAGCTGTCCGGCGTCGTCGTAGGTGTAGCTGTATGCGCCCTTGCTCCCGCTCGGTGTGACGTTGGTGAGACGCCCGGCGGCGTCGTACGCCAGTGTCCGGGTGCCCGTGGCGTCGACAACCGTCTTGCGGCGCCCGAGGGCGTCGTAGGTGGCCGCTACCTGCGGGGTTGTGTCGCTGTAGGAGACTGCGGTGGGCAGTCCCCGCGCGTCGATGGTTGATGTGGCGCTCACCCCGCGGGCGTTGGTGATCCGGTTGCGGTTGCCGTCGGCGTCGTAGCCGAAGGTCTTCTGGCGGCCTAGCGGATCGGTGACGGAGGTCTGACGGCCCGCATCGTCGTATCCCCAGGTGGTGGTGTGCCCGTTGGGGTCCTTGCGCGTGGTGAGGTCACCGGCTGTGTTGTAGGTGTAGTTGGTCACGGCGCCGTCCGTACCGGTGACCTTGCTGATCCGGCCGAGTTCGTCGTAGTCGGTCTTCGTGGTTCGCCCCAGCTCGTCCGTGACGGAAGCCGCGTGGTTCGCCGCGTCGTATGTGGTGCTGATGGTCTTGCCCAGCGGGTTGGTCACCTTGGTCTGGTTGCCCGCGGGGTCGTAGGTGTAGGAGGTGGTGAACTGCGCCGGGTCCGCTCCTGCGATGTTGCCCCGGGGATCGACCTCGGAGGCCAGGCGGCCATCGGCGTCGTAGGACCAAGTGGTCTTGTACCCCAGAGGACTTGTCTGGCTGGTGCGGTTGCCGTCGGAGTCGTAGCCGAAGGAGGTGACCTTGCCCAGCGGGTCGGTCGAGGAGGCGAGCAGTCCGGTGTCCGTGTAGGCGTGGCGGGTGACCTTGCCGAGCGGGTCCGTGGAGGTCAGGACGTTGTCGTTGCCGTCGTACGAGGTCTTGCTGACCTGCCCCAGGGCATTGGTGGTCGAAACCGCCCGGCCCAGCGCGTCGTACGCGGTGGTCGTCACCGCCCCTGACGGATCCGTCACCGTCGTCCGGTTGCCATTGGCGTCGTAGCCATAACTCGTGGTGAAGGCAGCCGGGTTGGCTCCCGTAGCATTTCCGCGCGGCGAGACCGTGCTGATCAGCCGGTTCGCCTTGTCGTAGGCATAGGTGGTCTTGTTGCCCAGGGCGTCCGTGGCCGAGGCGAGGTTGCCATTGGCGTCGTAGGTGCGGGTTTGGGTCTTGCCGGCCGGATTGGTGATGCTGGTGAGGTGGCCTGCGGAGTCGTACGCGTACGTGGTGGTGCGGTTCGCCGGGTCCTTCGCAGAGGTAAGGCGGCCCGCGGAGTCGTAGCCGTAGGTCGTCGTGTGCCCCAGCGCATCCGTCACGGAACTGAGCAGTCCGCGCTCGTCATAGGTGTAAGTCGTGGTGAAGGCGTTCGGGTCGGTGTTCGCGACGTTGCCCCGGGGGTCGGTGATCGCGGTGACCCGTCCCGCGTTGTCATAGCGGAAGGTCGACTTCTCGCCGAGCGGGCTCGTTACCGCGGTGCGGTTGCCAGCGGCGTCGTAGGCGTAGCTCGTCGTCTTGCCCTGCGGCGTGCTGACGCTCGCCAGAGCGCCGAGGGGCGAATAGGTGTAGGTGACCTTCCCGCCAGCGGGATCCGTACTGGAGGTAACCCGGTTCGCGGTGTCGTAGGCGTACGTCGAGGTCTTGCCCCTGCTGTCGGTGTGGCTGGCGATGTTGCCCGCGGTGCCGTAGGTCCAGCTCTCCGTCAGCGCAGCCGAGGAAGGAGACTTCCGCGTGGTCATGCGGCCAGCAGCGTCATAGGTCATCTCGGTGGTGTTGCCGGCCGCGTCCGTGATCGACACGGGATTCAGATTCCGGTCGTAGCTGTACGAAACCTTCTTGCCGTACGGATTGACGCTCTCCAGCAGGACGTTGCCTGAGTACACGTCGGTCCACACGCCGCCGTTCGGATCGACCGTGTGGGACTCCCGCTGGTTCTCCCAGGTGAAGGTCGACACCTTGCCGGAACCGTCCATCTGGGAGGCGACCCGGCCCGATGCGTCGTATGTGTTCGTGACCTTGCCGCCGCCCCGCCCGGTGGCGGTGGTGACCCTCTTGTTCGCGTCGTAGGTGTAGGTGGCTTGCTTGCCGGCCTGATCCGTCACGGACGTGAGCAGTCCACTGGTGTATCCGTAGGCGACCGACGTCCCGTGGGGGAGGGAGACCTTCGTCAACAGGCCGGCCGTGTCGAGGGTGAACAGCACGGTACGCCCGCCTGCGTCCTTCACCGAGGCGAGGCGGCCGGAGGAGTAGGTCAGTGTGAGGCCCTGTCCGCTGCCGTCGGTGATGGAGGTTAGCTGGCCCGCTGCGCTGTACGTGCGCCGGGTGTGGTCGGGGCTTGTGACGGTGTACGTCGTGCTCGTCTTGGTGAGATGAAGCGAGGAGCCAGCCGGGGGCGTATAGGTTCCGCCTGCCTGCTCCTTGAATACCACCTGGGCGCCGTCTGCCTCGCGCAGCGTTGCGGTGCTGCCTGCAGCGATCGCTAGTTTGGAGTCGAACGGAGTCGACCAGCCCCGGCCGAGGAGCCCGGTGTCGGTCGAGCTCGACCGGTAGGCCCGGTCCATCGAGAAGGGCGTGCCGACTCCGACAAGAGACGCGTCCGTGCTCCGGTCGTAGAACATGCCGGTGGCTGTGTTGACCGGGTCCGCACGGTACGCCTGCCCATAGCAGCTGCACAGCCCGGCCTGCGTCCCTGGGATGTCCGGCGTATAGAACGCCTCAACGAGGGGTGAGGTCGTGCCACCGGGGCTCGACGACCCGTCCGCGCCCATCAGGAAGATCCACGCGTAGTACTTCTTGCCGTCCTGGAGGTGCCCGCCGAGCAGGGACGAACTCCACCAGAAGCACTGGTCAACGGGGTACTGATTGGACGCCCACCAGCCGTAGCACCAAGCCCCGTTCTCCAGGTACTTTCCCGACGGGTCATCGGTCGCGCGCTTGATCTCCTGCTGATGTACCGGGTTTTTCTGCTCGTCCATGACGTAGAGCCACAGGCCCGAAACGGACGACGCGGCGACGGACGAGAACTTCGTCTGCCCCCCGATCGACAGCATCCCTGGATAGGCGCTCGCATAGGCGGAGACCCAGTCCGGGTTGGGCACGGCGGCTGCCGCACGCGACCCTGAACCGGACGTGGGCGCCGCAGCAGGACCGTTCTTCAGCGGCTTGTCCGGCTTCGGCGCCGGCACCACGGGCAGTTTCGGCGCCTTGGGGCGAACGAACTCGCGCATGGGCGAGTTGCTGCCTTGAGAAGCCTGCATCTGCGCCTTGCGCTGCGCCAAGGTCATCGCCTTGGGCGGCTTGGGCAGGTCCTTTTCTGTACGACTCGGCGCCGCGACAACCGCACCCGGCCCATCCCGGCCGGTCGTCGACTCCGCCCAGGCAGCATCAGCGACCCCAACCGTGGTCAATAGCGCCGTGGTCAGGACGAAGACGATCCCGCGACGTGTGGATCTGAACATGGCTCACCCCACCCCCATAGGAAACAGAAAGATCGTCTGTCACAGGTAGCGCGTGAGGTGGCGCAACTCGAACACGAGGCCGAAAAGCTGTTGGCTGTCGTGCGGTGTCCGTCCGCCACCAGCGGGTTCGTAGCCTGATGGGGCTGGGGTGATCCAAGTTGGCTAAAACCCTTCCCGGACAGCACCGACCCCCCCGAATCCTCACGCCCCTGAAATAAGGGTTGTGCGAGATCTCATGAGACGCAGAAGCCCCGCAGGAATGTTCCGGCGGGGCTTCTGGGCGCGGTGGATCACGCTGGCTCGATGTGTGCGTCACGGGTTCCGCTGTACTCAGGCTCACCGCTGTCGAGGACACGGAGCAGGGAGGCAGTGACGACGCGGGTGCTGCGGCCGATGCGCAGGACCCGGCAAGGGAACTCGCCGCGCCGGACGAGGTCGTAGCCCTTGGCCCGGGAGAACCCGAAGGCTGCGGAGGCGTCTTCGACGCTGCCCGTACCGCCCCAGGTAGCGCGGATATGGGCAGGGGTGTTGAAGACTCTGTGCGGCTGGCTGTCGTGGTGGTTCATGTCGTGCGTGTTGGTCCTTTTTCGGGGCGGCGGTGCTGCCGGAAACATCCGGATGCTCTGGCGTTGCCCTCTGGCATCGTGTTGACGAGGAGAGTGGTCGGTTTGAAGCTGTTCAGTACGGCAGGTGGTGTTGCTGAGGTGATGCTGCCTTTCGGAACCTGGTCGGCGATCGGCTCGGAGCCACGGCGGCATTCCGGATTGTGTGGAGCGGACCGAGGCTGATCTGTGTGGTCGGTGACTTCACCCGCTACGACGCACACGCCGTCCGTGAGTACCAGCGTCCGATTGACCCGGTCCGCTACCGCTATTTCGGTAGCGGCCACTTCGGCCAGGACCGTCGCCCCGGTCACACAGTGCTCGGCCGCGGTGTTGCGGGCACGCCGCTGTGTGGGTGGAAGTGCCTCTGGTCCGGAAGCAGGGCGGCGCGATGGCTGAGCTGGCCGACGAGGTCTCGGTCGACTTCGTCCCCGGCCTCACCCGGGATGTGACGGGGCTCGGCCCCCACTGCACTGGCGATCCGGAGATGCAACTGCGTACGGAGTGGGACCTGGAAGCTCAGGACATTTTCCGCCTCAGATACACCATGGTGAAGAGCTACCTCGCTGGTGCGCTCGCAGAGCGCGGGAGCTGGTCGCCGACGGCTACCAGCAGTACGCCGGGGTCTTCCTCGACACCGAGCAGAGCGACGCCGCTGTCTCGGACTCCTTCGACATTCTCTGGCTGCGCTGGAACGACGCCCTCGCCAGCTCCGACACCCGCCGCTTCGCGTGGGAGGTCCTGCGGGCCACCGTCATGACCCGCACCCCCCACATCGACGGCCGGCCTGAATTCACCAGCGTCGCCTTCGACACCGTCGCCGTCAGATCCCTGACCAGCGAGAGTGAACGGCTGGACCAGATCGCGGAATCCCTGGAGCTGTTCAAAGCCATGAGCCGGCTGCCCGAGACCCAGCTCGACGTCACGGTCCTGCGCCGCCTGTGCGGCATCACTCAGAAGAACACCTCCGCCCTGATGGGGATCGCACTGGCCACGGTGCGCTCCAGCGAACGCCATGCCGAGCACTTCCTGCAGGGCATCCTGTGCCCGCCGCCCGAGACCGAAGGGAACCCCGTATGACCTGCATCGACCACATCCTGTCCCGGGCGCTGCTGGTCCGCGACCGCCAGGTACCCCGCGACATCATCCCCCCCGCCCCACCCGTACGGAGCGGTGACGACGTCCCTGCCGATACGGCCGGTCCCCGGGAGGCTGCCGAAGACCTGCGGGCCCTGTGCGAGACCCTGGTGGGCTACACACCCGCCTGCGAAGTCGCGACCTTCGTCACCGACCAGGTCCCCGCACCGCGCAGCGCGCTGGTCCTGGCCTGTGTCCTGCAGCTCACCGATACCCCCGACGGCGCCCGCTTCTGGTGGGAGTACGCCGCCGGCGCCGGACAGGCCGCAGCCGCCTACTGCCTCTACCTCCACCACCTCGCCCTGGGCGAAACCGAGGCAGCAGCCTGGTGGTACCACCAGGCCGACGGCCCCTCCAGCCCCCCGGGCAGCCCAGCTCCCCGCGTCGGCGCCAGCCCGCCCCCGGCGGTCAGGCAGTGGCATGCGGACAATCACCGCGTCTCCAGCGCCTCGACCACGACGATACTGCGCGTCCTGCGCCACCTCGCGAAGTGCGTGGAGCGTCCCCGCACCGCCGTGGTGACCGAGCTGATGACCTACGTCCCCACCGCCGTGGCCACTGGCTACCTGCGCGAACCGGAAATGGATTTGCCGATGCCCGGCCCCGGCTTCGCCCAGCAGATCCGCACGCTCCTGGAGGCGGCCGCCCACCGGTCCCCCGTCCCCAGGTCCCTGCCCGCCCGTCCTACGGCTTCGGCCCGCGCCTCCGCCAATCCCGGCCATGACGCCCCGTCCCCGGCACTGACGCCGGGGCAGCCGGTGCGCCCGGTCGGAGAAGCTGCCGCGCGCTGAGACAACGGACCGTGATGGCCACCCTGTCGCGGGACTGCAGCGGGCTTGCGGTCCCGTGACAGCGCAGCCTTGCCCGCCGGCTCCCCCCCCGGGGGGCCACTGGTGCATGGAGCCGGCGCCGCCAGCTTCGCCCGTGGCTGAGGGGAGAGCCGGGAGGGGGCGACTGCGACCGGGGCCTTGTTCCCGTCTGGGTGTGGGTTCCTGGTGGCGCCGTGGCGGCACGTAGTAGATCTCCTGGGGGTCAGGGCAGAGCGATAGCACGGTGGGGGAGCAGGGCGGCAGGTGGGGTGAGGGGGCTGGGGGTGGGGTGTGGTGTGGTGAGGAGGCGGGTGAGGAGCAGGCCGGTGGAGGCGTGGCTGAGTGCCGTGGCCGCGCGGATCAGATCGTGGCGTCGATGGGCGGGCAGGGCGAGGGCGATGCAGGTGGCGTCGTGGCCGGGCAGGGTGAGGGAGAAGCCCGCGCAGACATTCAGGTGGGAGTATTCCAGGACGTCGAACTGGGCGGCGTTGGGGCCGTGGCGGTCGAGGGCGTCGAAGAGTAACCGCGGGCTGGTGATGGTGCGCTCGGTGAGCGGCACGGGTGCGTAGCGGGCGAGGTGTTCCATCCGGGCGGTGAAGTCGAGGTCGGCCAGGAGGGCTTTGCCCACCGCGCTGGCATGACCGGCCTGGGGGAAGGGCGCCTTGAGCCGTACCGGGGGAGCGGTGGTGCTGTGGGAGGACTGCAGGACGTCGATCTCACCATCAGTGTATTTGGCCAGATAAACCGCGGCGCCGATCTGATCGCGCAGGCTGTCGAGGACCTGCTGCATCAGCTGCTCATGATGGTCGGTGCGGGCGGCCATCTCCAGGACGGGCCCGGCGAAGTGGGCTCCGCTGACGGTTTTGATGAAGAACTGGGCGCGCAGCCAGTGCAGGAGCCAGGAGGTGTCGGCCATGCTGATGCCGGTGCGCCGGGCGAGGTCGCGGGTGGTGATCCCGCCGGCTGTCTGGATGTGCAGGACGAGTTCGAGGGCCCGGTAGGCGGCTGCCTGCTGAGCAGGTGCCTGCGCCGGCAGCGTCTTGGTCCGGGTCATATCGGTCAGGACCGCCGGCCGCAGCGCGTTCGCCGACCACCACGGCTCCCGCCCGCTGCGCCCGGCGCCTGCGTGCTCGGCGGGCAGGGTGTCTGAGCGGGCAGCGGCTTCGGCGCCGGCGGCCGCGGCCGCCAGGTAGGGGGCAGGGCTGCTCAGTGGCAGGATCAGAGGAACAGTCCGGTCGGTTTCGTCATCGTCCAGTGCCCGCAGGCGCGTCTGCCGTTGCACCGTGGGAGCCTCGGTGCGGGTAGGTGCGGGCGGGGCTGCGGCTGGGAGCGCTGGGGGTGGTACGAGCACGAGCCGCACACCGCCGCCCGCCGTCACACCCTCCACGCCTTCGGGTGTGAGCATCTCCAAGCTCACGCCCAGTCCTTGACGGACCTCGTCAAAGAAGAGTGTGTCCTGGATCTGCGCGGGCGGGTCGTCGGGAAAGGGCCGGCGGTGGGCGGTGGCGGCCAGCAGGCGGCGGGCGTCACCGTGCCCGTGCCGGGCCGCCTCGGCGATGAAGAACCGCATGTCTTCGTGCCGGTCCCAGTCCGAGCGCAACGCCAGCACCGCGAGGCGGAACAGGGCGCCGGGGTGGCCTGCCTCGGCCGCCGTCCCCAGCCACTGCGCGGCGCGCAGCAGCTCCCCCTTCGCCAGTGCTTTCGACCCCAGCCGGTACAGGGAGTTTGCGTGCGCACGCTCCTCACCGCAGAGACGGTAGCTGTCCGTCAGCGGGCCGAAATAGCCGTCGGGCCGGTCCCAGAAGTCATACGGCCCGGCGAGCTGGTCCAGCAGGCGCGCGAGCGCGGCCGGGACCACCTGCGGCTTCGGGCGGCCTGCCCCGCCGTCGTGGCCGTCGTACCTGCTCACATCCGTCACCTGTCTTTCCTTGCGCGCAGCTTCCGATGCCCATCCCGAATATGCCCAGTGAGCTTGCGCCTTAGGTACGCGATCGCTTTATTGCGAAGATTGTGGATACGGCGCGCCGGTATCCCCAGCGCCGCCGCGATCTCCGCATCACTCAGCCCCTTGCTCTGCAGATCCACCACCTGCCGCCGCTGCCCCAGCGGCATCCGCTCGATCTCCCGCGCCACCAGCTCCATCGCCTCAACATCATCAACAGGCTCCCGCGGACGCAGCACCGACTCCAGACCCTTCAGGTCCCGTAACAGCCGCTCCCGGGCGGACTGCTGACGCAGCAGGTCGACGGCGAGGTTACGGGCCGTGCGGCACAGATACGCCATGACATCCGTATCCGCCGCCAGCTCCCCAGCCGCCGCCTTCCGCCCCACCTTCAAATAGGCCTCCTGCACAATGTCCTGGCACGTCGCCAGCGGCAGCGACCGGTACAGACGCCGCAGCGTGAACGGCTCCGCCTCAACAAACTTCGAATACGCGCTCAGCAGCCGCTGCGCCACGTCCTGTTCCTGCACGGGCCCCTCGCCGGTGAACTCCTGGCCTACAGCGTCATCACCTACCACAGGCCCGCTCCCCGCCACCCGCCCGGCTGCCAGCAGCCCGGACGCCACCGACGCTGAGCCGCACCGTCACCGCACCTTCCCCAGGGACGTCCACCCGCACCACAAGCACCTGCGACACACACCGCCTGCGCCGCGCCTTCCCCGAGCCCCCGGCCACCTGCACCCGCCTGGCCCTCCAGCGGACAGCGCCCGGCCGGTACCGGTGCACCAGAGCACCCAGCGCGTGCACCGCGCTCACGGCGGCCGGGATATACCCGGTCCACTCCAAGGACGGTGACATGAATGGTTCTCCATCCGACAGCGGGACACAGCCGATCCTGCGTCCTCGCCCCTCAGACGAACCCCACAGCCCGCATCTCCCCCACCCACACCCCGATTCACCCAAGCGAGTGAATTCCCCGCGCCCCGTTGCACACCCGACACGGGCAGGACCTCAACGACCCCGCCAGGCCCCGCGTCATCACATCCGCCTAGCCCGGGCTGTCGCGACCGACGCAACCGCGCTGCCACGGGGCAGCCGACGCCGAACAGCACCGAGGGGGAGATCATGAACCCGCCACTGCTGTTCCTCGGCATGGACGAGCCGCTCAACCTCTACGCGGCAAAGCTGGAGCAGGTGACTGTCCCTTCGCCTGCCCCGACGGCGAACACAGCGACCAGGACCAGCAATACGTCACCACCACCCCCGCGGGGATGGGACTGCTCCATCGCGTTCACTCGCATACCGGTCTGCGCGAGGCCGGTTTCCGTGCGCTCGCCGGCTTCGCCCGGTGCCCGCACGCTTCCGGGGCCACAGGCTGGTCACGATTCGGTCCGTCAGGCAGCTACATGCTCGGTTCCGGGCCACGGCAAGGCCCGCACTCTCCGTCCGATGTTCCGGGGCCACGCCGTACGTCTGCGTACACCCGTACCCGGACACCGCCCTGACCGGGGACGCGCCGCACCAGGGTGACACCGGAGGTCGCCCACTGCTGCTGCAATACCTCCATCACGACGCGGGCGGTGATCTCGTCGGCGGCGCTGATATCGAGGACGGCAAGGCCAGGCTGGTCAAGGTGCTGCTCGTCGATGCGAATGCCGTAAGGGACGGCACCACGCGGACCAGCGGTTGTGGGGCACAGCACGAAGCACCCGCATGAGGGACGGCTGCGCAAGGACTTGACGGGGCCGCCCGCGCCGTCCACAACTTCGGCGATCCGGCGGGAGGGGCAGGAAGCAGGGGGGCTGCTGGGAAGGGCGGACTGGCGCGGCCCTTGGCCGCAGAGCCGTCCCAAAGCCCGAGCAGCAACACAGCTCCTTGACCGTGTGCGCAGCGAACTATCCCCGGGGTGCGGGGACGACGACGCTCCGTTCGCGTACAGAACGGCTTGGCCCGAATCACCCCCGCGGGTGCGGGGACGACACCGCACGGGCCTGGGGTGTGCCCCGGTCCGTGGAACTACCCCCGCGGGTGCGGGGACGACGGGCAGACGATCTACGAGGGTGCGGACGACGGGGAACTACCCCCGCGGGTGCGGGGACGACTACGAGGCGATCCTGGAACTGCCGCCCCGTCTGGAACTACCCCCGCGGGCGCGGGGACGACGGCGTGGCCGTCATCGCCTTGGCCACATGGGGGGAACTACCCCCGCGGGCGCGGGGACGACAGAGATGATGTCGTCCGGCTGATAGGGCCCGGGGAACTACCCCCGCGGGTGCGGGGACGACGCGACCGGGCCCGGGGTTCGAGCGTCCTTCAGGGAACTACCCCCGCGGGTGCGGGGACGACGCCCTGTGCAGCGAGGACGAGGAGCGCGGTGGAGAACTACCCCCGCGAGTGCAGGGACGACAGCCGCTGTCGTACTCCGACAAGCGGTAGGAACTACCCCCGCGGGGTGCGGGGACGACAACGAGGCCGTCTACACCGACCCGTGGGAGCGCGAGCTACCCCCGCGGGTGCGGGGACGACAACTCGGCCGACGGCTGGGACAACGACAACCTGGAACTATCCCCGCGGGTGCGGGGACGACATCATCGCCGCACGAATCGGCTATCTCGGGCTCGAACTATCCCCGCGGGTGCGGGGACGACGCAGGTGGCCAGCTCCGCACGGAGTCCGGCCAGGAACCTCGCGGGTGCGGGGACGACCATGTCTCTCGGTGGTGAGGCCCTCGTTCGGTGGAACTACCCCCGCGGGTGCGGGGACGACCCGTAGGTCATCGTGGCGCCGGCCCCAGCCTGGGAACTACCCCCGCGGGTGCGGGGACGACCTCGACGGCCGCGACCAGGAAGCCCGCGAACGCGAACTACCCCCGCGGGTGCGGGGACGACATCCGCGAAGCTCAACAGCGCCGCGTAGAGGGCGAACTACCCCCGCGGGTGCGGGGACGACGGGGCGTTCGTAGAGAGCCGGACGGAGAACCCGGAACTACCCCCGCGGGTGCGGGGACGACCGGGTCATGCCGGGGGTGACGTCGACAACGCCGGAACTACCCCCGCGGGTGCGGGGACGACCGGGTCATGCCGGGGGTGACGTCGACAACGCCGGAACTACCCCCGCGGGTGCGGGGACGACCAGGGAGCGCCGTTCCCCCTGGCGGACGGTGGAGAACTACCCCCGCGGGTGCGGGGACGACAAAGGCCGCCGGGCAACCGGATCTGATCCAACGGAACTACCCCCGCGGGTGCGGGGACGACGGGTGCGTGACCCGTCCCGGTCAGGGAGCGGGGGAACTACCCCCGCGGGTGCGGGGACGACCCTTAGTCACCAGACCGGAACCAGTCATTCCGAGAACTACCCCCGCGGGTGCGGGGACGACTGAGCAGCACCGTGGCCACCCACGGCAAACCAGGAACTACCCCCGCGGGTGCGGGGACGACGGCCTGCGCGGCGGCAGCCTCAACCTGCTGGGCGAACTACCCCCGCGGGTGCGGGGGACGACTTTCTCCAACGGCAAGGGCGTTGCTGGCAAGGAGAACTACCCCCGCGGGTGCGGGGACGACGCCGCCCCCCACCACCGGGGCGGCCATCGCCGCGAACTACCCCCGCGGGTGCGGGGACGACTACCCTCATCTCCATCAAGAGGGCCCGCACTGAGAACTACCCCCGCGGGTGCGGGGACGACCGCTCAAACAGGTCGTGCGCGTCCGAACCCACCGAACTACCCCCGCGGGTGCGGGGACGACGCGATCTCGTAGGTCAGGCCAGCGTGCAGGTAGGAACTACCCCCGCGGGTGCGGGGACGACTCCTCCTCGTCGTCTTCCGGTACGAGGCTGCTGGAACTACCCCCGCGGGTGCGGGGACGACCACGTTGTCCCCGCACATGCGGGGGTGGCCCGTGAACTACCCCCGCGGGTGCGGGGACGACACTTGTTGACCTGGGCTGTTGTCAGGTGATCATGCCGTTTTCGTTTACTTGGTTCGTGGTCTTCCATGGCTGCGTGCTGGTGCCTCGTGGTCTGGACATGAGGGTGAGTCCGTCGAAGTCGGTGGGGGTCCATCGGTCCTGGCCGGCGGTGCGGATGGTCCAGCCTTGTTCGTTCTGGGAGGGTTCGATCATGACGGCTTGGCCGTCGCGGATACGGTCGGCCATGATTTTCCAGAGCCCGTCGCGGATGCGTGTGTTAGGGCTGCCGACGAAGACGCCCGGGGCGGCTTCGGTGAACCAGCGGGTCAGGTGGCCCCGCAGACCGGGAGGGGCGGCGATGAGGACGACGACTGTCGTTGCGGCGCTCATGGTGCGGTGCTTTCGCCGGGGTCCGGCACCACGTCCAGGTGACGGTCCGGGCCAAAGGGGTCGTCACCCCAGTTGCGGCCACTGCTGACGACGCCGTCCTTGTCGTCCCACAGCCCTCCCAGGTCCTCTTCCACCAGAGCGGCGTCTTCGGGGAGTAGCAGGTTCTTGACGTCTGTGACAACGCGGGGCAGCAGCTTGCCCTGGACGACGGCGTCGCGGAAAGCTGTGCGTGCGTCGCGCTCGGAGGTCAGTGCCTTGGCTGCGAGGTCGAAGGCGAGGGGGATGGTGAATTCGGCTTTGTAGAGGTCGGCGATGTCCAGGACGAAGGAGAGTGCGGATCCGGTGTGGACGAAGCCGAGGGCCGGGCTGGCGCCGATGCCGGTGATGACGGCGTGGCAGATGCCGTAGAGGGCGGAGTTGGCTGCGGACAGCAGGCGGTTGACGTCGTCACCTGCGGCGAAGGCGTCGCCGGGTTTGTAGTCCCGTTTGGTCCAGGGAACGCCGGTTCCTCGGGAGTGGTGGGCGTAGAGGCGGCGGATGCGTGTGCCTTCCCGCCCTCGGAGCTGCTGGAGGGTGAGGCTGGTGGTGTCTTCGTTGGGGAAGCGCATGTCGTACATGCGGCGGGCGACTTTGACGCGTTCTTTGGGCCGGGTGACCAGCCATGCCTGGCGCAGCTGGAGCTGGGAGCTGCGGGCGATGCCGTGGCCTGAGGCGTAGAGGCGGACGCCGTGCTCGCCGACCCAGCACAGGGCGGTGCCGGAGTCGGCGAGCAGGGTGACGGCTGCGTGGGTGATGCGGCTTCCGGGGCCGATGAGGAGGACGGCGAGCCATGCTGCCGGGACGTGTACGACGCGTGCTTTGTTGACCAGGACGACGGCGTTGTCGTCGCGGTCGATGTGGCAGCGTTCGGCGTAGAGGCTGGAGACGCGGTCCTCGAGCCTGTGTACTTCCTGCGGGCCTGCTCTCCACCAGGGTTCAGGCATGGGTGACCGCCGTTTCTGCCCGTAGCGGGGCCAGGGTGAGCAGTCCCTGTCCGTAGCCCTTGGCGGGTCCGATGCCCTGGAGCAGTGCGGTGCGCAGCGCGGTGGGATCGGTGACGTGCAGGCGGCCTTCGAAGGTGGCGGTGGAGAGCGTGAGCCGGGGTCCGTTGCGGTGTTTGTGGAAGCGCAGGATGTCGCGGCTGGTGATCGATACCGCCGGTCCCGCTGTGAGGGGGGAGTCGGTGGTGAGTCCTGGGATTGCTGTCTGGAGGGAGGCTTGGGGGATGGTGAAGCCGTGGCGTTCGGCGCGGGCGAGGAGCCAGTTGAGCTGCTGGGCTGCGGTGCGGTGGGCGAGACGGAATCCGCGCGGGCGGCGGGCCGGATCGGATTGTTCGGCGTGGGTTTTGAGGCGGGCGCTTTG
This sequence comes from Streptomyces sp. NPDC043908, assembly GCF_056435525.1. NCBI lineage: Bacteria > Bacillati > Actinomycetota > Actinomycetes > Kitasatosporales > Streptomycetaceae > Streptomyces > Streptomyces sp. NPDC043908. Next base: position 16,993 of record NZ_JBWKEI010000026.1, on the reverse strand, counting down.
CTCCTCGCTCGGTTTGGCGGGGTGTGGCACGCTCTGGACGGGGTTGGCGGTAAGGCGGAAGCCGAACTCCTTGCCGAGCACGAGGCGTTCGAGCAGGGGCGTGTAGTCGGCGATGCGTGGGTGGCCGCCGTCGGCGCCGGGCCAGCCTGCTTCGTCGACGAGGTGCTGCCAGGAGGGTCGGCTTTGGGTGAGGACGAGGATCTCGGCGCGGTGCGGGGTGTTGGATTCCATCCGCCACAGGACGCGTTCGGTGACGGGCTGGATGGCGAGACCGGCGAGGATCGCTGCGTGCATACGGTGGGGGCTGGACAGCAGCAGGACGGCCTGACGGCGGTGCGGGTTCAGCGCGATCTTCGAGAGGAAGGGCATCGAGTATCACCAGCCCAGGAGAGCGAACGGGTCGTGGTCGAGGTGCGCCGTGTGGGCTTGCCCGCCGGCGGGTGAGGCTGCGGGTTTGCCGGTGGGCAGGGTGATCCACAGGTGGCGGACGGATCGGCGGCCGAAGAGGGTGCCGGTCTTGAGGTCGTAGGTGTCGGGGACGTCCACGGCGAGTTGGTCGCCGGCCGGATCCTCGACGGTGGCCTCCAGTGTCACGTCGGTGGTGCGGGCCTGGCTGCGGCGGTGGGCGGATGCCTGCCAGGGGACTGTCGTGAGTGCGTCGGTGAGTTCGGTGCCGGGCTGCAGTGCGAGGATGACCGGTCCGGTGGGAGGGCAGGAGCGGCGGCCGAGGTAGAGGGGGTAGCGGGGGTGGCGCAGTGCGTATTCGAGGCGTTCCAGGAGGGGGGCCGGGCCGCGCAGGGCCGCGACGAAGACGGCGTCTTGGAGGTAGAAGCGCTGGGTGACGCCGGTGTACTTCGCAGGGCTGGTCTTTGCCTGTACCCCTTTGGCGTTCACTTTGGCGGAGGGCAGGGGCAGGCCGCGGTGGTCACTGACGGTGTGGTAATCCCGCAGCAGCGTGCCCGGCTGGTCAACGCGCACGCCGAGTGTCAGGCCGAGGAGGTCGGTGATCGAGGCGTCGCGGGAGCGGCCCTCGGCAGCAGCGAGGAGACCAAGAACACCGGACTTGGTGGGCTGCGGGCGGGTTTCGCGCAGGTTGTAGTGGGAGGGCCCGCCCCAGGACTGCAGGGGGGCGGCCAGTTTGAGCGTGAGGACGGCGTGGCTGGCCATTACGCGTCCGCCTTCGTGCTCTGGCCCTTGGCCAGCCACTGCCCGACCTGTTCACCGAGGGAGTCGAGCAGCTGGGGGAAGGGGAGGGAGGGGCCGAACGCCTCGGTCAGTTTGTCGCCGCCGAGGCTGTAGGCGGCCAGGGTGGTGGCGGGTTCGGTGCCCCAGGTGGCGGCGACCGACGTCAGCTCGTCCGCCAGGCGCAGCGCGGACTCGCCCGCCAGGCCGGTGGTGCCCACGACCGGCTGCTCGTAGGCGGAGACCAGGTTCACCGGCTGGTCGGTGCGCACGGTCAGGAGTACCAGGTGGGGCAGGGTGCGGTGGGCGAAGGAGTTCTGGTGGCCGGTCGGCATGGAACGGGTGAACGCATCGACGAACTGGACCGTCGTGTCGCGTGCGGCCTCGGCGGAGCTGAGGTTGTCGCGCAGCTGGTGCACGCCGAGGACCGCGTAGCGGTACAGGGTGGAGGAGTTGAACTCGACGGTGCCGATCATTCCTGCCCCGTGGTCCTCGGTGTTCTCGTCGTCGACGGCCGTGTAGTAGTCGAACTCGGTGCGCACCGCATGGGTGGACAGGGCGTGGGCGACCTGGACGGCGGCGTCCACATTGAGGGAGGGCAGGTCGGCGACCATGCGGCCGAAGAGCGCGACCTCGGCGGGGTGCCCGCTGGAGAGGGTGGCGACGACAGGGAGCTTGGCGACCTCGTCTTTGAGGTCCGCATCCGGGAGGGCGCAGAGGTCTGCGGCACGGTTGTCGAGCAGCTTGACGATCTCGTCGAGCTGGCGTTTGCCGAAGAAGAGGAGGTAGGCCGACTGTTCCTCCTTCTTGGACGACTTGGTGATGCCCAACGGCACCAGCAGGGCGGCGGCCAGCCGGTCGGCCTGGGCGCTCTCCAGGCCCGCACCGCCGTGGTCAGCGGGGCGGGCGAGCCGCTCAGCGAGCAGGGCGGCGATCTTCTTCGTGCGGGTCGCCCGGCCGGCCGGCTCGATGGCCTTGGCGAATTCGGTGCGCGTGGCGCGCTTCCAGGCTTGCGAGGAAACGCGGGCGCGGCGGGCACCGCCATAGAGGGCTTGCTTCGGCGTCCCGGAGTCGTCCCGGTTGGCGTTGGAGGGGGGCAGGCTCTGCAGGATATGGACCTCGACGAACAGGGTCTGGGACGGCGTCATGGACGGGCTCCTCGGGGAGATGAGACATCGCCGACGGGGCGATGCGCGGTGAACCGGGAAGGCGATGCGCGGCACCGGCGCTCAAGGCCGTGCGGCGCTGGTGTCAGGCGTGGTTGGCCTTGGGCTGGATGCGGAAGTCGCGGTCCCAGCGGTCACGGAGAACACTCTGCAGGTCGGGCTGCTTGGGGTCGTCCCAGGACCGCAGGGCCCTGCGCAGCAGGTCGTAGTCGAGCCCGATGCCGGCGCGCGACAGCAGCGGGACCAGGCCCCGCAGGTGCATCGCCAGCTCACCGGTGTCGAGCGACGTGATCAGGGCGCCGAGCCGTCGTTCCAGCGCCTCGTGCCCGCTGCCGTCCTTGGCCAGCAGCAAGCGGGCGCCGGTCCCGGGACTGTTGCCGGGGACATGCATCGTCCGGCTGCGGCCCTGCTGGTGCTGCCCGAAAAGAGACAGCGCAGTGTGCTCGGCGGCCAGGTCTTTAGTGAGGGCACCCTTGTCCCGCAGGGCGGCGGACATCCGGGTGCGGTAGTACGGCCACATCGCGGGGACGGCCCCGGCCTCACGCCCGGTGCCGGACCGCAGGGCGGCGAGCTGTGCACCGCTGTCTGGCTTTTCCGCTGTGAAGCGCTCCCAGTACGGGGCGGCATCACTGTCGTCCTGGGCATCGGGCGGTTGGGTGTACTGCAGCCCCCAGGACCGCACGATGCGGTCCTGCGCCGGGCTCTGCCAGGCGGCGAGGTCGAACATGAGCCGGGTGTAGTCAAGACCGATGCCTGCCCGTCCCAGCAGGGGGACGAGCCGGTACAGGTGCTGGATCAGCTCATGGAGGTCTTGCGAGGTGGCGGCCGCGATCAGCCGCTGCTGTACGGCGGCTTCCGCGAGCGTCTCGGCGCGGCGCAGGTGGCGGCAAGCCGTGCCCAGGCCGGCCCGAGGCGTGTGGGCGGGCTCGCCGGCTGTTTGCTGGTGCCGGCCGAACAGGGTGAGGGCGGCATGCTCGGCGACATACAGGTCGGGCAGGTGGTTTGTGTCCCGGGCGGCATCTGTCAGGCGCACGCGGTGGGCGTCCCGCATGGCGGCAACAGTGCCCGGCTCGCCGCTGATGCCCTCGCGTAAGCCCCGCAACTTGCGGGCGATGTACTCCGAGAAGCCGGAGCGGCCGTCCTGGAGGCGGGTGTGCCAGTCTGCGGCGGCCTCTTCCCAGAAATAGGCGCGCAGGCCGCTGCGGGCCTGGCCGGTTGCAGGACTCATGCCGCGGCCTGCCCGGTGTCCGAGCTCTGGGGGAGCAGGGTCAGGGTCTCGGCGAGCTTCTTGTAGAACAGGCCCACCGCCTTGCCGCTGCGGTACACGACCTCTTTGCCATTGGTCTTCTCTACCCGGCCGATTGTCGCGCGCGGCGGCGCGGCGGCAAGGAGCACGTCGGCCTCGCGGGCGGCGGCCGCGCGCAGAAACTGCTGCCAGGCCAGTTCGGCCCGCTCCAGCAGGTCGTCGTCCTGACCGACGGTGCACAGCCCGGCGAGCAGACGGCGCATCGTTGCATCGAGGCTGTGCAGCAGCCGGGAGGAAGGGCGTTGGCCCTTGTCCCGTGGCAGGGGCTCACCACCGGAAGCACGCCGCAGGTCATTGTGGAGATTGTCCAGGGCGCGGCCGACCTGGTCTGCTTGGCTGACGCATTCCAGGACCGCAGCACGCAGCCATGCATCCTCGGCAAGCAGGCAGGACAAAGGGAGCGGCAGGCTGTCCCCGATGGCGTTCTCGACCACAGCGGACTGGGTGCCGTATTCGAGGCCGCAGATCTCCACACCGAGCGGGTAGGCGGCAGGCAGGACCTCATCGGCCGCCAGATCACCGGCTTGGCGCAACAGTACCGAGGTGTAGGGTCCGTCACTCTCGACGGGCAGAGCCAGCGCGAGCAGCGTGCTCAGCCCCTGCCAGGCCGAACGCCCGGACATGTGCCGGCGGGGGCGCCGTGCAGGCTGCCCTGCTTTCGGCTTCGCCGTGTGCGACCACGCCGTGTGCGGGTCCTCTTCGGGAGTCCGGGCCAGGCGGTCACCGGCGCAGACGATCACCCCGCGTACGCGCGGCCCCTGCTGCGTCTCGCACGGGACCAGCCGGATACGGCGAGACTGGAAGGTGAGCAGATCCAGAAGCCCCCCGGCGGGGCGCACAGACCACTGGGGGCCGGACGGAGACTTCCAGCCAAGCGAGGCGGGCCGCTCCTCCCACGCCCACTGCGGCCGGTCCGCCGGGTCCAGGCCAGCGGCCAGCACTGGTGTATTCAGCATCAGCGTCTCGAACAGATTCTTGCCCACCGGGGTGATCACCCCGAGCGGTCCGAGCGGGCCCGTCGGGTTGCCGGTCGTCTTCCCGTTCTTCGCCTGCGGATCGCCCACAGCCCCGGTCTTGATGGACGCCGTATCCCAGCAGTGCGCATGGAGCAGCCACAACAGCGCCTGGCCCGGCGCCAGCAGCACCTCGTCGCCCTCGCTGACCGCACTGAACAGCGGCACATTGTTGCCTGATGCGAGTGAAGGCACCAGCTGCCCGGCCGATTTCACATCCCCATTGAGCGCCTGCAGACCCGCGACCTGCGCGAACGGGCGCTCACCGTCGAACAGCCGGAAACGGTCGCCGTACCGGGGACCCAGGTATTCGGTGAGCTGCTCCACCTCGGCATCCGAGAACCGGCCGCGGTGAAAGCGCTCCGCCCACGCCTGCCGCGTGCGCGGCACACCAAGGGCGTCCCACACCACCGGCAACAGCAGCTGCCGCAGCAGCGCGGGCAGCATCGTGGGCACCGGCAGCTCCAGCCTGCGGACCGTGTGGGCACCAGTCAGCCCGCCTAACAGGCCGGTCGTATGTACGGTCCCGTCGGCGTCCGTTGTACTCAAGCAGTCGCCGTCGACGAGATCTCCCGTAACGTCCATGGTCGAATTCCCCTCCAGGAATCATGCGTGCCCCCGAAGGCGCAGGCCGGAATCTCAACTCGCCCTGCCTGTAGATGATTTGACCACTGAGGGGACCCGGCAAGGCTGGCAGGGAATGTTTAATCCTTGCAACTGGTTTGGGATGTTCGAGTGAGCTTGCTTGTCTTTGGCTTGTTCGAGCGAGCGAGCGGGTACCCTGCCCCACGGTGCGAGGAGCCTGTCCCTCCCCACGTCCGGGGGTGTTCCCGTTTAGTGCTTCACGCTGTCCCCGCAGTGCGGGGTGAGCTCAACTCCGGGCCCGGCTCCCCGTGCCATTCAGCCTCGCTCGACGACAAGTCCGAGCACGTCGTCGTACCCGATCCGGTCCTTGCCCAGAACGGCTGTCCCCTCTTCTTCCAGGACCAGCGCCCGCGCGTAACGCAGCCACGGATGACCGGCCCACCCAGGCAAGGGAGCGAGCTGCGCCTCGGCGGCCTCCGCAAGGCGCGCAGGAAGCCGCACCGTGCCGCCCAGCAGCCGGCCGACGGCCGTCTCGTCATCCACCTCGCCGTGCACGCCCATCCAGGTCCCGTCGACCGCCCGGTACCCGCCGGACGAGCGGCGGACGATCACCGCCTCCACCGACCGCGCGCCATCACGGACCACGGCGTCCAGGTCCTCTTCGGAGGCCGCTCGGCTGCCCGCATAGTGCAGCCCCTCCAACGTCGGCGCCCCCCACTCCCGTGGGCGCGTCAGCAAGAAGCCCTCCGCGCACCTCTCCCGCTCCTGCTCCTTCGCCAACCACGTTTCCCAGGCTGCATACTCATCCCAGTGCGGCGGGCAGACCGGCGCCTGTCCATACGCCCTGGCCACCAGAGCCGGCACACCAGCCGGAATGCTCCACCCGTCCTCGCACACCGTGCCGGCGTCCAGCGGGCCGGCTACCTCGGCGACCAGAGCGGCTGCCCTCAGCAGCGCCCACTCCCCATAGATCCCCTTCGATGCCGCAAGGAAGCGGGGCCGCCCGCTCTGCCCTGCCGCCGCCCCCGTCACCAGGACCCGCGGTTCAGCGAACACAGGCGGCCTGCGGGTCCCGCTGTGCCGGTGAAGCCGCCCGATGCGCTGCAGCAACAGGTCGACAGGAGCAAGGTCCGTGATCAGCAGATCCGCATCTATGTCGAACGACTGCTCGGCCAGCTGCGTGGCGATCACCACCATCCGGTCGGGCCTACCCTCACCCGCCTCTGGTCCCAGCAACCGCAGACACTCCTCGGTCCGCTGAGCCCGGTGGGCCGCGCACAGCCGCCCGTGCAACAGCCGCACCCGCCCCTCGAACCCTGTCTTCGTCAAGGCTCGGTGAATAGCCTGGGCACGGTCGACCGTATTGACCACCACCAGCACCACACCGCCGTCAGCGACCTCTTCCATCACCGTCGAGGCGATCAGCTCCCCGTCCTGGGCGATGTCGGGCAGCCAGCCGATCCGCGTCAACGTCGATGGCCGCCAGGACGGCACAACATCACGCGGACTCACCGCTACGGGCGCTCCGTTAAGGGCATAGGCCACGGTCACACACGGATAGCCGGCCGGCTCCGGCACCGGGCAGTGGACATCCGCCGCGCTCAGAGCACCTGACAGATACGCGTCCACGAAAGCCTGCCGCTGCGCCGGCGGAAGCGTCGCCGAGAGCAGGACCACCGGGACCCGGGCCTGCCCGAGCCAGCGCAGCGCCTCCAGGAGGAACTGACGCATGTAGACGTCTGCGGCATGCACCTCGTCAACCACCACAACTTTGCCCAGCAAACCCGCGAAGCGCAGCATCACATGGCGCGTGCGGGTCGCCGCGTGCAGAAGATGATCCACAGTGCCCACACCAAACGCGGTAAGCAGGCCCCGCTTATTACCGAGGAACCACTGGGCCGGGCCGTCAGGTCCCTCTTGCGGGCTGCCGCTGCCACCCGAGGTCCAGGAGGGCATGCCGTACTCCGCGTCCTCCTCGGTCGCCCCGTAGACATCGAACGGGTCCAGAGCCCCCGACTCCTCGCCCGTGCCAGGCTCTCCAGACAGGCCGGTCCGCTGGTCTTCCCAGATCCGCAGCCATGTCGGATTGAAGCGGCGCTTGCCATGCAGCAGCGCGACCTGCGCTTCCAGGTCCGGACCGAAGGACCGCACCCACTCCAACACCTGCTCATACATCGGATCGCTGGTCGCCTGCGTCGGCATGGCCACAAAAACACCATCCAACCCGAACCGGGCCGCCAGCACCTCAGCCGCCGCCAGCGCAGCCTTCGTCTTCCCCTCGCCCATCGGCGCCTCGGCCACCAACAGCCCCGGCGCCGGCATCGCCCACGCCCGCTCCACCAGCTCCCGCTGCGAGGCCCTCGGCTCCACCTTCAACCGCCCCGCCAGCGGAGCAAACCGATCCTCGGGAACCGCGAGTGCGCCCCACCCACCCCGCAGGCCCAGCCGCTGCCACGCCCCCTCCGCCCGCCGCCGGGCCCCTGCAAGAGAAATCTCGTGCGCATCCGAGAGCCCTTCGAACTGCTCACTGTCACTGGCAATCCAGTCCGCCATCACAATCAGCCCAGACAGCCCCAACTGCTCCGCCCGGTTCAACGCCCCCACCGGGCGCACATCCGCAAGGTCCTCGAACCCCACGGCCTGCGTGAATACGTCCACGACCGCCTTCTGCGCCTCCGCCCACGCGGCCCCGCGCCCCTGCACCTCCCGATGCTTCGGCTGCAGCCCCTGCACCGACGGGAACGCCCCGTGATGACCGGCCACCAACGGCCACACCCAAGCCGCACTTTCCGAGCTGCCCCACTCCGCTACCAGCCTCGGCCGCAATAATGCCGCACCCGCCACGTCATGCCGCCAGCCCTGCCGCCGGTTCGCCGGCAGCCGCCCCCACGACAACCCAGCCGCCCTGACCCGGGCGGCCTCAACCTCGTCTATCGCCTGGAACGCTGGACACGCCTTTCCGCAGTCATGAATCCCGCAGATCCACATGAACCACAACCGCCCGCGCCCACCGCTGATTTCCTCAAGCCGCTGCCGCAGCGCGCCCGACAGGTACCGCCCCCACATCACCTCGGCCACGGCAGCCGTATCCAATAAGTGCCCGAGCAGCAGATGAGACCGCCCCCCGTTCCGCGCAGCGGACTTCCCCCACAACCGCGACACCCTGGCGACCGCCTCATCCGGCAGCCCCATCCCTCGCATCAGGTCGACAATCGACCGCATGTCCTCCATTGGCACGACCCCTTTCGTACAGTGGACCCGCACCATAGACCCGCCCACTGACAACAACCGCCAAGCAGACGCCCCGAACCCGACGCAAGCAAAGGAAAAGGAGCTCCACCGCTCGCATCAGCCCAGGTCAAGAAGTGTCGTCCCCGCACCCGCGGGGGTAGTCCCTGCTGCCAACTGACGCGCGGAATGGCGTCAGTGTCGTCCCCGCACCCGCGGGGGTAGTCCTCCTCCGGCCTCGGCTCACCGGCCGGGATCTCGGTCGTCCCCGCACCCGCGGGGGTAGTCCATGGTGCGGGCCGTCGTGCTGCACACGATCGGGGTCGTCCCCGCACCCGCGGGGGTAGTCCCTCCCGGTGCCGGTGCCGCCGGTATCGGGGGTGGTCGTCCCCGCACCCGCGGGGGTAGTCCGGGCTTCAGCGGCGTTTCCATCGGCCTCGGCAAGTCGTCCCCGCACCCGCGGGGGTAGTCCGCCGGGTGTCGAGACGGCGCCGCCGAGCAGCGTGTCGTCCCCGCACCCGCGGGGGTAGTCCCGCCTGCCAGACCACGCCGGGATCGTCCCCGGAGTCGTCCCCGCACCCGCGGGGGTAGTCCCGGAGTGGGCGGAACGGAAGGGTTCCGCTACTTGTCGTCCCCGCACCCGCGGGGGTAGTCCTGGCCAGTCGGGCAAAGGCGGCGGCGAACTCCGGTCGTCCCCGCACCCGCGGGGGTAGTCCGGCCGAGCGGGAGCGGCGCCGGGCCGCCGAGTCGTCGTCCCCGCACCCGCGGGGGTAGTCCGACCAGAGCGCCGGAGACGCCGAGTGCCGTCACGTCGTCCCCGCACCCGCGGGGGTATTCCGCCGCTGGCGGGCGCCGTCGCGGTCACGCAGAAGTCGTCCCCGCACCCGCGGGGGTAGTCCTCGCACCGTCGGCGATCTGAACCGAGCCGACAGGTCGTCCCCGCACCCGCGGGGGTAGTCCCCGCTGCTCAACGTCGTCGTACGCCGTGTCGTCGTCGTCCCCGCACCCGCGGGGGTAGTCCGTATGGCCCGTCTTCTGCCCCGGAAGGCGGGCCGTCGTCCCCGCACCCGCGGGGGTAGTCCGTGCCAGTAGGTGATCTGCTCCGTCCAGATCTCGTCGTCCCCGCACCCGCGGGGGTAGTCCCTGGCCCCGTCCGGGCGGGGTGTCGGGGCAATCGTCGTCCCCGCACCCGCGGGGGTAGTCCCTTGTCGTACTGCGCGGCCGTGCCGCCGGTCTTGTCGTCCCCGCACCCGCGGGGGTAGTCCCGCTGCTCGGCGCGGATCCCGCTGTACGGGGCCGTCGTCCCCGCACCCGCGGGGGTAGTCCCGCCACGGCGGTCTGGGTCCTGTCCCTCGGACGCGTCGTCCCCGCACCCGCGGGGGTAGTCCCTTGTCCTCAATGGCGTCAGCTCCAGAGAGGACGTCGTCCCCGCACCCGCGGGGGTAGTTCGCCCGGGGTGCCGGACTTGCGATACCGCGGCTCGTCGTCCCCGCACCCGCAGGGGTAGTTCTGCAGTTGAGGCCCCATCAGGTAGAGGCGGTAGGTCGTCCCCGCACCCGCGGGGGTAGTTCCACACGTCTTCGGCCCGGATGAGCTGCGGGCGCGTCGTCCCCGCACATGCGGGGGTGGTCCCGGGCACCAAGCCATGACCACCTCCAAGACATGGTGGTCCCCGCGCATGCGGAGATGGTCCCCGATCGCGATCAGGACCCCGTGCACGGCGGCGGTGGTCCCCGCACCCGCGGGGGTAGTCCCGTCGTGCGCGGCCGCTACAGCCTCCCCCCGAGGTCGTCCCCGTACCCACGGGGGTAGTCCCCTGGACTCCCGGCTCTTGCTGCGCGATGTCGTGTCGTCTTCGTACCCGCGGGGGTAGTCCGTACAGACCGGCGGTGTCCTTGGAGGACTCGACGTCGTCCCCGCACCTGCGGGAAGGGTCCTTCCGCAGCACTATCCGCCTCATCGAGCACGTGTGGTCCCCGCGGGCGCGGGTAGCACGGCCACCTCACCCCGGACGGCGCGGTCGTGGTGGATCATGCCCGCATGCGCGGGGAGCACAGGCGGTGACTTGCGGGTTCAGCTGGCTGGCGGTGTGGATTTCACTCACTTTCATGTGGCTCGGCGTACCAGTCAAATTGCGTGACGTTTCCGCGTGTTGTGCTGTTACGGCCACAGGCTCCCGGTTGGGGGCAATCGAATGTGTCGACCAGCCCGGCCTCGGCGCGAAGGCCCGCGCGCGGGCCATGCCGCTGGTCCGGCCGTGTCTGCCTGAGCTGGCTGCCGTCGGGCTGATCCCGGCGGCAGCCACCGGCTAGCGGGCCGCGAAGGCGGCCTGGACCTCGTCGGCTCGGTCGGTCCACCAGTGCAGCAGTGCCTCGTCCGTCAGGAACATCTCAGCGAAGGTGGGGTCCTGGCGGTCGAGGTAGAACTCCAGCTGCCAGAAGTCGGTCAGCCGCTTCCACCACAGCCGCTTCACGGCGTCGGCAAGGTCCCCCTGCGACAGGTCGATCACAGACCGGTAGCCGGAGCAGAAGGCGGCAACACGGTCGAGGTCGAAGACGCCGCCGACCCCGAACTGCACCTGCGCGGTCCGCGCGACCTCCTCCCCATACGGACGGATCCCGAGCCGGTCCCAGTCCAGGACGGCAACGACCCGGCCCTCCCGTCGCAGCAGGTTGCGGTACTGGAAGTCACCGTGCGTCCACCCGTGGGGCCCGGCTGGCACTTCGCCCTCCGGCCGGGCAACGGCGTACCGGGCGAGGAGGGCGCGCCGGTCGGGCAGGGCTTCGATGGCAGCTTTGTCGAGGTCGGTCACCGGCTCAGCGGGCAGTCGGACCAGGAGAGCGGCGGCCGTCTGGTCTGCATCGGCCACGTCGCGGACCTTAGCCGCCGGCGCCGACTCCGGGACCGGGCCGGGGCCGTGCCGACGCAGGCCCTCATGCAGACGGGCCAGGAGAGCGCCGAGATCGCGAACCTGGTCGAGCGGGAGGTCGGTCCCCTGCACGTGCTCACCGTCCACCCAGGGCAGAACGCAGTAGCCGTGCCCGGCGACCTCCACCACGACGCCCCCGCCATCAGCGGGCAGCGGCGCCGGGACCGGAATCCCCTCGCGAGCCAGGTCCACCAAGACCGCGAGGTTCCTGCGGACCTTGGGCAGAGGAACGTCGGTGATCTCCTTCACCGCGTACGCCCCGGCAGCCGTCTCCAGACGCCAGTTCCGGTTCATCAGGCCATGGGCAAGGAACTGCCGGTCGCGCACGTCGCCCAGCCCGAAGACCTGGGACAGGGTCGGCAGAGCCGCCAGAAGATCGTCTTCTTGGGTTGCATCCGTCACGCCCAGCACGCTACGCCGACGCTGCATCCCGCGTCTGGATTCCTCATCCGATTCGTCCACCGCAAGCAACAAACGCGGACATCGCCAACCGACTACAAGCCCTGTACCAGGAGTTCGCCGGAGCCGTGAAGGTCACCCGTGCGTATTGCCTGGCCGCCGTCTCCACAGCCGGGGCCACCTCGTCTGCCGGCGACAGCCGCCGGATCTGACCGATGGCCAGCAGCACAACGGCCGCTGCGCGATCACCACGGCCCCGCCCGCGAGAGTCGGCCGCAGCCCCAGGTGCCGCGACAGCGGACCGGCCATCAGGTAGCCGACCGGGACGGGCAAGATCTGGCCCAGCGTCGAGTACGACATTGTCCGGCACAACTTCTTTACCCGGATGCGTTCCTGGGCCAGGGAGGCTCACGTCGTCATGCTGAACGCCAGCCCCGTCCCGGCCGCCACTGTGGTGGCAAACAGGACCGGCAGCGGGACAGCAGCCGACATTGCGGCCAGCGGCAGGCTCATCGAGACGGCACCGAGGCACACCACCACCCCGACCAGGCGGGGGCTTCCACAGCAGCGCGAGCGCGGCACCGGCCACCAGCCCGGCGGTGAACCTGGAGACGACCCAACCCCCGGCGCTGCCCCGCCCAGCACTTCGAGTCCGTAGACCGCCCCGAGCAGCTGATAACCGGCTAGCCACACCGGCACCATCACGGACGCCCGGGTGACCATGACCCACAGCCATCGCCGGGACCGGAAATCCGCCCAGCCCTCGCGCAGGTCGGCCAGGAACCCGGTACGGACCTTCATTCGGGCAGTGTTGAGGTCCATCCGAGCGCGCAGCAAGGCCGCTGCCGCGGACGTGGCCGCGTCCCAGCCGCTCACCCAGGCCGGACCGATAACGGTCACCAAGCCGCCCGGCGCAGGCCGGCGACCTGCACTGAGGTTCTTCGAGTTGGCCACCGATCGGGGGATGTGTCGTGAAGCGCAACACGTGAGGCCCCCGGGCTGTTGATCGAGATGTCTGACGTCTCAACCACGTTGATCGGTGGCCTCGTTGGTCATTCATCCTGCCGCACGTGACCTGCCGTACGCACTCGTGGAATGGGTCACCATGCTGATCGTCACCCGTGAGGGCGACCGAGGCTCGCGTGCTTCCGGGGCCCCCAGCGCCCGGGATCACCCCCACAGGCGCGGGGACCACGGCGCCGTGTCCGGCAACGTCGAGATGATCGAGGGATCACCCCCGCAGGCGCGGGGACCACGAGCCGGAGACCGAGGGCGAGGGCTACGTGCCGGGACCGCCCCCGCAGGCGCGGGGACCACGGTCTTGGGGGCCATGGGTGTCCTCTCTTACGGGAACACCCCCGCGTACGCGGGGACCACGCAGAAGTCCGGCGCCTGCGCACCCTGTGCCGGGAACATCCCCGCGTACGCGGGGACCACACGTCGAACCCGGGCGTGGAGTGAGAACGCGGGACCACCCCCGCAGGCGCGGGGACCACCCCGAGTTCTCGCCCTGCATGGGCATCTGAGTGGGACCACCCCCGCAGGCGCGGGGACCACGTGACTGCGGTGACGGCCTTGTTGCCTGCTCGGGGACCACCCCCGCAGGCGCGGGGACCACTCCTGGACAACGAAATTCCCCTGCGTGCCGAAGGGACCACCCCCGCAGGCGCGGGGACCACTTGCGCATCACGCTCGGCGAGGACGGGAGTCCGGGACCACCCCCGCAGGCGCGGGGACCACGTCTACCTGCCCCTACTGCGTCCAGCCTGTCAGGGACCACCCCCGCAGGCGCGGGGACCACTCGACGTGAACGGCGCGAACATCGTCGGCCCGGGGACCACCCCCGCAGGCGCGGGGACCACTGTCGGGTGCCTCGGGATCAGACACCGTGAGGGGGACCACCCCCGCAGGCGCGGGGACTACGGCCAGTCACTGTCGCCCTGCTGGCGACTGCCGGGACCACCCCCGCAGGCGCGGGGACCACTTGCCATGGCGCGGCGCAGGCTTGGGTCACCTGGGACCACCCCCGCAGGCGCGGGGACCACTCTGGGGAGTTCATCGGCCGGGCGGCCGGGGCGGGACCACCCCCGCAGGCGCGGGGACCACTCGTCCACACCGAAGCAGATCGCGCCCTGGAGGGGACCACCCCCGCAGGCGCGGGGACCACACAAGGGTCTGCGTCAAATTGGTGCCTGTGGTGGGACCACCCCCGCAGGCGCGGGGACCACACCGTCCTCCTCGACGGCGCGGCCCCACAGGCGGGACCACCCCCGCAGGCGCGGGGACCACCATGCCCCATCGCTGGCTCGCGGCGAAGCCTAGGGACCACCCCCGCAGGCGCGGGGACCACGGCAGCAGGGCCTTGGAGGCTGAGCTGCCACGGGGACCACTCCCGCAGGCGCGGGGACCGCGGCACGCCGGAGGGCGCCGCCAACGTCGTCGAGGGACCACCCCCGCAGGCGCGGGGACCACCCCCACCGGAACACCGTGACCCCTCTCGCAACGGGACCACCCCCGCAGGCGCGGGGACCACCGGAACGCCTGCGCCCAGCTGCTGGTAGAGCTGGGACCACCCCCGCAGGCGCGGGGACCACCCGCGGGGCCCCGAGGCGTACGAGCTCTGTGCGGGACCACCCCCGCAGGCGCGGGGACCACCGGGAGGGCGGCGGCATGACGCACCCCCCGCTGGGACCACCCCCGCAGGCGCGGGGACCACTGATTGCGGAGTGCAGGCGGCGCTGCTGCCCCGGGACCACCCCCGCAGGCGCGGGGACCACTTGACCGCGAGCGGATTGCCGCCAGACTCCTGGGGACCACCCCCGCGGGCGCGGGGACCACTCGCTGTTGGCGTCCTTGGGGGCCCAACTGTTGGGACCACCCCCGCAGGCGCGGGGACCACCGTGCCCTCGGCAGCAACGATCTTGGTCATGAGGGACCACCCCCGCAGGCGCGGGGACCACTGGGCGGCGGCGGCAGCAGCTGCCGCCGCGTTGGGACCACCCCCGCAGGCGCGGGGACCACTCTCGACGGCACCGACGCCGCCCCGTGAGCAGGGGACCACCCCCGCAGGCGCGGGGACCACCACCGCGACTCCGGCACCACCGACTACGCCGAGGGACCACCCCCGCAGGCGCGGGGACCACCCGGTGATACGGTCCGAATGGGCCGCAATACCGGGACCACCCCCGCAGGCGCGGGGACCACTTCGACTTGCAGCCGCTTATAGTCGCGGAGCTGGGACCACCCCCGCAGGCGCGGGGACCACGCGATACGCGGGATCGCCTTGGCGACGTCGTCGGGACCACCCCCGCAGGCGCGGGGACCACACTCCATCACCCGGTCGATACCGCGGCTCAGGTGGGGACCACCCCCGCAGGCGCGGGGACCACCACGTGGCCAACCACGTCTCGCCGGGCCAGGCGGGACCACCCCCGCAGGCGCGGGGACCACATGCGGCGATGGAGCCGGACATGCCCACAAGCGGGACCACCCCCGCAGGCGCGGGGACCACAGGCCGCGACCCGCGGGTTCAGTCGGTTTCGGAGTGGATTTTGCTCACTTTCATGGAGTCCGGCATTCTGGTCAAATCGCTTGTTTTTGTCTGTGTGTTGTGTTGTTCCAGCGGCAGGATACCGGCCGGGGGGTTCTGTGGCTTCGGAACTGTTGGCTGCTGGTGGTCGACCCCGGTCCTGCGGGCCGCGGAGGGGAGTTCCTCAGTAAAGGGGGGCGTGCGTGGTGGGAACTCCCGCGTGCGTGGCGTCCACGGCGCTGCTGGTCGGTGTCTGTGATGTCGGTCCGCAGGGGCCTCTTTGGCGTGGGAGTGTGAGAGGAGGTGGGTGGTGAGTGTGGGTGGGGGAGGGGATGTGGTTGCGGGGAGGGGCTTGCCTCAACTGACCCGTACCCACCGGGCCTTGGCCGTCCTCGTGGTCGCGGGTGCGGTGATCATTGCCGGGATCGGGTTCGCGGGTTCTTACGCGGCGGTGCGCGCGCTCGCGGGGAAGAAGGGTTTCGGGAAATTCTCCCTCGTCTTCCCTATAGGCATCGACGCGGGCATCTGTGTGCTGCTCGCGCTCGACCTGCTGCTGACCTGGATCCGCATCCCCTTCCCGCTCCTGCGCCAGACCGCCTGGCTGCTGACGGCCGCGACCATCGCCTTCAACGGCGCGGCCGCCTGGCCCGACCCGCTCGGCGTCGGCAATGCACGCGGTGATCCCGGTCCTGTTCGTCGTCGCCGTCGAGGCCGCCCGCCACGCGGTCGGCCGGATCGCGGACATCACCGCCGACAAGCACATGGAAGGCGTCCGCCTCACCCCCTGGTTCCTCTCTCCCGTCCCCACCTTCCGGCTGTGGCGCCGCATGAAAATCTGGGAGCTGCGCTCCCCCTACGAGCAGGTCATCAAGCTCGAACAGGACCGCCTCGTCTACCACGCCGGCCTGAAGGCCCCCTACGGCCGCGCCTGGCGCCGCAAGGCCCCCGTCGAATCCCTGATGCCGCTGCGCCTGGCCCGCTTCGGCGTCCCGCTCGCCGAGACCGGCCCCGCGGGTCTGGGTCGAGCATGACACTGAGCCCCCGACCTCATGCTTGGAGTTCGGCGAGGCTCTGGCCGTCGCGCACGGTGAGGGCTGCGAGGATGGCAAGGCCGCTGGAGACAAGGCCTCGGTGACTGCACGCGTCCAGGGCCATGAGCCGTGCTGCGACCGTGGTGTCGAGGTCTGCTCCGCTGTCGGTGCGTAGTGGGCGTCTCGTGGTGGGTCCATTTCATTGCCCCCAGCCTGCGGCCCCTGGGGAGTGGTGTCGTGATGAGACATGTTCAACGGCACTATGGGGGACAGCAGCATCCACTATCGGCACCTTCGACGCGGCTGGCACACGCCCGGGTGGTCTTCTCGCGATCCGTGCCGAGCCGCCGCGTACAAGCAGCCAACGCGCGCTGCTTCTCCCGGGGCGCCCTCTGGCGGGTCCTCGCACGGATCCTGGTGGTACGGCACCATCAGGCGCGGCTCGCCGAATGGTACGCCGGCCTAGACGGCCTGCGGAGCACGGCGCAGACCGCTGGAGAGGCCCCCCGAATGGGCCACATCGGTCGCTAACTGGCCCTAACAAAGCCTCTGGACATGCCGATGGGTGATCAGGCAGACGGCGAGGCCCAGGAAGGCTTCATGGATGTCGTCGCGTCTTTCCCAC
>NZ_JBWKEI010000025.1:0-56848 GCF_056435525.1 Streptomyces sp. NPDC043908 | reverse complement strand
ACGATCCACGGCTTCGACTGACGCTTCCCCATGACCACATCAACGAGCGATCAAGCTGACAGTCACATGATCAAACCACTTTTGTTAGAGCCACTTAGGGAACCACCCGTCGCACGACCAGGGTTCCATGTCCCTCTACTTTGGCGACCTCAACGACGCGGCCGGGTCGGGGAGCGTGTACGAGCAGACCGTTCCCGATGGCCATGGCGACGTGCTCCGGGCTGGTGGCGCTGCCGGCGCTGAAGAGCAGGTCGCCGGGCTGGATGACGGACAGCGGCACGGGGACTCCTTCGCCGACCTGGGTGTAGGTGGTGCGGGTGAGCTGGATGCCGACGACGCCGTAAGCGCGTTGCATGAGGGAGGAGCAGTCGCACCGGCCGCTGGGGTCGCTGCCGTGGGGGTTGGTGCACGAGCCACCCCACTGGTAGGGGGTGCCGCGCTGGGCGAGCGCCCAGCGGATGGCCTGCTGAACGGGTAGAGGCGCGGTGGCAGGGATCTGGTAGCCGGCGGCCGGAACGGTGCCGGGCGGCATGGCCTCGTAACTGGTGGCCGCCGTGGCGGCGCAGCTGCCGTCTCCCGCCATGGCGGGTAGGACCGAAGTCATGCCCGCGGTGCCGAGAGCCGGCGCGATCGCCTGCTGCAGGGCAGTGGCGAGCGGTTCGTGTCTCGCGTAGGCATCGGGGAAGCCGGACTTCTGGACTTTCTGTGCGGCAACGGTCAAGGGCATCTGCTCCCAGCCGGTCACCGACTTCAGTGCCCGGTAGAAGCGCGTGGCGGCGTAGACGGGGTTGAGGATCTGCTCGCGGCTCCCCCATCCCTGAGAGGGGCGTTGCTGGAAGAGGCCCGGAGAATCGCGGTCGCCGCCCGGCAGGTTGCGCAGGTCCGATTCCTGCAGGGCGGTTGCCAGCGCGATGACCTGGCCGCGGGCGGGGATGCCCAGCTGGACTCCGGTGGCGACGATGACCTTCGCGTTGGGGATCTGTTCGGCCGGTACCGACAGGCCTGCCACGTGGATGTCGGTGGGGGCCCCGGCCAGGACTTGCCGTACCTGCTGGGCGACTTGAGCGGCGTCCACGTCGTCCGCTTGTCCCGCCGCGCTGAACTGCGGGGCCATCGCCTGAACGTTTCCTGGGCCCAGCCAAGCCGACGCCTGAGTTTGTTGTCCACAGCCCGTGACGCTGGCCGTCATCGTGTCGGTTGTTACGGTTATGGGTTGTGACTGAGCTGCTTCCCGAGTTCCCGTACCACCCTGACCCCGTCGCCACGGGCGTGATCGCGCCTTCTGGCACGGCCTGTAGCTGCTGCCGTCGAGAACGCGGGTATGTCTACAGAGGCCCGGTCTACGCGGCCGAGGAGCTTGGGGGGCGGCTGTGTCCGTGGTGCATTGCGGACGGCAGTGCTGCGGAACGGTTCGACGCTCATTTCACGGCGGGAAGGTGCCTGGGCGACGACGTGCCCCTTGAGGTCTTCGCGGCGGTCGACCGGCACACTCCGGGTTTCGTCGCGTGGCAAGAGCCCCAGTGGTTCTTCCACTGTGGCGATGGCGCCGCGTTCCTCGGCGTGGCCGGAGCCGCCGAACTCGCT
Source organism: Streptomyces sp. NPDC043908 (assembly GCF_056435525.1). Lineage (NCBI taxonomy): Bacteria > Bacillati > Actinomycetota > Actinomycetes > Kitasatosporales > Streptomycetaceae > Streptomyces > Streptomyces sp. NPDC043908. The sequence goes on along the minus strand of NZ_JBWKEI010000025.1, from coordinate 55,264 downwards.
GCCTTTCCGGAGGCACTGGAGATGCTGCGACGGGAGGCCAACGGCTGGGGCTGGCCGTCGAACCAGGTTGAGCACTTCCTCGGCTCGCTGGACAAGGACGGCGAGGCGTTGGCGTATCTCTTCCGGTGCCGGGTCTGCGCAACCCACCTCGCCTACTCCGACTTCACGTAGGCCCTGCCGGCGAGTCGAACGGCATCCCGAACGGTGTCACTCACCAGGAAGTTTTCGGGGCAGGTAGACGGCCTTCGTATGAGCATGCGTTCCGCCACGGAATAACGCTCATACAAGGGCCGCAGAGGTGAGTGTGCTGGATCACGATGCCCGGCGGGACGCGTTCGACTTCGCGTCACACTTCCGGGAGGACCTGTACGCGTACCTGACCGCACGCGGCGACACGCTGTTCGAGCTGTGCGACGCGATGCTCTGCGAGGACGGCCCGGTGACCTCGCCGGTCGACCTGACACTGCTGGCCGAACACCGGCGCGGGCACGGCATCGGCGGCCAGGCGGCGCGCCTGCCACGTGGTGCGCGGGGCGAGGACCCACCGCACGAGCGAGAAGCGAACGCGGCCAGTGCCAGCTGTCATCCGGGCCGCCCCGTCGGGGAGGTCCTCGGGGGGCGGCGCCCGAGTGGTTCGGAGCGATCACGATCGCGAGTCTGGCGACAGCCACCGCGCTAGGGTGGCCGCCGGCCGGAGAACACCGGAACGGGGCCACTGCCTGGCCTCGGGTTGACGCCTGCGCACCGACGGCGCCCCCTGGCTCGGGAGGTGCGGGGGATGATGCCTGGCTAGGCACTCTTCGGTTTGCGCCCGGCTGTCTTCTTCGCAGCCGTCTTCTTCGAGGCCGTAGCTGCGTTGCCCGGAGCCTGCTTCTTGGCGGCGGTTTTCTTTGTCGTGCGCTTTGCGGGGAGCTCGTGGACGCTGGCTTCGTCACCCGTCTCGCCGCGGCTGGCCTTGGCGGCTTCGACGGAGGCGTTCAGGGCTGCCATCAGGTCGACGACCTTCCCGGAGGGCTGCGGGCCTTCCGGTTCGACGGGCTTCGGCATGCGGTGCTCAGACTTCGCCGCGATCATCTCCTCCACCGCGTCGCGGTAGCGGTCGCGGTAATCGTTGATGTCCTCCTGGGCCATCGTTTCCAGCAGCTGGATCGCGGCCTCGACCTCCGCTGCGGAGACCTCCGCGGCCGGGACCGTGACGTCGCGGGGATCCCGGATCTCATCGTCCCAGCGCATCGCATGCAAGACAATGGCGTCTTCCTTCACCCGGAGCAGGCCCAGGCGCTCGCGGCCGTGCCAGGCAAATTTGGCGACCGCGACTTTCGCGCTGCGCTCCAGCGCCTGCCTGAGCAGGGTGTAGGGCTTCGCGGCGACCTGCCCGTCGGAGGCCAGGTAGTAGCCGGCCCCGACCTGGACCGGGTCGATGGACTCGGCCGGGACGAACGCGACGATCTCAATGGCCTTTGCAGTAGGCAGGGGCATCGCGTCAAGTTCGGCGTCCGTGATCTGCACGATCGTGTCTTTCGCGACCTCGTAGCCCTTGCCGATCTCGTCCTGGTCCAGGACCTTCCCGTCGAGCTCGCACACCTTCCGGGTCCGCACCCGGCCCATGTCCTCCACATGGACCATGTGGAAGTTGATGTTGTGGTTCTCCGTCGCGGGCAGCACCTTGATCGGAATGGTGACCAGGCCAAACGAGATCGCGCCGGACCAGACAGGCCGAGGCATCCACACCTCCCAGACTGCCCCCCTTGAACAGGCAACCAGCCTAAAACGGTGCAGATCCACAGGCACCTGGAGGCAGACCCACGGCTTGCCCACGGAGATCGCGCCGGACGCGCCTTGTCAGTGCACCCTGCCGCCGCAGTTCGCCTCGACCCCGATGCGCCCGACGCCCCGCACATTTTGTTCGAACGCATGTTTGAAGATCTGAGCTATGGTGGATATCCAGCCACTGGGACAGATGGTGCATAAGGGGGCGAGGAAGGCAGGAGGTGTGTGATGGACCGGTTCGTGCACCTCCACAACGCCTCCGGATACTCCGCCCGCTACGGCGCCTCCCACCCAGATGCCCTGGTCAAGCGAGCAGCAGAGTGGGGAATGACCGTGCTGGCGCTGACGGACCGGGACACGGTCACAGGGATCGTGCGTTTCGCGAAGGCGTGCGCCGCCCATGGTGTGCGGCCGGTTTTCGGCGTTGATGTGGCGGTGGCACCGGTCGTCGATTCGGAGCCGGTGCGGCGTCGGACGCCGGTGCGCGGCGGTGCGTACGTGGAGGAGGCGCCGCTGCGGGTCACCCTGCTGGCGCAGAACCTGGGCGGCTGGTCGCGTCTGTGCCGTGTGGTCTCCGCTGCCCATGCGGACGCGGCGGGCGGGCCGCCGGTGGTGTCCTGGCCGGTGCTGCGCAGGTACCTGGACGAGGACGTGACGGTGCTGCTGGGTCCGGCGTCGGAACCGGTGCGCGCCCTGTCCGCGGGGCGTCCTGATCTCGCGGAGCGGCTGATTGCTCCGTGGCGGGAGCTGGCCGGTAGCTCTCTGCGGCTGGAGGTGCTCTGGTACGGATTGTCGGGGACGGGGCCGGGGTCTCTGCGGCTGGCGGCGCGCACCCTGCAGCTCGCCGACCGGCTGGGTATCACGGCGGTGCTGACCAATGCCGTGCGCTACGCCGATGCTGGCCAGCACCGCCTGGCCGACGTGCTGGACGCCGCGCGGCTCCTGCGCCCCATTGACCCTCGCCGTCTGGACTGTGGCGAGCGCTGGCTCAAAGACCCCGCGCAGATGCGCGAGGCAGCTGAGCAGATCGCCCGGGCCGCCGGTGCCGGGGCAGGGCGCGCGGGGCGGCTGCTGGCGGACACGGTGGCTACGGCGGAGCAGTGCGTGGTGGATCCAGTGGCGGATCTGGGGCTGGGGCGTGCGCATTTTCCCGAGCCGGAGGCCGTTGGCGCCTCACGGGAGGCGGGTGGTGCGGCGCGGCTGCTGCGCGAGCGCTGCGAGGCGGGCATGGTGCGCCGTGGCCTGGACCGTGACGCCCGGGCAGTGGGCCGGCTTCAGGAGGAGTTGGAGGTGATCGGCCGGCTCGGGTTCGAGGCGTATTTCCTGTCGGTGGCCCAGGTCGTCGCGGACGTGCGGGAGATGGGCATCCGGGTGGCCGCGCGCGGCTCGGGGGCGGGGTCGATGGTCAACCACGCGCTGCATATCGCCACCGCGAACCCGCTGGATCATCGGCTGCTGTTTGAGCGGTTCGTCTCGGTGCGGCGCCGGTCGCTGCCGGACATCGATATCGATGTGGAGTCTGCCCGGCGCCTGGAGGTCTACGACGCGATCATCAAGCGGTTCGGGGCGGAGCGCGTCGCGGTGACCGGGATGCCGGAGACCTACCGGGCTAGGCACGCGCTGCGCGATACCGGCATGGCCCTGGGCATCGCACCCGGCGAGGTGGACCGGATCGCGAAGTCGTTTCCCCACATCCGCGCCGCCGACATCCCCGCCGCCCTCAACGAGCTGCCGGAGCTGCAGCCGTTGGCGGGTGAGGCGGGGCGGTTCGGGCCTCTGTGGGAGCTCGCGGCGGGGCTGGACTCCCTGCCGCGGGGCATCGCGATGCATCCGTGCGGGGTGATCCTCAGCGACCGCAGCCTGCTGGACCGCCTGCCGGTGCAGCCCACCCCGGGCGGCTACCCGATGGTGCAGGCCGACAAGGAAGACGTCGAAGACCTCGGGCTGCTCAAGCTGGATGTGCTGGGGGTGCGGATGCAGTCGGCGATGGCGCACGCGGTCACCGAGATCCAGCGCACCACCGGCACCCGCATCGACCTGGACGACCCGGCCCAGGTGCCCCTCGATGACTTCTGGGCGTTCAAACTGCTCCAGGCCTCCGACACGATCGGCATGTTCCAGCTCGAATCGCCGGGCCAGCAGGACCTGCTGGGCCGTCTGCAGCCGCGCGATGTCCAGGACGTGATCGCCGACATCTCCCTGTTCCGGCCCGGGCCGGTGGCCGGCGGCATGCCCGCGGCCTACATCGCCGCCCGCCACGGAGCCCCGCCCGCCTATCTCCACCCCGACCTCGAGCCTGTCCTGTCGGACACCTACGGGGTGACCATCTGGCACGAGCAGATCATCGACACCTTCGCCGTCCTGACCGGCTGCGACCGCGCCCTGGCAGAGATCGCCCGCCGCGCCCTGGCGGACCCGGACCGCCTGCCCAAGGTGGAAGCCTGGTTCCACACCGAAGCCTCAGCACGCGGTTATGAGCCCGAGATGCTCACGCGGGCGTGGGAGGTGATTGCGAGTTTCGGGGCGTACGGCTTCTGCCGGGCCCACGCCGTCGCGTTCGCCGTGCCCGCCCTGCAGAGCGCCTGGCTCAAGGCCCACCACCCCGCCGCTCTCTATGCCGGCTTGCTGGAGCACGACCCGGGAATGTGGCCGCAGCGGGTGATCGTTGCTGACGCCCGCCGTCACGGCGTGCCCGTCCTGCCCGTCGACATCAACCGCTCCCGCCCCGCCCACATCATCGAACAGCTCCCCAACGGCACGTGGGGGGTGCGGCTGTCGCTCGCCGCGGTCAAGGGCATCCGGGAGGACGACGTCACCCGCATCGCCGCCGGCCAGCCCTACACAAGCCTGCAGGACCTGTGGCAACGCGCCCACCCCGCCCGCCCCACCGCCGAACGCCTCATCGAGATCGGCGCCCTGGACACCCTGCGCGCGCCCGGCGAGGGCCGGATCACCCGCCGCGACCTGCTGCTGCAGATCACCGAACTGCACCGCCAGACCCGCGGCCGCCAACGCACCGGCCAGCTCCCCCTCGACCAGGCCCCGCCGGTCGCGGAGCCCAGCGGCCTGCCCGAGATGACCGCCCGCGAGGCGCTGGGGGCCGAACTGGATGTGCTCTCCATCGATGTCTCCCGCCATCTGATGGAGGACCATCACCGGCTGCTGCGGGAGATCGGCGCGACCGACGCCGTCCACCTCCAGGCCCTGCACCCGGGGCAGAGCGTCTTGGTTGCCGGGGTGCGCGCCTCGACGCAGACTCCGCCCATCCCCTCGGGGCGCCGGGTCATCTTCGTCACCCTCGAAGACGGCACCGGTCTGGTTGATGTCGCATTCTTCGACGACAGCCACGCCGACTGCGCCTACACCGTCTTCCACTCCGGCCTGCTCCTGGTCCGCGGCACGGTCGAAAAGCGCGGGCCGCGCCGCACGGTGGTCGCCTCCATGGCCTGGAACCTGGACGAGCTCGCCACCGCCCGCCGCGACCACGGACCTGAAGCCGCGCTGCGCCTGCTCGGACAGCCCGCCGCACACCCCACCCCCGCCCAGCCGGCCCCGGCCCCGCAGCGCACTCTCGCCAACGGCACTGCCGGAGCCAGGCTCAGCGCGTGGGCCGACCTCCAGCCCGCCGGCACCCGCTCGGCCGACCTGCGCCGCCTCGGCCACCAAAGTCAAGGAAGTGCGGGGTGAACGCCATGACCACAGCCAGCACCCGCCAGCGGTGCGTGATGCGTATCCGCTTCCACCTCAACTACAGCGACAGCGACCTGTTCGACCGGCTGCTCACACTGGTGGAGCAGTTCACGCCGCGCTACCAGCCCTTGCCTCCTGACACCGTCGACCTCGACCTGACCGGTGCGCTCGGTTACTTCGGCCAGGACCCGCACGGCATCGGCCAGCTCCTGCGGCTGCGCGCGATGGCCCTGTACGGCGTCCACACCACCGTGGGTGCCGGCCCCAACCCGATGATCGCCGCCATGGCCGCAGCCGAGACCTTGCCCGGCCGCATCACGGTCATCCCGCCCGACGCCGTCACCGCCTTCCTCACTCCCCGCCCCGTGGCCGCCCTCCCCGGGGCGGGACCCGCCACCGCCAGGACGCTGGCGCAGTTCGGCATCACCACCATCGGGCAGCTCGCCGCCACGCCCTCCGCAACCCTGGCCCGGCTGCTGGGCACCACCACCGCGCGCGAACTCCACACCCGCTCCCAGGGGCACGACCCGCGCCCCGTCACCCGCACCGCACTGACCCGCTCCACCGGCGCCACCCACCGTTTCCCTCACAACGAGCTCGACCCACACCAACACCGCCGGGCCCTGACCGGCCTGGCCAACGTCCTCGGCCTGCGGCTACGCGAACAACGCGAGGCATGCCGGGCGGTAGCGGTCACCGTGCGCTACGCAGATGCCTCCACCACCACCCGCAGCCGCACCCTGCCCGAACCCACCGCCCACAGCAGCGACCTGAGCCGAGCAGCCCGCCAGCTGTACACATCGCTCGGCCTGCAACGGGCCAGAGTGCGCGAGATCTCTCTGCGCGCCCAAGGCCTGTGCCCGGCCGAACAGGCGCACCATCAGCTGCAGCTCGACCCCGCCGACGACAAGACCCGGCGGATCGAGCAGATCGCCGACGCCGCCCGGGCCCGCTTCGGCGCCCACATCATCCGCCCCGCCACCCTCGCCGCCCCGCCCGCCTGAAGCAACACCGCCGCCGCAAGGAGTCCAACCTTCCGATGCATCCTGACCGCTTCCGCCAGCTCTGCCTCGACGTCCTGCCCAAGGCCCCCGACATCACCGCCGCTGACCCGTGGGACGACGAGGATGCCCCGCCGTACGGCATCGTGATCACCATGACGTCAGGCAGCCGCCTGTGGATCGCCATCACCGCGGCCCTGGCCCCCGGCGCCCGCAACGACTCCGCCGACGTGCCCGTCACCGGCCCGCCCCTGACTACGGTGCCCGCCCCCGACCTCTACCAGGACCAGACGATCACCCCGCGTGCCGCCGAGGACTACCTCGCGGCCGCTCTGGCCAACAGCCAGCACCCGGAACTCGCACGGGCCTACGGCTACACCGCCCAGGCCGCCACCCGTCATCCCGGCATCGGCGCCGAATTCCACAACGGCGCCCAGGCGTTCCTGCCCTTCGCCCACACCTCCCGCGCCGGCCAGAACCGGCGCCGGGACCGCTACCGGCTTCAGAACACCTTCTGACCCTCACAGCTGCGCCACCAGGCGCAGGCGGGGTGTGGCAGGCCGGTCCCCCAGCGTGAAAGCCAACGACTCTGAGAGGAGTGCACGTGGAGCCGCGGCACATCACACGGCTGCAGTTTCAGGAAGCGGGCCCTGCCGTGCAGGGCGAGTGGACCGACGCCACGACTGCCCTGAGCCGATACAGCACCTGGGTCGGACTGTACGGTGGCGACCCCGCTGACGGTGCGACTCGTCGAGGAAACCGGCGGGCGACAGTACGTGCGCAGGATGTGGGTGCGTGGCCGGGAGGTCACGGTCCAGTCGGCGCAGTAGCTGGCTGCGGTCGAGAAGCCGGGGCATGGCAACGCGTTGCGGCTTCTCATCGCAACGGCCTGTGCTGCGGACCGCGCGCGAGGCCTTGCAGCGGCTTCCAGGCGCATGGGCGAATGTCACAGGCCGGTGATCGGATGGGCCGATGACACCATCGACTTCTGTCATCGAGGGAACCGGTGACCTCCTGCAGGCCGACGTGACCGCGCTCGTCAACCCCGTCAACACGGTCGGGGTGATGGGCAAGGGTCTCGCTCAGCAGTTCAAGCAGGCCTACCCGGCCATGTTCGCCGACTACCGGCAGGCGTGCCTGTCCGGCGAAGTCAGGCTCGGCCGAATGCATGTGTGGAGCGCGGGCGAGGCGGCGCGCCCCCGTTACGTGATCAACTTCCCGACGAAGGGTCATTGGCGCTCGCGCTCGCGCATCGAGGACATCGAGGCAGGCCTTATGGATCTGGTGGCGACCGTCCGGCGGCTGCGTATCGACTCCCTCGCCGTCCCGGCCCTCGGCGCGGGACTGGGCGCTCTGGACTGGGCGGACGTCGAGCCCCGCATCCGGTGCGCCTTCGCTGGCGCCACCGCCGTCGGTGTCTACCTGTACCCGCCCCGTCCCTCCCGGTAGCTCCGGCATCAATGAAGCGGGATCGGGCAGGAACGCGTGCCGCAGGAGACCACTTGGCTCCGGTGCCCCTTGCCGGAAGATACCCAGGTGACGGTCTTCCCAGGGTGGGCCTGTCGGCGTGCGCCGGGTGAGCGTGGCCCTTACCGTGAGGGCTCCGCCCCTGACAGGACGGGTGGATCGGGGGCCCGCGGTCATTCGCACGTGCGCGGGCCCCTTCCCGCTTGTCGTCTGACCCCGTCAGGGGGTGACGTAGTCGCCCCAGCTGAAAGTGGCGACATAGGCCCGCCGAACTGCTTCCCTGCCGCGTCCGCCCCTGATGTGGATGACGGTGAGCGCGAGGATGAACCAGGCGGTGAAGCCTCCTGCGACGATCAAAGTCCAGCGAGCGCCGGACAAGCTGGCGATAACGATCAGAGCAATGGTCGTCACGGCCAGTCCGATGTGGCCGCCGCCGATATCCGTGCCGGACCTGTTGCCGCCTGTCATGAGAGCCTCCGTCGAAGATAGGGCGCGCTTTAACCGATCAGGCGGCGGCGCCAGTCGATGGGGGTGATGGTGATGGCTCGGTCGGGGTCGTGGTCCCACTCGGTGTGAAGGCCTGCTGCATTGAGTGCGGCCACGACCTCGCGGCCGATGGCCGTCGTGGCTTCGGGTGAGCCGTCGAAGCCGCCGTAGAGGAGCATCAGTCCGCCGCCTGCGGTAGCGGAGTCCGTGCACTGGGTGTGGAAGTAGACGAAGCCGCGGGCATCGGGGTCGGCTTCCTCTGCGATCTCGCTCTGGCCGCAGCTGCGGCAGCAGGTGAAGTTCTCCCGAGCCGTGATGCCGGCTTCCTCCAGGGCGGTGAACGCGCGGGTCAGCTTCTCGGGGTCCGTCTCGCCCTGCCAGGTCGCCTGCTCGGCGACCCGCTCCAGCCACAGCCGGTCGGCCAGCTCCTGCGCCTGCTGGGGCGAGAGGGGCCTGCGGTCCTCGGTGACCAGATAATCTTCGGCGAGCTCGGCCAGTTCGGCGCGGGAGGCATAGCCGCCGGCCAGTACCTCGCGGACGCGTCTCTCTAGCTCCGCCCTCTCATCGGCGCCGAGGTCGAGCGGCGGCACGTGTGGGGTGGGGCCCAGGTCCAGCAGCGACCACGCCGGGCCGGCGTCCCAGCCACGCTCCTGACGGGCCCAGCCGGTGAGCACCGCGATCACGGAGCCGGGCTCGTCGGCCGTCGCCTGGAATTGGCGGTCAGCGGCCCCGTCGCGGTACTCCAGCATGTAGTCACCGCCCGCCTCATGCCACACCTGGGCGAAGACGTCAGGCAGGTCGGGTATGCGCTGCATCACCAGGAAGCGGTCGCCGTCACCGCCGATCCGCCGCACCAGCCCTGCCAGCTCCTCGGCGGACACTTTGACGTGCCGCTCCCCGTTCTCCGTCCTCACCGCGATCTCAAGCATGACCGAACCCTAAACGTGGTCAGGTGCTGCCCTGGAGCGTCGGGACGGGAGCGCCCCGCCCCCGGGGCGACCTTGCGGTCAGTTCACCGGAGGCGGGGCACTCACCTCACATGGGCAGGCATCGCCCGCCCGGCGCCTCAGTACAGGTCGCGGTAGGTGTTCCAGCCGTCGCCGAGCTTCACCCGCGTGGTGAAGCCGCCGTAGCCGTTGGAGGTGTAGCGGAACAGTTCACCACGGGAGTTGGAGGCCAGCAGGTCGCCGCGGCCGTCGCCGGTGAGGTCGCCGGGGGCGGCGAGGTTGCTGTACTGCCCCCAGCCGCCGCCCACGTACACCCGCGTCTTGAACGGTGAGGTGGAGATGCCGGTGCCGGGGTAGAGGTAGAGCTTGCCATCGCCGGTGCGGGCGACGATGTCGGTGAGGCCGTCGCCGGTGAGGTCTCCGGCGCCGAGGATCTTGTCGTACGCGCCCCAGCCTCCGCCGGTCTTCAGGCGGGAGGCGAAGCCGGTGCCGGAGCCGGTGCCGCGCTGCAGCCACAGGGTGCCGGAGGCGTCGCGGGCCAGGAGGTCGCCCTGGCCGTCGTTGTTCAGATCGCCGGGGCCGATGACGAGGTTGTAGCGGCTCCAGCCGGCGCTGACCCCGTTGCCCTCGTTGTAGAGCCAGTTGTCGGCGATCTCCAGCAGCTCCGGCTGGCCGTTGTCGTCGAGCGAGGAGGTGAAGCGGATGTCGGCACCCGGCCAGCCGGCGGTCTTGCCCACCTGCTGGCGGCTGCCGAGCTGGCCGTTGTTCAAGGCCTGGTAGTAGAACAGCGTGCCCTGGGCGTTGCGGCCCAGGATCTCGCTCTTGCCGGTGAACGGAGCAGCGCCGGAGGCGTTGAAGGAGGACGCGACGTTCCAGCCGTCGCCCCAGGTGCGCCGGGGCTGGAAGTTGCTATGGCCGTCGGCGAGGTAGAGGTAGGCGGTGCCGTTGTTGGCACGGGCGTAGAGCTCCGCGTGGCCGTCCCCGTTGATGTCGTCGATGCTGAACAGCTGGTTGTAGATGTCCCAGCCGCCGCCGATCTTGACCCGGCCCTTGAGCGGGTCCGCGGTGCTGCCGCTGCCGGTGCCGCTGTAGAGGTACAGGTCGCCGCCGGGGGTACGGGCCAGGACGTCGGCGATGCCGTCGCCGTCGATGTCGTTGGCGCCGAGCAGCTGGTCGTAGGCCTGCCAGCCGCCGCCGACCTTCACCTTGCCGGCGAACGGGTCCCCGCCGGTGTTGCCACCGGCGTAGAGGTAGAGGTCGCCGCCGGGGGTGCGGGCCAGCAGGTCGGGCTTGCCGTCGCCGGTCACATCACCGGGGGCAATGATCTTGCTGTAGGCGTTCCAGCCGCCGCTCGACCAGCCGGGGTTACCGGCGGAGGAGGTGGTCGCCTGCGGGTAGAGGGTGAGGGTGCCGTTCGACGACAGCGCCAGCAGGTCGGGGCGCCCGTCGCCGGTGAGGTCGCCCGGCGTCAGGACGTCCTTCAGCCACTCGCTCTCGTGGTAGGGAAAGGAGTACTGCGACTCGTCCGCCCCGTTGAACATCTGCAGCCACCACTTGCCGCTGGGCGTGCGGTAGAGGAGCTCGGAGACGCCACTGCCGTCCAGATCGAACCGGGGCTTGGCCGCACCGGCCGCGGCCGCGCCGGTCAACCGGTGAGCATTGTGAGCCGGCAGCGTGAACGAGGGGTGGGCCGGCTCGGGCTGGACGGGGACGGCTGCCGTGTGGGGCACCGCCGGCGCCTGCTGGGCCGACGCCGTACCGGACAGCAGCATCCCGGCCGACAGAGCCAGAGCGGTACAGGCCGCGAGACGGCCAGTGCGCAGAGCACGCGCAGAAGACAAGATTCCCCCCAGGGAAAATGGTGATGAAACGGGGTCACACTCGCCACCACCCGTGCGGCGAACGGAGTGCACGGAGACATTCCTGACCTCACGCGCGGAGTGCGCCTCGCCGTCCACGCCCGGCCATGGGCAGCCGCATGCAGAAATGCCAAGTCCCCCCGGAAATGTGCGTGAAGCATACAGTCGATACACAGGTAGTTGAAGGGACTATTGCGTCGCAGCGCCGGGGCGCCGCCACCTGGTGGACCCGGGACGTGTCTGGCTTGCATCGGCTGTCAGTTGGGCCTTGGCGCGCCGCTTTCTGCGGGTTCAGTCCCACCAGAACTCCCATCGGTGGAGGTCGATGAGGTCGTTGGCGTAGGAGGCCAGGTCCGGGTGTGAGCCCTGCCAGAGGGTGTCGGGACAGAAAGCGAAGTGTTCAGCGGCGACGGCCAGGGCGTCGTCGGTGCGGGTGGGAGGCGTCGCGATACTGAGGTAGAGCGTGCTGAATCCGACACCGACGACGCGGGCGCCGAAACGGTCCTCCCAGTCGCGCACGACGGCGGCGAAGGTGGCGGTGTCGTTGTCGTAGTTGACCGGTCCCGTCCAACCGGACGCGGCGAGGGCGTCGGCGCCGCGGTCCGCTGCGACGAGTCCGAGCCGTGCGTGCGGGTTGCGTTCCATGAAGGAGCGCGCGTACTGCTCAGCAATCACGTCAGGGTCCGTTACGGCCGCGGGCGTGGGGGCCAGGCCCGGCCAGGTCCTGCCAAAGGAGGCGGTGGCGGCGGGGTGTTCGGCCGCCGTTGGCCGGTCTTCGCCGGCTTCCGTGTAATCGTGCCACCAGCGGGCCAGGAGGGTCGCGGGGTCGTGGTCGGCCGGAGAAGACATGCTCTCGGGCCAGAGTTCACCGCAGCCCCAGGGACGGAAGTCGGCATCCTGAGGGTCCAGGGCGTCGAGCAGGAGCGGCCACAGTCCTGAGGCGGCGTGTCCGGCACGCAGCCGGGACCACAGCTCGACCGGGGCCGGAGCATCGCTCAGCCACAGGGGCTGTACCTCGCCGTCGCCTTCGTCCGAGGTGATCAGGCGGCCGGGCGGCAGAGCGATGCCCTGGGGCAGTCGTGATTGAGGGTTCACGAGCGGATGCTGCGTGCGGGGACTGACAATGCGACGGCCTGAAGACTGGGACGCAGGAGGCGGAAGTGACTGGGCCCGGCCTCTCGTGCGCGGCCGTCTACCGCCCCCCTCGCGGCCACCAGATTCCCCACATGCGGCCTGCCCCCGCCCGCCACGGCACGGCTCTGTGTTCCAGCAGCGGGCGGGGGAGCGAGGAAATGCGCGCCGCGGTCCCGTTCCGGCATCGGTACGGGGCGCTGAGGTGTTCACCCGCGTGAACATCGGCAACCCCCTGTGGGGGGCCTGTGGAGCGCCTGTATAGGGTGGCGAACCTAGTGCGCGGTACAGACCAATCGCGCCCTTTCACGACAGCCGGGGGCATGTTCATGAAGTTCATTCCACGCGCGTTCGCTGCGGCCGCCATCGCCACGGTGATGGCCGCCACCGCCGGTACCGCGTTCGCCGCCGGGAACCCGGCCGACGCGAAGGAACTGCGCGCCCAAACCGAGGACCAGCACCGCGCCCACGGCTCCCAGGGCCTTGCCGCCCCACGCTCCGCCGCGAAGCAGCGCGTGGAGACGCCCACATTCGCGATGACGGCCGTCGACAAAAGGTCCGGCAACCTCTACCTGTACTTCGCGGACCGCCAGGGCGGCTTCAAAACGCGCTACGACGTCGGGGTCGACTTCAGCTTCAACGCGTTTGAGGGCGACGTCGACAACGACAAGGACGGCTACGGCGAGAGCACCTGGCACGTCGAGAAGTCCGGCCGGATGACGTACACGTACCACGTCTCCGAGTTCGATCTCGACACCAAGACCATCGGCGGCGGATGGCAGATTTACGACAAGGTGCTCTTCCCCGGCAATCTCGCCGGTGCGGGCGAGGCCGACATCATCGCCCGTGACAAGGCCGGGGTTCTGTGGCTCTACCTCGGCTACGCCGACGGCCGCGTCACCGCCCGCACGAAGATCGGCGGCGGCTGGGGGCAGTACACCGAGATCGCCGGACAAGGCGACCTGGACGGCGACGGGCTCACCGACATCGTCGCCCGCGACAAGGACGGGGTGCTCTGGTTCTACAAGGGCAGCGGTGACCGCAACGACCCCTTCAACAGCCGCACCAGGATCGGCGGAGGCTGGAACACCTACAACCGCATCCTGTCGGTGGGCGACCTCGACGGCGACGGCCGCAGCGACCTGGTGGCCCGCGGCAACGACGGCACCCTGTGGCGCTACTCCGGCAACGGCAACACCACCGACCCCTTCGACAACCGCGTCAAGATCGGCTGGGGCTACAACATCTACAACCTGCTCTGACAGACAGCACCGAGAGGGCATTCGGTGCCCCCCCTCCTGCCCAGGCACCACCCCGGGGCGGGGGCGAGCAGGTGACGGTCCTGGAGTGAGGGAGGCGGGCATGCGGACGGTGTCGCGGGCGGGGGCGGTTGTCCTGGCGAGCTGGGGGATTCTTCTCGTGCTCCTGCTCGCGCCGTCCACGTTGCCGGAGAACTGGCGTTACCGGATCTACTCCCCCGCCAGCGTGGGCCTGTGGTTCCTGTCGCTGCTGGTCGTCCCGTTCGTCACGGTTTCCCTCCGATGGGACTGGATCAAGAAGCCGCGGCACCGCACGACTTGAGGTAGGCCCCACCGCGCTGTCACAGGGACCGCAGGACCGCGACTACCTTGCCCAGGATGAGCCCGTCTTCGCCGAGCGGAATCGGTGAGAAGTCGGCGTTGCAGGGGGTGAGCCAGGCGCCGTCATCGGTGAGGCGAAGCCTCTTCACTGTGGCCTCGCCGTCGGCGATGAGGGCCGCCACGATGTCGCCGGACTCGGCGCTGGCCTGCCTCCTGACCGTGACGGTGTCCCCGGACAGGATGCCGGCGTCGATCATGCTCTCCCCTGTCACCGTCAAGGCGAACAGGTCGCCGCGGCCGACCAGGGCCACGGGCATCGCGAGCACGTCCTGGACGTCCTGCTCGGCCAGGATCGGGGCGCCGGCCGCGATCCGGCCGACCAGAGGAACCTCCACCACCCCGGATGTGGGTCCGGCCTGCGCGACCCTGGCGGACAGCTCCGCGTCCGACGGCGCGGGCGTGGAGTGGGCGTTGATGATGCGTCGTCCCTGCGCGGTGGGGACGTAGGTGCGGGGCCGGTTGGGGTCCTGGCACAGCAGTCCCATGAACTGGAGTGTGTGGAGCTGGTGGGCGACCGAGCTGGTGCTGGCCAGATCGACGCTCGCACCGATCTCCCGCATCGAGGGCGGGTACCCGCGCATGCGCAGGGACTCCGCCACACAGGTCAGCACCGCGCGCTGGCGCGCGGTCAGCCCGTCGGCGCCCTTGCGGATCCCCGGAGGCCGTCCGGGCAGGGCAGGAGTGGCACGCATAAGATCCCCCTCTTTGCCGATCTTGCGTGCCCCTGACCGTAACCTCCCGGCCTCGGAAAAGGGAACACTCTTTCCCCGGTTGAGGACGCCGTGGAGCGCATGCCGGCCTGAGTCCGTCATCTGCGGCGGGCCTGCGTTGCCGGCAACCGCGCGCCGTGCCGTGGTGAGCGGGTGAGTCGGCACTCCGCAGTGTGCTGGCGGTGCGTGAGCCACGCCGTGTCCGGTGTGGCTCCGTTCGCCTGCGCGAACAGCTGACAGCCCTGCTGTGAGCGAGCCGTGAGGGACCTGCCCGCGCGACGCGGCTAGCCACACTGATAGAACCCCCTCATGACCTACCGATTTACCGCCCGCGCCGTCAGGACCGAGATCGATCCTGACGGGTACTTCACCGAAGCCGCTCTTGCCGAGGGTGAGGACGGAAGCGGTTTCATCATGATGTTCATGGCAGGAGAAGAGGAGCCCGAAGACCAGGAGGTCGCCCTCGGGATGGACACACACTGCCTGGTCACGGCCGGACAGGGCACCGCATACGGCTGTGTGCGGGAAGCCGTCCTGACGGGCAACGTTCTCCGCATCGCACTCGACCCTGAAGCCCTGGCAGACCTGCAGCTGACCGACCCCGAGATCGAGGCCGTCATCGAAGCACCGGCCGAGGACATCAGGCACTTCCGTGAAGTCCTCGCCCAAGTGCTCGGATACGGCCGTGCAGACGCAGCGCCCACCCGTCTGGGGATCTGACGCACCATCCGTGCGAAATACGCAACCGTCGGCAGCCCGCTATGCGGACCGGCCGACCGTGTCACCGAGATGATCTCCGGCCACGAACGTGTTCCCAGAGCCAGAAAGTCGGTACGCCGACACCGCGTGCCGAAACGAAGCGACGCCGTTTCATCTCAGAGCCAGCACGCCGCTCGCCCGACCGGGGCGCCGCCGCACTGCCCGCATCGTTGGGGTCAGCCTAGGCCGACGGTGGCCAGCGCGGTGGTCCAGTCAGTGGCGATCGCGTGCCGGGCGGCATCCAGACTCACCCGACCGCTGCACACGGCCGTCTTGAGCCGGTTCTCCACCGTGTCCTTGTTCCCCGCGCTCTTCCCGGCAACGCTGTAACGCGGCTCAGGCCACAGGTTCTGCGGATCCCGCGGCGCACCGCCCAGCTCCAGTGGCACGAGGTGGTCCTCCTCGTAGTCGGCGGTGGCAGTGTCGCTGTAACCGTAGGCGGCGATCTGCTGGATTTTGAGGGGGTTGGTGTAGCTGGTGGGCGGGCGCACCGTGGAGGTCCAGCCGGACACGCAGATCGTCGAGTTGATGGTGGCCTGGGTGACGTCGGGGTTGTTCGATCTACTTCACCAGCCTCGACGACATGGTCCGCAACCTCAAAGCCGCCGAGACCGCCGGCCGTCTGACGAACAAGCTCGGCACCTACCTGCGGCCCGGAGTCCTCGTGGTCGACGAAGTCGGCTACCAGCCCCTCGAACGCGCGGAAGCGAACCTGGTCTTCCAGGTCATCTCCAAGCGCTACGAGAAGGGCTCCATCATCCTGACCTCGAACAAGACCTTCAGCGAGTGAGGCCAGGTGTTCGGCGACGAGGTCCTCGCCACCGCTATCCTCGACCGGCTCCTCCACCATTGCGAAGTGATCTCCATCAACGGCCCCAGCTACCGGCTCAAGAACCGCCTCCAGGCCATCGAGCGAGAGAACGACGTGGCCTGACCATCTGCGATCAAGACACCAGGTCCTCGCCCGGCGGGATGAAGGCGTCGGCACTATCAGCATCCTCGACATGCCCTTGGGCATCGACCGTGATGGCTGTCGCCCGACCCTGCGACGTGATGAGCCAGGCCAGCACCTGTTCCGTCAGCGGCGTTCCACCCGGGCCCTCGTCCTTCCAATGCACCCGCCACCCTCCGCCAGGCACCGCGGCCACGACCTGGTCGGCCCGCTCCAGGTGGGAGAAGTCCTCGTAGTCCGTCACCGGACGCAGGGCACCACGCTTGGGATCGACAACCAGGGCTGTCCCGGTCGCCTGGTCCCAGCCCTCCACACGGACCATGCGGCCGATCTCGGTGTCGGTGCCGTTGAAGATCGCGGTCCAGCCGGTCTGATTGAAATAGCGAAGAGTCACCGCTCCATCATCTCGAACCACGACGCCCGCGCTTCACAGGCCCCTGTGCTCTGCACGTTCATCCGTACGCGGCTCTGCACATAGGCGAGTACGCCGACAGGTGCTGGAGAACGGCAGCTCAGCGGCCCCTGCTGTGCTGCTACGTGTCTGTGAGTTCGCGGAGGGTGTCGGTGTAATAGCGGCGGCGTTCGGTCATGAGTGCGGTGACGTCGTCGTCCGTCGCCTGGGAACATCTTTGAAGATGCTCCAGCAGATTGTCTCGCTGTTCGTGGCCGGAAGCCGCGACGTAGGCGATCGTGCGGGCCGTTCCTCCCCCGGCCAGCAGCAGTTGGTGGGGCAGGCCGCACCAGGTGTCGAAGCTCGTGCAGATGGCTCGCCACAGGCACCAGATGTCCTCGGGCCGGCGGTGCTCGGCGAGCAGGAGCGCGGCGGTCTCGATGGTGTGGCTGAAGCCCCAGCAGTGGCGGTGGAACCGTGTCTCCTGCTCCAGCAGGAAGCGGGCGAAGGCGTGATCGACCGGTCCCGGGGTGAGGATGAGGCCATCCAGGACGTCCCTGCGGTCCTTCCAGTACCGGTCGAGTGGCAGGCCGTCAGCGTCGTGGTCTGCTTCGAACTCAAGGAGGGTCCAGCGCTCCGGATCCTCCAGCCACCAGGCGGGCGCGATGGCGTCGCCCTTGGACGTAGGGACAACCGTTTCGTCAGGAATGGCAAGCTCCCTTGTCGCGGGGTGGGGGTTGCGTCGCGTGTCCGCGCAGGGCGGCACGGCGCGGGACGGGACCGGCATGGGTGATCTGCACAGTAAAGGGCGCCGCCGACCGCGACGACAACGGGATTCGATGCTGTACGCGTGCCATACCGTGAGCCGCGGTCGGCCGAATCGCCGACGCTCAAACGCTCCCGAGCGCGTCCTCGCTTCTGGATGTCGCGGCCGCTGTGGTCGACACGACGACGGCGGGACCAAGGTCGGGGCGGGGTTCGGCCCCTGGCAGTTGCCGCAGCGTTCTGAGGTGACCCATCAGATGGGGCGGTACATCTCTGTGGTGGTACCCGGCGGCAGCGCGCGTGTCATGTGGAGGTAGGCCGTTCCACAGGGGGTGTCGGTCCGCAGTGGTTCCCCACTGCTCTTGGTCGTGTGCCAGGTAGCGGCGCAACAGTGCACGGAACTGGGCGAATTCATGATCGTTCAACGGGCCCGGCCCGTCTGTATCCGTGGTCATCGCCCGACACTAGGTTCTGCCCGGAGGATCTTGGGCAGCGGCTCTCTCCGGCCCTGGAAGGCCGTTTTGCTGCAAGAGTCAGCAGAGCCGGTCCGGGGGAGGGAAGCTGGGTGATCTGTTCATCGCCCCAGGCGTAGACCTCCAGGTTGGACAGGTAGCCGTCGTAGGCGAAGACCAGCGCGCCACCGACGGCCTGTCCATCAGGACCGAGCACCGTGGCATCGGCGACGGGATTCTCGGTGACGGGCGCACTGGGCACCGACAACCTGTCCAGAGCGAAGTCGATGCTGGCGCAGGAACATGTGCAGTGACCGGTCACCCGGAGGTGGGGGATCTGCGCATGCAGAGCGCGATGGACAGGCTTGTCGCCCTTGAAGAGCGCCTCAAGGAGCGCGGCCGCTGCTGCGGGTATTCGATCACTGGTCGTCCTGGTCTCCATACCCTGACCCGACCATCTGACCAGGCGGAAGGTCAAACCGGAAATCCGGCGTAAGCCGGTGCCCGGGACCTGTCACGGACGCAGCCAGAGGCGGATCGCGGCGACACAGAGGCGCTATGAGGTCACGGACACCCGCAAGCACACGCGGTGGCATCGCTCGGGGGCCGACGATTCAACGCACACGCAGCCGAAGCGCCAGTCAGCCCCAGAGTCAGGCCCCCGAGCGATACCGCCTACATCTCACTGTCAGACCCCGCCGCTATCGTTCGAGCGTTCACGATCTTTAGGGAGGGGTGGCCCGATGGGTGCCAGCGGATGGGATTACGTCACCAGGTACGACGGCGATGTCAAGGAGGCCCTGGCGACATTGCAGGCCAGAGTGTTCCAGGACGAGTACGGCGACAATGCCCGATACCGAAGCCTGGAAGACCTCTACGAGGACGAGGAGCTCATGGGAACCGAGGGCACCCATACAATCCTCGACATCGACAGGGTCGTTGCCACAGATGCCCCGCCAACGCACTCCGGTATCGCCGACTACGGCACCCTGCGCCCTCTGGCCCCTAACCGTGTGATACACCACTTCGGCACAGACCGCCCGTCGGTCGAGCAGTACGAGCAGCTCATTTCTGCTGCCCATGAGGCTGCAAGCTATGAGGAGCACGAGCAAAGCCTGCTCGGCGAGTGTCAGATGCGGTGGACCGGCTACTACGTCGTCCTCCACACCAACGACAGGCCGACTCACCTGGGAATCTTCGGAAGCTCAGGAGACTAGGACCGACTCGGCGGGACGGCGACCGACCCTTTTGCTGCTGATCGTTCATACGGACATGAGGCGGGGTGACGTGAAAGATGCCGAGTCGGGTGGGAGCGGCTGCGGCCGTTCCTTCCGGTCAGCGGCGGTGCCTGCGGCCCGCAGCCACACCACAGTAAAGGGCAATAGGCGCCAGATGGTGTTCTTCCCGCCTTACGCCGCCGACGACATGGACCGCTGCGCAGGTCGGGTAACGTGAGCTGCTCATCATGTGGGGGTTTTGTGCGAACGATATCGACTGGTGTCACGATTGTGGTGGCGTGCCTGGCCGTGGGTGCCGCCACGGCCGGCTGCTCCGGCGGCACTGCTGCGGATGACCGCTCCGCAGGACGGATGCTCGACCAGGCAAACGCCGCGATGAACGCGCTCACGTCGGTGACGATCGACGTGGACACCACTGTGACCGCCGCGGAGGGCTATTCCAGTCGCCTGGTGACTGACCTCAAGAGCAGGTGCACGGCCAGGACGACCTGGGCGACTGGTGCCGGCCTCGAACAGATCCGGATCAGCGGGACGGATTACGTCCGCCCCAATCGTGCTTACCTGAACCGGTGGTCAGGACGGTACGCCGTCTCTGGACAGAAGCAGAACCGCTGGATCAAGGCACCCTCCAGTGAGGCGAAGGCGGGAGACGGGCTCGCCGAATGCACCCGGGAATTCACCTCCTTCGGCGCAGCGACCAAGGGCGAACCGGTCGAGGTGAACGGCCGCCGGACGATTCCGCTGAAGGTCACCGACAAGGCGGACAAAGAAGGCTCTTACACCTTCTACGTCGCCAGCAGGGGGGAGCCGTACATCCTCAAGGCCGTTTACGAGGGAGCAAAGTTCCACAGCACGACGACATTCAGCGCATTCGACGAGCCCCTCGATGTGCGGCCCCCGGCCAAGACCGACGTACTGGACGAGCACTCCCTCGACCGCTGAGCACACCCAGCACAACGGGCCCAGGACGGGGCTTACTCGTCAAGAAGGAAAGGCAGCTATCAGGCTGCGGCGCTGCTCCACTCGATCAGGAACTCCTCGACTCCAGCAGCCCCTTGGTGTCGCACGCGGCCCGCAGGTTGCGGGTGAGCTCCTCAAGTGCGCCGACAAGGTGGTCGCGTCCCCCGGTGGAAGCCAGGTGTCGGCGTACACGTGAACGCGGCTCCGGCACGAGGTCGTAGCCGGAGATCATCTCGGTGACGCGATCAGCCGGCCCGCAAAAATGTTTCACTGCTTCGGGAGGCACCCGGGATTCGAGCAGCCCGTGACCTGCGGCCGGACAGTACGGAGCGTTCAGTCCCACCAGTCGCTGCCGGTGTGCCAGCGCTGCACCCACTCCTCAAAGCCCCATACCTGGTCGCCGGGCGCCGGGGCGGCGCCGACGTCGGCGATCATCCACACCTCGCCGCGGCGGGGGCCCGAGGTCAGCAGGAGCCAGAACGACTGTCCGTCCTCGGACCCGAGAACGATGGACCCCTTGTTGAATGCGGCGTCGATCCGCGGGTCCTCGAGGTCGACACTCTCGTCGTCCTCCCAAGGCCAGGCCGCCTCCAGGGGGAAGGGTTCTCCTGGCTGCCGAGGGCCGAGGTCGGGCCACGCCCCGGGCAGCCGGCCGAGCGGCTGGAGACCACCGTCGCCAGCGGGCCACAGGCTCGACCCGTTACTGATCTCCGCAATGAACGTCCGATGCCGCCACGAGACGCCCACTCCCCCGCACGGCAACTTTCCCCGCTTCCCGGGACATGGCGGTTTGGCCGGGACATGCCGTATGGCGTACGGTCCTGCGATACCCCGCCGTCTGGTTTGCGGGGATCTTCATGCCCTTGGGGGGTTTCCGATCATGTTGCCTCATGGTGGCCTCATGCCGCCGCCGAACACCGTCCTGCGCTCGCCCATCGCTCTGGCCAGGGCCACCACCATCCTGCTCAGTGTGGCGGCCGCGACCGATCTCCTCGCCGTATACGCGGGGGTCGTGCGGCACCAGGTGACCGGTGACCTGCTCGCCCGCAGCAGCCAGGAGATCAGCCGCTCCGACAACCTGTGCGACACCGCCGACATGCTCCAGCTGCTGATCATGGCCGCCACCGCCATCGTGTTCATCGCCTGGTTCCACCGGGTCCGGGGCAACGCCGACGTGTTCGCGCAGGACGTGTGCACCCGCGGCCAGGGGTGGGCCATCGGCGGGTGGTTCATCCCCCTCGGCAACCTGTGGATCCCATTCACCATCGCCCGGGAGATCTGGACAGCGAGCACCCAGCGCGCGCCGGACGGCTCGTGGCGTGAGGTGTCCGCCGCGCCTGTCAAGGCCTGGTGGACCGTGTGGGTCTGCGCCCTGGTGACGCTCCGGCTCGGCACCCAGTGGCAGAACCACGCGGAGCAGCCCCAGGCGTTCCAGCACGCGACGGACGTCGTCATCCTCGCGGACGGGCTCCTGCTCACCGCCGCGGTCCTCGCCATCGTCTTCGTGCGGAAGCTGACGGCGATGCAGCACACCAAGGCGACCTACGGTCCCCTCGCCGCCGTCTGACCCCACGCCCCGCACATCCCACCCAGCGCTGACCCGGCACACCGTTGGGCCAACGCTCTACATGCCATGCCCCACGTGAGGTTTTGATGCGCCGCTCCCTCTTGCCCCTCCTTGCTGCAACGGCGTTGCTGTGCGCCGCCTGCACCCGCGCCGGCGACGACGAGAAGCCCAGTGCGGAGGCGGCCACTGCCGTACGCGACGCGGTCACCGCGACCAGCCACACCAGCGCCCGCTTCACAACCGCACTGACAACCCCCGCGGTGGAACCCGCCAAACCGCCGCAGGTGAACGTCGCGGGCAGTATCGATCTGGCCACCGGCAACGGCCTCATGACCGTCACACACAACGCAACCACCGTCGGCGCGGAGGAAATCCTCTTCAAAGAGCGCGTCTACATGCGGTCCGCCGTACCCGCAGATGTAGCGGTGGAGCTGGACAAGCGGTGGGGGGTGGACCTCCGCCGCACCGCCGAAACCCACACGCCGTTCCGGCCTCCGCTCAACGACCCGGCGTACACCCTGCAGCAGGTCGCGCAGATGAAGGACGTACGGGCAGACGGCACAGAGACAGTTCACGGTGTGCCCACCAAGCGCTACCAGGGCACCCTTGACCATCGCACGCTCACCCTGCGCATGGCCGCGCAGAGCCGGGAGAACGCCGACCTCCTGCGCGAGGCGTACGGCAGCGACCTGCCCATCACCGCTCAGGCCTGGGTGGATCACCACGGGCGCCTGGTCCAAGCCCGCTTCACCCTGAAGGACCGCACGGTCACGCACGCCGTCATGACGCTGTCCTTCACCGCTCTTGGAACCCTCGTACGGGTCGCCCCGCCGTCCGGCGATGAGGGCACCACACCTCTGCACGATCAGGTGCCCACTGGATTGACCGGCTGACATTCACCGCACGCGTCCTCGCCGGAACGCCCGGCGTCAATGCCTCTGCCGGCTGCAGGGGAACTGTGCTCAGAGCAGGGGGGGCAGACCATTCGGCGTAGGTGGTGGTTCGGTCAGCGCTGAGGCGGGCCCGCTCGTGGTGCCCGATCTTGGTGAGGACCTGGGCGGTGAGGGTGCAGGTCGTCGACAGGCGGGCGAGGGCCATCTCCTGGCGGCTGCGCGCGGCCGTGTGCGCGTCGGCGAGCAGGCCTGGCAGCGCCTTGAGCAGCACGGCGTGGCGGCCGACGTCATACAAGCGGGCCTCGAAGTGGCAGGCGGTGGTCGTGAGGATCGCGAGGGAAGACCAGCTGACCGGCACGTGCGAGCACGAGCACAGGCGATGACACGGTCTCTCAGCAGGCCATCCCCTGCCCCGATTTAGGCCGAGTCCCCGCTGCACCCGAGTCCGGCCGGCCTGGCCTGCGAGGCCGAGCAGCCGAGTCGTCATTACGGCGGGATGGGGTGTCAGTCGTTGGTGACTCCCCAGTAGCCGATCTGGGCGGGTTGGCCGTCGTGGTAGAGGACCGTGCAGTTCCCGCAGCCACGCCCCGGCGGGAAGTCCAGTTTCCCGGAGTCCAGGGCATCGACCCACTCGGTGTAGGTGGGCTGGCCGCTGGGAGCCCAGGGCCGCACTTCACGGTCGCTCAAAAGGCGTACGACGGGCCCTCGGCCGTCATCGGTGGGATCGACCATGTCAACGGGGTCCAGCACGGTGCCGGTCCCTCCGGTGAAGATGTACTCCTGCCAGCCTTCCTCTTCCCACAGTTCATCCATGGTCCGGCCCTGGAAACCGTGATGGTTCTTGGCCAGTTCCTGCTCCTGGGCCTGCCGGAATGCCGCCCTCAGATCCCGCTGATACGGCCCCGTCTGCCACCAAAGATTGCCACCCATACGAATGTCTCCCCCTCCGACCTGTGTAATCAAGGGGGAGCGTAGAGGACGGCACTCGCCAACCGGCTGCTCGACGTGAGGATCGCCTGCCCGGACAGCGTCCGCACCCTCGCCGAGCTTCTCGGGAACCGGCCCGTCGCCGCTGGCCTCACACGCTGGAGCAGAGCGCGGCCAACGCCTCATACTCCCCCTCGCCGCCGCGCTGGGCGACACGCAGCCACCCTCTGTCCTCTCGCCTCCGCAACCAGTCGGGCTCCGGTGCCGGAATGCGGCGGTCGCGCAGCTTCCTCTCGACAGTCCCCGGCCAGGCCCATGGCCCCCTCTTGGCCGGTTGAGTAACTTCGCGACCGGAGCCCTACGGGCTGACGAAAAGAGCGGGAGTTGTGCAAACGCTGGTGGCGGGGCCGTCGCGGAGGCACTGTGCGACAGCGGTGGCGAGGTGATCGGTCTATGTGTCGCGGCCTGCGCCGAGTGCATGGCACCGCCCTTGCATCGGGCGTGTGCACATCGCGGCCACTCGGCTATGAGTTATCGGCCGCGCGGACCTTTCGCAGGCACCGCACCGTGAGGAGCTGCTCTGGGTAGGGAGCCGTGACGCTCGGGGCTGTCACGGCTCCCCCCAAGGGAGCAGACCGGGCCGGCCTGTCAGCGGACACAGCTGCCTCTTCCCTGTCTACGGCCCCGCGCCAGTCCGCGCGACTGGGCCGGGCACGTCAGTGCGGTGTGTTCCCCCGTACGGATGCTTCTGTCCCGGCCAGGCAACCCCGCGGCCGGGCGGAGCCGTCCTTGGGAGCATGCCGATCGATGAGGTGCACATCTCGGAACCGGGTTTGGTCGTCCTGGACGTCACGGGCGCCGACGAGGAAACCGTCCGAGTCGTGATGGAACAGCTCCAGCAGCAGTGGGCGACTTCCGGCATCATCCCCACCTCGCGCGTCCCTGGCGAGTCCGGCGTCCGCGCCCGGGTCTACGCCGACACC
Source organism: Streptomyces sp. NPDC043908 (assembly GCF_056435525.1). Lineage (NCBI taxonomy): Bacteria > Bacillati > Actinomycetota > Actinomycetes > Kitasatosporales > Streptomycetaceae > Streptomyces > Streptomyces sp. NPDC043908. The sequence continues at coordinate 30,676 of NZ_JBWKEI010000025.1, read as the reverse complement.
AGACGGCAGCCCAACGCCGACCAGACCGGCTCGTCTGGATCACCAAGAGCAGGTCAGCCCTGGAGACAGGATTGATGCTGTAGCCACAGCGTGGATCTCGTGGAGGGGTCGACGATGCCCTGCTCCTGCATGGCTGTGGCGAGAGTCCCGCGATTGCGTGTCCCGGCAGCGGTCCTGTTGCCGGGTTTCGTGCTTTCCCGGGCGGATTTGATCGTGCGCAGTCCGCTGGATGTCCGCGCTGCGCGGGTCGGCGTCGGCGTTCTTCACCCCGCCGGCAGCTGGCGCACTGGCTACCGCTGGCGCAGATGCACGTGTGCCGACCCCGCGCGCCTTCGCGCGGCGGCCGGCCCAGCGTCCGTCTGCCCGGAGTCCGCCGGACAGACGGGGCCCATCGTGTCCAGGAGGGCGGCGACGCCAGCACCGAGGGGGACCTTGTGGTTGATGCGGCGTGCTCGGTGCACGCTCCGTCGGGCCCGGCACAGCTCGCCCGGCCGTGCCTGGCAGTCGGGGCACGGCACGCTGAACGGCCCGTGCCGGTAGAGCCGCAGGGTCTCGTAGAGGGCGTCGAGGTACGGGTCGGTGATGGTGCTGGCGGTGGGCCGCATCGCTCGCTCTCCTGTCGTCGGCCGGGCCGGCACCTGCTGTCTCAGACGCCGCTCTCCTCGGCAGTGGGGTCGCTGTCTGTCGCCTCGCTGCCCGAGTGGCCCTTGACTTGCTCGGTGACGTCCGCGGTGTCGGCGGCGGGGGGCGCGGTGATGCTCTTGGCGCCCCCGAACGCCTTGAAGTCGATTTCGACCCGCGCGGCGCCGATGGTCTCTTCCATCCGTACAGGCAGGCTGGTGCGGGGGTCGACCCACAGCGCCAGGGTGATCTCCCGCACCTTGCCGGTGTACTCCTCCATGAGGCTGCCCTTGCCCCGCCCGGTGAGTGCGTCCCCGGCAGTTCCCCACTGGCCGGGGTTGACGTGGACCACGTAGTGGCGGGTGGCCTTGCCGTGGACCGTCGCCGGTCCCAGGTCCTGCGCGTCGCGCGCGTACTTGAGTGCCTTCAGGCCGGCGGTCGGGTCGCCGCTGCCGTGGCTGATGGCCGCCTCACCCTGCTCGCCAAGGATGGCGCTCGCATCGACACGCATCCAGTGCTTGCCCGTGAACGGGCCGCTGTCCTGCGGATCGATCTGGTAGTAGTACGCGCCGCCCACGAACAGCATCCTGGTGGTGGGCGCTGCCCGCAGGTCGCTGACGCCCGCGCTGGCGGTGTTGATCTGCGTGTCGAACGCGGGCTGGGAGCCCCAGGTGTATGTACCGGTCGCCGTCATCGGTGCCGGCTGGCCCGCCCCCGTGATCTTCGCCGTGATGACCGCGGACTTGGCCCGCTCCGTCGTGTCGGTGGTACGCGCAAGCGCCGCCATCACCGTACTGCGCGCGGTGTCGGCCGCGTCGGCGGCCGCCTGCGCGGTGTCCTTGGCCTGGTGCGCCGTGCACCCCGTCAGCCCTGCCAGGACGATCGCGGCCGTCATCCCGACCGCCACGTACCGCTTGCTCATGAAACCCACCCCTGAAAACCGCATCCGTCTGACACTGATCACTTCACGTCAGGACGTGGACTCTATGTCCACCCACTGACAACAGGCCCGTGGATTTCCCTCAGCACTCCCCGCACCCGGAGACGTGCCAGCACCTCGAAGTGTTACGGCAGTACGGGACAGGATCACCAACGCGGCCATGCCTTCGCCCCAGCGAACCGGGCGGGGCCCGCTATGAAGAACCAGTGAAGCACCTGTGTAGGGTGCGTCTTTCCAAGGGCGCGGTTCAGACCAATGCGCCATCTCCTGACCAGCCGGGGGGCTCGTTCATGAAGATCATCCAGCGTACGCTCGCTGCCACCGCCGTCGCCGTGGCGATGGCCGCCACCGCCGGGACCGCGTTCGCGGCCGGCAACCCGTCCGACACCGCGCAGCAGCGCGCCGTGGAGGCCGCCGGCCACCACGGACAGGCGCCCAAGGGCGCACTTACGGCCCCGCGGGCGGCCGCCGCGGGCCAGGTCGAGACGCCGGTGTTCTACCTGTCGGCCGTCAACAAGAAGTCCGGGGAACTGAACCTGTACTTCCCCAACGGCAAGGGCGGCTTCGCGGACCGCTTCAACACGGGGGCTGACTTCCGCGGCTTCCGCGCGAACGCCCCCCTCGACCGGGACAAGGACGGGGCACCGGACGCGTCGTGGTTCCTCGACAAGAGCGGGCTGCTGTCCTATTCCTGGGCGATCAACGAGGACGATTCGGATGTGAAGCAGATCGGCCGCGGCTGGCAGATCTACACCAAGTTCCTCTCCCCCGGCGACCTCGGCGGCGCTGCCCCGGCCGACATCCTGGGCGTGGACGGCTCCGGGGTGATGTGGGTCTACCTCAACTACGGTGACGGCACCCTGACCTCGCGGTACAAGGTCGGCGGCGGCTGGGGCCAGTACACCGAGATCGCGGGCCAGGGCGACCTGACCGGCGACGGCAAGACCGACATCGTCGCCCGCGACCGCGCGGGCACGCTGTGGCTGTACAAGGGCACCGGCAACTACAAGGCCCCCTTCGAGGCACGCACCAAGATCGGCGGCGGCTGGAACACCTACGACCGCATCCTCTCCATCGGCGACCTCGACCAGGACCGCCGCAGCGACCTCATCGCCCGCACCCCGGGCGGCGACCTGTACCGCTACTCCGGCAACAGCAACGCTGGAGACCCCTTCAACAAGCGCGTCAAGATCGGCTACGGCTTCAGCGCCTACAACATCCTCTGATTTCTGGGGCAACGAGTAAGGGGGGTGGCCCGCTAGCGTGGGCTGCCCCCCTTTCGCGTGTGCTGGCCTACGGGGTGGTGGGCTCCTGGCCCGGCCCCGGGGATCAATGGAACCGTCTACCTCTGCCCAGTTGGCTCCGTCGCGCGCACGCCAGGATTATCCAGCCACATCCACTGGTCGCCTGGGGTGACGGTGAGGCCAAAGCGGGTCCGTTCGGGCTCGCCTGCGCTCTGCCACCACTGCAGAGCGGCTTCCGCTTCGTCCCACAAAAGGCGTGGCCCGTGCTGTGCGACTTCGAAGGTGAGCGCGCCGGGGGTGTAGTCGATGCTGGCCCAGGACGTGGTGTGGTGGTCGGCGAGCCAGAGGGTGAACTCTCCGTTGGGGCCGTGGCCGACGCTGTAGCGGCAGTCGGGAACGCGTAGGCCGGTGACGAAGGCGGCGTTGGGGTCGCCCAGTACTCGGCGGGGGTCCAGGCGCGTGCGGTGTGTCGCGGCCTGGTCTTCGTGGTGGATGACTGCCATGACGTCGCGGTGTACTGCGCGGGCCCGGTTCCACATGAACGAGCAGTCACCGGTGACCGGTCCGGAGGCGGTGGCGTCGGTGTGCACGTCGAGGGTGAGCAGGACGCCGTTGTACAGGCCGGTGCCCCAGGGCAGAACGATCCGGCCGCCGGAGCGTGTCTGGCTGACGAGGGGGTAGGGCACGCGGTCGAGGGCGCAGGTGACGATGCTGCGGTCTACAGGCTGCAGTCCGCGCACCGGCGCGGTGCCGTCGCCGCTGAGGATGCGGGGATGGTGTCCGGTCGTGGCCAGGCGGACGCGCGCCTCGTCGGCGAGGACGGGGTCGATCTCGATGCTGGTGACGTGCTTGCTGCCGAGGCGGTAGGACAGCAGTGCGCTGTTGTAGCCGGTGCCGGTGCCGATTTCCAGCACGGTCATCCCGTCGGTTACCTGGAGCGCTTCCAGCATGCCGGCCACCACGCGGGGCATGCTGGAGGAGCTGGACGGGACGAGCGCGAGTTGATCGTGTTCGTCTTCGACCTGGGTGACCAAGGCGATGTCGTCGTAGACCAGGGAGAGCCACCGGGCTGGATCGTCGTCACGGTCCACGCGCGTGTAGCCGCCGTCGGCGGGTACCCAGATCCGGTGGGGGATGTAGTCCTCGCGCCGCACGTGGATGAATGCCTCGAACCAGGCGTCGCGGAGGTAGCCGTCTGTACGCAGTCGGCGGGCCAGCTCCACCGGTCCGGTCGCGCCGGTCACCTCGGCGGCTTTTCGGGCCGCTTGGGATCGGGCGGAGGGATGGGGCGGCCGGGCTTATGCCCGTCACTCTCCGAGGGATCGGGCTTGCCTCCGTGCTTGCCCACTAAGCAACGCCTCCTCCGCACTCTTCGTGACCCGGATCGTAACGAGGCCTGCGCCGAAACTGGAAGGGCGCCTCCAGACATGTGCCGCAGATGGCTGATGTCGCTATCTGCAGCCTCGCTGGCCCGGGCGGCCGATTCAAGGACAGGCGCGGCTTTCTCGACGTCACACGACAGCGATTGTCGACGGCCTGGGGAGGCGCCCGCCGGGCCCGGATCTCGATGTCGACGAGAACGGGGTTCTGGCACAGATCTTGGGGTGCGGTCGCGGAGTGTCACCGGGCAACAGCATGAGTTGGGGCAGCCCGTGGGCGGTTTGCCGGGACAGTCGAATTTCCCGGGCACTCTCGCGAGCCATGCTGGCATCGTATGAATCATGGCAGCGATAGACGACTCACCCGAACCTGACAACCCTGTCTGCGGCGCCTGTCCGCCCCTGGTGGAGGCAGCGTGGCTGTATCAGGCGGATCAGGTGTGTCCGGAAGACCTGCCGATGACCGCGGCCCAGGCACTCGCGATGGGAATGTACACGCCGACCCTGTGCGAGCTCGCCGGTCTGCCGCGTCATGCGGACCCCCGGGACATCCGTGACACGTTCGAGCAGGCTCTTGAAGAATTGGGGATCACTCTGCCCGATCGCTACCTGGCCCGACGATACGCGCTGCACAGGCTGGCCGCGCGATTCACCGCCGGGGAGGTGGAGCTTGCCGAGTTGGCGTCGGACGAGTGGTCGGAGATGGAGGTCGAGACCGCTGAGGAGCAAGCATTCGTGGCGCTCCTCCCGGCATGCGCGTGCTGCATCGAGTACACGTTGGGGCTCGACGTGGCGGAATGGGAAGCGCAACTGCAGATCGCGGCACGTGCCTTGGATTCACATCCCGCTGTCGGGCCGCACTTCTGACGAGTGGGATCCGAAGGCGTTTCTGGCGCAACATCTGAGGTCGCGATCGCGCAGAGTCACTGGAGCAGGATCATTTTGCGGAGTAGTTCGAATCCGGCTCGGCCGTAGAGCTGCCGCTTGATCTTCTTGATGCGGTTGACGGCGCCCTCGATGCTGCCGGAGCTCCCGTTGAGAGTGAGCCCGGCGGTCACTGCGTCGAGGTCTCGGAGCAGGTGCAGTGCGAAGCCGGTGAGGCCGGGTAGCTGGCTGGCGTCGACTGCGTCGATCCAGGTGGGGAGTGTGGAGCCGAGGCGGTCGGTGAGTATCTCGCCGAAGTCGCGGACGTGTTCGGCGGCTGTGTCCAGTTCGGGGCAGCGGGCCAGGACCTCCTTCAGGCCGGCCCGGTCTTCCTCGGTCAGGGTTGTGGGGTGTCGGGTGAGCCAGCCCGTCACCTGCCGCACTGTCGGCGGTCGCGGCGGCGCGCCGGCGGGAGTCCCGCGGAGGGTGGCGATGTGGGCGCGGACCATCTGGTAGGTGACAGGTGCGTTGTCGGCGACAAGTTCATTGTGGCGGTGGGTGACGCTGGTGCATCCCTGGGCGAAGCGTCGCTCCAGGTAGAGCTTGTAGGGGTCCAGTCCGCTGGGCCGGGGCCGGTTCTCGCGGATGGTGTCCTGCCAGCGTGCGGCGTTCGCGTACCGGAGGACGGTGTTGAGGCCCCAGCCCAGATGCCAGGCGATCGCCCGGCATGAGTGGCCTTGGGCAAGAAGGTCGTGGACCAGGGCGTGCGCTGCCTTCTTTCGCTCGGCTCGCCGGCCGAGGAGTTCCGCGTCGTCCTGCGGCCGACCGGAACCCAGGGTGGCCTTCGGCAGCATGCCGCTGGGCGAGGGGTTGCGCAGGCAGTCGCGGTGGGCAGCGACGCATGTCTCCACGGCTCGGACGAGGCCCTGCCACAGATGGAACCGGTCGGCGACCTGCAGAGCGTCAGGGGCACCGCGGCGGGCACCCTCGGCGTAAGCGCCGGCCCGGTCCCGGCAGATGATCTCCACGCCGGGGTGGCGGATCAACCACGCAGCCAGTGGGCCGGCTTCACGCGTGGGGAGCACGTCGACCACGCGATGGTCTTCGATGCTGGTCAAGACGGTGGAGTAGGTCTGGCCGCGACGGATCGCGAAGTCGTCCACGCCCAGCACACGCGGCGTGCTGAACCGTGGATCGGGCAATGCCATGACCCTGCGTAACAAGGTTATCCTTCCTGCACCGAAACCCAGTTGGGCCGTCAGCCGAGCGCCGGCCCGCCCGGCCAGGCCAGACCCACTCGCTCCAGGGCGTGGTTGAGCCGAGTGGTGAACCGTGCGTGCGGGACGGCCAGCCGGGAGAACGGCTCGGCGAACGTCCGACGCGGGCAGTCCGCCGCGCCGCAGATGAAGCGCCGGACCGTCAGTCGGATCACAAAGCTCTGCTCAGCGAGCGGAAGGTCTTTCAGCCTGACTGGTACCGGTCGTGGATTCGGTCCGAGAAGCGGCCGCAGTCAGGACAGGCAGCCCCGGCCGCGCGACCTCTCGCCGCCACCTCGACCGTGCCGAAGGCGGCTGTAACCGTCTCGACGTCCACCTCGTCGATCCCGTCGAACACGAGACGCCAAGGCGTACGCCGTCTCACACGAGCCAGCCCCTCACATTCGAACATCAAGGTAACGCTCCGCGACGGCTCCCCAAGATCTGTGCCAGAACCGAGAACGGGAGGCGCCCGCCAGCACTCGGCAACGGCGGACGACGGCCGCCACCTGCGTCCGTAGCCAGCGCTTTTGTCCTGTGCTCCGGAGGAGCGGTAGACGGCGTCTTGCCGGTCGACACTGAACTGCTGTCCGAAGCCATCGAAATTCGACGCGGGAGACGCCACCCGAACTGCGCCCGAGAAACGCTGCTCCTCGTCACCGACAGAGCCAACAGGCGTTTTGGCCTTCAGCAGTCAGAGCCGTGACACAGCCTCGGATCCCGCTGGAGCTGGGCACCGCCTGCGGCACTGCAGTTGTTCATCCGGCTGAAGTCGACGGGCCTGCTCCCCCAGCCGGGGGCACTGAAGGTTGAGTCCCATTGCCAGCATGGGTGAGCCAGGTCCTGCGCCTGAGAGACCTCTACTCCTCGGCGTCCGACGCAACGCGCAGCTGGTTGAGTACCGTCGGCAAGGGCAGTTTTTCGTCCTTCGCGTTGCTCCAGCGTGCCAGGACGGCGGCTGCGGCTGTGGCGAGGTCGGCGGGAAGGTGGGCGGCTCGGAGGGTGTCGGCGGCCTCCTCCATTTCGGGGCCCCAGCGCCATGCTCGGGCAGCGACGCTCGGCAGGTAGCCGGGGTCGGCCAGGATACCGGCCGGCATGATCTCGGCCTCGGCAGTGAGCAGGTCGGATACTCCGTGGACGTCGGCGTAGGCGTAGGCGACTCCAGCGAGGGTGCGGGCGGCTTTCTGGTAGCTGGCGAACGCCATCTTCAGGGCAGATGCGGACCCAAGGTTGGAGCCTGCCTCTTTGACGTGGACGGAGGTGCCGTCGAACACCTTGGTGAGGAGACGGGCCGCGTCCGGGGGGCCTGCGAGGTAGAGGCGGGCAGTGCGGTCACCGGCCGGCGGTGGGCCGATGATGGCGCCGTCGAGGACTGTGCAGCCGGCCGGCATCCTGGCGCTGATTCTGGTGAGCCGCTGAGGGCTGATGGCATTGGCGTCGACGTAGATGCCCATGTAGCCGTGGGCTGCCACGGATGCCGCGACGTCTTCGGCGGCGTGGGGCGGGCACACGGACAGGACCACGTCGCTCTGCTCCAGGGCGCTGTGGAGGGAGCCTTGTGGCAGGAGGCCTGCTTGCTCGGCTCGTCGGGCGCTGGCTTCACTGCGGTCGGCGGGAAGCCACAGGACCTTGTGACCGGCCATGACGGCATGTGCGGCCAGGGGTGCGCCCATGGAGCCGGGGTGCAGCAGCGTCACCGTGGCCATGATGATGATCCTCCTCGGGGCAGTTCGCGCGTGCCCCGGTCTTGGTGGGCGACGAGCGCTTCACGCAGGCCGATGGCGGTCGGGCTGGTGGCACTGGGGTGCAGGGCGAGGGTACGCGTGAAGTGGTCGATCCTCTTTTTCACGCTGGCTGTGCCCCGTCTGGCGTCGGTTTCCAGGACGGCATGGACCTGACGCGCGGCCCCTTCGAGCTCGCCGTGCCCGAGCCGGGCGAAAGCGAGATCCATGCGGGCCAGGGATTCCTCGCCGAGGCGGCGTTGGTCCGGAGCGGCGGACTGGAAGATATCGACCGCGCTCTCCGCCGCCCGCTGGGCGTCGGCGACGTCTTGAGGGCCGAGCCACAGGTGGGTGGTGCTGGCGTAGAACATCTGTTTCTCGTGGGGAAAGGCCATCATCCCGCCGGGCAGATCGTCCCCGGCCGTCAGCTGCTCGCGTAGCGTGTCAGCCTCCAGGAGAGCGGCCAGGGCGTCGGAGCGCTGACCGAGCTGTCCGTGGGCACGGGCTTTGATGCTGGCCAGGCGAATCTGGGCGGTGCCCTGCTCGGGGGTGAAGGCGGCCCCGGATTCGGCCAGCCGTACGGCGTCGGTCGGACGGCCGTCCCAGTAGGCGATCAGGGCTTGGAGCCCTCTCACCCACGCGCGCAGGCCGTTGTGGCGTGCCAGCTCCCCGCACATGAACGCGGCGCGCGCCTGGGTCTCGGCGCAGTCGTAGCGGCCGAGGTCGAACGAGGCGTTTGCCAGGACGCCGCACAGTACGCCGGCGGCCATGTACAGGTCGCCGGTGAGGTGCGGTGGCTGGCGGCCTTCGAGGAGTTCGAAGGCTCGGTCGCGGAGCTTGCGGACTTCGTAGAAGAGCGGCTCGACCGGGCGATGCGGATAGGTGGCCACTATGCGCCGGATGTCAGCCGCCAGCTGCTCCATGGTGTGGGGACCGACGTTGCTGCCCTCCACCCGGGCCGCCCAGTCTGCGGATTCGGCGGCGGCATTCATCACCATGTCATCGACTGATCGTTGTGCCTGCCCCCGTGTGTGGGAGTCTCCGCAGCCGTCGGAGGCCTGCGGTGCCCGGTTGGCGCTGCCGGACGACAGCGGGGCGGTGAAGAGCGCGTCGACGGGGGTGGGACGGAACAGGTACGCAAGGATGCGCCGTGCCTCTTTGCGCGGGGCCGACTTGATCTGTCCGCGTGCCCAGCGCTTGAACTGCCACTCCTCGATCCGGGCCGTAGCCAGCTGCGGCGGGCCTTCGTCCTCGGCGAGAACCCGGGCCGCTTCCTGGTATTTACGGGCAAACACCTCGAACTGTTCCCAGCCACGCTCGCGGATGAGCAGATGGAACAGCGTATGGGCCGAAGGGGTGTCCATGCCGCTCTCCTCCAATAAGCGCTATTGCGGTACTCCCCTTAACGCTAGCCCGTCAATCGTCTACGGCGAGGGCGCGTCACGCCGGGGAACGACTGGGTTCCCAACAAGTTCGGTTACGTCACGGCAAGTTGAAAGACGTACGCGGGCTGTCCGTAGCGATGTAGGCGGCCCTATCACGACACTTCGACGTCGGCCAGCGGACCCGCATGGACTGCAGTGGCACATGCCGATTCCGCGGCGATCACGCGAGGTCACACACACCGACGTGGCCGATCCAGCACTTTGAAGGGCATGCCTGATGGGACGTACGAACGGCGGCAAGGGAAGCGATCAGAGCGAGGACGGCGACATCCCTGACACGGGGCAGGGAGAGAGCCGTAACGGACAACACGGGGGGAACGACGACGAGCAGATGGGTGGCGGCGCGCCCAGCCGCCAGTAGCCGTCGAAGGGACGGGACTCGTATGGACAGGCAGCAGTTGACACAGCGGTGTATCGAGAGAATCGACACGTACCGGGGAGGGTACTTCCATGACCGCCCCTGGCTGCGCGCCGCATTCGAGTCCGTGCCGCGCGAGCTCTTCGTGCCCGAGCGGGTCTGGGTGCCCGAGCGTGATGAAAGCGGCCGGTACCCGGTGTTGGATCGCGCCGCCGATCCGCAGGGATGGCTGGAGGCGGCCTACCAGCCGTTGCAGGCCCTGATCACCCAGATCGAGGACGGCAGGGTCCGGCCCGAGGACGGGCCTGCGAACTCGGATGAATTCACGTCGTCGATCTCGTGTCCCGCCGTGGTGGTGAACATGCTGCACCACCTGGCCCCACAGCCCGATGACCGAGTCCTGGAGATCGGAACCGGCACCGGCTACAGCACAGCTCTGCTCGCCCGCCGAGTGGGCGCCGAGAACGTGATCAGTGTCGAGATCGATTCCGAGGTCGCACAGCAGGCCCGGGCGAACCTCACAGCTCTCGGGGACTCGTCACTGCCCCTGCTCGCCATCGCCGACGGCGAGCACGGGTATCCGCCTCGCGCACCGTACGACCGGCTGATCTCCACCGCGTGCGTCCGCAAGATCCCCCTCGCGTGGCTAGAGCAGGTGGTCGTCGGCGGAGTGATCGTCACCCCGGTTGCCACCCCGTTCGGCACCGACGCCCTCACCGTCCTGCTCCGCCGCGAAGACGGCACCGCCAGCGGGCGCCTGGTGGCCGCAGTGGACTTCATGCTGGTACGCGGCCAGCGCACCCGCATCCCGTGGCGCGACCTGGGGTGGCCTCGTCTGCCCGATTTCGAACTCACCGCGGGTCCTTTAGGGCAGAACGTACGCCAGCGCGGACCTGCCTGACCGGCCGCCGCTCCCCCCTCACCCGCCCCTACCGTCCTCTGCCGGAGGCATCCTCATGTCCTTACTCGTTGCTTGCTTAATCCAGGTCCGGGCGCGGGCGGCTGCCGCTTGCGCCTCGCCAGAAGTCAGCGAGTTGGTTCAGCCTGCTTTCACACGGGAGCTGCCAAACGGAAAAGCCACGTGCTCTGTGGACAGGCTGAGGTCCAGGGCGTGGCGTCATGCCGGTCGTGGAGGCGCCGAGGGCGTGGTGTGCGGCGTTCGGGCCATGGCTGGTGGGGGTAGGGCGGTGCGAACGCGTCATGCCCCTGATGTGTTTGGATCGCCCGGGCTCACTTCGTCAACGGGCAGCACTCCCGGTGGGGTTGAGCGCCGAGCAGGCCCCGGACGCCGGATGGCGCTGCCGGCGCCTTCGAGCTGCCCCGTGAGCGTCGGGCGGGTACGTTCTGAGCGTCTCTTCAGAACGGAGCTCCATCATGCCCCAAGCTCTGCAAGATCACATCGGCCGCCGGCTCCGCGTGGCACGTATCGCTGCCGGCCTGACGCAGCACGAATTCGCCGGACTCATGGGCCGCTCATCACACTGGGTCGAGGACGCCGAGGCGGGACGACTGCCGGTGGACCGGCTCTCCGTGCTCTCCCGCGCGGCCTCCATCTGCGACGTGGACCTGGTGTGGCTGCTGGGCCAGCCCTACCGGCTCGCCGGAGAGATCGGCAACGCCGACGCCCACTCTCATGTGCCGGCCATCCGCTCGGCACTGCGCCGGGCAACCCTGGTCCTGTCCGGGCACCCCGGCCTGAGTCCGGCGGCCACGCCGGTGGCGGTGACGGACTTGGCCAGCCGGGCACACGATGCCAACCGCACACGCCAGTCGGCCGACCTGGCGGGCTGCGCCCGCCTGCTGCCCGCCCTGCTGGAGGATCTGACCACCTCCTTGATGGTTCACGATGCGGGACCTGCGAACGAAGCAACGATGCGCTCGCTGCTGTCCGCGGCCCGCACCGGCCGGCAGACCCTCAACCTGCTCGGATACCCGGACCTGGCCTGGGTGGCCTCGGAGGTCGCCGCCGGGGCTGCCACCGCACTGGACGACCCGATCGCCAAGGCGGAAGTGGCCTGGGACCGGTGCGGGGCCATGCTCCACCACGGCTCACTGAGGGAGACCGAGATCATCGCCGCAGCCGCCTTGAAGGATCTGGAGCCGCATGTCGGGCACAGTCAGAGCGCTGTTGCCCTCTCGGGTGCCCTGGTCCTGCGGCAGGTGATCGCGATGGCACGGGCAGGCCGTACGGGAGAGGCCTGGTCGCTGACCGCCACCGCGCTGGAGTACGCCGAGCGGCTGCCCGAGTCCTTCCACGACATCGACCGGCAGACGGTCTTCGGGCGGGCGAACGTCGCCGTCCACGCCACCGAGGTGGGCGTCGAGATCGAGGAGCCTGGCAAGGGGCTGACCTTCGTGGACGGGGTGGACGCCGCCAGTGTGCCCTCCAAGGAAAGGGTCACCCATCACGAGATCGACAAGGCCCGTGCCCTTCGGCAGATGAACAAGAACGGCGAGGCCGTCACCACCCTGCGAGCGGCAGCCGCGAAGGCACCCCATTACGTGTGCGCGCATCCGATGGCGCGTGCCCTGGTGGACGACCTGGTGCGAGTCGGGGTTCCCTCCCAGGCCGCCGCCCTGTCCTCGCTGGTACGACGCATGCAACTTGTGGCCTAACTAGAAGCTGGCATATGCCAGTTGGTGGCTCCCAGGAATTCTGGGGGTCACGGCCCTGGGCCACCTCCATCCTTGCCGCCATGCGCCATTTCGACGCTGCACGGCTTGTCGATGATGGGGGTGACCTCATGTACGCCCTGCACGGCCGCAACACGACCGCCTGCGCTCTCGCCTACACCCAGGTGTTCGGCTGGAAGGTGCTTCCCGGCCACCGCTTCCGCCAGCAGGCCGGATGCACCTGCCAGCAGCCCGACTGCACCGTCCCGGGCGCTCACCCCCTCGACGAGGAGCGGCTTGAGCCGCTCGAAGCCGGTCAGATCACGGGCACTTTCGACCAGCTTCCGGGTGCCGGGCTGATCGCCCTGTGCGAGGGATTCGACGCCCTGACCATGCCCTACCAGCTCGGCCTGGCGCTCCTGCTGGATGCCGAGCGCACCGGCCTCCAGGCGCCCTGCTTGACGACCCTCGGCCGCACCACGACCCTGCTGGTCGCCCCGGACACCGCGCAGCATCTCGCGGATCTTGACCCGGCGCTCACTGCTGCCCGGCGTTGGGTGGCTCTGCCTCCCACCCGCAACGTGCGCTGGGACAGCCCTCCAAACCCTGAGTGTCCACTGCTCGACGCCGCGGACCTCATCCCCTGTTTCCGGAGCGCGGCGGGAAGTGCAGATGCGCGCTGATCTGTTGGGCGAGGGCGCCCACATCCTCCTGTGCCAGATCAGATGCGGCATCTACCCGCTGGGCGCGGAGTTTCCCGGGCTTGCGGCACTGGAGTATCAGCTCGGGCTACCTCCGCAGGCGGTCCGCCACGCCATCGGCACCCTGGTGAAGTGTGGGGTGCTGCGCCCTGGCGCCCCGCTCACCGTGGCCCACCCCCGTCGATGGCAGGTCACCGTGCCGGTCCCGGACGGCGCCGCCGAACGGATGGCCGGCTACATCCTTCGCCGGATCAAGAGTGGCGAATACGCCGGCGGGGCGCCTTTGCCCACTGTCGGTGAGCTGGCTGCGCAGTTCAAGGCGTCTGGCGCCGCAGTGCAGGGCGCTCTGCGGCTGCTGGCGGCGCGCGAGATCGTCACCGGATACCCCCCTCGGGTCGGCCGCTCCCTCCTCCCGACCCCTGGACAGAAGTTCGCCCTGGCCCGCGAGGTGCTGCACGAAGAGCAGGCGGAAGCTGCGGGACAGCGCCGGGGGGCGCCGGCACAGGACCGGGTGAACGCGGCTGATGCCCGCGCTCGGGTCGACCTCCAGGCGCTGCTCGGGAGCGGCTTGCCGGATCAGGTGTCGATGTCCGCAACTGATGCGGTGGCCCGGTGGCTTCGGGCCCGGCTCGAGGACGGCACGTACAAGCCGGGTGATCGCCTTCCGTCCAGTACCCGGCTCGGTGCTGTCCTCGGCGTGAGTCGGGGGGCGGTCGACTCTGCTCGCAGGCGGCTGGTCGACGAGGGCATGCTGTACTCCGACTGCAGACGCATTGTTGTGGCCCCACCGCATGCCCTCCCCGGCAAGCCACCAGCCCCCGATGGGGCCGGCAACACGCTCGTGGGGCGCGCCGAGAACCACCTTCTTGACCTGCTGGCCAGGTGCAGGCCGGGCGAGCGGTTGCCCAGCATACGAGCCCTGGCCCGGGGCCTGGGCATCGCGCCCACCACGATGACCGCCGCCCTTCAGCGCCTTCAACGCGCTGGAAAGGTGGAAACGCGCGGCTTCCAGGGCTCCTTCGCTGCCCCTGCCCCGAACAAGACCAGTCCTCCAGGGCAGGACATCGCCACCGCTGGCCGCCGCGTGTCAACCGGGCGTGCAGTTCCTGCAGATGCCGTGCACACTCCGGGGGCCGATCACTACGACTGACTGGCCGCCGGTGTGTCCTCCCTCCATCAACTGCCCCGTCTCGCGAAGGCCGTCGCCTCGCGCGCTAGCCGCCCGGAAGCCCGACAGCGGCTGGAGGCGCTGGCCAGGCGCCTGGTCTCTCATCCATCGGCCGAACACCGTATACCGGGAGTTTTTTGTGACCATCTTGTCCTCTGCTGGGGCGGATCGCGCCTCATGTCCTGTCGGCACAGCTGTCACGCTGCCTGAATTCACCCGTCACGAGGTGCGGGTGCTGGCGATGGTGGCCCGGGGCGCGGACGCGCGGGGCTTGGCACAGGAGGGGCTGTACTGCTCAGAAGCCGCAGCCGTGCAGGGCGTGGAGGAGCTGGGCTGCGCTCTGGCCCGGGGAGAGGTCGTCCGCTGGTCGCGCATCGTGCACCTGGCGGTCGTACAGGGGGTGGTGCCGGCGCCGTATCTGCCCGCTGTGGTTCTGCCTGCGTTTCAGCACGACCTGCTGTGTGCGTACGCGGCCGGCTACGGACTCGCCGAGTATGCACACATGAGCCGGGGTGCGGTTTCGTTGGGCGAGGCACGGGAGCTGCGCCTGCTGCTGTGTCATCGGTTGGGCGCGACGGGTTCGGCGAACGCCGTGCATCTCGGGCACCAACGACGCCTGGTAACCGCCGGTGAGGTAGTACGGGTGGCCTTTGAGAAGGGGGCGCGGCGATGAGCCCGTCCGTCTCCTTGGCCCCGTCCTTTCCGGAGCTCCGCCTGGCTCCCGCGCGGTACCAGCACATGGGCCGCCGCTTGGAGGGCCGGCCGGTTTCCTCGCGGGTCTGGGATGCCTGGGCAGCGGATGGCTTGGCATCCTTGCCCGTGCTGGAGGACGAACTCGCCTTCTTCGCGCATCACACGGCGCAGCGGCTGGGACGCCTCGCGGTGGATGCGGGGTGCGGGACGGGGGCCTTCAGCCGTTCCCTGCGCGACTTCGGCTATCACGTGCGGGCGGTGGATTCCTCACCTCTCTCCCTTTCCCTGGCACGCGGGCGGGGCCACGGTCTTGGCCTGGCGTATCAGCAGCACGACCTCAGCAGCGGACCGCCACCCTGCCTGCCGGGCGGGGGGTGTGACGTAGTTGTCGCCCGTCTGGTCGCGCCCTACCTCGACGACCCGCTGAGGTGGCTGCACCAAGTGCGGGGCCGATGGCTTCGGCCAGGGGGATCCCTCTACCTCGTCGTGGCGCTCGGTCAGGCCGGCGCCCTGCTCCGCGGGCAGCTCCCCTTTCAGGCCGCTGCCCGGCTGTGCCAGGGCTGGGAAGGCTGCGCCCGCTATGACCTGGGGGCTTTGACCTGCTTCTTTCTGTCCTCTCCAGCTTGATGACCTGCGTGCGATCGGATCCGCGAAAGGCCGTGTCGTGACAACCGCTGACCTCCCACTCACCGCGCACCTCCCCACCATGGGCCCCATCACCTCGACCGCTCCGCGGAGCCTGGCGGGGTGCGAGGTCTGGTTCGCACGACAGGGCCGCCAGGCCTTGAGTGCAGCGGACATCCAGTGGCCCCGCGCCTGTCGCCGGATCTGCCAGGCAGCCCTTCCGCCCCTGGGGCTGCAGGCACTGTCCGACGATGTCGGCCTCGTGGTCACCGAGCTTGTCACCAATGCACTGCAGCACGGCTCAGTCGGCCACAGCATCCGGATGTCCCTCACCCTCCACCCCTCAACGACCAGCGCCGTACGGGTCGCGGTGACGAGCGCACCAGGCTGGAAGTACCTGCACGCACCAGCGGAGCCGGAACAGGAGCACGGGCGCGGGCTGCACGTCGTGGATGAGCTCGCATGCTCCTGGGGTATTGCCCCCGGCGCCGGCCAGGCGACGGTGTGGTGCCTGCTCGACGCAACCCCTGCCGCCCCGGTGTGTGCCCGGTGAGCGTCCTCGCCCGGCACGACGCGATGTTCTCCTTACGCCTCACGCCATGCCGAAGGGGAACGCATGTATGCAATGCGTGTGCTCACGTCAGCTGACACCCAGGAGGCGCTGGCACTGGTCCGGGAGCGGGTGGAGGCACTGGACGCCCATATGCCAGGTGGCACCGCTGGCGTCCCGATACGCATTGCCGCCTTCCTGGGCATGCCCCCCAGCACCGGCGGTTGTGTGGCCGGTTTCTTCGAGGACGGGGTGCTGCTCGCGGTCATCGTGCTGGCCCGCACGGGCAATTCCTACTCCAGCAGGTCGGAGGAGGTGACGCTGGAGGTGGTCGATGCCGTCACCCGCGCCAGCATGCGGAACCTGCGGCTGGGGGCGTTGCTGTCGATGTGGGTCAGCGACCATGCCGCGCGGCTGAGCCCGCCGGCATCCCAGGTCACCGCCCTGGTCCACGATCCGCGACTTGCCGACTACCTGTGCCAGATGTGCGCCTGGGAGGTGGACCGGCATGTGCGGGACGCGGGCCGGCACGCAATCGTCCTGCGCCGGGCCGCGGAAGAACTCCGTAACCTCGATCAGGCCATCACCACCGATCCCTCGCTGCTCACCGTCCTGAGCGACAGCGCCCGTGAGGCAAACCTTGGCCAACAGGCACCTCCTTCCCTTCCTTGTGCAGGAGGACGGTGATGGCGCACAGGAGGGGGGTTGGCGAGGAGACCATGGTGCCGGTCTACCACCCGGCCGGGTTCGACGTCCCGCTGCGCACCGCGCTGCAGGAGATGGAGGCCGGCCGCTGGGCCGCGATACGCGATCTCCTGCACGCCACCGGCACCGACTGGGCACTGCGCACCTCGCGTACCCAGGTCCTGGCCGCGGCCGCGGCGCGCACCGGCCATGACATCGTGGGGGCGTGGCTGTCTGAGGAGCCGGACTGTGCGGACGCGCACGTCATGCGCGCCCGGGTGCTGGTGCAGCGGGCGCTGGACGCCCACCGCCGCGGGCAGGCGCGTAGCGCTGCGCTCGTCGAGGCGGCGCGGACCAGCTGCCGCAGGGCGCTCGATTACGCCGCAGCGGACCCCGTGCCGTTAATCGCCTGGCTGGCGCTCGGTGTTATTGACGTCGGCTTCCAGTACCCCGAGTACTGGCAGCAGACGAGTGAGCCGATGCTGCCGCCGGGTCCTTGGGGGCTGTGGGCGGCCATCTGGCAGCGCCACCCCTACAACCGGGAGGCCGCGCACCAGATGATGCGCTGTGTCAGCCGCCCCGGCACCGGCGCCGGGGCCGCCGACTTCGCCCGCTGGGTCGCCTCATGGGCACGCCCGGGCGTGGACGGGGCGCTGCTGATGCTGCCGCTGTACGCAGCGGCGGAAGCCTTCCGTCATGACGGGGGGCGCCACCTTCTGCTCCGCGGCCAGTGGAGGGAGGATCCTCTGCGTCGTGATGTTCTCATCGCCCACGACAGCGCTGATCTGCGTGCGGACCCCCACGTCTCGGTCGCCGACCTCAACTACCTGGCGCACGCCCTGTTCGCCGCCAACGAATACGAGCGTGCCGCAGACGTCTTCCGCGTCCTGAACTGCCACTTCACCCGCTCCCCCTGGGCCTACTGGACCACCGATCCCGCCCAGGACGCCCTGGCGGCCCACGAGTTCCTGCGGGCACGCGGCATCTGCTTCAGCCCTGCCCGGACCGTCCGCGCACCGGACGGCGCATCCCCCGGCCCTTCCCCGCCCTGACTCTTCTCCCTTTCTCGGCTTCTCCCGTTCTTCCGCTCGTCCGTATCGCTTCATTGGAGGCTGTGTTGACGTCACACCCCTCATCCACCGCCAGACCCTCGCCCTCGCTCGATGACGAACGTCTGCGTGAGCTGGGCTACACCCCGAAGCTGACCCGGCGCATGGGGCGGTTCGGCAACGCCGCGATCAGCTTCTCCGTCATCAGCATCCTGTCGGGGTGCATGACGATGTACGGCTTCGGCATGGGCGCCGGCGGCCCGGCCATCATGCTGTGGGGCTGGCTGGCCGTGGGCCTCATGGTCTGCTTCGTCGGCGCGGGCCTTGCCGAGGTGACCAGCGCCTACCCCACCAGCGGCGGCCTGTATTTCATGGCGGACCGGCTCGGCGGCCAGAGGTGGGGCTGGTACACCGGCTGGCTCAACCTGCTCGGCCTGCTCGGGGGCATCGCCGGGATCGACTTCGGCGCCGCCCTGTTCACCGGCGCCTTCCTCAACCTCCAGACCGGCTTCACCCCTACCCCCGGCAAGATCATGGCCATCTACCTGGCGATCCTGGTCCTGCACGCGGTGCTGAACCTGTTCGGGGTGCGGCTCATATCCGTCCTCAACTCGGTCAGCGTGTGGTGGCATCTCGCGGGCGTCGCGCTCATCGTGGGCGCCCTCACCCTCGCACCCACCCACCACCGCTCCCCGCACTATGTATTCACCGAGTTCGTGAACACCACCGGGTGGTCCTCCAACGGCTATGTGGTGCTCCTCGGCCTGCTGCTCGCCCAGTACACCTTCTCCGGCTACGACGCCTCCGCGCACCTGTCGGAGGAGACCGTCAACGCCGCCCAGGCCGCTCCCCGCGGCATCATGAGCGCCATCACCTGGTCCTGGGCAGCCGGCTTCGTCCTCCTGTGCGGCCTCACCTTCGCCCTCCACGACTACGCGGCCGTCCAGAACTCGGCACTCGGCGTACCGCCCGCCCAGATCTTCCTCGATGCCCTGGGCGTCGGCTGGGCCAAGGCACTGATGCTGGTCGTGATCGTCGCCCAGCTGTTCTGCGGCAACGCCGAAACCGCGGCCTGCTCCCGGATGATCTTCGCGTTCTCCCGGGACAACGCCCTGCCCGGCTCCACGCTGTGGCGCAGCGTCCACGCCCGCACCGGCACCCCGCGGGCCGCGGTCTGGCTGTCGGTCGCCGTCGCCGCCCTGCTGGCCCTGCCCTACCTCTACAGCCCCACCGCCTACGGCGCGGTCGTCGCCATCAACGTCATCGGTATCACCCCCGCCTACGCCATCCCCATCTACCTGCGCCTGCGCAAGGGCAAGGCTTTCGAGCCTGGCCCGTGGAACCTGGGCCGCTGGAGTGTGCCGGTGGGGATCATCGCGGTGGTGTGGGTGGCGTTCGTGACCATCGTCTTCTGCCTGCCCCAGAGCCATCCCGTCACCGTCGACACCTTCAACTACGCGCCCCTCGCGCTCCTCGCCGCGCTCACCCTGGCCGCCGCGTGGTGGCGGGTCGCGGGCAAGAACTACGAACTGCCACCAGTGGCCGCCAGTGGCGCGCTCGCCGAGATCCAGGACGAGGTGGTCTGAATGCCGGATCTCTCCCGATCCCGCGAACGAACCGAACACCCGGGCGGCCCCACCCTCTCCCCTCCACGGGCCAGCATGGCCGTGCCGCCCCGCCCGCACGCCCATACGGCACCCCAGGAGGCTCTGGAGAAGCTGAAGAAGGCGGTCAACGACGGCCGCGTCGACACGGTGCTGTGCGCGGTGGTGGACCCGTACGGCCGTCTGGCCGGCAAGCGCTTCAGCGCCCGGCACTTCCTGCGGCACGTGGTGCCGCACGGCGCGGAAATGTGCGCCTACCTGCTGTCCAGCCCCATCGACATGAACCCGACGCCCGCCGGCTCGGGGCTCGCCTCCATGGAGGGCGGGTTCCCCGACTTCCGGGTAGTGCCCGACCTGCCGACCCTGCGGATGACCCCGTGGCTGGGAAAGGCCGCCGTAGTCCTGGCCCACGCGGTGAACGCGCTCGGGGAACCAGCCGCGCTGAACCCACGGGAGATCCTGCGCCGCCAGCTCGCCCGCCTGGCGGCCCACGGCCTGCACGCCGATGTCGGTGTGGAGACGGAATTCGTGCTGTACCAGGGCACGTACGCGCCCACCCTCACCGTCGGCGGGTCTGACTTTCCCCCGCTCACACCGCCGGGCGGCGACTACGCCCTGTCCCAGCCACCCCGCCTCGCCCGCTTCCTGCACCGGCTGCAGCACACCCTGGCAGACGCGGGCATGCCCGTGGAAGCCATCAAGGGCGAAGCAGCGGCCGGGCAATTCGAGGTCACCTTCCCCTACGGCGAGGTGCTGCGGGCCTGCGACCAGCATGTGCTGTTCAAGAACGCCACCCGAGCCCTCGCGCGCGCCGCGGGGTGGGAGGCGACGTTCATGGCCGCGCCGCAGACCGGCGTGGGCAGCGGACTGCACCTGCACGTCTCCCTGACCCGCACCGGCACGCCGGTCTTCGCCCATGGCGGCGGAAGAGTGCTCTCCCACACCGGCGAGCGGGCGATCACCGGCCTGCTGGACGCCCTGCCCGAGCTGGCCCTGCTGTACGCGCCGAACACCAACTCCTACAAACGGTACGTGCCCGACTCCTTCGCCCCCACCCGCATGACGTGGGGCGTCGACAACCGCACCTGCGCCGTCCGCGTCGTGGGCCACGGCCCGAGCCTGCGCACCGAGATCCGTGTCCCCGGCGCGGACGCCAACCCCTACCTGGCGCTGGCCGCGGTGATCGCCGGGATCGTCCACGGTCTGGAATCCGATCTGACCCCGCCGCCACGCTGGAGCGGCAACGCCCACACCGCACACGACGAGCGTGCCCTGCCCGCCAGCCTTGACGAAGCGCTCCCGCTGCTGCAGCACAGCCCCCTCGCCGAGAAGGCCTTCGGCGAGGAAGCCGTGGACGGCCTGGTCCACCTCGCCGAAGCCGAAATAGCCCACCAGCAAGCCACGGTGACCCCCACCGAACAACTCCGCTGGTTCACGCAGGCATAACCACCACCCACCCCCGGCCCTCAGCAGCGGCCGGATCTCCCCACCAAAGTCCACAAGCAAGGAAACGTCATGGAACTCACCCAAGCAAGACGGATACGGCCCGGCGACGGGCTCATCGACTGGTCTGCCTTACCCGCCGCGCTGCAGAAATGCCGCCTGCCCACGCGCGTGCCTCAGACCAAGGGAGCGGTGCGGTGAACACTTTCCTGACACCTCCGGCCCGGCCCAGGGACACAACTGATCTGGACCCGACGTGGGATCTGTATGCCGTCCCACTCCCTCCGTCGACGGCCCTGATCCTCCATGGCTCAGGAGGTACGAGGTGAGGGCTCCGCGCGCCCAGGGAAGGCGGCCGTTCACCCCGGCCACTGCGGGAGCAGCGTCATGACGCTCGCTTTCCTTGCCCACCGTGCCCCGGCCGTGCCGGAGGAGGTGTTCACGCGCCCGAACTCTGCACGGCTGACCGACTACTGCCTGGGCGGACGCGCGAACTACGCCGTCGACCGGGCACTGGCCACGGAGTTGTCACAGGTGGCGCCGTACTGGCGTCTGGCCGTCCTCAGCGGCCGTCGCCACGCGCTGATGACGGTGGAGCTGTTGGCCCGGCACGGCATCCGGCAATTCCTCGACCTCGGCTGCGGCTACCCCCCAACAAGACGCCCGCAGTCGCGGGCGGAGCAGTCGGTTCACGACAGGGTGCACGGCCTTCGGCCGGAGGCCGTCGTGGTGGCGGTCGACAGCGACCCGGTCGTCGCCGCCCACGCGCGCGCCGCCGTGTTCGCCCCGCACGGCGCTCCACAATTTGTGGCGGTCGATCTGCGCGACGTCACCTCCCTGGAACCCGCTCTCAGCCTGTTTGACCAGGACCGGCCGATCGCAGTCCTGCTGCATGACGTTCTTTCCTGGATCCCCGACGACCAGGCCGTGCACGACCTGGTGCGCACGCTCCAACGCCGCCTGCCGCCGGGGAGCGTCCTGTCCCTGACCCACGCCACCGCTGACCTGGACGCCCTGTCCACCCGTGCTGCCGCGGCCACCTACCGCAGCGCGCAGCTGGCGTGGCGGCCCCGATCCGGGCAGGCCCTCACCGCGCTGCTGGGCAACTGGCTACTGCTTGGGCATTGTGGGCCGGTGCCGACCACTCGGTGGCATCCGGCACACCCCTTGCGCATCCTCGCTCCCTGGCAATCCGGCGCGTACGCCCTCCTCGCCACCGCACCCCGCTCCCCCCTCCGGCTCCTTGACCGATGAGAGTGCAGCCATGACCACGCCGTCCAACGACCCGCCGGTTACCCTGCTGGTGCTGAGTGCCCTGTTGCGCCACATGCGCAGCCAGTGGGGGGTGAGCCCGGCCCTCGTCGCAGCCTTAGCGCAGGTAAGCACCAGGGAGCTCACCGACTGGGAAGCCGGCCAGGCACCACCCCCGCGGGAGGGCCTGGAGCGGTTACTTGGCCTCTACCGCCAGCCCCCGCAGGCCGCCGAAGTCCTGACCCATTGGGCCTCGGCCCTGGAGGGGAGTGGCACGCAGCACCGCCTCGTGGACAGTGCGCCCGGATGGCAGCACCGGCTACAGGCCGTCCAGCGGTCCGCCACCGGCGTACGGGCATACAGCAGCTACACCGTGCCCACCCCGGTACGCAGCAGCGCCTACGCCGACAACCTGGACCATCTGCACTCCCCCGCCCTGCTGGGGCTCACCGACTCACGCCGCTGGCGTCCCCCGACCATCACCGACCGCCACTGCTGGAAACACGTCGACATCCTCCTGGACTCCTCCGTACTGTCCAGGCCCTTCGACGCGCTGCGCCGCAGCCACCATCCTCTCGCGGAGCAGCTGGCATTCCTGTGCCGAGCCGTCGAGGAACAGCTCGCGGACATCCGCATCCTCCACCCCGGCACCGGCACCCACGCTGCCTGCGGCGAGGACACTGACCTGTTGGGCCTGACCCTGCCGGCGGCCGAGCACGACTGCACCGTGTGGGTCGAGGCAGACCACACCCGCGCCATCTACTTCAACGGGCCTGAAGGCCTCCACTGTCAGCACACCTTCGACGAGCTGAGCCGTCGGGCCGCTTCAGTACCAGCCAGTACCGCGCTGCTGCGGGAGGCCGCCGCTGCTTGCCCGGTGCGGGAGAGAGCGGTCCAGTGACGAGGCGGGCGAAGACCATGACGGCTCAGTCTGCCGCCACCACACCGCTGGGGCCGCACATGCTCGCAGCAGTCAATCGGGCCGCAGACATGCTGTGTGCATGCATCACGGACGGCACCTATACGCCTGAACGCTCCACGCCCCCGCTCGTGTATCTCGCCGGCCAACTCGGTGTGCCCACCGCGATCACGGCCCAGGCCGTGCGCAAGTTGAAACGCATGGGCATCATCGGCTCCTGCAGACAGGGACGAGTCATCCTTGCCCCTGACGCGCGCGCCAGGATCGAGGCCGCTACGTCGCCGACGCCACGCAGGCAGGCGGCCACGCCGCAGACGGACCAGCGGATCGCGGAACTCGCGGGCCGCCTGCGCGACGACATCCTCACGGGCGCCTGGCCCCAAGGAGAAATCCGTACGCGCCGTGACCTGTGCGCCCGCTACGGCACTCAGGAGCAGCTCATGGCCGAAGCGGTGCGGCTACTCAAAGAGCAGCGGGTGCTGGATGTCCGCCGGCGAGTCGGTGCCCAGCCACGATCCGCCGCCCCCGCAGACCATCGTCTCGAACTCCGCGCACGCCAGGCACGGGCGGGGGCCGGCAGGACAGGGGGAGTCCGCCTGCCCCGATCCGCACCGGGGTGCGCGCGGTCAGCTCTCACAGCGTGTCTGCCCTGCTGCACTCCCCGGCAGGACCGTCAGTGCGGTCTTCGCGCACACCCCAGCACACTCTGAGCGCTGGACCGGCCGCGCTGTCCGCATCACCGGTGCCGCTCTGCTTCCAGGACGTGCACAGGTGGTCAGGCCGTTGCGCGTCCGTGCGCGTCGATCGACGGTGCCAGATGGAGCAGGCGTTCACGCAGATCGCGCGCACCATCGCGGTGTCGGCGGTGAGCAGGGTGCCGAGCTGCTCCAGGCGGGCTCGCGTCGTGAAGCGCAGGCGGGCGGCGGGGGGACGTGTGATAGGACGTCGAGGGCGCGCTGGGCCGCGTCGTCGGGGCGGGCGGGAGCTTCGGCCTGGGCAAGGACCAGCGAGGCTGCTGCCCGCCCGGGGGCGGCGAGGGAGAAGGCGGTCAGGGAGGCCTCGGCAGCGGCGATCGCCTTGTCCGTTCGTTCCGGGGCCTGGTAGGCCTCGGCTTCGAGGAGGCGGTGCTCTCCTTCGTCGTAGCCGAACCGGCCAGGGGCGAAGCCGACTCGGTCGGCTTCCAGGGCGAGGGTGGCGTCGGCGAGGGCGCGGTCGGCTTCCGGCAGGGGAAGGCGGTTGCGCCCACCGCCAGGTGCTGCCTGCGCCAGCATCCGATGCCGTCCGCGGCGCGGCACGGCGGTCGATGCCGGTGAGAACGTGTCCTTGCACCCCGGGCGAGTGCGCGGCGGCTCGATTGTCAGCGGCTCGGCGTACCCTCCGCCAGACGAGTAGCCCCCTCGCCAGTGCCGCCCTGCGGCGGCCTGACCTGAGAAGCCGGAGATATTCATGCCGTATGCAGCAGACGACGTCACCTCACCCTGGACCAGGATCGTCCAATGGCTGGAGGACCGTGCCCCCGCAAGCGCGCAGGCACTCAACCCCCCGGCCACCGACGCCGACATCCAGCATCTGAGCGGCTCTCTCGGCTTCCCTGTACCCCAGGCCCTCGAAACCTGGCTGCGCCTGAACAACGGCAGCACGGCGAAAGACTCCGCAACCCCCATCGCCAGAGGGTTCCAGCTGATCCCGCACCTGGACTCCAACATCTTTCCCACCGGTCGAGTGTTTCTCGACTGCCGGAGCATCATCGAGCACCACCAGCAGTTCCTGCATATCGCCGACGACATCGACGACGAGGAATATTGGAAGCCCACGTGGATCCCCATCCTGGCTGACGCAGACGGGCATTTCGGGCTGCTCCTCGACGCCGGCCAGGCCAACGGGAGCGACCCGGTCCTGCACTACTGCGAGACCGACTATCCCAAGCCCTATGCCAGATCACTGGGGCAGGTCCTGGTCTCCGTGGCCGACGCGCTGGAAGACCTCCAGGGCGGCCGTGCCATCACGCGCGGACGGCACGCGGAGATCCAGGACGGCCGCGTGGTGTGGAACTGACCCGCGCTCGTCACCGTCAAAAGGTGAAGGAGCCAGTTCTCATGCGACAACCGTCGCTGCCGCTGGCCGTGGCCGTGGCGGCCAGTTGACCGGCCGATGCCCCCCGGGGCCGAGGCTCGGTCTCGGGCGTACGAGGCTGAGGGTCCGGGGCCCGGTGGACATGGTGCGCGCACCCGCGCGGGCGATGGTCGTGACGGAACGGCGGGCTCCGGCCCGCCGGCGCTTTGAGGAAAGAGATGGGCGCGGATTTTACTGTCGCCCTGTGCGTCCAGGGATGTGGCGCCGATCATGTCACCCGCGCAGACCCGGTGAATCCGCCGGGGCGGTGTCACCGAGAGTCCACAAGCCGTGATGGCGAAGGCCGGAGTATGTCCTGACCTCACCCATCGCTGTTGATGTGATCGATGGGGTGCTGGTCGGGGTACTCAGGATCGATTGAGTAGGTGTGCGGTGTTGCTGCGGTGGGCCCGGGGGGGTTTGATCGTCCGCATGCCGACCGACATATGTTCCTTGCCGCGCCGCGCCCGCCGGGCAGTCCTCGTGGGGGTTCCGCTGCTGCTGGCGGTGTCCCTCACCGGCGCTTGCACATCGCTTGGGGGCCGGGTGTACTCGGCGTCGGACTACCATGTGCTCGGCGTACGCACCAAGCAGGCCGGTCTGGACACGGTCGCGCGACTGCGGCCCGCCCCTCAGCTGGCCGGTACCGGACCCGGGGCCAAGCCGGAAGACGTGGCGCACGAGGAAGGCAACACGTCCTGTGTCGACGACTTCGGTTTCGACAAGGACGACATCACCCGCGGCGAGCCGCGCTACAGCTGGACGCTGCACTACGCGAGCCGCGCCGACTACCTCACGGCCCTGAATCATCTCCGCGCGGGCTGGAAGGCCGAGGGCCTGAAGGTGACGGACGTGCCGGCCTGGGACCGGCCCGGCCACCCGGGCCTGCCGGGAATCGAGACGACCGACCACGGCATCAAGGTCTCCCTCCAACAGGCCTGGTACGGGGATGAGCCCACCGTCTACGCGAGCGGGCAGTGCATGCGCTACCACGAGCAGCGATGAGCCGACGAGCCATTCCAGGTCGACCATCGGCCCGAATCGGCGTGAAGCCGCTGATCGCCCGTCGCGGCGTCGAGCACGGTTCCGGCCTGGGCGCCCAACGCTGGGTCGTGGAGCGCGCGTTCGCTCACTTGCACTGGTTCCGCCGGTTGCGGATCCGCTGGGAGATCCGCGACGACAGCCACGAAGCTTTCCTCACTCTGGGGTGCTGCATCATCTGCTGGCGTCGGCTCAAGAACCACCATGCGTGAGGCCAAGCCCCAGCAGCTGTCTACAGCGAGACTCTCCGCTCGTCAGCCGTGAGGCCTCCCCCGTCAGTGGGGCGATCCCCATGCAGGACCGAGCTCCCGCCCGGCCGGGGTACGCGGCCCGGGGTGCCGTGAACCGCATCAAGAAGATCAGCGGCAGCTCTACGGTCGGGCCGGGTCCGAACTACTCCGCAAGATGATCTTGCTCCAGCGAGCTGCTCAGCCCAGGGACCCCTGCTGCGGGGACGGGAGTTCGTCGGTACCCGCGACGAGCGCGATGGATGCCTGCCAGGCGGCGAGTCGGGTTATGGCAGGCTGGCCAAGTGAGCGGGAATGCAGAGGCGTCCGGCGTCCGGTTTCGAGATCGACGCGAACGCAAGTATGGATATGACTTCATTGATGAGGTTCTGGTGCACTGTCCTCGGTGTGATGGGTGCGCCACTGTCACGCCCCATGCCGAGATCCCGGCAGACGGGAAGACTGCCGCCTACGGGAGCCTGAATCTCCATCGGCGGCTGCGGTGCACGGGGTGCGGCTTCTTCAAGGATCGGAAGGTCGACTCTGCTGTCGTGGGCAGCCCTGTCGATCCCTACTTCCAACAACCGGTGTGGCTGCAGACGAGCTGCTGTGGACGCGTCCTGTGGGCCTATAACGTGCGTCATCTCAATCTGCTGGAGGACTACGTGGGAGCCAAGCTTCGTGAGCGCGGAGAGCTGGTGCCTTGGGCCCCGACAAGCCTGGTTGAGCGGCTTCCCACCTGGTTGAAAGTCGCGAAAAACCGGACCGAGGTTTTGCGGACGATCAGGCGCTTGCGTTCCACACTGCCTGCTGGCGGGTGAACATCGCGCGGTGATCACAGCTCAGGCACCGGCCGACGGGCGCCATCCAGCCAGTATGCAGAGGCCATCCTCACCCGTTCGATGACGAGCCAGCGCGCGTGAAGCAGTCTGGACACCCTCCGTGGCCACTCCCGAAGATCTGTGCCAGAAGGTGTGGGTGAACGAGGGAAGCGACGCTGAGGTCTTCGACAAGAACGGCGATCCGTCGCCTTGCGGGCACCAGCGGGCCGCCGACGCCGGATCCTGACCGATCAGGTCGTCAGTTGAGTGGCCTGATGGGCCTGTCGGAAGGGTTCTTGGGTCGTTTGGTCGGGCGGTAGCCGGGGCCGTTCATGATGACCGGTGGCTAGTGTTGATGAGCCAGACCCCAGGAGAGGTTCGGCGACGACGGGCAGCCGGGCTGAGGGCCGGTGAGGAACAATCCCAGCGGACGCCGGTTCGCCACAAGACCGGGCCAACTGCGAGAATGTGCTGCGTGGTCACGGACGGGGGGTGGGAGCGGATTCGCGGGCAGCTGCGCTTCGGGCAGGTCCTGTCGGGCACCGTTGTGGGGGTGCCCCGGCCTGGTGCGATCGGGATCTTCGTCGACATCGGGTACCCGGTCGGCGGATTCGTCGACGTCCTGCTGTTGCCGCAGCAGGCACAAGACTGGCTCGCGCGCGGCACGGTCACCGACTTCGAGGTGTGGTCAGCGGACAGCCGCCCCCAGATCCGGCTCAAGCCATCCGATCCGCGCTACTTGCGCACCGACTTCGCGTACTACGCTGCCCGTTTCCGGCCCAGCTGGCCCACCGACATCGGCCGACCCCTCCACGCCGGCTAGGCCGGTCACCGGCCCGGACCCCGCTGCCCTACGCGACTGTCCCCTCCGTGCGGGAGCACTTCGCCGAGGGCATCGCGGGTCGACTGGACGGCCCCAGCCCGCTGCACAGCCAGTTGATAAGGGAGCCCTGCGAGCACTGAGGATCAAGTCGGCCGGTGTCTCGAACTCCGAGTGCAAGCCGTCACCTCACGGAGCGTCCTCAGCCTGCCCTCCAGAGTGACGACACGGCGGCGATGATCGTCCTCCGGTCTCAGACACGGGCAGGATGGCCACCAGCCAGGTAGTCGGACCAGTTCTCGCAGGCTCGCAACTGCCGCATCCGGCGAGAGACAGGATGGGTAAGGCTGATCACCATGGCTGTCCTGGTCAACAACTTGGATGCTCGCGGCACCCGGCGCGGCCACGCCTGCCGCCAGGCGCCTGATCAGTACACCCCTACCGCGCAGTGCGCGAGCCCATCGGGCCTGAGCATCGCGAGAGCGCGTTCGCTCACCACAAGACGGTAGTCACTGCTGATGCCGAAATCTTCCGAACCGGCCGTTCCGGACACCTTCAGCCAGACCAGGTCTGGCAGCTCACCGCCAGGGTTGATGTCCTGGAAGATGTCGGCCTCGGTGACCTCCGCCTCGGCCAGGGCGAACCCGCCAAGCCCCGCCTTCTCTAGCGTGGCCCCCACGGCTCGCAGAACCAGAAAACAGGGGAACGTCTGGACCAGGCAGTCCCCGAGCCAGTCGGCCACCTCATAGTGCAGGCGCCGGACGGCCGGCGGGTGGACTGTCGAGTCCAGCTCTGCCCTCTCGCCGAAACCTCCGGCGACCTCGGGGTTCAGTCGGTAGTAGTGATTCATTGGGTGCCTCTGCTCAGCGAACTCTCGGGTTGAACCACCGGCCGACCTGGTCATCGATGTGGGTGACGTGGCCCAGCACCTGTCGCCTCGTGGGGTTGGGACTGGAATTGTAGAAGCCGTTCCACATGTTCCTGATGGCACTCAGAAGCCGTCCGCTTTCCGTGCTTGATCTGCCGCCGGCAGGTATGGGCTCCGGTCGCCGACGGGAGGGATGAAGCGGTTCGTCCGCTCGTCTCGCTCGTGGAGGCTGCTGATGCCGTCGCTACTCGGTTTGCTGGAGGCGCGGGAGAAGAACGCCCGCGAGGAGGCGGCCCGGCTGCGGGAGGAGGCCGAGCGGCTTCAGGCCGCGCTCGGTGAGGCGGAGAACGCGCTCGCGCGGCTGGCCGATGCTCGCGCGACAGTGCCCGAGGTATCAGCTGAACAGCCCTCCCGCGTCGGCGAGTTGGTGCGAAGCGCGGTGGCGGACTCGACCGTTCCACACCGCGGGAAGAAGGCCGTCGTTCAGGCGCTTGCGCCTGAATTCCAGCAGATTCTGCGGGTACTCGCCGCGCCGGAGGCCGTCGCCGGGATGAGGGGGAAGCAGACCCTGGGGGGACTGGAGTGGGAGGCGACACCGACCCGGGTCGAGGAGGTGCGCTCGCAGGTGCGGCGGCTGGCTGCGCGGGGACGGGCCCGGGAAAGGGCGGCCGAATGTGTTCTCCGCGGTAACGGACCCCGGTCGCCGCCGGGTGAGGGCCCATCATGACCACGCCCGCACGGTGCAGAATTCCTGTGAGCGCAGGTGGTCAGCGCCCGGCTTCGAAACCGGGGTTTCCGCGTCGGGGCGAACCCGAGCGCGGTGTCCTAGGCCACTGGACGACGCATGACCAGGAAGAACATATCCTCCCGAGCACCGGCGCCGCCTTCTATTTCTCCCGCGCAGGCCCTGGGGTAACGCCGGAGGACTTGCTGTTCGATGGCATGGTGCACGGTCCCGGGACTGGCGTGCGAAGCGCGTCCCTGGCGAGTCCGGCGTCCGTGCCCGCGTCTATGCCGACGCACGCCGGCGCCCCGGCACGACTAGGCAGGCCGGCCCCAGGCTGGTCGGCTGTTTCCTCGTCGTGACGAGGAAACAGCCGACCCGGCATCCCTCGGGAGTGCGGCACCCCCGGCATCAGGGCCGGGGCTCAGCCCCAGAAAGAGTCCCGCCGAGCAGAGGCCTACACGGACCGGCGATCCAGCGTGCTGATCACGACTACTCCACGCAACACGGTTCGGGCCCTCCCGTGGGGATCCGGGAGGGAGCGGTCAGGCTCGCGCAGGGCGCACTGGGCGCAGCAACGAGCCTCACCTGCACAACTGGGCGGCTGCGAATCGCTCCGGCGCACTTCCTGTGCTGGGCAAGCCCCGTTTGCCGGGCAGCGGGTCAGGAACCCCGAGGCGGTTGAGGCGAGGGCCACGAGGTCCACCACGGCAGTTGAGAAGCGGAAGCACAGACCGCCGAACACAGTGTTGGGGGGGGTGGCCCGGTGTCGCCGTGGTGGTATGCCAGCACGGCGCCCGTCAGGTACTCGCGGGTGCGGCCAGTCCAGCAGTTCGGCCTTAGTGGCTCTAACAAAAGTGGTTTGATCATGTGACTGTCAGCTTGATCGCTCGTTGATGTGGTCATGGGGAAGCGTCAGTCGAAGCCGTGGATCGT
>NZ_JBWKEI010000024.1:16386-68249 GCF_056435525.1 Streptomyces sp. NPDC043908 | reverse complement strand
GGGAAAGACGCGACGACATCCATGAAGCCTTCCTGGGCCTCGCCGTCTGCCTGATCACCCATCGGCATGTCCAGAGGCTTTGTTAGGGCCAGTAAGACTTGTCCCACCTATTGCGGCTGGGGTGGGAGGGACATACGGGCTGGCATGATGGCGTCCATGACTGCATACCGAAAGGTCGATGCCGCGTAGACGGCCGAGCGCCCTGCGCGCCGAACCATGTGGCCCACGCATGTGGGAGGA
The DNA here is from genome assembly GCF_056435525.1 of Streptomyces sp. NPDC043908. Classification (NCBI taxonomy): domain Bacteria; kingdom Bacillati; phylum Actinomycetota; class Actinomycetes; order Kitasatosporales; family Streptomycetaceae; genus Streptomyces; species Streptomyces sp. NPDC043908. Next base: position 68,009 of record NZ_JBWKEI010000024.1, on the reverse strand, counting down.
CCTGCCCGCGGACCGGATCCGGGGGCTCTCCGGCCGCACCGGCCTTGCGATACATCGGGTGGAGCGTCTTTCCCGCGACTACTACATCTATCCCGGTGCCACTGAACGCGCGTTGCGGCGATATCAGGAGTTCCTGGCCCCGCAGGGGCGTGGCCCTCTGTACCCGCGGTACGCGCACTGCTCGTGCCGCGGTTGTTCCTTCGACGACGTGCGACATGCACGCGACGTGCTGGAACAGGTCCTGCAAGAGCTGCCTGCCCGGCCCCGCGTTCAGCTGAAAGGCCAAGTGGCTTCCCTGGACGCCGCATACCTCAAGCGCACCCTTCCCGATCCCTTCGCCCGTCAGCGACAGTGGGGCTCTGACCTGTGGTGGCGTCGTCGGCTCGCCGACGGAGAGGAGGGCGTGGGATCTCTGGGTCCCGGTCGGGATAGCCGGTGAGATTTGGAAGGCGTGCACGCGGCAGGCCCCCGACGGCCCGTGGCGCGAGGTGTCCCACGCTCCCATCCAGCGCTGGTGGGCGATGTGAGCCGCGGCCGTGGGGACGCAGCGCCTGGGCATCAAGTGGAGTGACCACGCCAAGACGCCCGCCTCGCTCCAGCACGGTACAGACCTGGTCATGCTCGAGGACGCTCTCATGCTCGCCCGCCGCGATCCTCGCCATCGTCTTCGTACACAAGCTGACGGCCATGCAGCACACCAAGACCCCGCACGGGCCGCTCGCCGCCGTCTGGCCCCTGGTCTACACCGTCAAGGGCGCTGCCCCAGCACTACGGCCCGGGCCAGCGCCCTTTCCCGTGCCCGCTTCACCCCCGCCGCATGGGGCCTTCCCGCGGTGCGGAGTTGGTGAGAATTGGACAGATCCGCCCTGCGTGCGCCTCGTCGAACGCGTGCGTCCGCTTCACAGGAACATCACAGGCTTCCCTGGGCTCGCAGCGCGACGGCACGCTGTGGTACCGCTGCGCTGAGTAGGCGCGACACTGGCCGGAATCATCGAACTCCCGTGCTATTTGACGCGGTTGCGCCTACGGTTGCCCGCATGCACGGAGGGTCCTGACCCGGCCCGGCGTGCGCGCACGTTCAGCAGCGGCCGGGGGAAGGCTGTCGCCCGTGAGGGTGAGGTGTGCCCTGGGTCGCTTCGGCCTCGGGATGAAAGGCACCTGCTTTGCGCTCCAGATCACCGAACCCTCTCTTACCCAGGCCCGGAAAGTCGGGGCTGGCAGCACGGATCATTCTCCTGCTGACCGCCGTGGCGATGGTGGTCGGCCTCGCGGTGCGGCCCGACCTTGCGCGGCCCGCTGGCCGTGATCAGCTGGGTCTGGTCGGGGATTCCTACGACGGCTACGACACCAAGTCCGCTGAGCAACTGCGCGAGGACCAGTGCGTGGCCGCACAAGCCCTGCGCAAGAGCGGACCCAGCCTGTATGCCCTGGCGCAGGACGCGATCACCCTGGCGCCGGACCAGCTCCACCAGAAGGTCCGCCGGGACCTGTTGGACGACAAGACGCCCCTGCACCAGGCGAACAACGCGGACCGCGACAGCACCGCCCAGTGGCTGAAGAAGGTCAGCGACCAGGAGCAGGCGTGGTCCGGCGCCGTCAGCGGTCTGGATTACCCGCACCCGCCGCGAGGCGGCGGCAAGATCTTCGATCAGGTGGGGCTGCTGCCGTGGCTGTACCAGTCGTACGGGGCCGGGGACGACGTGTGGAACCCGTTCTACGATCCGTCGCCGACCGCTGACGACAAGTCGAAAGCCGCCGCGCTGGCGATCGGTGACCAGCTGTATGCCACCGGGGGCACCCCGCAGGAGCAGCAGGCGTGGGCGCTGTGGAAGAAGAACTCGGGGAAGGTCGAGGAGAACCAGTGGTTCGTCCCCCGGGTGTTCGCCGACGACGCCCGCATCTTCCTCTCCTCGGGCGGGTTCCCCGCCACGGCGCCGGCGCCGGACAGCCCTGAATTCCGCATCGCTGTCGAGGACTTGAAGGCCCGCTTCGCCAGCTGCTCGTGGCACGACCCGATCGACCCCGACCGGGTGCTGGGCAAGGAGGTGGGGCAGGCAGCCGCGGAGTGGCAGCAGGAAATCGTCTCCCAGGCCACCCAGCGTCAGCAGATCCTCGCTTCCAGCTCCACGGCCGCGAAGGCGTTGCAGGACGGTACATTCGCCCTGGGCAGGCTGCTGGGTCAGTCGTGGGTGGCGGACTACTCCACCCGCTGGCTGGACTACTCCACCGAGGGCGGTCTCGGCTGGATCGGGGATGCCTCCAACGTGATCAAGGTGGTCGCCGCTGGGGGCAAGTGCCTGGACGTCGCGGGCGGAGGGAAGACCAACGGCACGCCCGTCCAGATCTGGACCTGCAACAACGACCCCGCACAGGACTGGCGTCTCTACCAGGACGACCACGGCCTTCACGTGATGAACGTCGGCTCCGGCCGGTGCCTGGACGTCAGCGGAGACGGCACCGCGGACGGTACGAAGATCCAGATCTGGGGCTGCAACGACTCTCCGGCCCAGACGTGGGAAGCCGACGTCCGCGCTACCACGAGCCTGAAGAACACGAACTCGGGCAAGTGCCTGGACCTGCGCTCGTTCACCAACAGCCAGGACGCCTTCCTGTTGTCCTGCAACGGTACGGACGGTCAGAAGTTCAAAGTTGCTCCCAAGGGGCACACCGGCCCTGCCCCGGCCAAGGCCAGTGTGGACAAGGCCAGGACGAACGTCACCGCTGCGCAGGCGGAGGCGAAGAACCAGCTCGGCGTGATCCGGGCCCAGCTGGAGACGGCGAAGAAGGCTGCTGCCGCCTCCACCACGGCGCAGCAGGCCGCCTACGCGATCGCTGACCAGAACGGAGCTCCGCGGGGCCGCGGGCTGATCGTCGGGCAGCAAAAGGACCAGGTCACCCAGGGCACGGTTGCCGCGCTGGAGGCAATGGTCAAGGCCGGGGAGACCGCGGAGGCCGCTACCCGCGCCTCGGCGGCCGACAGCGACACCATCACCCAGCGCGCTCTTGCCCAGGCAGCGCAAGTACGAGCCGAGTTCCGTAAGAAGGCTGCCGAGACGGCCGAGGTGCAGGCCAAGGCCGCCCGGGATGCCGCCAAACTTCACCGCGACAACGCCAAGACCGACGCCGAGACAGCGAAGGCGAAGCTGGCTGACGCGGTCAAGGCCGAGGGCCAGGCGAAGGCCGCCGCAGCCGATGCGCACGCCAAGCGGCTCGCGGCGGAAGCCGAGGAGCAGAAGGCCAAGGCGGAGAAGGAGACCGCCGCCGCCAAGCAGGGCGAAGCCAACCAGCACAAGCAGAACGCCCAGACCGAGGCCGGCAAAGCGAAGGACGCCAAGGACCGGGCCGAAGCCGCCGAGCAGACCGCCAAGGGCAAGCGCGACGACGCGGTCAAGGCCCGCGACAAGGCCGTCGAGCTGCGCAGCGACGCCTACAACGCCGAGCAGAAAGCCAACACTGCGCGCGTCAAGGCCGACGCCAAGGAAGCCTACGCACAGTCGCTGGACGCCGGTGACGCCGCGGACGCCGCCCGCAAGGCGGCAGATGAAGCCGCTGCCGCGGCGAACGACGCAAAAGCAGCAGCCGGGCGGGCCCGTTCCGAGGCCGATGCCGCCACCCAGGCGGCAGCCGAGGCCGACGCCGCGGCCACCCGGGCGGAGGCGGCGGCCAAGCGGGCACGTGCCGACGCGGACGGCGCACAGGCCGCGAAACTGAAGGCCGACGCGGCCGTCAAGACGGCCACCAGCGCCACCGCGGACGCCATCGAGGCAGCCCAGCACGCGGCGACCGAAGCCGCCGCCGCGGTCAAGCAGGCAGGCGTGGCCACAGCCCAGGCGAAGTCGGCCAAGGCCAACGCCGACGCCGCCATGAAGGACGCCCTCACCGCGCTCGCCGCCGCAGCCAAGGCGGCGGGCTACGCCCATGTCACCGCGCAGGCAGCAGCCGACGCCACGGCTGCCGCCCGGCAGGTCGCCAAGCCGGCCAACGACGCCATCCAGCTCGGTGGCCCGTACGCGGACACCGACAGCACGGCCTCCCTGGTGGTGCTGACGGGACAGGCATCGCGGACGATCGCCGAGCAGCAGCAGGCCGTCGCCCAGGCCCACGCCGACAACGCCAAAACCGAGGCCGAGGCGGCCAAGGACATCGCCAACCAGGCCCAGGGCGACATGAAGGAGGCATACCTCCACGCCGCCAACGCGGCAGCGTACGCCGCAGAAGCCCGCGGGTACGCGAAGGAGGCCCTCGGCTACTCAGCACAGGCCGCCGGGTATGCAGCCGAGGCCGCCAAGTCCCTGGCCCGCACAGTCGAATACGACCGGCAGGCCACCGAGGACGCGGCAGCCGCTGACAAGGCAGCCGGCCGAGCCGAAGGCTACGCCAAGGAGGCCCGCGCCTCGGCCGACGAGGCCGCGCTCGACGCGGCGGCAGCGCAGGAGGCCGCCAGGCAGGCCACGCAGTCCGCAAAGGACGCCCAGGCCGCAGCCGACCGCGCCGACACCGCCGCCACCGAAGCCGAACAGGCCGCCAAGGACGCCGACCAGGCATCCAAGGACACCCAGGACGCTGCCCAGCGCACCGAGACGAAGGAGAAGAACACCCAGATCTCGACCGGGGCCGGCAGCATCGGCGGCGTCTTCTTCAAGACCAAGGTCGAGCCCGTCGGCGACCCGGAAAACGTCAAGAAGGACAACTGCAACGTCATCATCCACACCGGTGACTGCGTCATCACCGCGACGATCACCTCCACGGTGTCCGTCGACCTGTACCTGTGCACCAACCCGAACATCCCTGACGCACAGTACGGATGCCCCACCTCCGACACCTTGTTCCTCGCGAGCCTGGAACTGAAGGACCCCCAGACCCAGGACGTCACCTACACCATCAGTCAGCAGGAGTTCAACCGCGCCGTCGCCAAGGGATTCATCAAGGCGCTCACCGAAGACTTCACCGGCTGTTGGGACAAGTTCACCGGAGGCGGCGGAAGCTGGGGCAACTGCGGCTGGGCAGCCTTCGACATCACCACCCTCGTCTTCGGCAACGTCGCCATCAAGGCCATCGCCGACGGCGTCAAGTCTCTCGACGCCGCCTTCCGAACCGGCATCGGCATCACAGACGCCTGGAGGGCCCTGCGCACCGCCGGCCTAAGCGAACTGGCTATCGAAGGTATCGGTGCGAAGTACATCAGCAACTTGGTCAGGCTGTGTACAAAGCCCAAGCCGCTCCGTGCGGCAGCCGCTGGTGACGGTGATCTGTGCAGGAAGATGATCCCGTATGCCGGTTCGGAACTGGCCGTCGTGGCCTACAAGTTCCGGGTTGGCAGTGGGCTCAGGTACAAGTTTGGGATGAATGTCGCGGTTGCGAGGGTTCCGGGGTGGGCCGCTGCCACCGGCGCGAAGGATGACTTCGTTGTCTTCGCCAACACGCCACTCGGGCTTCACTCTGAGGAGAAGATTATTCAGAAATTGGAGTCAAAGGGGTTCAACCGGAGCCAGATCTCTGAGCTCTACAGCGAGCGCAGCCCCTGTCCGGACAAGTGCGCTCCGCTGCTGGAAGGGATCCCCTACACCTGGTCAACACCAAACGGCCCTGGATCCGCCAGCATGCTCAAGACGATGATCGAAGCGTTTGAGAGGGGAAGGCTCGCTCGGTCTGCTGAGCGGCAGCCGTCTGGATGAGTCACTGGGGTGCCGGATTCTTAGAATCCGGCACCCCAGGCAACCAAGGAAGCGTGATCAACATCAACTTCGATGACCTGACACCCGAGGACCTCGGGCTCAAGCACGTCACCGCGGAGGTGGCTGAGGCGCGGTCCAGGCTGGCTGGCCAGGTGTGCGATGAGCTGCGAAAGGCCGGACTGCCGGCCTCCCTGGGCACGATCGACGACCCGTCACCAGGAGCGAAGGTCGAAGTCGAACTCCTTGAGGACCATCCAGCAGCAGCCTCCGTCTACTGGAAATGTGATCCGTCCGTACACAGCGCGTACGACACGAGCCGCCCGGACGGCGGCCCTGCCTTCCAATACTTCATCAAGGCGGCAGGTCACGTGCAAACCGCAGTGATGGGGATTCTGCGCTCAGCCGGATTCACCGTGGAACGGGACGACATGGACCCGCTCGCCCTGTGGGTCATGCCGCCCTCTACATGACCCGTTGACCTGCCGGGCCCTGCCCAACCAAGACACGGCAGGGTCCCGGCAGCCACGGGCCAATATGCGCTCGGGTGGGCCGGGCCTTCTCACTGCGAAGGGCCGCCCCAGGCCCCCTGTCCCGGCCGGGTCGTCGAAGTGGCCAAACTCGCCGGGCACGGTTCCCTGGTTGTGCGATGCCTGGTGCGGTGAGGCGCTTGTTGAGCCACGCCGTTCGAAACAGCCTCCGAGGCGTAGCCGTTCTTTCCCGGCGCAGCATTGCGGCAGCCGGCCGGTCAACAGGACCAGGAAATCAGACAACCGTCTCCATGTCAGATTTGGCGTTCCCTCCACGCAGGCTGGGGGGTCTGCGGCGGGTACCACTGCCTGTTTACGGGGCCGTAAGAAGACTCGTGGAGGAGCAGGAAGCTGTCGACCCTGCGCTGCAGCGAAAGCTGCCAGTCCATCCCTCGGGCGAGCAGGCCGCGACGGAGCTCGGCAGCCCGCCCCGCCTTCTCCGCAGCCACTATCCCTGACTCGATGACCGCTCCTAACAGGACCGCGTCCCTTGGGGTCAGCGACCCGCAGATATCAATGATCTGGGGGATCGGCCGAAGCTCCCTCAGCGAGGCCCTTGGCCGGGGCAACGACGGCCCCGACGTCCCGCCCGCCACAGCCGTCGCGTCGTTCGCTGACGTTGCCGTCACCGTCTCCGTCGGGCGCTACAGAGGCCCCACCAGAAAGAATCTGGTGGGGCCTCGGCTCGATTATCGGAGAGGGTTTCCGTCAGTCACTATCAAGCATCTCTTCGACTATCGCCTTGATGGCTTTCAGCGCCTCATCATCCACGGCGAGTGGCGCTGCAAGCGTTTCGATCCAGTGCCGCAGTTCGACTGCGGTTAGGTCCCGCCAACGTGGATGGAGGGCAGCCCTTCTAGCAATTAGTCGCCAGTGATGCTGGTGCTGCGACAGTCGATACCATTCATCCTGATTCTGCGCTCGCCCTGGCATCGAGCTCGAACGCAATCCGGAGATCAGACCTTCGCGAAGGTGCTTCAGCGCCGACGCATAGACCGGACTCCCGTTGAGCACGTCCGCATCATCGGAGAGCTCAAACTTGAGCTCCATACCTGCACGGAGCAGCATCTCCACCTGGGCAAAGTTGTCAAACTCGACCAGTTCTGACATCAGAATGGGTTCCTTCCATGGAAGAGGACATTCCCTGCGGGGATCTTCAACGAGCCTCTCGTAATCAGCTCATTTGGCTGAGATCCCGGACCAAGCTCTACACCTTCAGGCATCCGAAAGGCAAACATGTAGTCAGCCTTTCCGGCGTACATCGGGTTACCGATGAAGATGTTCTGCTCGATCTCTGCCGGACTTCCAATTTCTTGGGTCACATGGACCTTGCCGGAGTTGGCGCCAATCCTGAGACTGCCATCATCGGCCAAAATCCCACTGTGTCCTCCCTCGCTCGTGTAATGGAAGTAGACGTTATCGTCGAGATTATCGACAATGTTCCCGACTTTATGAGTCGCCGCGTTACCACAGTTATGAACGAGGACTGGCGTGGCGCCTGCGAGTACATAGTACGTGTGGAGGTCATTGACCGTGAGGTTGTGCATGTATGCGGCCCCGGGGACGGTAGCCGCTTTGAGGAGAGCGACCTTTTGGCCCTTATCGGTGGTCAATGCGTGACCTGCAGTGAGTCTGCCGGCCGGTACCCAGGCATGCGTGGTGGCGTCCCAGAAGGGGTGTTTCTCGTTGGTGTGGATGGTGTTGCGGGTGCCGTCCGGCCCCTTCACTGTGAGGTCGGTGAGGTCGTCGTCTTTGTTGATGAGAGTGGCATCGACGCGCCGGGAACCTTGATTCCCTCCTGTATCTGGGTCTGCCACCTGGACTTTGTCACCAACCTGAATATCTCCGATGGGCTTTGTCTTCCCGCCCTCAAGGAGGACTGGAGTTTCAGGCGTGAAGCTGCAGGCTCCCTTGAACGCGCGCACTCCAAGACCGGCCTCGCCTAGTTCGCCTTCCACGACCCCAGTTGCAATGCTGGACAGTGTGGCGAAGTCGTCGAACGTCTCAGATTTAACATCTACGCCACGCTCAGCGTATTCTTTACGGATTGCGTCGCTGGCACATTCAACCTCCCCGAAGAGCTTGAACAGGCTGCATGACCATGTCGTGGCATCGACAACACCTGTGACAAGGCCAGGGACGATATCGCGGTCCTTGCCCAGTGGCTGGTCCGTTTCGACATACTTGCACCGCCCAAATCTCGCGCATCCGGTTTTGGACTTCACCTTGGGGCGCGTACTGGTTCCGACCAGCTCCCCTGGTTTGGCTGGAGTCGTGCCGCCCAGTTTGGGCTTGCTCTGCCGTTCCACCTCCTCGGAACCTGTCGGGCAGCTGCCGGTTTCCATGTTGCAGCTGAAGGTTCCGGTGGGGTCGGAGAGGGTTACCGGGTTGTTTTCGGTGTAGCTGTAGCCGGTGAGTGACTGTGGTTTGTTGGGTTCGAGGAGGGGGTCGATGCTGATGAAGCGGCCGGTGTTGGGGTCGTATTCACGGGCGCCGAGGTGGGTGAGGCCGGTTTGGGTGTCGTTGGTGCCGCCTACGAAGCCTTTAGTGCCGGCCCAGGTGGTGGGCGGTGTGCCGCGGTTCTGGCCGAACGGGGTCATCCGGCGTTGGGTGGCTGTGCCGTCGGTGGCGTTGATGCTGGTGTCGGCGGTGCCGTGGTGGTCGGTTGCCTGGAAGGTGACCTTGTTGTCGTCGGTGCGGACGGCCGTGGCCGCGCCGAGCGGGTAGTAGCGGGTGGCGGTCGGCTTGGCCGCGCCCTTGGTGAGCTTCAGCTCGGTGGCACCGAGATAGAGCGTGGTGTTCTCGTCGGTGGGATTGGCTGTGTCCAGGGTGTGGCCGGTGAGGCGGTTGCCGCTGGGGTCGTAGACGTAGTCGGTGGTCTTCTTCGTCGTCACCGACGAGGTGGCGTTCTTCGTCTGGACGGTGTCGGTGACGTTGGCCAAATGGCCTTCGGTATCCCAGGTCAGGCTCTGGTCGCTGGAGAGGCTAGGGCTGGGGCTGAGTGTCCGGCGGGTGGTGTTTCCGGCCTGGTCGTAGTCGTAGGTGTCCGTGACCGGGTTGGTAGTGCCGGTCGTGGTGGCAGTAGAAAGCAGGGCGTGCGGGTGGGCCGCTCCCGCGGTCGGGAAGGTGTACGTGCGGGTCTGGTCCTTGGAGGTGTCACCCGTGGTGTCGTGCTGGACGTCGGTCTTGCGGGTGCCGTCGGTGTTGTAGGTGTAGCTGGACCAGTAGGGGGCCGGGCCGCCGAGTTTGCTGCCGTCCGGCGTAGTGGGGCAGGCCGTATCGGTGGGGGTGAATGCCTCGGTGAGGCGGGCGAGGTAGTCGTACTTAAAGCACTGGCGGTCGGTGCCCGTGCGGGAGACGTCGCTCAGTTCGGTGACGTTGCCCGCCTCGTCGTACTTGTAGGCGTTGGCGCGAGCCGGCACGGCCGTGTTGTCCGTGTCGGTGCGGCTGACGGAGAGGCGCTGAGTGCCCTGCTCGTAGCCGTTGGTAATGGTGGTGCTCACGCCTCCGGCGTTCAAGGTGGTCCGGTAGGGCTTGCCGGTGAGGGTGTAGGTCTGGCCGGTGAGGTAGTTGGACAGATTGCTGCTGGCGACGGTGGTCTGGTGAAGCTTGTTGTAGGTGAAGGCGACCACTTCGGCGGGCAGGCTGCCTGCGGCCGGATACGACGTCGCCTGGACGGTGCCGTCCGGGTTGTAGGAGTTGCCGGTGGCGTAGTCACCGGCCAGGGCTTCCTGGCCCGGGACGGAGGGGACCGTGAGGGTGGTCCTGGTCGGCCGGTACAGGGGGTCGTAGGTGTTGATGGTGGCCGTGTACGGGTAGAGCTTGCCGCCGATTGACACATGGCGGGTAGAGGTGGCCAGTTGTCCCTTTACTTTGTCCCACGTCTGCGAGGTCAGCATTGGCCCGGTAACCGTACTGTCGTGGGTTTCCAGGAGGCGGGAGAGGTTGTCGTAGACGCGGGCTATCGTCTTGCCGCGGCCGTCCTTGGTCGCGATGATTTCGCTGCGGTCGTTGTACGTCTTGGTGCTGGTGCCCGAGTCCGGGTCGACGGCCTTGGTCTGGCGGCCCAACTGGTCAAAGGTCCATGACCACTGGGCGCCCTGCGGGCCGGTCATCCCGGTCATGTGCCCGGCCGCGTCGTAGCGGTAGGTCGTGCTGTCGTACGGTCCCGTGGGTCCGGCTGGATTGCTGGCCTGGTACTGGCGCAGTTCGGTAGTGCGCCCCTGGGCGTCGCTGACAGTGGTGGTGGGGGTGGCGCCCTTGGGCGGGGTGACGGTGACGCGGTCGCCGCCGTAGATCGTGGTGGTCGTGGCGAGCGGGGTGCCTGTGCCGTTGCCGGAGAGCAGGGTGGACTTGGTGGGCCGTCCCAGGCCGTCGTACTCGGTGGCGGTCTGGGTCTCGATGCCGTCGGCGTCCACCACCGTGAACAGGGTGTTGCTAGGTGCCGCGGTGTTGTGGTAGGGGGCGTAGGCGAGGCGGACCTGGCCGCGCTCGTCGTAGAACGTGTCGGTCAGGATGCGGCCGCCGTCGGGGCCGGGGGCCTGGGTCTGGCGGACGCGGCCGAGGCCGTCGTAGAGGGTGTAGCTGGTGTCGGTGGAACCGTCGTTGTTGAGCGTGAGGGTGGCGACCGACTGGATCGTGTTCTCGGCGTTGGTGTAGCGGAACTGCAGGTTCGGTGACTGGTTGTTCAGCTTGGAGCGGTTGGGCTTCCACACCTTGAGCGGGCGTCCGAGCGCGTCGTATTCCACATCGGTGCGCAGGTTGTTCGCGTCGGTGGTGATGTACGGCAGGCCGCGCAGCGGCTCCAGGTAGGACGTTGTGGTCTGGGTGGTGGCCGTGTTGCCGACGGTGGCTGGGGGGCTGGTGACCGCTGCTTTGGTGGGTCGTCCGGTGGCCGGGGCGTAGGCGGTCGTGGTGGTGCGGGGGCTGGCCGCCGGGGTGGTGACCGGAGCCTTGGCCGGGTTGGTGGGGTCGAAGAGGCTGGTGGAGGCCAGTGCCGTAGTGCTCAGCGGACGTCCGTAGGCGTCATAGCTGGTGGTGTCGTCGAGATAGGTGGCCGTGCTGCCGCTGCGGGACTTGAGGGTCTCGGTCATGGTGACCAGCCCCTTGGTCGGCACGGCCCCGTACGCCTGACCGTCATAGCGGGTGCGGGTGTCGGACAGGACCACGGAGGTGCCGTCGGCACGGGTGTCACGGTCCGGGTTCGCGTCGCAGTCGGCCGCGATGGTCTCGGTGTGGATCGCGGCAGCCCGGATCCATTCGTCGTCCGCGTAGGTGGTGCGGGTGCACTTCTCGTCGCCCGTCACGTCGGTGTCGCCCAGGTCCTCGACCTTGGGGGTCCTGCCGAGGTCGTCGAGGGTGGTGTTGACGCGGGTCTCGCGCCACTTCCCGGCCGCCACGAGATAGGTGAAGTTCCGGGTGCGGCTGGTGCCGGTGAGGTTGGCTGTGGTGGTGCCCCAGTCGCGTACCCGCTTGGCGGTCTGCTTCTTCCAGGGCGTGTTCACCGTCTTGGCCAGGATCTTCCCGCCCGGCCTGTCGAAGGTCTCGCTGCGGTACTCGTAGGCGGCCCAGCCCTCGTCGTCAGTGAGGTCGTTGCCTTCCCCGTCGGAGACGATGACGCTGCGGGTTTTCGTCTTGTCGGCGGGGTCGGTGCGGTCGCCGTTCATGCCGCGCAGGAAGTAGTGGTCGGCCTGCGTCGACATCGACTGGCTGCTGCCGGTCTGCACCCGGACCTTGCCGTAGCCACGCCACTGCGACCAGGTCTTCAGCTTCTCCTTGGTGATGCCCTCGGTGTCGTCGAATGCCCACGCGCCGCCGTCGTAGTAGGTGTAGTTCGTCTGGGTGCTCAGGGCGCCACCGGTACGGTCGGAGGAGATGACCGAGTCCACGACGTACTTGTTGAACCACTCCGTGGTCACCGGATCACTGAAGCCAGCCTGGTACATCTGGGGGAAGCAGCGCGAGGTGTTGGACTGCGGGCTCGGCAGACTGTCCCAGGAGCAGGCGGCCTGCGAGTAGTTCACGTCCAGCTGCCCGCCTGACTCGTCGAGCACGGTTCGCAGCCGCTGCTTGTAGAAGCCCGGCCGCCCGTCGCCGCTCTTGTCCAGGCGTCCGATCTGCGCGCTGTAGGACAGGGTCGTCGGCGGCAGCGGGACGGGGGTGGATCCGGCCAGTCCGGTGTGCTTGATGGAGTCGAGCAGGAGCTGGTAGTCGAAGTCGGCGGTGCCCCACTTGTGGTGCAGCTCCCAGGAGTCGACCGGCTTGTAGCTGCCGTCGCTCTGCAGCGTCTTGGTGGTGACGTTGCTCAGCCGGGTGCGCCCCCAGAACGTCGGCGACAGGCGCCCCATGTCGCACTTGCTGCCGCTGTTGCAGTTGCGGTCCCAGGGGGTGTCGTACCAGTACTGCCGATTGGTGTCGATTTTCGCCGGGTCACACAGCGCGGCGTCGGTTTCCAGGCAGCGTTCGGCAGTGGTGAAGTCCACCCGCGCCATCGGCTTGACAGCGTCCGAGTACACGTCCTTGAGCTGCTGGCCGTACTCGACGTGATCCAGGACCGAGGCACGAACGTAGGGGGTGCCGTCGGAGTCCTTGAGGTTGCGGCCGTAGGTGTTGGTCTCCTGCTTGTACCAGTAGGTCATGTCGTTGCCCTTGGCATCGATGACCAGGTCCAGGTTCCAGCGCCGGCCCTGCTGGCACCACGAATCCGCGAACGCCGCCTTGTTGCACGGCTCGCCACTGTTGTTGCCGAAGACCGGAACGGTCTCCACCGATTTGGTCTCCGGCTTGCCCGCTGTCCAGTTGGTCAGCCGGTTATAACCGAAGTAGTAGCGGGTGCCATCAGAGGTGGTGGCGCGGAAGTACTCACCGTCGTTGTCACCGTTGCCACGGTCGTCCTGGCGCCAGTGGAAGACCCGGGTGTTATCGTCGCCCTTAATCCGCCATTCCTCGTCGTTGATGGGGATCAGTTCGCCAGAGTGCCCGTCGAAGCTGATGGTGGCGTTGTCGTACGCCCAGCACAAATCTCCCGGTTCGATTCCGTTGGTCTTGACCCCGTCATCGCCACACGGCTTGTAGGACCGCTCGACAAAGCCGGGCGCGATGTTGAAGCCGTCACCGGCCCACGACGCCTGATTGTTGGAGTTCGCGGTGCGCCCGTCGATCTCGCCCGAGTTGTAGGACAGGTCGACCTCGGGGGTTAGCCCTGTCGGCACGGACGGTACGGGCATGTTGTACGACCAGGAGAACGAACCGCTGTTGAGCGCTGTGCTCCACGTCGACGCCGCCGACAGCGGGGAGGCCTTGTAGTCACCTGCTGGGCTCGCGGAACCGGCGGTCGCGGCCAGCACCGTCGCACCGCCTGCCAGTGCCCGGGCTCCGACGGCGGGGGCTGCGGACTTTGATGTGCTCGTCGTGGTGTCCGCGATGGTGACCGCATCGGCGGTCACTGTGTGCTTCTCCGCGTCGTTGCGGCCTGCCAGCGGGGTCGCTGTGCGGCATTCCGGCTTGCTGGGGGCGGTCAGCACGCACGAGGGCAGCTGCACCAGGCGCAGCCGCTCTCCATATGCGGCTCCCGCCGCATCCGCGAACGCGTCGTAGTCGACACTGACCCGGACCTTGGCAGCCGCGCCGCCATTGGAGGCAACCGTCAGCAGAACCCCGTTCACACCGGCCTTCTGAGCGGCCTTTTGGTCCAGCACCCTGACGGTAGCGGCCGTGTCCTGTACGGCGTACGGCGGTGCTGCCAGCTGGTGCGGAGCGAGCGGGCCGTGCGGCGCAGCGGCCAGCGACACCGGCAGGGAACCTGCTCTGACCTGACTGCCGGTCCCGCCGGACGTCTTCGCGCTGAAGCCGGAGCCGCTGGGGGCCGGGAGGGCGACGCTGGCGGTGCCTTCCTTGGGCCAGGCCGCCTTCGGGGTACGGCGCTCGGAGACGGTCTTGTCCGCCGGGCGCGGCTTGGCCTTGGCATTGGTGCCCTTGACCGACTTCTCCTTCCACGACGCTGTGGGAAGGTTCGTTTCGGCTACGGCCTGCGTCCCGGGCAGGACTTGCAGCAGTCCCGTCACCAGGGCGGCGGACAGGACGGCGGCGACTCGCGCCGTGGTGCGGGTGCCCGTTCTGCGGGCTGGTGTGAAGCGCATCGTAAGGAATTCCCCTGCCACCCCAGCTCAGGGACCGGGGCAGCTGATCGTGCCGGCCGGAGGCCAGGCAGGTGTGAAGAGGAGGCGAAGTAGGGAGGAGCAGGGTTGCGTGCCCGCCCACATGGTGTGCGGGCACGCAACCGGAGGCCTGATCGCCTAATTGGCGAGGCTTGTGTGGCTCAGAGCTCGTCGCCTTGTGCCAGCTGTGTGATCCCGGCGGGGCTCAGGACGCCCTGGTAGGCCCAGACATCATCGATCTGGCCTGAGAACCAGTCCTTGTTGGCGACGGTGTCCAGGTTGCGGCCGAATCGCAGCGGCTGGGTCGCCTTCACCGGCTGAGCCGCGGAGGTGAACGAGACATGCGGGGTGCAGCCCGTATCTCCGTCGGGGCAGATCTCGTTCTCCCGCTGCCCGTTGACATACAGCGCCAGCTCATTGGAGAAGGCGTCGTACGTTATCGCGAGATGATTCCAGTAGCTGCCGACGCTCTGTGAACCGTCGAAGGTGTGCACCGCGACCGCATGCTTGGCCGCACCATCCACGGTCTCCACCTGCCATTCCCCAATGTTGCCGGGGCTGACTGGGTCGTCGCTCATACGCAGGAACTTCCAGCGCACGGTGACGGCTGGACCCTTGTCGCCGCCCAGGGAGAGCACGGTCATGTCCCGGTTGGGCGGCGCAGCCGACTGAGCCCAGGCCGCCAGGGTGAAGCTCTGTCCCGTGTCCAACGGCACCGAGCTGGTCTGCGCATACGCGCTGGTCCCGTCCAGCGTCAGCGTGCCGATACCGACCCGGGCCCCGTCCAGTGTCGTGGAGATCTTGGCGCCGCCGTACAGGGAGGCGGGAAACATCTGGCGGTCCTCCGGCGAGACCGGCGGAGCGGTCGCGGTGGCGGCGTTGAACTTCCACCGGGCCGCCAGCTGAGGACGCTGCTGGACCATGGTCCTGGCCTCGTCGCCGGTGACGATTCGGTCGAAGACGCGCACGTCGTCGAGGTCACCGCCGAGGAACTCCGCGGGCGTTCCCTCCCGGCTGAGTCCCGCGATCATGAGTGGCTTCGGCGCCGCCCACGGCGTGGACTGGGTGTAGTTGCTCTCGTCGACCAGGTAGCCGTTGATGTAGAGACGGATCTTGTGGGTGACCGCGTCCGAGACCCCCACCAGGTGCGTCCACTCGTTGTTCGTGGCGCCGAAGCACGGCACCCCGTTCCCGGGGGTGCAGGCAGGCTGCACCGCGCGCACGAGAGTGTCGGCGGAGGAGTCCTCCGTGGACCGGCCGAAGATCCACTTCTTGTAAGAGGGGGAGTAGTAGAGGGAGAACTCGGGCTGGTGGACACCGGGCTGGCTGATCGCCACCTTGGCGGTGGAGTCTCCTGCGGCCAGCGCCGGACGGCGCACCCAGGCGGAGACCGAGAAGCTGCGGGTGCCGTCAACTTGCGGACGGGACGTGGTGGCGTATCCGTCCGCTCCGAAGCGGACGGCCTTGTCCTCGATGCCGTCGGCGATGCCCGTTCGCAGGTCGCCGGTCGTCGTCAGGTCGCTGGTCTCGGAGGTGCCGTCAGCGGTCGTGCCGCTCTCGTCGAGCGACCACGCCGCCTTCGCGCCCGTGCCGGTGCTGACCTGGCGGCCGGCCGCCAGGTCTGTCATCTCCGCCAGGCCCAGTGCCCGGTCATAGACCCGGACGTCGTCCAGCAAGCCCTTCCACGGATCGGTGTAGGTGTCGCGCCAGCGCAGCTGGCCGAAGTTCATCGCGCCGCGCGCCGACCACAGGCTCACACCCGAGGTCGGAGTTGACGGCTTGCCGCTCACGTACAGAGTCAGGGTTTTGGCGGGTGCGTTGTACACCCCGGCCAGATGCGTCCACTGGTTGGCCACCGGGACGGCATCGGAGGAAGCGGTGTACCAGCCGTAGTCGATGGCATTGTCCGCCGTCGGCGCCTTGATGGTCCACTTCCCGCCGGTCAAACCCAGTGACACGCCTTGGTGTACGCCACTCTGGCTCACTGCGGACTGGAACTGGGCTGTCACGTCCGTGGTATTCACCCACGCCGACAGCGTGAAGCTCTGGTCCGTCTCCAGTACCGCGCTCTGGGTGGACAGGTAGTTCTTCGGCGTACCGTCCGCTGCTGCTTCGCCCGTCAGGGCCACGGCGCCGCCGGTGTGTCCGGCCGCGCCCAGGGTGCCGCCGGTGACAGTGGCGGGAAAGTTCGCAGCCGGGCTTGAGGCCAGGCGCCCGCTACCGGCTGTGTCGTTCATCGCCCACCCGGCCCGGGGTGCCTGCCCGCGCCGCACGTTGAAGTAGTACGTGGTGGTCTCACCCGCATTGCCGGCCGCGTCCTTCGCGCGGGCCGTCAGAGTATGCGGTCCCTCGCTCGGCATGAGTACCCGCACCGACCGCGCGGCTCCTCCGCTGGTGGCCACCTCTTGGGCGGCCGCGGGCTGCTGGTCCAGCCCCCACTGGTAGGCCACTGCATCGGTGGAGGCGGTGGTGAAGGTGAAGGTGCCGTAACGCCCCACCCCGTCCGTCCACGCCAGCGCCGCCTGTGCATCGTGCGATCCGGGGAAGTCGAACGAAGTGGTCACAGGTCCTGCGGGTTTGCTGGTGTCGATAGTGAAGTAGCAGCCGGTGGGATCACCGTCCCAGCTCCACGGCCCCCACTCCGCGCCGTCCCAGGCCCGAACCGCCCAGCCGACCGGCTTGTTCTGCGGGGTCCCGGACGGCAGTTGCAGAGAGAAGGTCGATCCCGATGCCCGGAACGCGTTCGATGAGGGCGGGGTGTTCGCACTTCCAGTCGAATACCAGGAACCGGTGTCCCAGACAAGCGCGAACTGCACACCGATGGTGTCCTGATCCGGGTCCCATACTCGCGCGTACACCTGCGGCACCTTCGTGATCGGCGTCGTGGTCGAGGAACAGACACCGCCGGGCGAGGACGAGAGGTCCTTCATTTCAGGCCGCTTCGGAGGCAGGTTGTAGAACACTTGCAGGTATCCGTCGTCAGTGAACCGCTTCCACTGCCCATACGCCGAGGCGCTCTCACTGCCGGCCTTCAGCCCCAGCGTCAGGTCCACGGCCTTGCGGTTAGCGGCCGACTGCACCGCATCACGCAGCCCTGCCGGTTCGAACTCCACGTATCCGGCTCCGCAGCCGTTGAAGCCATACGCGTCATTGCGCGTCGCCAGGTACTTGTTCCAGAACGACGAGGATCCCATCGAGCTGGAGTTGTTCCACGTGGTGTTGGAATTGACGCGCCCCGTGAGGAACAGGTCGACCGGCTGGGCGGTGCAGCTCCAGGAGTGTGAGTTCCATGCCCGGAACTTGGCGTCCTGGATGTGCTTGCCCACGAAAGCCTGACCCTGCACCGGGATCGCGTACAGCACCCGCTTCACATCGGCCGGCACACACCGGCCCTCATCCCCGCAGTAGCCCATGCCGAAGTCCCCGGAGAACTTCCAGAACGAGGTGCCCGACCAGTACCGGGAGATACCTGCCCAGCCCACCGCCCGCGGCGCCCGGACATCCGGGTCGATCATCACCGGGAACACCGTGCCCGGAGCATCCAGCAGCTTCTGGTCCGGGGTCAGCACCAGCGACTTCTGGTCGGCGGGCACCGCTACCTCCACCGGCGCCGCATGAGCCGCCGGTGCGTCCACCGGGACCGGGGCATTCTTCGGCGCGGCAAGTGACTTGAGCCGCCCAGTGGGGGCGGCGGACATTGCGGAGCCATCGGTCAGGCCCGGTGAGGAGTCGAACATCATCGGCTTCGGCGCCTGGAACACCGCGCCCCCGGCCGCCTTGTCGACCATCGACAGCGACCCGTCCGTCTCCTTGCGCACCATCAGGTCAGCACTGGACATCCCCAGCTTCAGCTCGTCCAACTCCGGATTCTTCGCCGCCTCCGGCGTCTTGACCACAATGAGCTGCGCGAATCCGGAATCGGTGGCGGTCATCCGCAGATCAACGTCCGGCAGGATCGAGCGGTACTCGGCCGTGCTCCCATTAATCACCGGCACCGGCAGGGGCTTGGGCCAGGTCAGCTTCACCTCCTTGCCGGCGCTCGACATCCGCACCAGCGGCTGCGTCCCGCCGCCGGAAAACTCCATGTCAACCAGCGTCGCCGTCGGTACCACCGTGCCACCGCCCGTGGTGCGCAGAGAGGTGTCGATGGCCCGCCAGGAACCGTTCTTACGGGTACGCACCGGCCTCGTGTGAATCGTCGCGGCAAGCCGTCCATCCGGCTTGGCCACCACATCGCTGGTCTCAGTCTGTAGCGATGGAACGTTCACGTCTTTGCCGCTGCGCCTGGCCTCTGTCACCGCCAGTGACTCGGGCGTCTCCTGCGGATCCGCACCGCTGCGGCTCGACACCGACTGGTCACTCGGATCACCAGGTACTGCGGAATCCGCCACGGCCGTCAGCGGCTGCGCCGCGGCGAGCATGAGCCCCGATACCGCAGCCCACCCCGCCCACCGTGCCACCCCATGACGCCGGACCTGTCTCACGGCACGACGGCCGTCCCCACCCCACACTGACGCTCCCCCCACAGGAACCACAAAGAAAAAACACAAGTGACCGAATCAAACGGAACCCAAGCCCCCGCGGTCAACGGTGATACACGACACAGCTGGGCGCCCCCAGCGCCGCCATCGCTTCCCTTGAGCAACCAAAAAGTAATCACTGCTGCCAATGCAAGACAGCCAACTACCCCTGAAATCCGGCGTTTCGGAGGTACCTTCCGACTGCGAAACGCCTCACGCGTTAATGCAGTTGGCACACCCTGCAGTGCACTGTTCACTCACAGATCTTTACCTTGCGCTTACCTGCGCGGTGGGAACGCAGCGTAGGGAGTGCAGGTTGGCCGGGCACATCCGGTTCTCCCGGCATGGGCCAGCCGACCGACGGACGGCGGTTGCGGTCGTCGGTCCCGGGTGCCATGCCAGCGGCATCATGAATGTCGCGGCGGTGTACGGCTGGTGGGCGGCCACGTGGAGTTCCAGCCAGGCGGCGGTCCGGACGATGAGTCGTCCGGACCGGACCGGCGTAGCGATGGCGAGCACGCTCGCGCGGGGATCTGTGTGCTGCTCGCGCTGGACCTGCTGCTGGCCTGGATCCGTATCCCGTTCCCGCTGCTGCGGCAGACGGCGTGGCTGCTGACCGCCGCGACGATTGCTTTCAACGGCGCGGCGGCCTGGCCCGACCCGCTGGGTGTGGGGATGCATGCGGTGATCCCGGTGCTGTTCGTCGTCGCCGTCGAGGCGGCCCGCCATACGGTCGGGCGGATCGCGGACATTACCGCCGGCAAGCACATGGAGGGCGTGCGCCTCACGCGCTGGCTGCTCTCGCCCGTGCCGACGTTCCGTCTGTGGCGCCGGATGAAGCTGTGGGAGCTGCGCTCGTACGAGCAGGTCATCAAGCTGGAGCAGGACCGGCTCGTCTACCGTGCCCGGCTCCAGGCACGGTACGGCCGCGGGTGGCGCCGCAAGGCGCCCGTGGAGTCGCTGATGCCGCTGCGGCTCGCCCGCTTCGGCGTCCCGCTGGCCGAGACGGGACCTGCGGGGCTCGCCGCCGCCGGGATCGAGCCGACGCTGCTGCCGACGGCGCCGCCGGTGACGCCGGTGGTGAGCGCGACGCCGCAGCCGGTCGAGCTCCCGACGGCCGCACAGCCGGAGCCGCAGGGCGAGCCGATGCCGGTGCCGCAGCAGGGGTACGCCCCAGAGCAGCAGGCCCAACCCGCTCCGGCTCCGGCTCCCGCTCCCGCTCCGGCTCCGGAAGAGGTCGTTCCGGTCGGGAGTCCGTGGTTTGCGGCGCGGCAGCTGTCCCAGGGGGTGTACGGGGCAACGCACGGCCCTGGATACGTCGAGGGCCTGGACATCACAGCGGCGGCGCCCTTCACCCGGCCAGGTCGCGGTGACTTGGCAGGTGAGGGTCCGGTGCCGCAGCGGAGTGCTGCCCGTCCAGGGACGGACGTGGATCCGCTGGAGCGGTCTGCCGCGCCGGCCACTGCGCCAGAGGACCCCGGTGTGGTGGAGGCGGCTGAAGCGCAAGCGGAGACTGTGCCGGTATCGGGACCTCGCGAAGGGGAATCCGTGCCGGCCGACGCCAGGGCCGCGGCCGGGCCGGGTTCGGCTCCGCCTGTCGCTGGCACCGGCCACACCACAGATATTCCGGGCGGGAGCGAGGAGCTTGACGCTGACCATTCCGGATCGCTACTACCTGGCCTGGGAGTCCTACCTCGATGAACACCAGCAGGAACCCACTGCGGTGCAGCTCTCTGAGTATTTGGCAGGCAGGGGCGTCCTGGGCAAGAACGCTGCGCCCATCCCGCCCGGCAGCCTGCGCCGCTACCTTCTGGAGTTCCGTATCTACACAGTCTGGGCCCAGGAGCGTATGAAGGCGGGAAGTGAGCCTGAGATGCGTCTGGTTGTTGAGGAGCTGGCCCGCCGCGGCGTCAGCGGCCAGTACAGGCGGCCGCTCGTACAGGGCGACGTGGAGAAGTTCGTGTCCGGCTTCCGACGCCGCTACCGGGTCGTCTCGCTCGATTTGAATGAGGCAACACCCTGATGGGGATCGGTGCGAAATTCCCCAGGTCTGCTCTTCGTTCTACGTTCTCTGCCCGCACATCGATGATCGGTTGGCCTGCCTGCAGGACGTAGCCTGCTGCCGCACGGCGCATCGCTGAGGCAGGGAAGGTGCCGCACTCGCGGCCGGGCAAGATGTATGGAGTCAACCTCCTGCCCGGCCGCGAGTGCGGCACCTTCGCCGCCTGGCTCGCTGCGCGCCCCGGCGCTGGGATCGCGCAGGGACCTGCGCCACCGTGGAGAGCAAGGCCGTCGAGGAGGCCGCGCCGGTCGCCCTGAAGGTCGCCGCTGGCCTGTGGCACACGTATGTGGGCGTGGGCCGTTGGCGGGTGCACTGCTTTCTACGGGGTTTGGTGTGCGGCTGTGCCTGGGCTGTTGAGGAGTTCGTTGATGAGCTGTGTGGTTTCCAGCTCCAGTGAGCAGTCGAGAGTGCGGTTGACTTGTTGCACGCGGGCGATGGCGGTGTGCAGTCCGGAGCGGTTGCCGCGTGCAGCTTCCAGCCGGATCATGTCCCGGTGGAGCAGTTCTGCTGAGTCGTCTACTTCAAGTCCGGTCACCAGGGCCCGGTGTGCGGCGCTGAGGTCGTGCTGGGGGCCGTGGGGGATGCGGTAGGTGGCTATGGTGTGCGCGACGTCGATGATCCGGGTGGTCATTTCCTGCTGGTAGGGCTCGGCCCACGGCAGGGGCCTGCCACCGAAGGGCCTGCCGCGCACGAGCGTCAGCGCCTTCTCCAGGTCTACGAGCCCGGATGGGCCCAGCGGCAGTGCGCGCTCGACAAGCTGGAGGAAACGCGTCCAGTCGCAGCGCACGCCGGCCGCGAGCTTGTAGGGGTCTTGGCTCGCTTTGCGGCGTGGCACATAGAGAGTGCCGGACGAGTCGCTGCCCAGGGAGCTGCGCAGGCCCCGCATCCGCGCGTTGAGGGTGCTGGTCGACCACGGGCTGAGGGGGTCCATGTCCACACACAGGGCATCTGCGTGGCGTCCGGGCCGAAAGTACAGCAAGGCGGCCAACTGTGCGATGCGCGGGCCGTGGCCGGTGCTGTCCACGCCGCTCACCTCAACCGGCCCCAGGACCCGGATCTCCGGAGCGTGCAGGTCCTGTGCCTCGGTGTCTTTTCCTGTCAGGGCCGTGGGTTCCGTGTGTGCGTGCCTGGGGCCGTCAGCGGTGCCGGCCTCTGGCGCGTCGGCGGAGGCCGCAGCGGCCGGGGGCGTTGCAGCCGGCGGTTCTGCTGTCTTGCTGCCGGGGCCCGGGGTGTTGCCGGGCCTGGGCGATGGGGCGGCGGGGGAGAGGAGACGTAGCCCGGAGGGATCGGTGCTGGCGGCGAGCAGGGCCGGGAAGGCCTCGCCGCTTGCCTCCGTAGCTGCCGCAGGCGACGGGGGTGAAGCGGAGGCCGGCGCGGTGGATTCCTCACGCGCTGCCTGATTCCGCTCCGGCATCGAGCCGGGCTCGTCCGGGATGTTCTGCCAGGGTCCCTCGGCCGGGTGTGGCGGCTGCCCGGACACCATCAGGGCTGTGATGATCTGCATGTAGGCGGCGTGCTCCAGGCGCTGCACCGTGATGCTGGTGCCGACGCAGTGGAGGTGCTGCGGGTCGTTGAGGGAGGCGTTGAGGATCTCCGCTTCGGGGAAGGACGCGGCCGCCGTGTTCGCCGGGGCGATCAGCGTGACAGGAACGGTCCCTGCCCGGCCGATGAGGTCGGCGAGTTGCCAGGCCGTGTCCTCGTCCAGGGAGGAGGCGCACAGCAGCAGATACGGCTGGTGCTGGGTTTCCGGCATTTGATGCGCTTCCAGCAGGCGTTCGCCCAGATCGCGCAGCGCGTGGGCGGGCTGGCGCATGTGGGCGATCCGCGTGGCGGGCAGCAGATGCGGCAAGTCCTCGCCGAACCCCACGGTGATGACCTCGACTTCGTTTGCCCATGGGCTCATGGCGAGTTCCAGGGCGAGGGAGGTGCAGACCTCGGTGATGTGGAGCGGGTTGCCGTCGAGCAGCAGCGCGGGCAGCTGCGCGAGGTTGAGCAGCAGGAGGTCTCCCGTCTCGGTGCTGCCGATCGTGACCAGCCCCGGGTACGGTGCTGGCACCTCATCGGTGTCCTCTTCCTTCAGGAGGACGGCATCGGAGGGCAGGGCCCACCATCCGTCCTGCCCGGTGGCGAAGGGCGCCGCAGGGTCCTGGGTGAGATGCTCGGGCAGCACCTCGACCGTGCGGGCACCGATCCGGGCAGCCCGCAGTGGAGGAAGGATCGCGTCCGTCTCCCGAGCCGCCTGGTTTGCCAGCGTCCGCAGGGCCGCGTCGAGGCGGGCAGCACCGCCCGGCTCGGCGGCCGCCGCCAACTGCGCCTCAGCCGTGGACGTCTGTGATGCGATGGCGATCGTCTCGCCGGGCCTGCGGCGGCGGCGCTGCAGCGTGCGGCGCAGGGCAAGAGCACCGGTGATCGCAGCCGCCAGCAGGGCGCCGGCCCCCAGGACCGTGCGCAGGTCCTGCTGGCCTTCAGACCGCGACACCGGTGTCTGTGACGGCGTGGCGGCGGGGGAGGGGGCAGCGGAACTGGACGGTGCCGGCGACCCTGACGCAGAGGCGGCGCTGCTGCCCGGCTGCGGCCTTCCTGAAGGAGCAGTGGAAGGGGGGCTCTGTGCTTCTCGGGGCGGCTCGGCGGGACGGCGGCTCGCTGCGCTGGGGGCCGGCGACGCTGGCGCTCCTGCCGTGCCGCGGCCCGGAGCCGGCGCATCCCGCGCGTCACCGCCCGGCGTCTGCTGGGCGCCGGGCGTCTTCGGCGTCGGGGCAGGGGTGGCCTGCCTGCCCGACCCATCGCCGTCGTCGCCGCCGCGCTGCGGCGGACCGGGATGCGCGGGGCGGGCGCCGGGCACGGTGACCTGCTGCCCCGAGTACACCCGGTCGGGGTCGGTGATCTTGGGCAGGCCGTCTGGCTGCGGCTTGTCCTGACTGGCGTCAAACAGCTCGGGCCACTTGTCGCCGTCGCCGAGTTCCTCTTGTGCGATCTTCGACAAGTAGTCACCCGAGTGGACCGTGACGACATGCTCGGGGTCCTCGGAGACAGCCGCCGGACCGTCACCCAGCTGCGCATGGACGCTTCCTGGAGCGGCGGTGGCCGCGGGCATCTTCAGCTGCCAGCCGGGCTGCAGAAAGCTGTTCGCGCGAAAGACGGTGCCGTCAACCATGGGGCGGCCTTCGTTCAGGCGCGCGATCTCCCGCCACCGCTCGCCCTCTCCCAGCTCGCGTTCGGCGATGCCCCACAGGCTCTCCGCCGGCCGCGTCTCGCGCACGGTGTACGTGGGCGACGTCGGTGTGCCAGCCAAGGTTGCGGGGGAGACCTGGTCGGCGTCGGCCTTCTGGCCGCTGTTGTCTGCCTGGCCAGGCAGCAGGCTCGCCATGGTGGCCGGTGCGGCCTGTGCATCGGAGGCCAGGGCCGAGCTGGTGGGCAGCAGTACCAGGATGCTGCCGATCAGGAGAGCTGCGGCGCGCTGCGGGGCGCCCATCCCACGTGGGGCATGCCAGGTCCGGCCCCGTACCTGCGCGATCAGCTCGCGTGCGGCACAGAACGTGAACTGCGCCCACCCGGTCCAGGCCATGAGTACGAGCACGAGCACGAACAGGCCGCCGGTGTCCTGCCGGTCCAGGAGGTGGGCGAGGTCATCGTGGGTGGCGGCCCAGATGACCGGGGTAGCCCAGATGAGCAGCAGCGGCAGCCCTGCGATGACCGCCGTCAGGACCAAGAGACTGAGCACGGCCGACAGGACCCGTTTCAGGGTGCGGCCGGCGGCTGCGGAGCGGGTGGTGGAGTGCATCAGTTTCCTTGGGGGGCGGTGACGCCATGAAGGAGGGTGGCCTTGCCGTGGCCGGTCACCGACAAGGAGCCGATCCCGACCACGGGCAGGAATTTCGTGGTGTAGGAGCCGGTGACCGTGACATTCAGCGTCTTGCCGTTCCCGGAGACGCTGACGGTGCCGGTGGCCCCAGCTGAGTTCAGGTAGGCCTGTGCGGCGGCGGCTGCCGCCTGCGGATCGACGGCAATCGCGGTGCCGTTGATGGCGCCGGTGGGGTCGATGGCCTGTCCGCCGGCCCGGGCGGCTTCGCCGGCGATGTAGTCGGCGCGTTCGGTGGCGCGCATCTTGCTGCCACCGTCGACGGCCAGGCCGATGATGCCGATCAGCGCGACGACGCACACGGCAACGAACACAGCGATGCCTCCGCGGTCGTCGCACCGTGTCTGCACCGGCCGAAGCACGATCATCAGGCAGCTCTCTGTCGGTACCGGTCTACGACGGAGGTCGCCGTCGACGTGATCGTCTTGGCTCCTGGCACGCCGGGCAGCAGCAGGTCGGACAGATGGACGGTGCAGGTCACGGTCACGGTGACCGTGCCGACTTGCCCCACGGGCACGGCGAGACCACCGGTGTTGACGGTGACGTCGGTCGATGCGCAGGTGATCCCCTGGTCGTCGAGGGATTCGGCGGCCGCGGATTGCGCGGCGCTCTGGGCGGCGGCGATTGTGCGGTGGATGGATGCCTCCCTCGCCGCGTCCTGGGCCGCGGCGTCGATCTTCGCGCCGGAGGTGACGATCCGGCCGCCCGCGACCGCCAGGCACAGGAACATGATCAGCGACGGGAGGATGATGGCCGCCTCGATCGCGGCGCTGCCCTCATCACCGTGAAGATGGCGGTTGCGGGCAGGAGGGGGAATGGATCGCACGTGATTCACCTCCCCGGGACCGTCCAGCGCTCTACTGGCCCGGATGCCGCCTGCTTGATGCGCAGGCCCGGTATTCCTGGAATCATCGACAGGGCCGTTCCCGATACCCGCACCCGCACGCGCTGCCCGTCGCTGCTGGCCGCGACGCTGTAGCCGCGCAGGCTGTCACCGGCGGTGCGCCCCAGCACGTGGCGTGCCTGGGCCGCACCCTGGGCTGGGGTCGACTGGTAGGCGCGGGCGGCGGTCAGGCCCTCGCGGGCGGCGGTCAGGGCGATCTGCCGGGCGTAGTACCACATGGAGGCCTGGATGACGGCGGCGGTGGCGAGCAGCACGAGGGGGAAGACGATCGCCATCTGGATGCTGGTGTCCCCGCGGTCCTCGCGCCACCGTCGCCCCTGCCACCATTGCGTCAGCCGGGCGGGTGGGTTCATCACAGGCCGCCGATTTTGCCGTTGTACTTGGCGATCACGACGGCGATGGTCCCGGCGATCAGGAGGGCACCGGTGACGGCGGCCACCCAGATGATGACGGTCGTAATCGAGATGTCGCCCCGGTCCGGCCGGCGCGCAGCCTCCTGGAGGCCTTCTTGCACGCGCGTGGTGAGCCGGAGCACAGCACGGCGGCTGCGGGCTGCGAGGTACGTCATGTTTCCCTGCCTTTCGGTGTGTTGAATGAGTAGGAGGCTCAGACGGTGAGCATGCGGATCACCGCGGGGAAGGCCATCAGCAGCATCACCAAGACGGCCAGGAGGGCTCCCGGGGCGGTCATCTTCTCGCTGGCCGCGTTGGCTTCGGCTCCCTGATCGGCGAGCAGTTCGGCGTTGAGTGCGGCGGTGCGGGCCCGCAGTGCCTTGTAGACGGCTGCGCCGTCGGTGGCGCTGCCGCGCATGATGTCGGCGACGTCGTCCAGGACAGGAAGGTCGTACTGCGCGGCCAGTTCCGAGAGCGCCTGATACGGCGGGATCTTCTCCAGGCGGGCTCGGCGCAGCGCGCCCTGCAGGAAGAGAAAAGGCCAGCCCTCACCGACTGCGGCGGCCTTCTCCAGCGCCTCGGCGGGCCCGGCATCGGCGGCCCGCTTGAGCGCGACCAGGTCCAGGTAGGCGGACAGGGCGTGGGCGAACTCCTCCCGTGCCCGTTTGGCCTGGTCCCGCACCGCCAGGTCGGGCGTGATGAACAGCAGGGCCGCGACGAGGAGTCCGGCGCCTGCGGGCACATAGAACGGCAGGCCGGCGCCCGCGATGATCCACGGAATGGTCGCGATCACCGGGCAGAGCAGGCCCATTGCGGCGAGCGCGGTCTTCTTCAGCATGAACTGGCCCGGCCCCAGTCCGAGCAGGGCCAGGGCGGTCGTGGGGACCCGCACGCCCGGAATGCGCTCCAGGCGGGCCAGGAGCCACCGGCCCCAGACCTCCTCCCGCTCCAGGTGCGGCTCGGGCATCGCCAGCGCAGCGGGGGCAGTGCGTTTCAGGGCCGGTGCCAACGCGGGCTGAGGCAGGAGAAGTTCCCGGATCAGCAGCGCCACGCCGGCGCCGACCGTGCCGCCGGTCAGAACAACGGGAAGCAGGCTCACCGCTCAACTCCTGCCAGCCCGGCGACGGGCAGGTCCGGCTCCGGCGCGGGCGCAGGCAGCCGGACGGTGCTCGTGGGGTCGCTGATCAGAAAACGCGGGATGCGCCGGAAGGCGCTCAGCTGCCGCATCAGCGCGAGCGTGGCGACGAACCCGGCCACCAAGAACGCCAGCACCAGCTGCCCCAGCAGCGTGGTGTACGGCCTCGTATAGGACGGCACCATGAACCCGCCGATGACGACACCCACGGTGATGATCGTCATCCACCGCACCGTGGTGCGTGGCTTTGCCCGGTCTGCCTCGATGGAACGTTTACGGGTGACTTCGTCGCGGACCGTACCTGCCAGGTCCTCCAGTGCCTGCGCCAGTCCCGGTCCGCGGTCGCCCGCCGACAGGATCAGCGCGGCGACGACCTTGTCCGCGGTGACGTCGTCAAGTTCCCCGGCGAACGCCCTCAGCGCCTGCTCCGGGCGCCAGCCCAGACGCAGCCGGTCGGACAGAGCATTGATCTGCGATGCCAGTTCCTCAGGCGCGCCTTGGCGGCTGGTCATCATCGCCTGCTCCAGGCCCATGCCCAGACGGAGCAGGCCAGCCAGGCGCTGCGTCCACTCGCTCAAGCCTTCCAACTGGCCGATGCGTTCCTTGGCCATCTGCGCCGGGGTGATCAGCCACGGCACGCCCATGACTGCGGCACCCAGGAGCAGGGCGCCGACGAAGTTCCCGGAGAGCAGCCACACACCCGCGAACACCACGAAGGCACCAACCGCCAGCGTGCCCTGCCGCAGCCGTGCACTCTCGGTCCCGCCGCCGCGCAGGGCCTGCCACCGGTGCCGCAGGGGGGCCCGGCGCGGCGCCGCGGTCCCGACGATGCCCGCCACGATGCCGATCAGGCCGCCAACGACGGCCGTGCCGCTCAACACGGCCCACACAAACGTCAGCGTCATCGGCGCACCCCTACCTTCAGTGCCAGTGGTGCGCTCCACGCCCCGTAGGGCTGCTGCAGGAGGCTGGAGTCGAAGCCGACACGGCGCAGGTCGTCGATGCAGCCCGGCTCCATCCGCGGCACCGCCCGCAGCTCGCCGAACTCGGTGCCGGGGGAGAAGATCTCGTTCGTGGCGGGCCGGCCGTTCTCACCGATCCCGGTCAGCTCCAGGACGTGGGAGACGTAGCGGTGGCGACGGCCACCGATCTGTGTCTCATCGGTCATGTCAATGAAGACCACGAAGTCCAGGCCGTTAGCGGTCTGCCGGTAGGCGAGCTGCTCGGACAAATTCCCCTGAGCCAGCGCGTACAGCTCGGCGATCCGGTCGAACACGATGGATGCGCGCCGGGCGTGGATGGTGCACAGGTTGCCGCCCGACCCGTTCGTCAACGCCTGCATCATCGCGACGACTTCCGCTCCGCGGACCTCGCCGACCACGATCCGGTCCAGCGACATCCGCAGCGCGGGATGCATCAAGTCCAGGAGCGTCACCTCACCGGCGCCGCGCCCTGCGGCGTCCTTCTCGCCGTTGGACTCACGGCCCACCAGGGAAACCACCTGGCGGTGGTAGCCGTTGGCGTGGGCGAAAAGCTCGTCCTCGGTCTGGACAGTGGCAAAGCGGCACTCCGGGTCGAACTCGCGCAGCATGGCCCGCAGCAGCGTGGTCTTCCCCGCCTTCTGCTTCCCCGCGATCATCACATTCTTCTCGGCGCGTACGCACGCGCCGAGGAATTCCCGCAGGACCGAGTCGATGGTGCCCAGCGTCACGAGGTCGTCGAGACCGGCGTGAGCGACGCGGTGCCGGCGGATCACCGCATACGTCATCGGACCGAGCCCGGTGATGGCCTGCAGACGGGAGCCGTCCTGCAGGGACAAGGCGAGAGTGGGACTCGCGGTGGAAATGGTGCGCTCGCTGTGCCCGGAGCCACGGGCCAGCTCCCGCAGCAGCTCGAGCAACTCCTCCTCAGAGTCGGCAATCGCTCCGACCCGGTGGCGCTTGCCGTCGCCGTAGTCGAGCCACACCTCATCCGGTCCCTGGATGATGATGTCCTCCACCCGCTCATCGTCCAGATATGGCTGCAGGCGCCCCGCCCTGAACAACAAGTCATAGACGGCGCGCCGCAGCGCTTCATCCTCCTGGGGCGCCATCGCCTGGGCGTCCGACCACAGCGCGACGGCCTCGTTGATCCACTCCAGACAGCGCTGCTCCTCGCTGGCCCGGTCCATGCCCGGCGTGGTTTTCAGCAGTTCCTCGCGCTGTTTGGCGACCTGGGAGGCAATGGTGCGGGCCGTTTGGTAGGGGACGGTGGCCCCGGCCGCTGTCGTGCCGAGCGCATGTGCACTCGAGGCAGCACCGGCAGGTGCAGGCGTGCCGTTGGCCGGCTGCCTCGGTGCGTGCGGCAGCGGTGCCACCGTGGGGTTGGGGTGCAGGGGCCTAGCGTGCATGGGTCACTGTCCCGTCTGCCGTACCCAAGCCGCGTGGATCGAGGCGGGTCCGGCGCCTGGCGGCGTGCTGGGCCAGCAAGGTGCTCGCCGTCGCCGCGGCCTTCATCAGGGACGAGCGGGTGAAGTGACGTGGTTGCTCGGCTCCGTCGGACAGCACGCGGGCGTCCTTCGGCGCGTACGGGAGTGTGGCGATCACGGGCACCTGCAGAACGCGCTGTACTTCGCCTGCGGGATACGGGCCCTCGTTGATCATCAGCACACTGATGTCACCGACGGACTCCTCCAACGCGCGTACCCGGCCCTCTGCTGCCTGCAGGCAGCGGAGGGTGTTGCGGACCACCACGAACACGGCGTCGGCCTGCTCGACCATGACCCCGCAGGGCCCGTACGCCCCTCTGCGGCCCAGGTCGATGAGGACGTCGTGGCCGCTTTCTGCCTCGATGCCGCGGAACATCTGCATCAGCATCTTCCAGACCGAGACCAGGCTCGCCGCCTGGGAAGGGTCGGTGACACCGGGCAGCAGCAGCCGGTCACGCGGCGACGCTTGCGTGCCGTCGTCACTGCTCAGGTCGATCAGCTGCCGCCAGAAGGCGTCGCTGAACTCGCCCTTGCGGGCAGCGACGGAGAGGTTGCGCAGCCCGTACCGGTCGCCAAGCGTGCCTTGCAGCAGGCCGTGCAGCACGGCCCCGCCGTCCGGGTCGCACTCCGCGAGGATCATCTTGCGGTCCGCTGCAAGCGGCCACGACAGGAGCAGGGCGAGGGCGCTCGTGGTCACGCCGGGTGCTCCGCTGCAGCCTGCGAGCGCGATCACAGCCATCAGCGGCCGTCCGGAGCAGCAAGGACCAGGCGCAGCGCACCGGCCGCCTCCCATGCGGCGGCCGTGGGGCCGTAGGCAGCGGAGGTGGCGACGTCGACCACCACGATCCCCGTGCCGGGCGCGGCGCCAGAGGCCTTCACGACCCGGCCGTCGATGGTCTTCGGAGC
Source organism: Streptomyces sp. NPDC043908 (assembly GCF_056435525.1). Taxonomy (NCBI): domain Bacteria; kingdom Bacillati; phylum Actinomycetota; class Actinomycetes; order Kitasatosporales; family Streptomycetaceae; genus Streptomyces; species Streptomyces sp. NPDC043908. Next base: position 37,406 of record NZ_JBWKEI010000024.1, on the reverse strand, counting down.
GGCATCCGACGCCTTGCCCGTGTCAGCGGCGCCCTGGGCCGGGACATGGACCAGCTGAACCTTCTGTCCCGGCACGAGAGCGGTGGCCGGGATCTGTTTGGGCTCCAGGCCGATCGGCACCAGCGACTCGCCGGCCTGCACCAGAGAGTCCTTCGTCACCTGTGTGGGGGCGAGCAGGGAGCCGGGCTTGAGTTCCACCGCAGCTCGCTTGCCCACCACCGACTTCAGATCGTCGGCGCGCACGGCCTTGACGGCCGGGTCCAGTGCGACGGACGCCTTGCCGAGGTCTGTCTCGGTGAGGACCTGGCCGACCTGGACGTCGCGGACCACGGTTACCACGTCGGTGCGGTGACCGACCTGAAGCAGCAGGACGGCAACGCCGGCGCCCCCCGTGGCGATCAGCGCCACAGACAAGGCGATGATCCCTGGCCGCCGTCTGCGCGCCGACACCCGGGGCGGGGCCACCGGCCCAGCAGCCCGTCCCTGCTGGGGGACTCCATTCGAGCGGGCGGTATCTGCACGTTGGGTCTTGCTCACCGTTGTGTCCTTCCGGCTGCGTTACCTGACGACCTGCACTTCGCCGACCGCCACCTGCGCGTTGGTCTGCCTGACCTCGGTGAGCTGGCCGGCCTGTCCGCCGCCCTGCCAGTTGATCAGCCACGTCGAGGTCGCGGTCACCGGGAACTTGCCGCCTTGAGCACCGGCGGAGGTCTTGGAGTACAGGTGTCCGCAGGTCGGGGAGTGGGCCATGCCCTGCGAAGAGCCGTAAGGCGTGCCGGGGCCGTTGCACGTCACAACGGAGCCGTCGCCCATCGCCCACACGATCTTCGACACCTTCGCGGTCGCGGTGACGGTGACACCGCCCGCCGTGGCCGACGCAGTGTTCGGCCCATAGGTCGTCGCGCTCTGATTGACCCACATCCACATCGGGACGCCCACCGTGTAGCGTCCGCTCGCCCTCGGACTGGCGATGTCGGGACCGAGCAAGGTCATGGAATCCGCCGCCCGCTGTGCCAGCGCCCGCGGGTCGATCTGCGGCACGGGCGGCTGGCCTATCGGTACGACCACGAAGCCATCTGGGTTGCTTGGGCCGCTGTCCGTGCAACCGTAGAAGTACACGTCGTTCTTCTTAGGGTCGGCGCCCTTCCAGCCCGGCCATTCGTTGGGCGGCTTCGGATCGACCTTGTTGTAACGGCACTGCATCTCGCTGTCGCTGCTGTCGCTCGCGCCATGGGAACGGCCTGCCTGGCCGCCGCTGCCGCCAGTCTCGTCCCCGTCGCTGGCGCCGACGCAGAACTCGACCACGTGGCACTCGCCGGCACTCGTTCCTGGATCATCGTCGGCATGCGCGACGTCGGATGAGGCCAGGACGAGGGCGCCGATGAGTACGGCGAGGCACGGGATCAGCAGGACTGCTCTTGAGCGGTCAACTTCGTGACCATCCACGTCTTCCCCCACTTTTCAAGACTTGCGGTGCTGACGTATTTGGTGAGCCGCGTCGTGGGCAATGGGACCGGCTTCCTCGATGCCTTATCGATCAGGATCCAGTTCGTCGTATCGACGCAGTCCTTGAGCGTTGCCTTGGAGATCCTTCCACTGGTCACGTTGACGACCTTCGGATGGATAACTGGCTTGCCGGTGGTCACTTGCCCGGCCTTTCGCATGGCCGAGAGGCTGCTCTCAATATCGAACAGTGCCCTCAGGGTGGTGTTCTTCTTCAAGTCGGTGCCCGCTGAGGAGGCCTTGGCGTAGGCCGCGGTATGCGCTTCCCAGGAGCTGGTGTATGCCGCGATGACCGCGTCGTCCTCGGCACTGGTAGTGGAGTTGGGGGATGGCGAGGCGGCCGGCGGGGTGGGGTTCGGCTTGGAGGACGTGTCCGGTCCGCTGTCGCTACATCCGGCAAGTGCCAGCAGACTGCTGGCCGCGATCAGCGCGGTCACGTGCTTCGGGAGTCCTGAAGAGCGTCGTTGTGTAGCTGTCACGTTGTCTCCTCGTACGACGGGGTGCCGTAGCCAGCCGCCCTCGGTCTGCGGCATGCGGCGGTGCGGAACTGCCGCCAGATCCAGCTGTGGCAGTGCGTTTGCGGGATCGTGGGATTGTGCATATGCCAGCCAACTTCCCATCTTGATACCGGAGTTCACTCGTACAACGCAGGCTGTATCCGGTCACACTGGGAACCCGATGTCGATCGCCAGTGCGCCCTGTAGGACAACGGCACGTTGCCTGTAGATGTGTGTCATGGGGCGGGAGATCCACCGGTGAACCCGCCCGCGTGGACCTCCGTTCCCGGCCGCGCTGCCCTCGGGCGGCCGCACCTTCTCTTTGGCTGTTCGTGAGTGCGAACTTCAGTAAGAGGGTCAGGCGCATGAGAACCTCTAGCGTCGGTCTCGCATGGCGTGTCTTTGCGGGTTCTCTGCGCTAGGGCAGCAAGATATATGTTCGCGTACGCAAACTTCAAGGGTGTGGCGCGTAGTGGCAAGGCAGTGCCGTTTGCCCGCCTCCTTCGGGGGTGTCACAGCTGGGTCCACGGCCGCGAACCGCCGCCCGTCAGTGGTACCCAGACCTCACTCGTGGGCCCCTGCTCTTCGAGGTCGTCCAGGACTGCGGCGCCCATCGGCACCTGCCGGGCCAGCGTGCCCACCAATGGGTGCTGGGCGGCCATGGCCTGCAGGTCACTGATCCGGTGGTCCAGGACGTACCGGGAGGCGCCGGTCAGGACGAACAACACCCTGGGGAACAGGGGGTACCAGCGCAGCCACACCGCCCCGAGAGCGGCTGGCGGCCGTGAGCGGGGCCGGCCGGCGGGCTGCGGCTCGTAGGACCACAGCCGGGCGTACTCGATCAGCTTGGAGGCGAGCCGCTCACTTCCCATAGTCGCCCGGTCGACCTCGACGAACGCCCGCAGCTTGGTGCGCTCCTCGCCCTCGATGAGGGTGTAGTGCATGACCGCGTCTGCGATGACCCGTTCGCCGTCGCTCAGAGGGTGGGCGACCTCCGGTGTCCAGTCCAGGTGGCCGTGCTCGTCGCCCCGTCGGCGGGCGTCGGCGACGAACGCGAGGTGGGTGCGGAGCACCGTCAGAGTGTGGGGCGTCTTTAGGGAGGCTGCTGTGGCTGAGCTGATGGGGTAGGCGGGACGGCCGCGCAGGGCGGGGAAGTCCCGGGTCAGCCGGGCGCCTTCGCTCGTCAGGTACCAGGCGCGGGACCGGTTGGACTGCGGCAGCACGGTGTAGTCCACCAGGCCGTCGCGGCGCAGCTGGTTCAGCGGCGCGGAGACGGTCTGCCGTGCTGCGCCGGGCCGCAGCAGGTCGTGGAGCTGATGCGTAGTGGCCATCCGGTGCTGGCCGAGCACGGCCAGGAGCTGATGCGGCAGCGGTTCGACCGGGCTGGGCTTATGGGCGGAGGGCCTGGTCTCGAAGGCGGTGCTCACTTGTAGCCCTTCTTCTGTAGATGGACGGCTGACGTGGAGGAGTGCTGGGTGAGGAAGTCGTGGACGCGGGGGAGCTGGTTTTCAGCCCGGTTGGTGAGCTGGCCCAGCGGGGCGGCGCCTGCGGTGGCTCGGGCGGCGCGCTCCAGTGCGGCGGCCTGGCCTGGGCGGGCGTAGTCGGCGAACACCTCGTCGAGGTGGGGGCCGGTGATCCGGACGGGACCGACACGGCGGCCCTCCACGGTCAGCGACATGTAGTGATCGAAGCGGTCCAGGGCGGCCACGACGTCCGGGCCGGGGCGGTCGCCCCACTCCGCGGTGATCGGGGCGATGGCGGACTGCGAGCCCGCAGTCGACGCCAAGCTCGAGGCGTTCTGCACCAGCGACAGCCTCACTGGCATGGGAAGGCGGCCCAGCAGCTGGGTCATCCCGTGGACGTGAACACGGTATTTGCGGAAGTCCTCGAACATCGCGGCGATCGTCTCGGGGGCGGCGCCGGTGAGGGTGATCAGCTCGTCGAAGTAGGCGCGGAACGGCACCCGCTGGTCTTCGGGGGTGTCGCGGCGCGAGCGGACGGCCCGCAGCAGATCCCGGGCCAGCAGCGCGGTGATGAGCCGGTCGGTGGGCCCGTTCCCGCCCGGGCACACCCACACGATCATCCGTGAGTCCATCGCGGCGCGGATGTTGTAGACGCCGGCGGGCTGTCCGAGGAAGGCCCGGGTGACGGGGTTCGCGGCGAGGCGGGCGATCGGGTTGAGGACGACGGCGAACGCGTCGGTGGGCAGCGTCGGGAACACTGTCCGCCACCACGAGCGGGTCTCCTCGTCCAGGCGCGTCTCCACCGCGGTGAGCGCCGCCGTACGGAAGACCGGGTCGGTCAGCAGAGACCGCAGGTGAAAGACGGTGGTCTGATCCTCGGGCCGCCCGGCCTGGCAGGCGGCCTGGTTGACAGCCACCAGCACCGCAAGTGCCGCGGTGAAGATGGTCAGCGCACGAGGGGCGCTGGCGTCGTCCCAGCCGAGCACGGACGCGTAAGCGTCGGCGGTCGCCTCGACTACTTCGTGCGCGGCCTGGCCCTGGTGCATGCCGATCGGGTTCCAGCAACCGAGCTGCGGAGCCGGGCCGTTGGCGTTGAGGTCGATGAGCGCGATCCGCTCCATGAGGTGGTCGTGGGCGAGGAACGGCAGGGCACGCGGCCACGAGTCGCGGTGCGGGTCGACGAACATCAGCCCGCCGCCGGCATGCGCCCAGCCGATCGCCTGGGCGAGGGCGCGCTCTGTCTTGCCGCCGCCCGCCTTGCCCACCCCGACCTCGAACAGCGTCTCTTTGGCGTAGGTGGCGACCAGGCGCCGGCGGCCGTCCGGGCTGCGGTAGATCCCCTGCAGCAACAGCTCGGGATCCCCGTGCGTGAACGTCGGCAGGTCGCCGGCAAGCAGCGGCATGCGGCAGTGCGCCGTGGGCGGCTTGAGCAGGCCGGTCAGCTCTTCCAGGCGGGCCCAGTTCGGACGGGGTGGCTGGCATTGCCCCAGAGCCCAGCGGCGTTCGAAGCCGCGGCGATTGGGCCAGCGGTCCGCCCCGAACCGCCAGGGGCCTACCCGCCAGCCTCGCATCGCCCATCGCGAACCGCCGCCGAACACATCCAGGGCGGCCTGGAGCTGCGCAAGCCTGGCCTGGGCGCGGCCCTCGGTGTTGGACGCGCACATCACCAGCAGCTGCACCCGCACCAGGTGGTCGTCCTCGGCGAGTTTGCCCAGTGCCTCCTGCGGGTCCACCCGGCGTGGGACGGGCGGCATGACCAGTCGGCGCCCGCCTGCGCCCTTGCCGGTTGCCAGTTGCTGCAGTTGCCAGGTGAGCGAGTCCTCGATGCTGGTGGCGTCCTGCCGTACCCACCGGGCGGCGCGCTGGGCCTCTTGTCGCTCCGCGCGACGTGCGTTGCTCATCAGCTGCCACCGGCGCGCCCGCAGTTCCCACTTGGGGGCGCGCTGGATGTCGAGCCGGATCTCGGCGAGATCCCCCAGCTCGGCCCTCAGGTCCGAGACGGCGTCGACCAGCGGCTGCAACGGGTCGGGGGCCAATGGGACCTCGCGCAGGGGTGCGGCCGGCTTACCCCGCAGGATGAACTCCGCCCGCACCACGTGGGTGCGGGTCTTGTCGGCGAGGGGACGAGCCCGGTTCACGGTGACAGCCGGACCGAACGGCGTGATCGACAGCAGGCGCTCGCCGCCTGCCGGTCCTTCGATGCGGTAGCGCAGCGGGCTGGAGCCATCGGCGCGCAGTCTGACCTGCACCGCCTTCGACCGGTGCGGTGCCCACCACGGCATGCTCGTCGAGGCCCGGGCGAGCTGAACACCCCGGCGGAAGATCTCCTCCAGACCAGGGTCGAAGTGCCGCGACGGTACGAGCTCCAGTGCCATGCGTTCAGCTGAGGCCTTGCGTGCCAGGCGGCGCACCACTGCCTCGCCCCCGGCCCAGACCGCGACGGCGGCGAGAGCCGCAGCCCACCAGTAGGTGATCAACCAGCCTGCGGCGTGGAGGATGCCGATGACGAGGCTGAGCAACTGCCCGGATGCCGGTGCGGAGCTCTGCCCGGTTACGAACGGGGCTGCGGAGTCCACGTGGACGCCTCCTTCTGTGTGGTGCTACGGGCGAAGTGCCAGTCGGTAATACGGCCGTCGGCGAAGGTGCCGCCGCGGTCGGTGCCGGCCCACACCAGGTGCACCACGGCCTTGTCCGGGCTGCCATCGCGACGCGCGATCACCGCCTGGATCCGGAACCGGGCGCTGGCGAACGCTGGTGCGAGGCCCGGCGAGGCGGGGAAAAGCGCGGGCCACTGCGCGCGGCCGATGCCGGTGGCGTCGGCGCGCAGGAGGGCGCGTCCTGCGGCCAGCAGTTCGCGCGCATCGCTGTCGGGAAGATCGGAGGGCCACGCGGCCTCCAACGCCCGCTGGACGGCCGTGTCGCTGGCCGTGCCTTCGCCGTGCGGCGGCAGTGCGGACTCATCGGCCGCCGGTGTCAACGGGGTGGGCGCCGAAGCCGGCGCACCGCGGGCCGGCGCGTCCGTGGTCGCAGAAGAGGCCTGAGGTGAGGGATCTGTGGTGGCAAGAGCAGCGGGGGATGCCGCCGGTGCCAGCGGCTGCTGACCCTGAGGAAGGCCGAGCAGGGCGACGCCGGCGACGGCGAGCACGGCTGTGCTCAGCACCAGCAGACGAGAAGAGCGCGGTGTGGCGGTCACAGCAGCCGGGCACCTCCCGCGTAGCCGGACATGGCGGTGACCGCGTCCAGGCGTACCACGGTCCCCGGGCGGGCCGCGTTGACCATCTGCCCGCCGCCCACATAGATCCCGACGTGGTAGATCGTCGCGTCGCGGCCGGGAGCGTAGGCGTAGAAGACCAGGTCCCCGGGGCGCAGTGCGCTGGTGCCCAGGCTTGCGGAGATCCGCTTGCCCACCGTGGCCTGTTCGGCTGCGGTGCGGGGAAGGCGCATCCCCGCCCTGGCGTAGGCATGCAGGGTGAGCCCGGAGCAGTCGAAGCCCTTGATGCCGGTGCCGCTTTTGCCGCTGGGAGTGCAGCAGATCCCGTAGGTGGGGCCGCCGGCATCGCCGCCGCCCCAGGAGTACGGCACCCCCTTCTGGGCGAGTGCGGCCTCGATGACGGCGCGGACCGTGCCGGTCAGGTGGTTCGTCGCTGGGCCGGTGGCGGCCGCGGTGTACTGGTCGATCCAGCCCAGCACCTCGCTCACGTACGTGGTGGAGTGGTTGTACTGCAAGATTGCCGCTTGGAGCTGTGAGCGCTGCGTCAGATCGCGCCCGTTGCCACAGAGATAGAGCGCGGCACCGAAGGCGGCGTCGTCTGCGTTGTGCGGATCGGCCGTGCCGTCGCTATTGGCGTCCTTGCCTGTCGACTCCCAGGTGGAGGGCAGGAACTGGAAGGGTCCGACGGCGCGCTCGCCGCCTGCGGTGCCATCCCACCTGCCGCCATCGGTATCGGGAACGGGGGTGATGTTGCCGCCCTGGCCGGAGCCGTTGAGGATTACCCCGTAGATCTTCGGACGGATGTCGCCGTTGTCGGCGATGTTCCTGCCCATAGCGTGGTTGGACTCGATCTTGGCGATCCCGGCGAGGACGGGCCAGCGCATGCCCTGACACTTCTGCGCTTCCTTCCCGACCTGCTGGACGGCCCTCTTGTAAGCGGCCAACATGCGGGGAGGGATGTCAGCGGCGCTGCCCCCTTCGGTGATCCCGCCGTCATCCTGCGCACCCGTCCTCAGCGCGACGTAGGCGCTGAGCGCCTGTCCCGTCGGTACGGCACAGCACACGGCGGCGAACATCAGCAGCGCCATCAGACATCCCCACCGCCGGACGCGGCGTCCAGAACGTGTCACTCCTGCTCACCGCCATCGTCCTGCGGCGGCTGTGCCCGCTGCTGACGCAGGCGGTCGGCTTCGGGAGCGGTCCTGCGCATCAGCTCCCGCATCCGGGCCCGCGCCTCCTGGCGCGCCTGGCCGCTGGCGCTCCCGCCGCCGGGAAGTACGGACTGGTGCAGACCGGGACGGGAGCGGGGCCCAGGACTGTCCGGGCGTGACGGCTGCGCTGAGGCAGGTGCGGTTGTGGAAGGGGCACCCGTTGCTTGGGCGGTCCCTCCGGCGGGGGCCGGAGGGACCGGGGAACGGCCGGCGGCTGCTGGCCGTGCCGGGGTTCCCGGGCGGGAGGTGACGGTCGATGTGCCTGCGGTGGGCAGGCGGCGGCTGGGGAAGGGGCCGGGGCCGCCGCGGTCGTTGGTGTTCTCCCCTACGACATGGGAGGCGTGCCGTGCGATGTCGTGCCAGGCACGGCCGTCTTCGCGCACGGTATTGCCCCACACCCGCACCTGCTGGCGCGCGTCCTGGGCATAGCGCGAGGCTACGGTGTCGCCCGCGCGGGTCCGGCGGACGCCAGTCGGAAGCCCGACGGTCGCCCCGTACGTCATCCGGCCGCCGCGGTGAAGGATGCGGTACCCGCGGAAACGGACCAGCCGATTATGTGCCCGCGTGGAGAGCAGGGTGCGGTCGGTGTGCTGGTCGTGCAGCACCTTGCCGCTGTTGCGGTCGATGATCTGGCCGTCGGCGTCGCGGTAGCGGTCCGGTGGTCCGCCCGGCCGGCGCGGACCCGCGCCGCCCGGCCCATCGCTCCCGCCGCCCAACGGGCCGCCACCGTGCGCATCTCCATCCGCGGTGGGTTTGCGCCACTGGGCCAGCTGCTCTCTGTCTGGCCGTCGTCCGATCAGCAGCCAGTGCCCGCCCCTGGCGCCGAGCCGCGCGCCGAGCCCGCCGATGGCGGCGGCCGCGGTGAGGGGGGCGAGTCCGCGTCCGGCCTCGGCACTGGCATCGGCCAGCAGGCCGCTGGTGTCCACCGGCATCCCCGTACCGTCGGCCAGGGAGCTGAGTGCGCCGAGAAGGCGCTGGCGGGTGCCGAGCATCCCGTACCGGCCGCCGCCTGTTCCGGTGAACAGGCGCAGTCCGCCGCCGTAGCCGCCCAGGGCTGCGGGGGAGTTCATGGCGAGCGCGGCCCCGAGTTCGGAGGTGTCGCCGGGCAGGTGGGTGCCGCCGATCTTGGCGTAGCGCATCCGCATCGCCATCCGGCGCCCGAAGGAGGAGATGCCGCTGAGCAGGCGGCGGTGTCCGGCGGCCCCGGCGATGGCCAGGACGTCGATGAGCAGGATCCGCTCCACCATCAGGTCCGGGCCATGGGTGACGGTGGCATCGACGGCGATCCCGAAGAACGGGATGAACGCACAGATGCCGACGACGGCCAGGACCGCGATGCCCCACAGGGAGAGCCACTTCCAGACGCTCTGCCGCGGGGGTCCTGGCAGCATGGCGGCGACGAAGGTGACGCCGCCGACGGCTGCTGCGGCCGCGCAGATGCCCTGAGTGCCCAGCAGCACGACCGCACTGGAGAGAAGCATGCCGCAGACGAACAGTGCGGCAACCAGGAGCAGTCCAGCGCCGCCCACCCGCCACCAGGTGGGTTTTTCCGCGTAAGCCGCGCAGGCCTTGCCGACCGGCCCGGCCTTCTTCAGATCGGCGAGGAACGCCGCGAATTCCTGGTCGTCTTCGCCCAGGACCGGGTGCGGTGAATCCAGCAGGTCACCCGCTGCCGTCAGGGACGGCAAGGCGTCGGCGCTGGGGGCTGGGCTGCCTTGTCCGGCCAGGCAGTACTGCCTGGCCGGGCCCTTGATCAGGCTGCACGGACCGCCCGGCACATCGCCTTGGGGCTTGTAGCCGCCGCTGACCCACTTCAGGTGCACGGCGTAGGCCTGGCGGTCGGCGGCTTTGCCGGGGTCGAGGATGCGCCCGTACTGCAGCAGCATGTACGGCTTGACGGCCAGAGCGTTGGTGAGGGAGTCCTGCAGCGGGCGGGCTACCGCCGCGGCGGCGGTGCTCTGGTGGCCCGGCTGGGCGAGGCAGGTCCGTTCGGCGTTGCCGGCCATGGCATCGCAGGGGCCGCGGCTGGCGAGTTTGCCACCCCAGTCGTAGGCGGCCATGCTCTGCTGCGCCACTTCCGTGCCGACCTGCTGGGCCTGCCCCAGGGGCCCGGACTGGCCGAGCAGGGTGTCCGGGCGGATGAGTGCCGAGGCAGCGATCGCCCCGATCAGCAGAGTGAGGAAGATTTCCCCCAGGCCCCGGCCGACCCGGCCGCGCACCAGCATGAACGCGGCGAACACGAACGCCCAGGCCAGCAAGAGCCCTTTCACACCGAGTGTGTCGACGACGACCTCGTTGTAGGTGTCCGCCGCCTTCTGCGCGGGATGGGAAAGGATTCTGAGCAGCGGAAAGCGGAAGGCCATCTCGACCGCCCACCCGGCCAGGCCTACCAGCAGCCGGATCAGGGTGAACAGGCCAGACAAGGCGAAGGCGAGGGCCTGACTCCTGAAGGCGACGATGGAGCCGCCGGAGGCGTTCAGGTCATACCCGTCGATGGGTACTCCCTCGGAAGAGGCGATGTTCAGCGGGGCCAGCAGGTCGCCGGTCTCGCCGCTGCCGCTCGCGGCGTAGACGACTTGGGTGTTCACCAGGAGAAACACGCCGGTGAGCACGACGATGAAACCGGCGGAACGCAGAGCCGCGCGATCGGGACGGAACACGTCAGTGCCGCCTCTGCCCAGCGGTGCCGCGCAGCCGCCACACCACGAGAGCACCCAGGCCTGCACTGGCCGGCAGCAGCCTCCAGACCTTGCCGGCCGCGTCATGCTGGCCGGAGGCGGAGCTCGCCGCGTTGCGCTCGCAGGACGCCTTGGCCGGGCCCGTGATCTGGGGGCAGGGGTGCGCAGTGTCAGCGGCAAAGGCCCATCCCGTGTGCGGCCACCACGCGTCCGGCACGCCCGCCCCCAGGGCGAGGACGACCGCGGCACCCACGACGACGAGCACGGCCAGGACGCTCACGGCGGCTGCGCGCCGCGAGCGGTCCCAGGAAGAAGTAGTCATCAGAGGTGCTCCATTTGACGGGTCTCCGCCGGTTCACCGGCGAGCGGCTCCGGCACGGAGGGTGGGGCAGCGCCCGTGCGGCGTCCTGGTGTGGTGGTGATGGAGGCGGCGATGCGCGGGATGCGGGGGATGGAGACCTTGATGCGGCCGGTGTTCTGCCGCGGGCAGGTCAGCAGGAACTCGCCCTCTCGGCCCTTGTGGCCGACGGGGGACAGGCCGGTGGTCACCAGCCGCAGCATTTCGCCGTCGGCCGGGTCGAGGCCGACGAACTCCAGGCCGCGGCGGGCGCGTTCGCGGTCGGCGGTGCGGGCGAGGGCGCGGTAGGCCATCAGTCCGCGGTCGGGTCCGAGTTCCTCAGAGTCGTGGGAGGCAGCCAGGAGTCCCGCGCCGTGCTTGCGGCCATCGTGGAGGATCTCATGCACGAGGGCCGTGCCCTCGGCGGACGAGGTGAGCCAGTACAGCTCGTCCATCACCACTGCGGTGAACCGCTCGGGGTCCTCGAAAGCGGTCTGCCGGGCGATCGCGGCGATCAGGTAGAGCACGGCGCGCCCGATCAGTGCCTCCAGCGGCTGCTGGTGCAGGACCTCTGGCTTGTCGAACGCGGCCTTCGGCGGCAGCTTCAGCCCTGTCGTGGTGATCACGATCATGTCTGAGGCGCTGGAGGCGTCCAGCCGGACCGGCGGCAGCGTCGGGTCGAAGACCATCCGGGCCAGGGGGCTGGTGGCGACGACCCTGATGAGGCCGGCGAGGGTGGCGGCGGCGTCCTGCCGCTTGCCCGCCTCGCACGCGGCCATGTCCTCGAGGACTTCAAGGACACGGTGCATGGACGGCTGCGCGCCGGCAGCGGCCTGTTCGACGGCGTGGTGCAGGACCTCGCCGTTGGTGCTCATCGGGCCGATGCCGAGCTGCAGCGTGAGGTAGGACAGGGCGTAGTGGCGGCCCTCAGGACCGTCGAACATGCGCAGCGGGTCGATGGACACCTCGGCCTGCGCGGCGTCGATGATCTGTACGCGGCCCTTGGCGGCGGTGCGGGCGAACGTGGCCCATTCGCGGACGGGGGTGCGGTCGATGCAGATCGCGCAGCCGCCGCGCGCCCACACCGCCTCAGCGATCAGCTTCTGCAGGACGCTCTTGCCGGCGCCGAGGTCTCCGACGATGCCCATGGAGGCGGAGGCGTCGACCTTGGGCGCATCCGCCACGTTGATCATGACGGGGCGGGTGGTACCGCAGTCCAGGTCGATCCCGAGGAACATGCCGGTGGGGTCGCCGACCTCTGCGGCGGTGAAGGCCCCGCCCAGCGCCCAGTCTTCTGAGACCTGGTGCTGGGTGAACTCCCGTACCACCCCGGGCCGGACGGTGCCGGGCAAGCCCAGGGTGAACAGGGCCTCCTGCAGACCGGCCGGGCGCACGGCCCGGTAGTCGGCGCCGCCGAGCAGCGCGCCCAGGGCGCGGGCCCGGGCATCGCACACGGCGGCGGTCGGCCCCCACACCGTCAGCACGGTCACCGACTGCACCTCCACCTCGACCGACGTGCGGGACAGACGGGTGTCGAGCTCACCCAGATCACGGGCGGCCTCAGTCAGGGAAGCGGGCATCCCGGTGGGGCGGGCGTCGTACTGGTCGGCCTGGTCGATCAGCTCGTTCTTCTTGCGCCGCACCTGGTCGCGGGCCTTCTCCGCGGGCACCAAGGTCAGGTCGACGGTGTAGTCGACCGGGAAATCGAGCATCTCCAGCTGGGCGAAGAGATCCGCCGCGTCCTGGCTGACCGTGGGCGGGCACTCGGCCAGCGCCAACTGCGCCTGGTAGCCCACCCCCGTCTCGCCCTCAACCTGCAGCCAGCGCCGCCCGAGCGGCGATCCGGCGTTCACTCGCCACCAGGCCTTGCGGCCCGACCGCGACAGACGGCCCGCGCTGTTGAGGTCGCCGACGTCATCGAGTTCGGGGTCGATGCCGCCTTCCTGCAGACGGACCTGGCCCAGGTTGGCGTAGCTGGGAGACTGCAGCACTCCGTCCCGGACCTGCCCGCCGTACAACTCGCTGGTCTCGGCCTCCGCCAGCAGCGGCTCGGCCATGCCGCGGTGCAGGGCGTGCTGGATCATCCACACGATCTCCGCCGGACGGGCCGGGCGGAAAGCGATGCCGCCGGCGAGCGCGGCCTCCACCCGCGAGGCCTGCTCGCGATACGCGTTCACCTCGCGCCGGGCCACCGGCGCCGGCCGCATGCCCAGCATGGGTGCGACCTCGGCCCACGCAGCACCGAGCGAAGCCGACACCTGCAGGCCGCCTGTGTCGGTCTGCAGGGGCACGGCCAGCCACAGGGTGCGGCGGTGCATCTCCTGGTCATCCAGCAGGTCGAGGGTGGCCTCGACGTTCTCCACCCATGGGTCCCGGTCTTCACCCGGTGCTGGCTCGGCCGGCCCGATGCCCTCGATCATGCGCAGGGCGATCTCGCCCGGGTCGACCTGGGCGCAGATGCCGTACAGGCGCGGAGCCCCGGACAGCGAGCGCACCAAGTGGGTGATCTTTGCCAGTTGTTCGTCGCGGACGGCGGCGGGTACGTAGGTGCCCTGGACCGTCTCCTCACGACGTCCCTGCTCGTCCGGGCCCGGGTGAAGGCGATAGATCGCCCACACACCGCCCTGCGTCGACCACACCAGGTGCCCGGCGATGTGACGGATGGGAACCCTCACTGCGCACCCCCTTGCTGGACGAGCGCGAGCAGCTGCTGCACACCCGACACCGGCCCCGCTGCTGCCACGGGAGCAGCGGGCTGTGTGCGGTGGGGTGCCACCGAGCGGTCTGCTGCCGAGCGCCGGTGTGGCGCCTGGGCCGGACGACGCTGACCCGCAGAGCGGGGCGCGGTCTGCTCTGCGAGGCCCGGCGCGGCCTCGACGGTGAAACCGGCGAGAAGCAGACGGGGAGCGCGGTCGCGGGCCGCCCGCCCGCCGATCCGCCCGCCTCGGGGCTGCCAGCCGAGCAGCACCCACCCCAAAGCGGCCTGCATCGGCACGCGGCCCCGGATCTTCGGTCGGCGCACCATCCAGATGACCAGGACCCATCCGATCAGAGGGATGGGCCCCATCCACGACCACCAGCCGATGGTCTTGACCAGGAGGAAACCGCCGCCGACGGCGACAGCGATCTGCGCGGGCGTGTACGGGCCGAGCGGGATCTTCCAGTCGGCGACCTTGCCCAGTACCCACGGATGGCGGCGGGCGGCGGTGTAGAAGCGTCCCACCCGGGCGGCTGCCGCGGTCACAGCCAGCCTCCGGCATCCAGCGAGTGTTCGTGCGAGACGGGGAGTTCGGACTGGACGACCCCGGGAACAGCCGGCGCGCCCTTGGACGGGTTCTTCACCTCGTCGGTGAACATGTTCGCCAGGTCGTTGCGCGATTTGTACAGACCAAGCGCAATCACCATCAGCAGCAGAGCACCGATCCCCGCCTTGAGGCTGAACCGCTGGATCATGATGACGACGACGAGGCAGACCAGACCGGCCTGCAGGCCCTTGGTCGCCCATTCCTGGAACATGGTGATCCACGAGGTGCCGAGGTCGTTCAGTTGCCCGGCGAGCACCGGGCCGTGCAGCGTGCTCATCGCACACCCCCGCTCTGGGAAGCCCCGGACTCCAGCGCGGCAACTTCCCACCTGCTAGATCGCGCCTTGAGCGTGAGCCCGTACGCCAGCGGCCACCGGCCGACTGCGTCCCGGGCTTCGACCCGGGCCATGACCCGCACCGGGGTGCCGTCCGCCGCCACCTGTTCCGCAGCCGCAGTTTCCTCGACCGCCAGCACCTGCCTGACGGAGACCGAGATGTACGGGGCGGGAGTGACGGCGGTGAGCTTGACGCCGGGAGCGAGGTAGCGGTCGACCTCGCCAGCTCCCGTCAGGTAGGCGGCGAGGAACTCCCCGACGGCGGACGACAGATGACCCTCGGGGACGGTCACGGCGTACGACGAGGACTTCGCCAGCTCGGCCCGTGACGGGCCGGCCACCACCCCGGGAGCACCCGTCACCGTGAACGAAGAGGCCGTACGGTCCGACGCCACCGGCACCGCGTAGTACCGCACCGACCCGTCGGACAACTGCGCAGCCACCGTCACCGCCCACGCACCGTCCGCGCGCTGCACACTGCGCACCGCCGATACGGACTGAGGCGCCGACTGCGCATCGGCCGCCGGGCGGGGCAGATCGACGTCGGGTGCCATCGACTGCACCAGGCGCGCCTGCGCACTCGTCTCGTCGTCCGCACTGCTGTGCAACCAGGCGCTCACGAACACCTGCGCATAGCCGCCCGGGTCGATGGCGGCCGCCGCGGTGCGCACGGCAGTGGACTTGGCCGTGGGGGCTGCCTCGACTGTGGCCGGGATAGAGGCGACGGCGACGCCCAGGGCGATGGGGCCGGCCGCGATGGCCGTCCAGACCGCCACGCGTGAGAAGCGGACGCGGCGGCGCATCGCCTCTAGCCGGGCGCCGGCCGCCATCGGAGCAGCGGCCTCGCTCTGTGAGGCCTGCTTACCAGGAGACATGGTCAAACTCCCAGGTCAGAACGAATGTTGCTGACCTTGAGGAAACCCGGCGGCCCCGACCCGACCACCGACCACGGACCCCCGACCATGGTCACGATGGGGACACGAAGCCCATGGTCGGGGTCATGGTCGGCCCGACCATGGGGAAGCCGCGAGCTGGCGACAGGCCATGGTGTCCGGTGCGCATTCCCCGTTTGCGCGGGCGCGGTGCGCCCTCGTGCTGCTGGACCATAAGCCGGCTGAGTCCGCCAAGCGGCTGCGCAGCGCGCCACCCGCACCTGCGCAAGAAGACCAGGAGCACGCGGGCGTGGACTGCGCAGCCGCTCTCGCGCAATCCGACAGGACACCGGCTGCGCAGCCCCGGTCGCACCACGCTCATCCGGGGCTGCCAAGCCGGGCCCAGGGTGCACTGTCGGCCCGGACAGGGGCCCGGCCGCGGCAGTTTTCTGTCCGTGCGAATGTGCGGTCGGTTGCCGGGACACGTGCCGGTCCGCAAGGCAAGGATTGGGCGCTGACCCTCAGCCGGAGTTCTGGATCTTCCTCCGTGGATGGCCAAGATGATTGCCGGGAGACCTCGGCACCGCAGGCACCGCAGACCTCAGCCCCCTATGCAGAGCGGGGGGCGAACTTATTGACGGGTCGTTAGTGCTCGCTTTACAGTGCCCTGGTGGCTGTTGAGGCGTTGTTCGTGATGATTCATGTGGGGCAGAAGGTCGGGCACCAACGGAACCTGGAACACGGCATGATGACGCGTTCCTGGGGCTTCCCGCGCAAGCAGGACTGGTATGGCCAGCGCAAGCCGGACTTCGCCGTGCTGGTGACCGGGGCGGCTCCGCGAGTACAGCCGGGGCAGTGGGAAGCGAAGTCCGCGCGGATGGTGCTGTGCAAGGTGCAGGTCGGCGTATATGAGGGCACGGCGCCGCACTGGCCGGACGAGATCGCCGAGGAGCGGATCATCTACCCCTACCGGCTGGGCCTGGAGCCGCTCGCGGTCCTCGACGATGTTCCGCTGGGCCCGGACGGGCCGCTCAGCACGGAGGCGTCTGAGGCGGCACGTCGTTCGGGAACCCAGCAGGGCGTCGGGTACCTGGTGGAGATGGACCCGCAGCCGCTGTTCGACGCGGCCGGCATCGAGGCCGACTGGGCCACGGACCAAGACGTCGCGCTCGCCGCGACGCCGGGAGTCACGCTCGAGCAACTGGAGGGCCCCAACAGCCCCCGGCGCGGGCGGCGGGGCGCGGGCCGGCAGATGGACCCGGAGAAGCGCAAGGCGGTCGAGCTGTACGCCGAGGAGAAGGCCCTCACCCACTATCAGCATCCCGGGCGGGGCTGGACGGCACACAAGGTCGGCAAGCCCTACGACCTGCGCCTGGATCGGGCGGGGCTGGAGCGGCGGGTGGAGGTCAAGGGCACCACGGGCGCTCCTACCAGCGTGGAGCTGACCGTGAACGAGGTCTTCCACGCCCGCGACCCCCGCCACACCGTCGACCTGTTCATCGTCAGCGACATTACGGTCACCAAGACGGACGGCGCGTACCACTGCAGCGGCGGCGAGGTGCTGCTGCTCGAGGACTGGCAGCCGGCTGAGGAAGACCTGCGCCCTACCCGGTACCAGTATCTCGTTCCCCAGCCCCCGAACCCCCGGTAGTAGCAGCGGCCCTGGCCCGCCCGTCGGGCCACCGACACCACCAGGCCTGGCGACACGACCTGCACGCGCCATACGCGCCTGCGGTACAGGCCGCGCCGGCGCCGAGTGGCGCACAGGTCCTGGATCGGTCTGTGCCCAGGAAACGCCGCCCGGGTCGCCGCCGGGCCGTACCCGCGTGACCCTGCCGTGCTGCTTTGTAAACCGCAATTAGACTGAGGAGGCGGCGATGCCGTTACTGCGCATGCCCGGGCACGAGTTCGTCGACCGCTGCCGAAAGGGCACGGTGGCCGATGATCTGACCGAGCGCCACCAGCGGGCACGGCTGGGCACGCTGCGGGACGGGGAGATACGGGCCTGGCGCAACAGTCTGCCCGCCCTGGCCCGCGTGCTCGACGAAGCCGGACTCCAGCATGTCGAGGTATTGATCGAGTACCAGCTGGCGCTGTCCAGTCTGCGGGCCGATGTGGTGCTTGCCGGCTGGCATCCCCAAACGTCCCAGCCGTCCTACGTCATCGTCGAGCTCAAGCAGTGGACCCATGCCCGGTCCCTGCCCGGCACCGAGGACCTGTGCCTGCAAGGCATCGGCAACAACAACCGGGCCTCCCTGCACCCGGTCGCCCAGGTACGGCGCTACTGCCAGTACCTGCAGGACTTCACCACTGTGCTGGACGCGGAACCCGACGCGGTGGCCGGTGTGGCCTACCTTCACAACGCCGACCACGCCGGTGTGGCCAGCCTGTTCGCCCTCAAACCCGATCACTACGGGCGCCTGTTCACCCAGAGCAGCCGCGACCAGCTGATCACCTACCTGCGCTCCCGGCTCTCACCCGCGCACGGCACCGTAGCCGCCGACGAGCTCATCGACAGCCCCCTGGCACCCAGCCGTCCCTTGCTGCGGGCGACCGCAGAGGAAATCCTGCATGCCGACCGGTTCGTCCTGCTCGATGAACAGCAAGTCGCCGTCTCCCTGGTGCGCCGCGCGGTGAAGAAGGCCAGAGAATCGGACACCAAAGAAGTCCTCGTCATCACCGGCGGCCCCGGCTCCGGCAAGAGCGTCATCGCCCTGCACCTGATGCGCCACCTCGCCCGCGATCGCTACACCGTGGTCCACGCCACCGGCTCCAAGTCCTTCACCCGCACCCTCCACCACGCCGTCGGCACCGCCGACCCCCGCGTCCGCAAGGCCTTCACCTACTTCATGAACTTCGCAGACGCGCCCAAGAACGGACTGGACGCGCTGATCTGCGATGAGGCCCACCGCATCCGCGCGCACTCCGTCCGCTACCGCGGGGTACGCCAGATCGACGAACTGCTTGATGCCGCCCGCGTCCCTGTCTTCCTCCTGGACGACCACCAAGTCGTACGCCCGGGCGAGATGGGCAGCCGCGATGCGATCGACCAGGCTGCGGCCGCCCGAGGCTTGCAGCCACGTCACATCGACCTCAATGCACAGTTCCGTAGTGGAGGGAGCCGGGCTTATGAACAGTGGGTCCTGCGCCTGCTGCATCTGGCCGACGACGGTCCTGTGACGTGGGCCGATGACCGGAACTTTCAGGTCCGTGTGGCGGACTGCCCGCAGGAGATGGAGGACTTTCTTCGTGGCAAGGAGGAGGCCGGTCAGACCGCGCGGATCACTGCGGGATTCTGCTGGCCTTGGAGCGACCCCCGCAACAGGCGCCTGGTCGACGACATCACGATCGGCTCCTGGCGCAAGCCATGGAACTCGCGCAGCGAGTCCCGCCTCGACGGCGTCCCGCCGTCCTGGCTGTGGGCCACCGACCCCGAGGGCTTCGGGCAGGTCGGCTGCATCTACACCGCGCAAGGGTTCGAGTATGCGTGGAACGGCGTCATCTTCGGCGGTG
The DNA here is from genome assembly GCF_056435525.1 of Streptomyces sp. NPDC043908. NCBI lineage: Bacteria > Bacillati > Actinomycetota > Actinomycetes > Kitasatosporales > Streptomycetaceae > Streptomyces > Streptomyces sp. NPDC043908. The sequence goes on along the minus strand of NZ_JBWKEI010000024.1, from coordinate 18,482 downwards.
ACCTGGTCTGGCGCAACAACGAATGGGTAGGCAACCGCGGCGCCAGCCGGGACAGCGCGGTCAACTCCGCCGACGAGGGCACCTTCTTCCGCCTCGTCCGCAACACATACAAGGTCCTGCTCACCCGCGGCATGACCGGAACGGTCCTGTACTCAACCGACCCCGAAACACAGGCGAAACTCAAGGACCTGGTGCCGGGCACCGCTGCCGGCCCGAACGGCGCGTGCTGATCCGCCGCAGGTGGTACGCGATCGACGACGCCGAGGGACCCCGACCACCGCGGCGAGCTCGCGCCCCGCGGGCGACTCCCTGCAAGCGGCACCCCGCTCCCGGGCGCTGCGGGCGATCCGGGTCTGCTGGTCGGCGAACGTCACCGTCGCGACTGCGCCCGGGCCCGCATCAGCTTCTTGAGGGCGACCCGGGCTGCGGGGTCCCGCCGGGCTCTGCCAGAACGGGTGCGCAGTGATCCGCCGCGCCGGCTCCAGCTGTCGGCGGCGCCGCGTGGCGCTGCCGTCCGCCGCGGTGGCGAGCTGCCCGTAGACGGCGTACCAGGCGGTGGGGCCGCCCGGAGATCGGGGGGAACGGCATACCGGTCCAAACTTTAATTAGATCGCACATTCGATTTGGGGCAAAGGGAACCCACCCCCTGTGCTGCCCTCGGCTGCGGACGGGTGGCCGGGTCGCTGCAACAAGATCCGGCCACCCGGCGGCAAGTACCGGAAGGGGTATTCGTCGAGGTATTCATGGGTGCATACTCGGAGGTATGGCAGATACCACTGTGAAGGTCGACTCCGAGACCCGGGACCGCTTCGCCGCCGTCGCCGCCGCCCGCGGCCAGAGCGTGCGCGCCTACCTGGCGGAGCTGGCCATCGAGGAAGAAAACCAGCTGGCCCTGGGCAGGGCGACCACCGCTTTCCGCGAAGCGGTCGGCCAGCCGGGCATCGCGGAGGCCTTCGACCGTGCGTTCGGCGGCCTGCCCGCGACCGCACGCGCGGACCGGGCGGCCTGATCTTGGAGCTGCACATCGACATCCGCTGGCTTCTGGACCGCCAGGAGGAACTCCTCGGCAAGGACCTGGGCGTCCTGGACTACTCGGGCCTGGTGGCCGCGGTCGCCAGGCACCGCGTGAACACCCCGGCGCTGGCCACGGATTCACCCGATGCGTACTGGAGGGCCGCGGCACTCCTGGAGCAGATCGTGCTGCTGCGACCATTGCCGGCCAGGAACGAGTACTTCGGCTACGGCGTCGCCGTGGCCTACATCCAAGCCTCCGGCAACGACGTGGACACGACGTTCGAGCCCTGGCGCGACCTCATCACCGACATCCGGGCGCTGCGCCTGACTGTGTACGACGTCGCTGACCGGCTGCGCTCGATGCGACCGGCCCCCTGACCGAGGGCGTGGTCCTCCTGATGTGGCCGCGCGGCCGCGTTCGTTGGATCTCTGGCCGCAACGAGCGTCACGCTGAAGAGTGGTGCCGGCTGGCCGCGCCTCCCCCATGGCAGCGCCTGTTCCCCGCCAGTGACGCCCGGACGGCGTGGCCGCCTTACGCGGGAGGGAGCCACGGCGGGGGTACGGTCGCCGCGCTGGCATGCGAGGGGTGGCCCAGTCGAGGACACGGCCCTGGTAGCCGGTCACGGGCCGGGACATCCGCTGCGGCAGTTGGTGCAGGCGAGGGCGCCGTTGTGGCTGTAGCGGTTGATGGGGCTGGCGCACAGCATGCAGGGGCCGACTTCCCAGGGCGCGCATCGGAGCTGGGCGGCGACCACGCGCCGTTCGTTTGGGGAAAGGCGGAGCTGGACGGGGCGGTTCGGGGCAGGCTGCGGGCGGGTGGGTTCGGTATCGAGGGTGAGGATTCCGGTGGCGGAGCTGCGGTCCCTGCGGGGCCTGGCAGCATCTTTGTGGGGGCGTTCGTCGCCGTAGCGGCAGAGGACACGGCCCTGGTAGCCGGTCACGGGCCGGGACATCCGCTGCGGCAGTTGGTGCAGGCGAGGGCGCCTTTGTGGCTGTAGCGGTTGATGGGGCTGGCGCACAGCATGCAGGGGCCGACTTCCCAGGGCGCGCATCGGAGCTGGGCGGCGACCACGCGCCGTTCG
>NZ_JBWKEI010000024.1:0-16288 GCF_056435525.1 Streptomyces sp. NPDC043908 | reverse complement strand
GGTTCGGTATCGAGGGTGAGGATTCCGGTGGCGGAGCTGCGGTCCCTGCGGGGCCTGGCAGCATCTTTGTGGGGGCGTTCGTCGCCGTAGCGGCAGGAGCGGTCGATGTCTTCACCGGTGAATGTGAGGGGCTCCTCCTCGACGGGCGGATCCGTCTCCTCGTTCCCGGAAGGCAGCCCGGTGAGTTCCTGCCAGCGCTGGACGTCGCTGGCCAGTGCCCACAGGTGGGAGATGCTGCGCTGGCTGGCGGGGTCGCGGGTGCGCACGATCTGGTGTTCGCCGTCGGCGCTGGTGACGATGAGCTCGTCGAGGGAGGTGGCGCGTTCCTGTGGGATGCACAGTGCAGGCAGGAACCAGCCGCAGTGCCAGCTCCCGCACGCCTGACCGGTGTTGGGACAGGGGCGTTCGCTGCGTGGTGTGCACTTCCAGATTTGGAGGTGGCGGACGCCGCCGCGGATGAGCATGGGCAGTCGTGAGGCGATGCGCTGCCAGGGCACGTCGTCGACGCGCGCCCACGGGGCCCGGTCGATGACGGGTGATGCCGCATCTGGGGTGACCCATAGTGCTGTGACCGTGTTCTGCCGTGCGTGCGCGGTGCGTCGGTAGACCGTGGACTCGCTGATGGGGGAGTACTGCGCTGTCCAGCCGACCTGAGCCCCCGCGCCGGACACGAGTACCTGGCCGATCATGAGGCCGTCCGCGCTGCGGACGTTCGTGGAGACGGTCAGGCCGTGAGCGGCTGCGGCGCGGGCGATGCGCTCATTCATCGCCTTGCGCCGCTCGGTCTCGGCCGGAGTGGCGACATGGGTCAGGGGAAGGTGGGCGGCCACCAGAACGACCTGGCCCTCACGGCGCTGGCGGCGCACGAACATCCAGGGCGACTTATCCGCGAGCGTGCACTGGCAGCGGCCGCCCGCACGGTCGGTCAGGCACTGCAGCAGGGTCCGGGACCGCTCGGAAATCGGCTGGTTGATTTCTTCCAGCAGGCCGGGCCGGTCCGGGTGACCCAGATCAGGGCGCGACAGATTGATCTCTATGTTGTAGCCAGTGTGGAATACCCCGTTGGCCATGTTTACGACGGTAAGACGCTTTCGCGAGACGCGGTAGACCACCAAGCCCGCGAAGAAGCGGGCATTGGCGTGCGAGCAGCCGCATGTCGCCGCGGAGGGGGCGAGCGTCATGTGCTGGTAGGGGACTCGCGGTGGAAGGTGGTGCGCCCGGTGAGCGGGTTGAGGACCGTGACCTTGACCGGGCTTGTGACGCCGGCCTGTATCCAAGACAGCCAGGCCGGAGTCGGGACCAGGATGGTCAGGTCGGGGTCCCATCCGCGGAGCGCTCGGGGGTCGGGGCACACCACCCCGGCCAGACGCTGTCGCTGCCCTGGCCGGGGCCGCGTGTAGACGAGCAGGCCGTTGCCGTGACGGGGGCTCTGCTCCCCGTAGAAGACGTTCTTGCCCGAGACGGAGCGCACCATTTGCGTGAACTTCTCCCACAGCGCGGCGTCCATGCGGGCATGGCGGAAGAAGCCCGCGAGCCTCTCCAGTTCGGCCTGCCGTTCCTGCTCGAGTTCCGCCGCTCGTGCCAGGGCCTGCCGGCGGCGCTCCTCTCTTGCTTGCCGCAGCTTTTCTTCCGCCCGCACGTGCTGCACGTGCTCCGCCTCCGCTTCCAACCGGGCACGCTCCAGGGCCAGCGCGATGTAGGCGGGCGCGGTCCAGGACACGGACCCGTTGGCCGAGGTGTAGGGCAGTGCCTGCCCGCCGAGGATCCACCCCGTCACCTCGCCGAGGGGGCGGGTGATGTGGCTCCACTTCGCCTTGCCGCGCAGTGTGCGCGGCGCCCAGTCGTAGCGCCGCATGCCCTGCCACACCACCCAGGGCTCACCCCGCTCGGTAGGGGAGCGCACCAGCAGCGACGGCACGCTGCGCTGCCAGGGCTGCCCGGTCAGCGCGAACCAGCACACCCCGACCCCGTCGCGCGCATAGCGGTCCGTACGAATCCGCGCCTCATCCGGAGTCTGAGGTGACAACTGCGCCTCCAGCGCCATGAACGGGCGGCCCTGGACGTCGTAGACGAGCACGTCGGCGCGCCAGTCCCCGCTCTGGCTGCTGACCTCCAGTTCCGCATGCCACCCGGACGCCCGGGCCGCCAGGGCCAGTTCGAGCTTGAGGAGATGGTGCTCGGGGGACTCGTTGGCCAGCATGCAGTCCTGCGGCCGTACCTGGTGATAGAAGTGCCGCAAGCCGTATAGGGAGACGCGGGCGAACACCCGGCCCCCGCACTCCGGACACGTCAGCACGACCTGCCGGACCCGGTGAATCCCCTCCCAGGACTGACCACAGCCCAAGTCATTCACCGAAGCATCCAGCCGTCCCCACAATGGATGTAACGCCGTGTACCCCATCCCGCCCCTTCACTGCCCACTGACAGTCAGCCTCTCCACCGAGCTTGATTTCCAAATCTCTGAATCAAGCCGGCATGATCGAAAGAGCCTCCGCTGCGCTACAGGTACGGCGAGCCGTGGAACTCCGCTCTCTCCTCGTGAGGTCAGGGACCGGCGAGGATGGCGTGGGAACCTATGCGCCGCCAGATGATGTGCTGCTTGCCGGGACGTATCTCCGGGCCGTAGGACCATGTGGCACGGCCGTTGCCGTCCCAGGTGAGCTCGAAGACACCGGGGGCGCCATGAACGCGCTTGATGCGGAGGCTGGCCCGGAAGTGCTGACGGGTGCGGAGGTCGTCGACAAAGACAGTGACGGCCCGGCGGAAGCGCCGGCGCTGGGCGGGGGTGAGGTGCTGGAGATCGGCGGCGAATCGAGGGAGCGTCTCGTAGGTCGGCACAGTGGTCTCCTTCCGGGGCAGCACGACGAAGCCCCCGGCGACTGCCGGGGGCTGGTGCAGGTGGTGGTCTTCGGTGGGTGAGCGTTCTTGGAGCACGGTCGGGATGGTTGATGTGGCTCTGGCTTCGCTGTAACAGTGGTCAGTTGCCGACAGGCGAGAGCGCTGGCTGGCACGCAGGAGGCGCACCCAATCTGGTAAGCGCCACGGAGCGCTGCTTGGTGCTGATCCGACCTTGTTGGTTCAGGCAGGTACCCGCGCCCCGCCTAATAGCGCCTTCATCTGTCTAATGGGGCGGTGGCGCGGATTTGTGACAGCTGAGAGCGAAGAATTTTCAAAACGATCCCGGTCCCGGGCGTCGCTGAGCTCGGCTCAGGTGCGCTCCGGGGCACACCCGCGGGGTCCTCGCGGCGTTCGCTTTCGAGCCTCAGCGGCTACGTGGAGGAGAAGAGTTAATCGCCGCCCGCCTTCGCATTCTCGCCGGCCCGGGCCAGGCGCTCGTCCAGCTTCTCGCTGGAAGACTGCTTGACGACGCGGCAGAGCGCGCGGCGCCGGGTGGGGGAGAGGCGGCGGAGTCGTGGGTGGAGCGCGGTGGGGTCTCGTATGTAGTCACGGTGCACTCCTCCAGGACGCACGAGGCCCCGACCGGTCGGCCGAAGGCGCTGGTCACAGACGGATGCCTGTGCTGTGGCGCTGCTAGTCGACGGTGCCGGGACAGCGTCGTACGTCGGCGTACACACGTCCCCGCACTCCCGCCTCGCCGGGTACGTGCCAGATGCGGGTGATGCCGGAGGTCGCCCACCGCTGCTGGAGTCCGGCCATCACGGCGCGGGCGGTTTCTTCGTCGGCTGCTGCGATGTCCAGGACGGCCAGGCCGGGCTCGTTGATGTGCTGCGCCTCGATCTCCACGGCCTAAGGGACGTCGGTGCCTGGTGTGCGGGTGTGTGGTGCAGGGCTATGCACCCATACGAAGGAACCTACGCACGCCCGTGCCTTACCCGGTCGCATGGATGGCCGCGGGCCCGTACACATGAAGGGGCAGCCAGGGCCGCTGTCGGGCTGCACTGGTCGCGTCCCCGTGGCCGGGGAGCCGTGCCCGCCCCCGAGCGGTACGGCTCCCTACTTACGAACGAGGTCATGGTGCTTGGTCCGCCGGTGGAGCCGATGCTCGCCCAGGCCCGCGAGACCCTGCCCGGTCCGAAGGCACTGCCGGGCGGGCTTGTCTTCGAGGCGAAGTTCGACGGCTACCGGGCCCTGCTGTTCACGCCGTCCCGGCCGGGCGGGCCGGTGTCGCTGCAGACGCGGCGCGGCAGCCTGATCCAGCGGAACTTCCCCGACCTCGTCCGCGCTGCGGAGCAACTCCCGGCCGGCTTGGTCCTGGACGGCGAGCTGGTCGTGTGGGCCGAGGGCCAGATGTCGTTCGAGGCGCTCCAGCGGCGCGCGGTCTCCGGCGGCCGGACCGCCGCCCGCCTCGCGGCAGAGGCACCGGCGCACTTCATCGCCTTCGACATCCTCCAGATCGACGGCAAGGAGCTGCTGCACGTCCCGTACGGCGAGCGGCGCGCGCACCTGGAGCAACTGTTCACCGACCACCGGCTGAGCGCCCCGTGGACGCTCTGCCCGGAGACGACCGACCTGGCGACGGCGCAGGACGTCGCGTAGTTCCCGGACGACGCGTTCGTGGTGGTGCTGTGAGGGGATCGCCTCGTACAGGTCCAGGGCGCGGCGGCGGACCAGGCCGGCGTGGTAGTCCGCGGGCAGCGCTGTTAGGGCGTCGACCGCACGGCGGCACGCCTGCTCGGTGTCGCCGTCGTGGTGGGAGCAGGCGGCGGCGTCGATGTTCAGCAGGGTGCGGGCCGCCGCTGAGCCCGCGTGGTCGCCCCGACCATGAGGCCGACCACGCCGGGTGCGACCTCCGACCAAGGCGCCGGACGGGGCGTGTCCGAAGTGACACGCAATTCGAACAAGCGATCTGATGCCGGTATGGACGTGACCGACTTCCCGGACGACCTGGTGCAGACACAAGCAGCCTGGATCACCACCTATGAAGCGCTCGCCGCACCCCGCCCCCGCGACACCACCGCCCTGCGCCGCCGCCTGCTGCGCCTGTCCGTACGGCTGTGGTGGCACCCCCTACTGGGAGACCGTCCCCTCGGTGCCGGCGGCACGCTCCGAGCTGCGCCACTTTGCCCGCGCCCACGGAACCGTCCGGGCCGCGTGACCGGTCGCCCCGGTCGACCAGGAGCACGAGGTTGCGCCAAGGGTTGCGCCTATCTGTTGCGCTGGATGTTGCGCCAAGGGTTGCGCTAGATGTTGCGCGGCCCGCAGGGCCGTCCCCGTGTCCGTGCAGGTCACCAGGCGGTTTTGCCGTGGTCGGCCCGCTGACATCCCCGTTGCGGTCGCTCTGCCCATGTCCCTTGGCTGGTGTGAAGGAGTAAGGGACGGGCGGGATGGGCGGCGCGGCCGCGGCCGGGGATCGGGGCGCGCTCAGCCGGTTGCGCGTCGGCCGGGGCCGCCGCGCTCGTGTCGCGTCAGTGCGGCGGTGACGTCAGGCGAGGGAGGTTTGCGGGGGGAGACGCCGGGCCGGGCGCGGTGAAGACGTGCGGGGCGGGCAGGGGACCCCGACCACGCTGCCGCTGACGGCGTTCCTCGGCCGGTCAGCCGGTCACCAAGGCTAGATGGCCCCATCTGGTACTCCTGGCGTCACGAGTTCCGTTGAAGTGATCGACTGACCGGTGCTGCGCCGCTTACGCTGCGTGCTTGGGAGAATGGGCGGGGGCGCATGGCTGATCCGATTTGGACCGTCGCGCCGGACGATTCGGGTTCGGCCACGCTTCGGGCGTACGAGTACCAGGTTCATGTGGCTGCGCATGCCATCCTGGAGATACTCGCGGACGAGCCGGTACACGTGATCTGCGAGCACGTTGCGGACATCATCGTTGTCCGCAGTAACGAGGGACAGGTTGATGGCCGTCCCTTCTGGGATTTTCAGCAGATCAGGACGCGGGCCGCTACCACGCCTTGGGCGCTCACGGACGTTCTCGCCAGGGGCCCGTTGAAGAGCCTATGGCGTACGTACGGAGCGGTAAAGGAGCAGGGGCTCTCTTACGGGCTCACGGCTGGTTTGGAGGGCCACCTCGATCCCGCCGACGCTTCCCTTACTGCTCTCGCACACGGGGAAGGGGCCGATGACGCGCGGTGCTTGCAGCGAGTGACAGACCGCCTGAAGGCTGATGTAGACGAGGTCTCTGCCTTCCTTGGCCTGATCAGTATCCTGGAACTGCCCAGGCACGACGACATCGAGTTGCGTAACATCGCATTTCTCCACGAGCTGGGTCCGTCTTTGACTGGGGCGGAGATTATCGGTCTGTACACCGAACTCGTGCGCCGTACCCGGGAGGCAATGCAGGGTCTGGGTCCTGGGCGGGCTGAGCAGGTAGCGGTGCTGGGCCTGCCCACCAGCCTGCAGGGGAAGTACATCGGGCCCAGTACTGTTGCCGACCTTCAACAGCGCTTGCTGGGCCCTGGCCACGGGTTGCTGACCGATGTCTCGCAGCGCATCGACGGAGTTGAGACACCGGAGGCCCGCAAAGCCCACTGTGGCGCGGCGCCGTACGAGGCACGTGGCCTGCGCAAGGACTACGACTGCGAGAAGTTCCCCTTCCACCGTCAAGAGGACGGCATGGCTGACGTCTTCTACGCGACCCACAAGCTGACCGATATACCCGTCGTCCTCAAGAAAACTGCGCGGCCAGCACCCGCACCTTGCTAAGAGGGCCCGGATGGCTCGTGAGATTGAGGTTGGCCGCATCCTGAGCGATCACCCGCACGCGATGCCGGTCTGGGACGCCGATGCCGACGGCAAGTGGTTCGTCATGCCCAAGGCACAGGCTGTTGCGACGGAATGCCTCGATGACCTCAGAGATCCGGCCGTACTGCGGGGTCTGGTGGAGAGCCTGTGCTCGGTATTGGCCGCTGCACATGGCATCCAGGCTCCAGGCTCCCCTCACGGGTGGGTGCACCGGGACATCAAGCCGTCCAATGTACTTCGGCTTGACGGTCGATGGGTTCTGGCCGACTGGGGCATTGCGCGCCGTCCTCCTGGCCAGACCACTCACCCGCAGCGCACCAGGGTCGGAGTGAGCATGGGCTCGGAGGGCTTCGCCGCCCCCGAGCTGAGCATCGACGCCCACAGCGCCGGTCCGCCGGCTGACGTCTACAGCCTGGGGCAGCTGATCGGGTGGGCGGTGACAGGCAGGATCCCGCAGCAGAATATTCCTCTCATACCGGATTACGGGCCGTGGCGTGCGGTCGTCCGGGAGGCGACGCGCACGGACCCCAGGAGACGGCCGGCAACGGTGCAAGCGTTCCTCGACCTCATGGCCCAGGAGATCGACACACCTCCTGTGCCGCCCGTAGTACAGGCCGAAACACTGCGTGATTCTCTGAAGGCTGGAGCAGCGAATGCGGCAGAGGAATTGGTGGCCCTGGCCGCTGCTCATCCCGACGACGCTGCCCTGTACTGCGACGTACTCCTGAACATCGACCCCGAGGCGCTCATACCGGCGTTGATGGCGGACTCGTCGAGCACTCGAGGTCGTCCGGGCAATGCCCGAGCTCCTGGGCACGCACCGGTCAACGGAGCGAGGTGAAGTCGACGCCGTCATCCTGTGGCTGTTCACCGTCGCACACTACGCCGCCGATGCAGCCCAGTTGGACCTGCTGGAGGAAAGCTGCAACGGCGCGTTCGCCTGGGACGCGTTGTGGGACCAGTGGACGCCGCAGGACAAGATCAGGCCCTGGCTGCGCACCCTGACAGGGGACGTTGCCGGATCGGTCGCAGGAGCACTGCGTGATCATCCCGATTGCGCACGCCACTTCTCCTCCCTGGCGAACGAACTCCGAGTCGATCACCGGATCCGCTCGGCAGTCTCACCACCTTCGTCGGGTTCGGCCGGAACCGCCGGCTCAATGTAAAAGGCGGCTACGCCTGGTATTCGTCTTCGGTGCGTGCGGTGTGGCCGGGGCCGGGGTGGGCGACGCCGGGGACCATGGGGCGGGTGTAGTAGTCGAGTTTGATGGTGCTGAAGGCGTCGTCCGGCAAGGGAGCGGTGTCGTTGTCGGCGATGATGAGCTGGAGGCGTGAGCCGTATGCGTCGGTAAGGGCTTTGAAGCGGCGGTAGATGCGCCGGCCTCGTTCCTGGTCGTCGGGGTTGCTGCCGAGCGCTTTGCGGGGCGTGTCGATGATGAGGATCGACGGCACGAGGACATCGGGGTGGGTGAGGCCGCACTCCAGGAGCGCGAGGTGGTAAGCGATGTTGACGCCAGCCTGGATACTGCCGCCTGAAGCCTGGAGCTTTTCGAAGGGTGTGTTGTCGACCACCGGCAGGTAGGTTGCCGGGTCGATGACGGCCGACTGCTCCCAGGGCACGTTCAGCTCTACGAGGGTCGTGGTGAAAAGACGGCTCAGGTCACTGATGAGGGTTCGTCTGGCATCGCTTTCCGCCTTGCGTGTCTTGAGCTCGGCATTGGCGGCTTTGCGCCGTGCGGTGATGTCCTTGGCGGCTTGAGCGATGGACCGTACGCGCGCCCACGAATCGCGCAGGTGAAGGATGGCGTCGATCGCCGCGTTAAGGGCGGCTACGCGAGCGCTGGAGTCCGCGATGGCGTCGAACCGCGGGGCGACGACGTCGCGTGTCTGGGCATCGAGCTGTCGGCGCAGGTTGGTGGCGAGGAACTCTGCCTCAGAGGATTGGTCACGGGCTCTGCGCAGGACCTCGGTGTCCGCTTGCATCAGCTCGCGCGCGTCCTGCAGCTGCTGCTCCAGCGCGCTGCGCGCCTCCCGGACGGCTGCCGGGTCTGCATCGTCATCGACGGGATCGGTTTGGAGGCAGACGACGCAGTGATCTTCCGGGACAGTCCGGGCTTCGAGGCGTTGCGCGCAGCGCGGGCAGACCACGAAGTTGAAGGGAGAGAGCTGGTCGATCGCGGTTGCGGAGCGTTCTAGGCGCCGCAGGTCGAGTTCGACCTGGGCGACGACGGACTCACGAGCCTCGACCAGTTCCCGGGCGGCGAGCATCTCCTGTGTGGCAGCCGTCGCCGCCTGGACGGCCGCTCGCAGATCCCCGCGTAGGACGGCGTCCGCGGCACTGGTCTCGGAGACCTCGGTCCGCAGTATGCGCAGTGTGTTCTCGGCGTTGTGCAGCATGTCGCGCAGGCCGGCCAGCTCGGTGCGCAATTCGTCATCGGTCCGGGGATCCGTGGCCCGCAGGAAGGCGCCGACGTTCTCCTCCTCGGCTTCCTTCTTCCGCAGGTCCGTGGTGAGCTGGTTCACCTGCCTCTCCAGTTCCATGACGGCCGAGGTCGTGAGACCGAGCATGAGCTCGAAGAGCGTCTTGCGCTGCTTCTTGAAGTTGTTGTCGCGGTGTCCGACTACCTGGAAATCCAGTTCGCTGGCTTCCAGGTAGACGTAGCGGAAGAGGTTGGTGAAGGTGAGGTTGAGGGTCGTGGCCTTGCCGTTGCGAGTGGTGGGGATCTTCTCGCGCGGAAAGCCCAGAGCGTTCAGGAGAACGTCCGAGAGGCTCACCTGCCCCTCCTCGGCCCGGGTGCCGAGAGTGTGCTGGAGCGCCATCGTCTCGGGATCGAGGACATCGACACGGTCGGAGCGATCGCCGCTGATCGTCCGCTTGAGGATCATGTGCTGCTCGCCGACCACGACGGAGGCCAGTACCGAATGGACGTGATCGCGTACTGCGGGCGTCAGGACAGCGGTGCCCCCGACCGCGTGTTTGAGCAGCATGAGAAGGCTGGACTTGCCCGCACCACTGGGACCGCTGATGACGGTGGCCGGCTGATCGAAGCGGTACGTCGTCTCCGCAGTGGCGGTGGTGACGGTCAGAGCGAGAAATCGGAGGTGGGTGGCCATCAGATTTCCGTCCGCAAGGGCCTGTCCACCGCGTCGGGCAGGCGATCATAGATGAGGGTCTTCAAAGCCGATCCCGACTTGTCGAAGTGCTTCTTCAGCAGGGCGATGCGCTGAGCCACTACCGCCCACTCGTCGGTCTGCGCCAGCATCGACGCGGCCATCGCTCCGTCCGCGGTGACACGGAATTCCGCGCGTGCTGACCCGCTGTAGGTGATGAGCCCGCGGCTGGCCAGGGAGCCGAGGACGCTGTAGTACCGCTGGTCCCAGGGCCCGTACTTGTACCGGGTCATACGGCTTTCCACAGCCAGCCGCTCTGAGGACGTGGGCTCTGCCCCCGCAGGCCAGCTTCCTCCCTGCTCAATGAGCAGACGCTCCAGCATCGTCGGGTAGCGCAGGAGGAAGTCCAGCTTGGCCAGCTTCGTCAGGCCGTCCAGAGACCTCTTCGCCGTGGTGAACCGCTCGATCAGCAGAAGAACTCGGGCCTCGTGGTAGCGCGCTTCCCTCCGCTCATCACCCCGGGCCTGACGCCGGATCTCTGCAGCCGCGGCCAGGCGCTCGGCACCGTTCGTCACGACGCTTCCCCAGTTGAGACGTCGAAGGGAGCGGAGAAGTAGAAGTGGCACTCGTCGCAGAGCTGATAGGCCAGACCCCGAAGGTGAAGCTTGTTGATCTTAAAAGGCAAGGTCGTGTCGATGACATCAGGGGTGAGGCGCTGCCTGATGAGCTGATTCATCCGCTGCCCGTAGGCAGCCCCGTCAATGACCTCGCTCTGCGCGTGCGCCCGACAGTCGAAGACGGTGTCCACGACCTCCAAGCGCAGGTTCTCCAGGTCCATGGCGTCCCCTGCCAGCCCGGAACGGCGCTGTGACCAAGTTACGTACCAGGCCGAGCGGAGCTCCTCGGCGTAGGCGGCCTCGTCAGAAGGCACCTGGCCCTGCGCCAGCTTCTTACGCAGTGCTGTCCCTCCAGGGGCGATTGTGGGTGCCTGGCCGCGGGTGTACGTCGGCACAGTCGCTTGGCGATAGACGAACTCGTCCAAGATCGTTTGGCGGTAGAGCGTACGGCTCGCGACACGTCGCAGAATCTGGGTGTCGTAACGCACTCGACTTGAGTCGGCGACGTAGGCGGCCAGCTGCCCCTGCTCGCCCTCGCTTCGGTTGGCCTGCTCCACCCGTTCGACGATCCGTCTGTAGCTGGCGTTCACGTCGACGTGATCGAGCTGCAGGCTTTCGATGGCTGGCTCAAGCAGTCGCCGAATGTTGATGTCTGTGATGTGCCGATGGGACGGCACGTCTTTGTAGTCGATCTCCAGCACTGCCATGAAGGCGGCCACCTGCTCGATGAACTCCTGCGGGGCAGCGATGTCACCGACCTTGCGCAGTTCCGGCAGCACTTCAGGGATGCTGTCGTAGGGCTGCTTCCAGCGAACCTTCAGCAGGTGCTGCGACAGGCTCTTGGCCATGGCGCCCCTACCGACCGCGAGCTCCGGGTCTGGACCGCACATACGGGCAAGCGTGGAAGCGTTGTCTTTCGCGGGACTGAGGGGCGCATTCGTAGTCAGGCGAAGCCGCACGTTGCTCGCGCGCCCGCAGGCAGACCACCGGTCAAACAGATGGGCTATCCCGCCGTCCTTGCAGAGATCCGCGAGTGTCCACTGCGTGCGGCTGCTGTGCTTGACCGACACCAGCTCCACCTCGCCGTTCGTGAACGCGATGACGAAGTCCTCATGCCACTCGCATACGACGTAGTCGATGACATCCTGGGTGAGCATGGCCAGACAAGCCTGAGCTGCCACCTCGGCCTGATACCGATACAAGCCGAGGGTCTCGGATCCACTGTCCTCGCCAGGGCGAAGCTGAAAAATCGGGTGAACGAAGGGCTCGGGATCACCCACCGAGTCCGCCAACACATCGACCACGCCCACCCCCACTACCGACCTCTGAGTCAGTCATGCTCCGGCCGGACGATCCGAAGATCCACAGGTCTACCACAGCTTTATGCTGTGCGTAACCGAACAATCACAAAGGATTGGTCGGCCCAATCCGAGGGAGGGCCTGGCCGTGGCTTGGGATCGTCTCTGACAACCCTCACCGCTATGAGGCGCAGCCCCGAAGTCGGCTAGCAGCGCCCGGGTCTGCAACTGTTACGCCCATTCGACGCCCAACTTCCGGAGCGCGACCACTGTTCTTCGGTGAGCTTGTCCCGCCTGGCCTTGGTGTTGCTGTACCAGATGCCGAGCTTGGTTTCGGTCCCGTCGGGCAAGGTCTCCACCGCCTTCCGGGGGACAGGCCGGGGGGCGCCTTCCCGTTCCACCCCCTGCGCGAGGGCCGCCAGGCCCCGCTGGAACGCCTGCTGCGCCTTGCTCTGGCCTTTCGTCGTGCCCTTGGCGGCCGGGGCGGGAGACGGCGCCTCAAGCGGCTTGACGCCCAGCACGGTCAGCCGGTCCTGCTGCTCGGGCAGGAGCCGCGCCCAGATGACTGGCTGCTTCTGCTGCTCGGGGCCACTTGCCGATGTCGTCGCCGTCCATCAGCACGCCGGGTGCGATGTCGGGCAGCTGGCCGTCGGCGTCAACGAGGTCGCGAGCACTCGGTAGTGGCGTTGCCAGTCCAGCGGCCATGGGCAGTCCCAGGCCGGGTCGATCTCCGTCAGATGCGCCGCGCGCACAGCGGCCCGCCCCGGGTCCTTTCCCAGGCCGTTCCAGCGCCTGGACGGTGCGGTCGTAGTAGGCCCCGCAGCCAGCGTTGTCGAAGCGCAGCTCGTAGTTCGGGTTGCCGTAGTCGACGCGCCTGTGCTGTGAACCTCGGCCATCACACGGTGGGATCCACGTTCCACGTCTGCGGCAGATCGGTGCCGCAGAAGACGCAGACGAAGTCGTCCTCGCGCACGATGTTGTGTTCCTGGCAGCCAGGACATCGCCGGAACACCACTTCGTGGGTGAAGCCGGAGGGGCGTTCGAGCCCTACGGCGTCCAGAGCATGAGCGACTTCCGACCAGGAACCGATGTCGGGGCAGTAGCCCGTGGACTGGTTGCTGATCCCGCTCACGGCCCACCGGTCCCCCTCGCGCACAAAACCGATCTCGCCGGCACTCAGAATCATCTCTCCGCCGGCACAGGCCACATGCTCGCTCCGGCGTGGCGCCAGCCGGAGCACACCGTCCGTGCCGACCACGAAAGTGAACGGCTCGGCCAGCTCCGCCGCCGATCGCCCAGCGATCCAGGTGTCGAATTCTGCTGCCGAGCTGATCCGGCACCCGCCGCTGCCAGGCCGGACCGCAGCCATCAGCGCCACCGGTCCGACATATCGGTAACTCCGCCCCCGCCCACTCACATCAGCCAACCTAGAGCACTTCCGACACCCGCCCTAGTCGGTGCCGGGGCGGCGCCGTACGGCGCCAAAGACGCGGGCGCGGACGCCGGACTCGCCAGGGACGCGCCACGTCTGGCTGATGCCGGAGGTCGCCCACTGCTGCTGGAGCTGTTCCATCACTGCTCAGTGGGTTTCTTCGTCGGTGGCAGCAACGTCCAGGACGGCCAGGCCCGGCTCCGAGATGTCCCGGCCGCCGTGCCCGACGACCCCGCCCGCGGCCGTACCCGTGTCAGGGTCGGGGCTGGCGGGTGCATGGAGCCGGAACCCGGCGGAGAGCAGGTCCTCGGCCAGGATCAGCCGTCCGCGGTGCGGGTCCTGGACCGCGCCGGGCAGGTCGCCGTCTTCTCGTCGTCGGCGGATGGTGGTGCGGCTGACGCCGCACGCGGTGGCGGCCTCCCGTTGGGTCAGCATCGGGCGAGTGGTGCTCATCCCCGTATCCTCCCCCGCCCCCACCACCGGGCACAGCCCCGACCCGCATGCACGGACCACGGCGCTGACCTGCCGTGGATGGGGTTCTGGAGGGATGCGGCAGAACCGTGGTCGGGGTGGTGGAGGGACTTATGGAGGGGCCAGGCATTGCCCCCGGGTGCCTCTATCAGGGCGCTCGGTAGCGGGGTTGCGGGGCTTGCCCCCGCCTGAACCACCCTGTGCCGCGTTCCTGTCCGGCGCTCTGCGCGTAATGAAGTGCCGGGCACCCCCTCTCTCTTCTGCATCCACACACCGGCATGCGTCTCTTTCGCGTGCCCCGACCCTCTGGGGACCCCGTGTCTGTTACCGCTCTGCTCGCCGTGTCGTACGTCGTGGCCCTCGCGGCCGCCCTGGGCATCGGCTACGCCGTTCACCGGCGCCCGTTCCTGGTGCAGCCAGTCACGGTCGCTGTCTCCACCGCCGTCGCCCTGACCGGCGTGGTGGCCGCCATCGCCAAGGCGATGGCGATGTGAACCGCCGCGCGGCTGGGCAAGCCTGAAAGACCGGCAGGCTTGCCCAGCCCCTGCCAGTCGCTCTCGGTCGCTGCCGAACGTTGTACCCACGGTTGTCTGCACCGTTGCCTGCACAGGTGCGCCCAGGGGTGCTCCGGGGGTACTGCCGAAGGTGTGAACCCCCCTTTTCCTGATCGTGGGTGTTCTGCCTGGTCAGGCCCTGTGGGCAAGCCGGTTGCGTACGCCGACACCTCTTCTCCGCGGTAGTCGGAGCAGAGGCGGGCTGGAACAGGGCTGCGGTGGGCGGCAGTCCGCAGCAGTCCGCAACAGGCCCGGGCGAGGCCGCAGGGCAGGGCACCGCAGGAACACCCCTGTGCGGGCACAGACGGCCGTGAGCGACCGCCCGAGGCCGTGGGCCAAGGGGGGAGAGAGCCCAGCCTCCAGCGCCCTTGTGCGGCCCCGTCCGGCAGGCGCCGGTTCTGTTGCGTCAGTCGTTGCGCTGGATGTTGCGGCAGGTGTTGCGTTAGGTGTTGCTCCGGCCTTGCGGCGCCCCTGGCAAAGCCTCAGTTCACCGGGCGTTTTTAGCGTGGTGGGACCCCGGACATCCCCTCTACGACCACTTGCCTCGCCCCCTAGAACAGAAAAGGGAAGGGGTGGGGGTGCGGCAGGCGCGCGGACGGACGAGGGGATCGGACGCGGGGTCGTCTCCCCGTTGCGTGGCGCCGGGAGCGCCACGCTGCGCCCGCCCTCCGGCGGGCGCTCACGCGACAGGGGGCCGGGAGGTCAACCAGACCCCAGGTTGCGACATCTCCTGCGTTAACTCTTGCGGGATCTCCTGCGCTATCTCCTGCGACATCTCTTGCGCGAGCCATCCGGGACACGACTTGCCTTCGCAGGTCACCGCCCCCTTTTGCTCGTGGTCGGGGGTCTGACATCCCCCTCAGAGCACCCCACGACCGCAACGCCAGGAAGAAGAAGGGCAGGGAAGGAGCGGCGGGCGCGGGGAGCGCCTCGGGGGATCGGGCGGCCGGATCCCCCTCGCGCGCGTCGGCGAGGCCGCGCGCGGCCGGGGCAGGGCTGCCCCGGCAACCGCCTGGAGGCCGTGAACAGGCCCCAGGCGGCCTCCACACACCCGCCGGGAGCCAACTCCTGGCGGAGCCCCGGCCGGGCTTCCGGCGGGCGCCTGGGGGCTGTTGCGGGGGTTGGGCTGTCGGCACGCCAGGTCTCCCGCGACCTGCGGCGCGCCCGGCTGATCCCCGTGGCGGAGTCCAACGCGACAGTCGACGGGTCATGGGCGGGGGTTGACGAGCTTGGTGAACGTGTAGATGGCGCCTGTGGTGGTGGCCAGTGCGCCGACGGCCTGGAGGGCGGGGACGGCTGCGGGGTGTTCGAGCAGAATGTAGAAGGTGAACGCGGCGGCCAGGGCGAGGACTCCGGCCACCAGGGCCTGGATCTGGCGGCGCAGCGAGGCATCTGCGGGGGCCGGCGCCGGGGCCGGGGCCGGGGCCGGGGTGGTCGGGGGCTGAACCGGGGCGGTCGACGGGGTCGGGTCCGGTGTGGGGCAGGTGGTCATGACGGGTCCTCTCCATAGGGTGATCGGGTGGAACGGGGCCAAGATTCGGTGCTGGACAGAGGGCATTCAAGAGTTCGCGAAAATCGGTAAACATGCTGGTCACAGCCGCCTCACCAGGGGGCTGGCAAGGATTCGCGAACCCTTGAAGGAGCCGCTGCGACCTGGTAGTGGCAGCACGGTGCCGGACCGGGCCGCAAGCGGCGCAAGCCCTGCCCAACGCGCGGCTGTTGGCCGACAGGCGGACGTAGCCCCCATAGACCTAATGGGTGAAGCGTGACAGCGACCGGTGCTCAAGTGAGCAGTTTGGGATGGTCTGTGCTCGCCGTGGTCCGGGGTTGCGGGGGTTGCCGGGTGTGTGCCACGGTGGGGTTTCAATTCAATAGGGGACGGGACGGGAAGGGAAGGTGAATCCGGTATGCCGGTCCGGGAATTGACGGGTCCTCAGAATATAGAATCCGAAAAACCGGCCGACCCCCAACCCCTAGCCAGATTGATTGAATTCGCGGAGCGAATTCAATTCCGGCCGAATCGCGAAGCGATTCGAGCCTGGGGCCAACGGAGTTGGCCCCAGAATTACGGCGAAGCCGTAATTCAGCCGCGCGGAGCGCGGCAAATCCTCCGCCGCGTAGCGGCGGCGCGTCGTGTCTGCGGAGCAGACCGCGCGCGC
>NZ_JBWKEI010000023.1:10238-74475 GCF_056435525.1 Streptomyces sp. NPDC043908 | reverse complement strand
CCTCACCCCCCCCCCCCCCCCCCCCCCCCCCCCACCCCCCCCCCCCCCCCCCCCCCCCCCCCCCCCCCCCCCCCCCCCCCCCCCCCCCCCCCCCGGCCCGCTGTCGTACGGTGGGGTCCCCGGCAGCCGCGCACCTTGCCCTCCGCGCCTTACGCGGTCAAGTCGTTTTCCTCTACATGTTGTTCGGATATCGAGCGTCGCTCTCCGGAAGATGTGTTAACGGTCCGTTTCGGGCGTGTCTGTCTGTGCTCCGTTTGTCCGGATTTCGGACTGTTGGCCTGACCTGATGTTGTCAAAACGAGACCCATTAAGTGTGGTTTACAGCCCGGCCGTACTTAATAGTTGGCTCCACTGAGCTCGGGTCAATGGGTCACGCACTGTGGGGAGTGCCGACTCACGAGCACACTCGGGGCGTTTGATCGATCGCCGTCAGGGGTGTCGGCGATCTTTTTATGCCCCTCTTGTTGTGACAAGTGGACTCATGAGGAGGAACCCATGCGTGGTGCCAAGAGCGCCAAGTGGGTCGCGGGTGCGGCGATCGTTGCCCTGGCTGCGACCGCCTGTGGTGGCGGCGACGGTGACAGCAAGGGCAAGGGGGGTTCGGACGGCGTCATCTCCATGGAGATCGGCGAGCCGCAGAACCTGCTCGTGCCCTCGAACACCTACGAGACCGAGGGTGGCGAGGTCGTCAAGGCCGTCTTCACCGGTCTCACCAAGCTGAACGAGAAGAACGAGGTCGTCAACGACCTGGCGCAGTCGATCGAGACCAAGGACTCCAAGGTCTGGACGATCAAGCTGAAGCCCGGCTACACCTTCCACAACGGTGAGGCCGTCACGGCGAAGTCCTTCGTCGACGCCTGGAACTACGGCGCCAACCAGGACAACGCGCAGCAGACCAACCCGCTCTTCTCGCACATCGCCGGCTTCAAGGACCTGAACCCCGGCAAGGGCAAGAAGGTCGCCACCAAGGAGATGTCGGGCCTCAAGGCCGTCGACGACAACACCCTCCAGGTGACCCTGGAGACGCCGTTCTCCGCCTTCACCTCGCAGCTCTCCTTCTCGGCGTTCATGCCGCTCCCGAAGGTGTTCTTCGACAACCCGAAGGCCTTCGGCGAGGCGCCGATCGGCAACGGCCCGTACAAGATGTCGGGCAAGTTCCAGCACAACGACAAGATCTCCGTCGTCAAGTACGACAAGTACCCGGAGGCCTCGAAGTACGAGGTCAAGGGGATCAACTTCAAGATCTACTCGAACTCCGACACGTCCTACAAGGACCTGGTCGCGGGCAACCTGGACATCGACGACTCGATCCCGACGTCCGGCCTGGCCACGTACAAGAAGGACCTCGGCGACCGCGCGATCGACGAGTCGGACTCCGGCGTCGGCTACATCGGCTTCCCGCTGAAGTACAACGAGGCCTTCAAGAACAAGGACCTCCGCAAGGCGATCTCGATGGCGATCGACCGGAAGGCGATCGCCGACAAGATCTTCCTCGGCTCCCGCATGCCGGCCGACGACTTCATCAGCCCGATCATCACCGGCTACCGCCAGGGCGCCTGTGGTGACGCGTGCAAGCTGGACGCGGCGAAGGCCAAGGAGCTCTACAAGACGAGCGGCGGCCTGCCGAACAACACGCTGGAGATCGGCTACAACGCCGACGGCGACCACAAGGGCTGGATCGAGGCGGTCGCCAACCAGATCCAGCAGAACCTCGGCATCAAGGTCACCGCGAAGCCGTTCGAGCAGTTCCAGACCATCCTGAACGACCTGGACGCCAAGAAGTACAGCGGCGGGTTCCGTATGGGCTGGAACATGGACTACCCGAACGCGGAGAACTACCTGCGGCCGATCTTCTCCAAGGACGCCATCGAGAACGGCTCGAACTACGCGGGCTACACGAACGAGAACTTCGAGAAGCTTCTCGTCCAGGGCGACCAGGGCAAGACCCCGGAGGAGGCTGTCAAGGGGTACCAGGCGGCCGACGACATCCTGCTCGACGAGATGCCGTACATCCCCGTGTACTTCTACAAGCTCAACGCTGGCTACAGCTCGAAGATCAAGAGCATGAAGATCGCCGGTGGCGACGTCCTCTGGGACACCGTCAAGCTCAGCTGAGCGATCCAGCCCGTGAACCAACGGGCTGAGGGTGGGCAGGGGGAGTCCATTGGAGGTCTCTCCCTGCCCACCCTGTCTGCCGTCCAGCCGTCCGCACTGCCACCCCTCACCGGCACCGGGCGAGTCAGCACCCCTCTGGAGAACCGATGGGCCGATTCGTCGTGCGCCGTATCCTGCAGGCGATCCCTGTACTGATAGGCGTTACGTTCCTCATCTTCTACCTGGTCTTCGCACTCAAGGGCGACCCGATCCAGGCCCTGGCGGGCGAGAAGCGCGCCGACCCCAACATCGCGGCCATGCTGCGCGAGCAGTACCACCTGAACGACCCGAAGATCGTGCAGTACTGGCACTACATCAGTGGTGTCTTCACCGGTGACCTCGGTACGACGTACACCGGACGCTCGATCTCGGAGATCGTCAGCGAGCGCTTCCCGATCACCCTCAAGCTGGCGCTCACGGCGTTCGGCATCGAGGCGGTCATCGGTATCGTCGCGGGTATCTTCGCGGCGCTGAAGAAGGGCAAGTTCCTCGACAACCTGGTCCTCATCAGCACGCTGCTGCTGATCTCGATCCCGGTGTTCGTCCTCGGCAACGTGCTCCAGCTGGAGTTCGGCGTCAAGTGGAAGATCACGCCGGTCGCCGGTGTCGACGACGGCTGGCCCACCAGCTACGTCCTGCCCGCCTTCGTGCTGGCCTCGACCTCCATGGCGTACATCGCGCGACTCACCCGCGCGAGCATGATGGAGTCGATCCGCGCGGACTACGTGCGCACCGCGATCGCCAAGGGCCTGCCCCGGCGCCGGGTGATCGGCATCCACACGCTGCGCAACTCGCTCATCCCGGTCGTCACCTTCCTGGGCATGGACCTGGGTGCGCTGATGGGCGGCGCGATCATCACGGAGCGGGTCTTCAACCTGCCCGGTATCGGCGGACAGCTGGCCCAGTCCGTCTATCTGCGCGAGCGTCCCGTGGTGGTCGGCATCGTCACCCTGCTCGTCCTGATCTACCTGGTGGCCAATCTCGTCGTAGACCTTCTCTACGCCGTGCTCGACCCGAGGATTCGCTATGAGTGAGAAGACCATGGAGAAGGCCGCCCCGGCCGACGCGACGGTGAGCGACAAGGCGGCCGAGGCCGAGGAGAAGGCGGCGGCCCGCCAGGCGAGCCTGCTGCGCGACGGCTGGATGGACCTGCGCAAGCGGCCCATGTTCCTCATCTCCGGCTTCGTCATCGTGATCCTGCTGGCGCTGGCGATCGCCCCCGGGCTCTTCACCTCGCGCAGCCCCTTCAGCGACGGCTTCTGCCAGCTGCAGAACTCGATGGAGCCGCCCAGCTCCGGTCACCTCTTCGGCTATGACCTCCAGGGCTGCGACATCTACACGCGTACGGTCTTCGGCACCCGGAACTCGATCATCGTCGGTGTGGCCACCACGCTGATGACGACGTTCTTCGGCGCGCTGCTCGGCATGATCGCGGGTCTGCGCGGCGGCTGGATCGACGCGATCCTCTCGCGGGTCACCGAGGTCTTCTTCGCGCTGCCGCTCATCGTCGGCGCGCTGCTGATCATGTCGATCATCGGCGGCGGCGACCCCTGGTCGGTGTCGTTCATCCTCGCGGTGCTCGGCTGGCCGCAGGTGTACCGGATCATGCGCGGCGAGGTCATCGCCAACAAGCACAACGACTACGTGATGGCGGCGAAGGCGCTGGGCGCGGACACCAAGCGGATCGCGTTCCGGCACATCCTGCCGAACACGCTCGCGCCGGTCATCGTCGTCACGACGATGAACCTCGGTGTCTACATCTCGGCGGAGTCGGCGCTCTCCTACCTCGGCATCGGCATCCAGCACCCCAACATCTCCTGGGGTCTGATGATCAGTGACGTGCAGGACCGGTTCCTGACCTCCCCGCACGCCCTGCTCTTCCCCGCCGCCGTGCTCAGCATCACCGTGCTGGCGTTCATCATGCTCGGCGACGTGGTCCGCGACGCCTTCGACCCGAAGATGCGCTAGGGAGGGCGTACTCCATGACCATCATTGAGAAAACGGCGGGTGTACCCGCCCCGCGTTCCGAGGGCGACTCCGCGCCGCTCCTCGAAGTGCGCGACCTGCACGTCGAGTTCCACACCCGGGACGGCATCGCCAAGGCCGTCAACGGTGTCAACTACACCGTCGCGGCCGGCGAGACCCTCGCCGTCCTCGGCGAGTCCGGCTCCGGCAAGTCCGTGACCGCGCAGGCGATCATGGGCATCCTGGACATGCCCCCGGGCCGCATCCCGCAGGGCGAGATCCTGTTCCGCGGCAAGGACATGCTGAAGATGTCCGGCGAGGAGCGGCGGAAGATCCGCGGCCAGAAGATCGCGATGATCTTCCAGGACGCGCTCTCCTCCCTCAACCCGGTGCTCACCGTCGGCTACCAGCTCGGCGAGATGTTCCGGGTCCACCAGGGCGCCTCCCGCAAGGTGGCCAAGGCCAAGGCCATCGAGCTGATGGACAAGGTCAAGATCCCCGCCGCCAAGGCGCGGGTCAACGACTACCCCCACCAGTTCTCCGGCGGTATGCGCCAGCGCATCATGATCGCGATGGCGCTCGCCCTGGAGCCCGACCTGATCATCGCGGACGAGCCGACCACCGCGCTCGACGTGACGGTCCAGGCGCAGGTCATGGACCTGCTCGCGGAGCTCCAGCGCGAGTACCACATGGGTCTGATCCTGATCACCCACGACCTCGGCGTGGTCGCCGACGTCGCGGACAAGATCGCCGTGATGTACGCGGGCCGGATCGTGGAGACCGCACCGGTGCACGAGCTCTACAAGCGCCCGGCGCACCCGTACACCCGGGGTCTGCTCGACTCGATCCCGCGCCTGGACCAGAAGGGCCAGGAGCTCTACGCGATCAAGGGCCTGCCGCCCAACCTGCTCAAGGTCCCCTCGGGCTGCGCCTTCAACCCGCGCTGCCCCAAGGCCCAGGACATCTGCCGTACGGACGCCCCGCCGCTGCACCAGGTCACCGAGGCCGACGGCACGGTCCTGACCGGCCGCGGCAGCGCCTGCCACTTCTGGAAGGAGACGATCCATGGCTGAGCCGGCCAAGAAGGACGAGGCCGTGGACGCGACTCCCAGCGTCACCGACGTCGTGAAGAAGGACGCCTCGACGACGACCGAGGTCGAGGCGCTCCTCGACGCCAAGGTCGACCGCGGCGAGCCGATCCTGCAGGTGCGCAACCTGGTCAAGCACTTCCCGCTGACCCAGGGCATCCTCTTCAAGAAGCAGATCGGCGCGGTCAAGGCCGTGGACGGGGTCTCCTTCGACCTCTACCAGGGCGAGACGCTCGGCATCGTCGGCGAGTCCGGCTGTGGCAAGTCCACCGTCGCCAAGCTGCTGATGACGCTGGAGCGGGCGACCGCCGGCGAGGTCTTCTACAAGGGCCAGGACATCACCAAGCTGTCCGGGCGCGCGCTGAAGGCGGTCCGCCGCAACATCCAGATGGTGTTCCAGGACCCGTACACGTCCCTGAACCCGCGGATGACGGTCGGCGACATCATCGGGGAGCCCTTCGAGATCCACCCCGAGGTGGCTCCCAAGGGCGACCGGCGCCGCCGGGTCCAGGAGCTCCTGGACGTCGTGGGCCTCAACCCCGAGTACATCAACCGCTACCCGCACCAGTTCTCGGGCGGTCAGCGCCAGCGCATCGGCATCGCCCGCGGCCTCGCGCTCAACCCCGAGATCATCATCTGCGACGAGCCGGTCTCCGCGCTCGACGTGTCGGTCCAGGCGCAGGTCATCAACCTGATGGCGAAGCTGCAGGACGAGTTCAACCTCTCCTACCTCTTCATCGCGCACGACCTGTCGATCGTCCGGCACATCTCGGACCGCGTCGGTGTCATGTACCTCGGCAAGCTCGCCGAGATCGGCTCCGACGAGGAGATCTACGAGCACCCGACGCACCCGTACACCCAGGCGCTGCTCTCCGCGGTGCCGGTGCCGGACCCGGACGCCCGTGAGCACCGCGAGCGGATCATCCTCACCGGTGACGTGCCGTCGCCGGCCAACCCGCCGTCGGGCTGCCGCTTCCGCACCCGCTGCTGGAAGGCCGAGGAGCGCTGCGCCACCGAGGTGCCGCTGCTCGCCGTGCCCGAGCGCTTCCTGGGTCAGGACACCCCGGCCGCGCACGAGTCGGCGTGCCACTTCGCCGAGGAGAAGGACGTGGTGGGCGCGGCCTGACCGCACCACCCCCGCGCCACACGGAAGGGGCGCCCGGAACCACACGGTCCCGGGCGCCCCTTCGGCGTGGGCCCCCCGCCCCCGTCGTTCCCCCACCCGTTGATTCCTCCGCCCATTCGGGTGCGGCAGACATGCGTCTCGTCCTCTTCTGGGGTGATATTTGGGCCTAAGTCGGACTTGGGACTCTAGGAGGACTCCATGCGCGGAGCCACGCACGCCAAGTGGGCCGCCTGTGCGGCGGTCGTCGCTCTCGCGGCGACGGGCTGCGGGGGCGGGGACAGCGGTGGCGGCGGTGCCTCCGGCATCGTGAGCTCGTCCTGGGGCGATCCGCAGAACCCGCTGGAGCCCGCCAACACCAACGAGGTGCAGGGCGGCAAGGTCCTCGACATGCTCTTCCGGGGGCTCAAGCGGTACGACCCGAAGACCGGCGAGGCCAAGGACATGCTCGCCGAGAAGATCGAGACCAGCGACTCGACCACCTTCAACGTCACCGTCAAGGACGGCTGGACGTTCTCCAACGGCGAGAAGGTCACCGCGAAGTCCTTCGTGGACGCCTGGAACTACGGCGCCAACCTGAAGAACAACCAGAAGAACGCGTACTTCTTCGGATACATCGAGGGCTACGACAAGACCCACCCCGACAAGGGCGAGCCCAGCGCCGAGAGCCTGTCCGGGCTGAAGGTCACCGGTGAACGCACCTTCACCGTCAAGCTCAACCAGAAGTTCTCCACCTGGCCCGACACCCTCGGCTACGCCGCCTTCGCCCCGCTGCCCAGGGCCTTCTTCGACAACCACGCCGCGTGGCTGTCCAAGCCGGTCGGCAACGGCCCGTACACGGTGAACTCCTACACCAAGGGCTCGAAGCTGGAGATGCGCAAGTGGGACGGCTACCCGGGGACGGACAAGGCGCAGAACGGCGGTGTCGACCTCAAGGTCTACACCGACAACAACACCGCCTACACCGACCTGACCGCCGGCAACCTCGACCTCGTCGACGACGTGCCCGCCTCCCAGCTCAAGAACGTCAAGGCGGACCTCGGGGACCGGTACATCAACACCCCGGCCGGCATCATCCAGACGCTCGCCTTCCCGTACTACGACGACGCCTGGAACACCCCGGGCGCGGCCAAGGTCCGCAAGGGCCTGTCCATGGCGATCAACCGCGCCCAGATCACCGACACGATCTTCCAGAAGACCCGCACCCCGGCCACCGACTGGACCTCACCGGTGCTCGGCGCGGACGGCGGCTACAAGGCGGGCCTGTGCGGCGACGCCTGCACGTACGACCCGGCCGCCGCCAAGAAGCTCATCGAGGAGGGCGGCGGGATCCCCGGCGGCCAGGTGAAGATCTCGTACAACGCGGACACCGGCTCGCACAAGGAGTGGATCGACGCCATCTGCAACAGCGTCAACAACGCACTCGGCAACGACCGGGCGTGCGTGGGCAACCCCGTCGGCACCTTCGCCGACTTCCGCAACCAGATCACCCAGAGCAAGATGTCGGGGCCGTTCCGGGCCGGCTGGCAGATGGACTACCCGCTGATCCAGAACTTCCTCCAGCCGCTGTACTACACCAACGCCTCCTCCAACGACGGCAAGTGGACCAACGCCGAGTTCGACAAGCTGGTGAACGAGGCCAACGCCGAGACGGACAAGGCCAAGGCGATCGACCTCTTCCAGAAGGCCGAGGGCGTGCTCCGCGACGAGATGGGCGCCATCCCGCTCTGGTACCAGAACGGCAGCGCCGGCTACTCCTCCCGCATCTCCCACGTCGCCCTGAACCCCTTCAGCGTCCCCGTCTACAACGAGATCAAGGTCAGCTGACGCCGGCGGCGGTACGGCCCGGCGCGCGCCCCGCGCCGGGCCCGGCCCCTTCCCCGACTCTCGGAGCGGTTCATGGGACGGTATGTGATCCGGCGTCTGCTGCAGATGATCCCGGTCTTCTTCGGCGCCACACTGCTGATCTTCCTCATGGTCAACGTGATGGGCGACCCCATCGCGGGGCTCTGCGGCGACAAGGCGTGCGACCCGTCGACCGCGACCCGGCTCAAGCGGGAGTTCGGCCTCGACAAGCCGGTCTGGCAGCAATACACGACGTACATGGGGAACGTGTTCACCGGTGACTTCGGGACCGCGTTCAACGGTCAGAAGGTCACCGAGCTGATGTCGACCGCCTTCCCCGTCACCATCCGGCTCACGATCATCGCGATCCTCTTCGAGATCGTCATCGGCATCACCCTCGGCGTCATCACCGGTCTGCGGCGCGGCAGGCCGGTCGACACCGCGGTACTGATCCTGACCCTGGTGGTCATCGCGATCCCCACCTTCGTCACCGGTCTGGTGCTCCAGCTGCTGCTCGGCGTCGAGTGGGGGTGGATCAAGCCCTCGGTCTCCCCGGAGGCCCCCTTCGACGAGCTGCTGCTGCCGGGCCTGGTCCTCGCCTCGGTCTCGCTCGCGTACGTCACCCGGCTCACCCGGACCTCGATCGCGGAGAACTCGCGCGCCGACTACGTCCGTACCGCCGTCGCCAAGGGCCTGCCCCGGCGCCGGGTGATCACCCGGCACCTGCTGCGCAACTCGCTGATCCCGGTGGTCACCTTCATCGGTACGGACGTGGGCGCCCTGATGGGCGGGGCGATCGTGACCGAGCGGATCTTCAACATCCACGGCGTCGGCTACCAGCTCTACCAGGGCATCCTGCGCCAGAGCACCCAGACCGTCGTCGGCTTCGTGACCGTGCTGGTGCTGGTGTTCCTGGTGGCGAATCTCGTCGTCGACCTCCTCTACGCCGTACTCGACCCGAGGATCCGCTATGCCTGAGCCCGACTTCGACGAACGTTCGGTCGCCGCGACCGGTGCGGGCGGTGTCGACGAGGGAGCCATCGCCCCCACCGGCACCAGCGGCGCGATGGACCTCGCGATCAGCGAGGGCGCGACCCTGGAGAAGCGGGCCTCCGGCGGTCCGGAGGGCACCGGCCCGACGGGCAGGCCCCGCAGCCTGTGGGGCGACGCCTGGCGGGACCTGCGGCGCAATCCCGTCTTCCTCATCTCCGGCCTGATCATCCTCTTCCTGGCCGTCATCTCGCTGTGGCCGTCCCTGATCGCCTCCGGCAACCCCCTCACCTGCGACCTCTCCAAGGCCCAGCTGGGCTCCCGGCCCGGCCACCCCTTCGGCTACGACGGCCAGGGCTGCGACGTCTACACCCGGACCGTCTACGGCGCCCGCACCTCGGTCACCGTCGGCGTCTGCACCACCCTCGGGGTCGCCCTCTTCGGCTCGGTCCTGGGCGGGCTGGCCGGGTTCTTCGGCGGCGGCTGGGACGCGCTGCTCTCCCGGATCACCGACATCTTCTTCGGCATCCCCGTGGTGCTCGGCGGTCTGGTCTTCCTCTCCGTGGTCACCTCGACGACCGTCTGGCCGGTGATCGGCTTCATGATCCTGCTGGGCTGGCCGCAGATCGCCCGTATCGCGCGCGGCTCGGTGATCACCGCCAAACAGAACGACTACGTCCAGGCGGCCCGCGCGCTCGGCGCCTCCAACTCCCGGATGCTGCTGCGGCACATCGCGCCCAACGCGGTGGCCCCGGTGATCGTCGTGGCGACCATCGCGCTCGGTACGTACATCTCCCTGGAGGCCACGCTCTCCTACCTCGGCGTCGGGCTGAAGCCGCCGTCCGTCTCCTGGGGCATCGACATCTCGGCCGCCTCCCAGTACATCCGCAACGCCCCGCACATGCTGCTGTGGCCGGCCGGGGCGCTGGCGATCACGGTGCTGGCGTTCATCATGCTCGGCGACGCGGTGCGCGACGCCCTCGACCCCAAGCTGCGCTGAGGAGTTGGACACCATGCTGCTCGAAGTGCGCGACCTCCAGGTCGAGTTCAGGACGCGGGACGGCGTCGCCAGGGCCGTCAACGGGGTGACGTACTCGGTCGCGGCCGGCGAGACGCTGGCCGTGCTCGGCGAGTCCGGCTCGGGCAAGTCGGTGACCGCGCAGGCGGTGATGGGCATCCTGGACATGCCGCCGGGCCGGATCACCGGCGGCGAGATCGTCTTCCAGGGCCGGGACCTGCTCACCCTCAAGGAGGACCAGCGGCGCGGGATCCGCGGGTCCGGGATGGCGATGATCTTCCAGGACGCGCTGTCCTCGCTCAATCCGGTGCTGAGCGTGGGGGCGCAGCTCGCCGAGATGTTCACCGTGCACCGGGGGATGTCCCGGACGGACGCCAGGGCCAGGGCCGTCGAGCTGATGGACCGGGTGCGCATCCCGGCCGCCAAGGAGCGGGTCAACCAGTACCCGCACCAGTTCTCCGGCGGTATGCGCCAGCGCATCATGATCGCCATGGCGATGGCGCTGGAGCCCGCGCTGATCATCGCGGACGAGCCGACCACCGCGCTCGACGTGACCGTCCAGGCCCAGGTCATGGACCTGCTCGCGGAGCTCCAGCGCGAGATGAACATGGGGCTGATCCTCATCACCCACGACCTCGGGGTGGTCGCGGACGTCGCGGACCGCATCGCGGTGATGTACGCGGGCCGGATCGTCGAGGAGGCCCCGGTCCACGAGATCTACAAGGCACCGGCGCACCCGTACACCAAGGGCCTGCTCCGGTCGATCCCGCGCCTGGACCAGAAGGGGCGCGAGCTGTACGCGATCCGGGGCCTGCCGCCGAACCTGATGCACATCCCGCCCGGCTGCGCCTTCCATCCGCGCTGCCCGATGGCGCGGGACGTGTGCCGTACCGACGTCCCCCCGCTGGCGGTCGTCTCCGAGACCCGCAGGAGCGCGTGCCACTTCTGGAAGGAGTGCCTGGATGACTGAGGCGATTCTGGAAGTGCGCGACCTGGTCAAGCACTACCCGCTGACCCGGGGCATCCTCTTCAAGAAGCAGATCGGCGCGGTGCGGGCGGTCGACGGGGTCTCCTTCGACCTCGCGGCCGGCGAGACGCTGGGCATCGTCGGGGAGTCGGGGTGCGGCAAGTCGACGGTCGCCAGGATGCTGGTGAACCTGGAGCGGCCGACGGCGGGGCAGATCAAGTACAAGGGCACGGACATCACGAAGATGTCCGGCAAGGCGCTGCGGGCGGTCCGCCGCAACATCCAGATGGTGTTCCAGGACCCGTACACGTCCCTGAACCCCCGGATGACGGTCGGGGACATCATCGGGGAGCCGTACGAGATCCACCCCGAGGTGGCGCCCAAGGGCGACCGGCGCCGCAAGGTGCAGGACCTGCTCGACGTGGTGGGGCTCAACCCCGAGTACATCAACCGGTACCCGCACCAGTTCAGCGGCGGCCAGCGCCAGCGCATCGGGATCGCGCGGGGGCTCGCCCTGCGGCCCGAGGTCATCGTGGCGGACGAGCCGGTCTCCGCGCTCGACGTGTCGGTGCAGGCACAGGTGGTCAATCTGCTGGAGCGCCTGCAGGACGAGTTCTCGCTGTCGTACGTGTTCATCGCGCACGACCTGTCGATCGTGCGGCACATCTCCGACCGGGTCGGGGTGATGTACCTCGGCCGGATCGTGGAGATCGGGCGGGACGAGGAGATCTACGACCATCCGACGCATCCGTACACGCAGGCGCTGCTGTCGGCGGTGCCGGTGCCGGATCCGTCCGCGCGGGAGCACCGCGAGCGGATCATCCTCACCGGGGACGTGCCGTCCCCGGCGAACATCCCCTCCGGGTGCCGGTTCCGAACGCGGTGCTGGAAGGCGCGGGAGCGGTGCGCGCTGGAGGTGCCGGAACTGGCGGTCCCGGCGGTGTTCCGCCTCGCGGCGGGTCCGGCACACCATCCGTCGGCGTGCCACTTCGCGGAGGAGAAGCAGGTGGTGCCACCGGAGTAGATCTCTGCACCGGGCCGCGGTGAAGCGAGGGGTGGTGAGGGGCCCGCGTCCGGGTGCGGCGGGGTGTACGGACGCGGGCCCGGTTCCGACGGGGAGGCATGGCCGCTCGGGTCAAGGGGCCGTATCCGCCGCCTCCTCGATCGCGGCGAGCGCGGGATCGAGCACCACGTCCGCCCCCCGCGCCGCGACCGTCGGTTCCTCGGGGAAGTGGCACGCGGTCAGATGCCCCTCCCGGTTCCCCTCGAGACGCACCAGCGGCGGCGTCTCGGTGGCGCACCGCTCCGCCGCCTTCCAGCACCGCGTACGGAACCGGCACCCCGACGGCGGGTCGATCGGCGACGGCACGTCACCGGCGAGCCGGATCCGCTCGCGCCCCTCGCCCTCGTCGTCCACCACCGCCTCCGGCACGGCGGACAGCAGCGCGTGCGTATAGGGGTGGCGGGGCCGGTGGTAGATGGAGTCCCGGTCGCCGATCTCCACGATCCGGCCCAGGTACATCACCGCCACCCGCTGCGAGAAGTGCCGCACGATCGCCAGGTCGTGGGCGACGAACAGGAACGCGATCCCCATCTCCCGCTGGAGGTTCTGGAGCAGGTTGACCACCTGCGCCTGGATCGACACGTCGAGCGCGGAGACCGGCTCGTCCGCGACGATCAGCCGCGGTTTGAGCCCCAGCGCCCGCGCCACCCCGATGCGCTGGCGCTGCCCGCCGGAGAACTCGTGCGGGAAGCGGTTGTAGTGCTCGGGGTTGAGCCCGACGATCTCCAGGAGCTCGCGCACCCGCTTCTCCCGGCCGCCCGGCGGACTGACGCCGTTGACGGCCATCGGGTTGGAGATGATGTCGCCCACGGTCTGGCGCGGGTTGAGCGAGGCGAACGGGTCCTGGAAGATCATCTGGATCTCGGACCGGATCGGCGCCAGCTCCTTGCGCGAGGCGTGGCTGATGTCGCGCCCGTCGTACGTGATGGTGCCCCGGGTCGGTTCGAGGAGGCGGGTGATCAGCCGCCCGGTGGTCGACTTGCCGCACCCCGACTCGCCGACCAGGCCCAGGCTCTCGCCCTGCCCGATGGTGAAGTCGACACCGTCCACCGCCCGTACGTCCCCGACATGGCGCCTGAGGACGAGACCGCTGGTGATCGGGAAGTACTTGACGAGCCCGGCCACTTCCAGCAGCGGCGCGGACGGCTCCGGGCCCTGGCCGCCGCCCTGCTCGCCGCCCTCGTCGCGGGGCCCCGGCACCTTGGTGAGGCTCAGCTGTTCGCTCATGATGTGTTCTCGACTCCTGCTCGGGGTCAGCGCAGCCGCGGCCGGATCTGCTCGGCGAAGAGGGTGGTTTTCTGGTCGGGCGTCAGATGGCAGGCCGACCCGTGCGGCTCGCCCTCCTCGATCACCGGACGCACCGAGCCGCACGCCCCGCCCGGCACCCGGTCGGGAAAGGCGCACCGCGGATGGAAGGGGCACCCCGGCGGCGGCGCGAGCAGGCTCGGCGGGGTGCCGGGGATCGGCACCAGCGGCAGGTCGACCGGGGAGTCGAGCCGGGGGATCGAGCCGAGCAGCCCCCAGGTGTAGGGGTGGCGCGGGGTGCGCATGATCTCCCGTACCGTGCCGCGCTCCACACAGCGCCCCGCGTACATCACCATCACCCGGTCCGCGGTCTTCGCCACCACGCCCAGGTCGTGCGTGATGATGACGATCGCCGACCCGGTCTCCTGCTGGAGGTCCTTGAGCAGGTCGAGGATCTGCGCCTGGACGGTGACGTCGAGCGCGGTGGTCGGCTCGTCCGCGATGATCAGCTCGGGATCGCAGACCAGCGCCATCGCGATCATCGCGCGCTGGCGCATCCCGCCGGAGAACTGGTGCGGATAGTCGTCGACCCGCAGCCTCGGCTGCGGGATGCCGACCTTGCCGAGCATCTGCACGGCCCGCTCCCTGGCCTCCTTGCGGGAGGCGCCCATGTGCTTCATGTACGGCTCGGCGATCTGGCGGCCCACGGTGTAGTACGGCGAGAGCGCGGCGAGGGAGTCCTGGAAGATCATCGCCATCTTCTTGCCGCGCAGCTGCGAGAGCCGGCGCTCCGAGGCCCCGGTCAGCTCCTGCCCGTCGAGCAGGATCTCGCCCCGGATCGTGGTGTTGCGCGGGTTGTGCAGTCCGAGGACGGCGAGGTTGGTGACCGACTTGCCCGAACCGGACTCGCCGACGATGCCCAGGGTCGAGCCGCGCTCCAGGTCGAAGGAGAGCCCGTCGACGGCCTTGACGACACCGTCCTCGGTGGCGAAGTGGACGTACAGGTCACGGACCGAGAGGAAGCCGCGGGACGCGTCGGCGGACGGCCTCGCCCCGGGCTTGCTGAGGGTGCTCACGGACGGTTTCTCCTCCGCAGGTGCCTGGGTCCCGGGGTTCCGGGACCGTGAGGGACGACGTGCTCTCAGGAGAGCCGGATCCGCGGGTCGATGAAGGCGTAGGCCATGTCGACGACGATGTTGCAGAGGACGATGATCGTGGCGCCGATGAGCATCACCGCCATCTCCAGCGGCAGGTCGCTGCGGAGCACGGCCTGCACCGAGAGCGAGCCGAGGCCGTGGAGGCCGAAGGTGACCTCGGTGATGATCGCGCCACCGAGCACCGCGCTGAGGTCGACGCCGAAGATGGTGACGACGGTGGCCATCGCGCCGCGCAGCGCGTACCGCAGGAAGACGTAGCGGGAGCTCATGCCCTTGGCGCGGGCCGCGCGGATATGGTCCTCCGACATCTGCTCGACCATCAGCGAGCGCGTCTGCCGGCTGTAGTTGGACCAGAAGATCACCGAGAGGATCAGACAGGGCAGCAGCAGCCCCGACACCGAGTCGGCCGGGTCGCTGGTCCAGTGCGGGTCGTGGCCGCGGTCGAGCAGGTGCATCTTGGTGGAGAGCAGCAGGATGGCGATGGGGCCGATGAAGTAGATCTGCACGGACTGGCCGAGCAGGGAGGCCGCGCTGGCGATCCGGTCGAAGAGCCGGCCCTGCTGCCAGGCGGAGACCAGGCCGAGGCCGACGCCGACGGTCAGGAAGATCGCCGCGCCGCCGACGCCCAGCGAGAGCGTCGTGGGATAGCGGTCGGAGATGGTGCTCCACACCAGTTGCTGGTCGGCGAAGGAGTAGCCGAAGCAGGGCGCGGGGCAGTGGCCGACGGGCATGTCGCGCCCGGCGAAGATGCCGGTCATGAAGTGCCAGTACTGGACCCAGATCGGCCGGTCGAGCCCGAGGTTCTTGCGGATCAGGGCGACGTTCTGCGGGTCGCAGTTCTTGCCGCAGGACAGCAGCGCCGGGTCGGAGGGCAGGAAGAAGAACAGGAAGTACGTGATGGCGCTGATCAGCAGCAGGATGACCGCGGCGCCGAGCAGTCGTCGCACGAGGAAACGGAGCATCGGACTCTTCCGTCTGTATGCGGTCCCCGGCCCGTGAGGCGGGCCGGGGACCGGGCCGCCACTGCTACTGCTTCACGAAGATGGTGCTCGGGTTGATGGTGCCGTAGACCTGGTTGTAGGTGACGCCGCCGAGGCCGTCGCCGTGCAGGTTGAAGTACTTGTCGTAGATGAACGGGATCTGCGACGTGTCGGTCCGGAGCACGTACTCGGAGAGCTTGCGCCACTCGTCGTTCTGCTGGGTGATGTCGGTGAGCGCCATGATCCGGTCGATCTCGGAGTTCACCTTCGGGTCGTTCAGGAACGCGTAGTTGTTGGTGCCGTCCTGGAGGTTGCGCCCGTCCATGGTCGGCGGCACCACGGTGGAGGCGCTCGGCCAGTCGGCGCCCCAGCCGGTGCGGTAGATGTCGTACGGCGTGTTCACCTTGCCGACCACCGTGTAGTACGAGGTCGGGTCGATGGCCTTGCGCTCCACCTGGAAGCCGGCCTTCTCCAGCGCCTTGGCGAGGGTGAGGGAGACGTTCTGCCAGCGCGGGGTGTTGGCGTAGGCGTAGGAGAGCTTGACCGGGGTGGTGACCCCGGCCTCCTTCAGGAGCTCCTTGGCCTTCTCCGGGTCGCCCATGGGCTTGTCGAGCTTGCCGAACGGGTCGAACTTCTTCCAGCCGGCCACCGTCGGGCTGATCAGCGTGGTGCCGAGCTCACCCTGCGCGCCGCCGCCGAAGGCCTGCTGGATCTGCTGCATCGGGAAGGCGTACATGATCGCCTGGCGGACCTTGGGGTTGGTGATCCGCTTGGTGTTGATGTTGATGACCTCGACGTACGGCTGGTACTCGTTGACGATCCGCGACTTGTACTGCGCGTCCGTCGTCAGCGTCTGCATCTTCGACGGGTCGGCGGAGCCGGACATGTTCACGGCGTACTTGTCGGGCCCGGACTGGGCGGCCATCCGGTTGGTCAGACCCGGCTCGGCTATCCCGAGCTGGAACTCCCACTTGTCGGGGTAGGCGTTGCGGATCGGGTCGCTCTTGGGGTCCCAGTTGGTGTTGCGCACGAAGGAGAGGGACTTGCCGGGCTTGTAGTCCGCGATCCGGTACGGCCCCGAGGCGACCGGGTGGTTGTTGTACTTCTGCTTGTCGTCCTTGGCCTTGGGCACCGGCGAGACGTTCGGCATGGACATCGCGTACGGGGCGTCCGCGTGCGGCTCCTTGAAGTGGAAGACGACGGTCTTGTCGTCCGGAGTCGCCAGGGCCGTGTCGGGCAGCTCCTTGCCCTCGTACGGGCCCTTGTAGGCCTTGCGGTAGTCGGTGCCCAGCATCCACTTCTGGACGTACTGCGGGCCCTGCGTCTGGTAGTCCGCGAAGAGCCGCTCGATGCCGTACTTGACGTCCTTGGACGTGATGGGCGTACCGTCCTCGAACTTCAGGTTGTCCTTGAGGGTGTACGTCCAGGTCTTGGCGCCGTCCGACGAGGTGCCGGTGTCGGTGGCGAGGTCGCCCACCAGAATCGTTTTGCCGGTCTTGGCGTCGATCTTGTAGCCGGTCAGCGTGCGGTTGTAGAGCAGCTGGAGCGAGAGCATGTCGCTCACGTACTGCTGGCCGGGGTCGAGGTAGTCGAAGCCCGCCTGGTCCAGGTCGTAGGCCGTGCCCCCCGGTTTGGCGCCCGCGACGGGCGCCGCGGGACCGGTGGAGTCGGCCTTGGTGCCCAGGCCGAAGTTCTGCACCGACGCCTTCTTCTCGTCGCCCGCGGGTTTCTTCCCGTCGTCGGCCCCGCCGCTGCTGCACGCAGCGGACAGCGTCAGAGCACCCACCGCCAGAAACGCGGAGGCGTAGCGCGCCTTGCGAATTCTCATTGATTCCTGCCTGTCAGGATGTGGACGGTTCAGCGGACGGTCTTGGGGTCGAGTGCGTCCCGGACCGAATCCCCGAGCAGATTGAAGGCGACGACGAAGATCAGCATCGCGATGCCGGGGAAGAACATGAAGGTGACGTCGGACTCGAAGTACGAGGCGCCCGACTGGAAAAGCAGTCCCCAGTCGGGGGTCGGCGGCTGAATGCCGACACCCAGAAAGGAAAGTCCCGCCTCCGCCGTGACATTGGCCGGAAGGAGGAGTGTGGACTGGACGAGGACCGTCGACCAGATGTTCGGCAAGATCTCTTTTCGAATGATCCGCCAGTTCGACGCGCCGCTGAGCCGGGCCGCCTCGATGAACTCGCGCTCGCGCAGCGAGAGCACCTGGGCGCGCACCAGCCGGCCCACCACCATCCACCCGAGCAGGAACTGCACCAGGATCAGCGCCACGATCCGCACATAGGTGGGCTCCTCGTCGCGCGGGGAGACGAAGAGCGCCACGATCACCGGGGTGAAGGCGATGAAGAACAACTGCTGCGGGAACGACAGCATCAGGTCCGAGAACCGGCCCAGGAAGTAGTCGACCTTGCCGTGCAGATAGCCCTGGACCAGGCCGATCAGCACGCCGGTGGCCACCGAGACCACGGTGACGGCCAGCGAGATGAACAGCGAGGTCCGGATCCCGTAGATCAGCAGCGTGAACACGTCGCGGCCCAGGTTCGGCTCGACGCCGAACCAGAAGTCCGCGTCGATCCCGCCGTTGGGCTTGAGCGGAATGCCGTAGCTGTTCAGCAGCCCGCGGTCCTGCCCGTAGAGCTGATAGGGATCCTTTCCGTACAGCTTCGCGATCAAGGGTGCCGCGAAGGCGATGAGAATGAACGCGAGCACCGTGACGGCACAGGCGATACCCACCCGGTCGCGTTTGAACCGCGCCCATGCGAGGCGGCCGGGAGAGCGTCCCATGAGTTCGGTCGCCGTCAGTCCCGTGCCCGTGCCCGGTTCCCCTCCGGAAGGAAGGGGATCGGTTGGTTCAGTGGCGGCCTGGGTTGAACTCGTCATCGCGCATAGCCCCCGCACCGAGAGAGTCGAACGGCGCCCGAAGGCGTCATTGATTGACCGGAACATTCATGGGCCCGGCCTTGTGCGTCAAGAGGTTGGCGCATGCTGGTGTGCGATCACGGGAGAACTTGGCACAAGATTTCGCACATCGAGGCGACTGCGTGCTTGACAGGGCGGCGGAGCGGGCGACATGGCTCCATAAATGCCCATCAATTTCGTTAACAAGCAGGCAACTTGACTGAAGCAACACCGATATACGAACGCGCCACGCTGAACACCGTACGGCCGTGCGGGTGCCGTAAGCCTGCCGGGGCGGTCGGACCGCCCCGGCAGGCCGCCCGCTCAACGCCCTTGCCACGCATCCCTCTTGTCCATCCGCGCACCGCGGGTGGAGGATTCGCCCAGCAGGTGCTCGCACGCCAACCGGGGGGACGGCCAAGGGGCATGACGCAGCCACAGACACTCACGGCCGGAGCCCGGCTGACCGGTGCCGTCCTGTGCGCCCTGCTCGCGCTGATCACGGCCGCCTGGCTGGCCCGCGACATCCACGCCGCCAGGAGCCTGCCGGACCTGTGGTGGTTCTGGTCCGGCACGTCCCGGGGCGGCAGCCGCACCCCGCTGACCACCGGCATCCTCGACCCCGTCCTGCTGCTGGTGTACGCGGTGGCGGCCGCGGTCGTCCCGCGCGCGCCCTCGGCCGCCGCCGTGCTGAGCTGTGTCGGGGCCGTCACCGCGCTGCTGCGGGTCTCCTCGCTGTGGGTGCTCCACCACGACGACTGGACGGACTCGACCGCCCTGCACGATCTGCACCGCCGGGCCCTGCTCAGCACCTTCGCGGCGCTGGCCGCCGGGCTGGCCCTGGTGATCACGGCCGCCGCCGGACGCCGCCCCGGTCCCGCGCCGGGACCGCGGGGCCGCCCGGGCCCGGGCGCGGCCACCACCGCGCTGCTGGTGCTGGGCGCGGCCGGACTGGTGATGGTCGCCTGGGAGATCTACTGGGCCGTGCAACTGCCCGGCGAGGAGTACCGGGCGCGGTTCGCCGGGGCGCGTCTGCCGCTGCTGTGGCTGCCCGGCGGCTGGGTGGCCGTCGTCCTCGCGGTGATCGCGCTGGCGGCCGCGGCCGGCGGCCCGTCCCGGGCCCCGTACGTCCGTCCCCTGGGGCTGA
Organism: Streptomyces sp. NPDC043908; assembly: GCF_056435525.1. Lineage (NCBI taxonomy): Bacteria > Bacillati > Actinomycetota > Actinomycetes > Kitasatosporales > Streptomycetaceae > Streptomyces > Streptomyces sp. NPDC043908. Next base: position 54,829 of record NZ_JBWKEI010000023.1, on the reverse strand, counting down.
TCACCGCCGCGGTCCTCGTCGCCGCGGGCGCCTCCGGGGTGGCGCTGGCCGCGCGGTTCGAGCTGCTCGACCGCTTCGGGGACCTGGACACCGCGCCCCAGTTGCAGATCGTGACGTGGTTCTTCCAGCTGGTGGCCGGGCTCCTGCTGGTGCCGGTGCTCGCCCGGCGCGGGCCCGAGGACCCGGCGGGCACGCCCGGGGCGCCGTGGGCCCCGGGTTATCCGCCGTACTCGCCGTACTCGCCCTACTCGCCGTACTCGCCCCAGGCCCCGCACGACGCCCACGGCGGCGGCTTCGGCCCGCCGCCGCCGGGCTTCGGGCCGCCCCCGCCGCCCTCCTCGCCGCCGCCGGGCTGGTGAGCGCGGGGCGGCGGGGAAGCGGGGCGTCAGATCCCCAGCGAGCGCTTCAGGAAGTCCACCTGGAGCAGCAGCAGGTTCTCCGCCACCTGTTCCTGCGGGGTCATATGGGTCACGCCCGTCAGGGGCAGCACCTCATGGGGGCGGCCCGCCGCGAGCAGGGCCGAGGAGAGCCGCAGGGTGTGGGCGGCCACCACGTTGTCGTCCGCCAGACCGTGGATGATCATCAACGGCCGGTGCTGCTCGGCCGGCTGGACCAGACCGGCGTCGCTGACCAGCGAGTTCGCCTCGTAGACCGAGGGGCTGCCCTGCGGGTCGCCCAGATAGCGCTCGGTGTAGTGGGTGTCGTAGAGCCGCCAGTCGGTCACCGGGGCGCCCGCGATGCCCGCGTGGAAGACGTCGGGGCGGCGCAGCACCGCCAGCGCCGAGAGGTAGCCGCCGTAGGACCAGCCGCGCATCGCCACCCGCCCCAGATCCAGCGGGAAGGCGCCCGCCAGGCCGTGCAGCGCCTCGATCTGGTCGTCGAGGGTGAGGGTGAAGTCGTCCCGGATCGCCTTCTCCCAGCCGGGTGAGCGGCCGGGGGCGCCGCGGCCGTCGGCCACGACCACCGCGAAGCCCTGGTCCGCGAACCACTGCGAGGTGAGATGGGCGTTGTGCGCGGCGTGGACGCGGGGGCCGTGGGGCCCGCCGTACGGATCCATCAGCACAGGAAGGGGACCGTCCGATTCCGAGTAATCGGTGGGGAGCAGTACGGCGCACGGGATGCGCCGCGCGCCCCCCTCGGTCAGCCGCACCCGGGCCGTGAGCACCGGGGTCTCGGCGTACGAGTCGACCACCGCGACCGTCTTGCCGTCCCGCTCGACCCGGACCGTGGTGCCCGGGCTGTCCGGACGGGCCGAAGTGAGTACCGTCACCGGTCCGCCCCGGATGGCCGAGTGCACCCCGGCGCCCTCCGAAACCCGCTCGATACCCAGCTCGTTGACCCGGTACACATGGATCTCCCCGGTTTCGGGTGCACGGGCCGCCTCCCCGGCCGACGCCGAGACCAGGATGTCGTCGTCCCCGATGTCGAGCACGGCCCGGATCTGCACCTGCTCCCCGGTCAGCGGACGGTCGCCCACCGCCAGGACGCGCGCCCCGCCCTCGTCCGCGATCCGCACCAGCCGGCCGTCCGGCGCCCAGGCCGGAACGCCGGGGAAGAGATCCAGCCACACCGCGTCCTCGTCCGCGTGGACCGTCCGGGTCGTCCCCGAGGCGGTGTCCACGGCCAGGTGCAGCTGGACGCGCTGGTCCCGGGCCTGCACCAGGAGCAGCGGTGCGCCCGCCGCCGACCAGTGCACCCGGGCCAGGTACGGATAGCGCGTCCGGTCCCAGACGATCTCGGTCCGGGTCCCGTCGAGCCCGTACCGGAACAGCCGCACCTCGGCGTTGGGCGTGCCCGCGGCCGGATAGGCGACCCGCTGCGGCTCACGGTCGGGGTTGGCCGGGTCGGAGATCCACCAGCGCCGCACCGGGCTCTCGTCGGCCCGCGCCACCAGGAGCGCGTCCGACTCCGGCGACCACCAGAAGCCCCGGGCGCGGTCCATCTCCTCGGCCGCGATGAACTCCGCCAGCCCATAGGTGACCTCGGGCGCCTCCGGCTCCGCGAGCGCCCGGTCGCCCTCGCCGCCGGCCCCGGTGACCCGCAGGACGCCCCGCGCCACATAGGCGACGAGCCGGCCGTCGGGCGAGGGCCTCGGGTCGATCACCGGTCCGGGAACGGGGAGTTCCCGGGTGGTCCCGGCGCGCAGCTCGGCCGTGAAGAGGCGCCCCGAGAGCGTGAAGGCGGCCAGCTCCACGGCCGCGTCCGTCGCGTACCCCACGATGCCCGCCGCGCCCTCGCGGCTGCGCTCGCGCCGCGCCCGCTCCTCGTCCGACAGCTCCTCCGAGGCTCCGCCCAGGAGCGCGCGGGGGTCGGCCGCGAGCCGTTCGCGCGCGCCATCCGCCAGGTCGAGCACCCAGAGGCTGTTGGCCGGATCCGTACCCCCAGGAGCCCGCAGAAAGGCCACCCGGCTGCCGTCCGGGGCCACCGTGAAGGCGCGGGGCGCACCGAGCGTGAAGCGCTGGGTCCTGGCGTACTGACGGGGAAACGAGGTCGTTCCGGGGGCAATTGAGGTCATGGGGCGAACCTAGCGGCACCCGCTCGCACCTGCTCGTACGTGGGGGGTGTGCGCCCCTTGTGCGCCCGTGCACCGATCAATGCGTTCCGCCGGATAGTTATGATCCATAGTGGGGGGTGGGTATGACATCTGCATGCCCCCTGGCACGCTGTTCCGCCCGACCGACTGGCTCTGCCCGACCGACAGATGGAGGTGAACCGCCGTGGCACTCTCGATTTCGGCGGTGGTGCTGCTGGCGATCATCGTCTTCCTGCTGGTCAGGAAGTCCGGACTGAAGGCCGGACACGCGGTGGTCTGCACCTTGCTCGGGTTCTACCTCGCCAGTTCGTCCATGGCGCCCACCATCAACGACCTCAGCAACAACGTCGCAGGCATGATCAGCGACATCAAGTTCTGAGGGCATCGCCGCCGCCCGGCGCGGCCGGGGGATCCGAGGCATGCCGCCGTGCGGCATGCCTCGTAGGCTGTCCCGTATGACGGATCTCCCCGCCCGGCGGCTGCTCCTGGTGCACGCCCACCCCGACGACGAGTCGATCAACAACGGCGCCACCATGGCCCGCTACGCCGCCGAAGGCGCGCTGGTCACGCTGGTGACCTGCACCCTCGGCGAGGAGGGCGAGGTCATCCCGGCCGACCTCGCGCACCTGACCGCCGACCGGGAGGACCGCCTCGGCGCCCACCGCGTCCAGGAACTCGCGGCCGCCATGAAGGAGCTGGGGGTCACCGACCACCGCTTCCTCGGCGGCCCCGGCCGCTTCCGCGATTCCGGGATGACGGGCCTGGAGCAGAACCACCGCCCCGGCGCCTTCTGGAGCACCGACGTCGACGACGCCGCCCCCCACCTGGTCGAGGTGATCCGCGAGGTCCGCCCCCAGGTCCTGGTGGCCTACGACCCGGACGGCGGCTACGGCCACCCCGACCACATCCAGGCCCACCGGGTCGCGATGCGCGCCGCCGAGCTCGCCGCCGACCCCGCCCACCGCCCCGACCTGGGCGAGCCGCACACCATCGCCAAGACCTACTGGAACCGGGTGCCGCGCTCGGTGGCCGAGGCCGGCTTCGCGCGGCTGCGGGAGTCCGGGACCTCCTTCCCCGGCGTCGCCGACGTGTCCGACGTCCCGGGCGTGGTCGAGGACGGGCGGATCACCGCCGAGATCGACGGCGCCGCCCACGCGGAGGCCAAGGCCGCCGCGATGCGCGCGCACGCGACCCAGATCACGGTGGACGGCCCGTTCTTCGCGCTCTCCAACGACCTGGCCCAGCCGCTCTTCACGGTCGAGTACTACGAGTTGGTGGACGGCGAGTCCGGTGCCCCCGCCGGCGAGCGCGAGCACGACCTCTTCGCCGGGCTGGGCGTGTGATGAGCGCTACGTCCCGTACGTCCCCTCCGTCCGTCAACTCCCGTACGGCGGGCGCCCGCCCCGGGCGGATCGCCGCCTTCCTGGGCCTGTTCGTGCTCGGCGCGCTCACCGGGGCCGCGGGGGCCCTCCTCCAAGCCGCCTGGTTCCCCGGCGGGTTGCTGCTCTCGCTGGCCGCCGCCGCCGGACTCTTCTGGACCGGTACCGCCCTGACGGGCAGCCGCGCCGGGGTCGGTTCGGCGGGCGCCGGCTGGCTGGTCGCGGTGCTGTTCCTGACGGCCACCCGACCCGAGGGCGACTTCGTCTTCGGCGCGGGGCTCGGCTCGTACGTCTTCCTGCTCGGCGGGATGGCCGCGGCTGTGATCTGTGCCACGGTCGGCAACCTCGTCCGGCCGCCCGGGGATTCGGTCCGAACGGGCCAGTGACGTGCGCGGCTCCGGCGGCGCAGTACAGGTCGTGGCGCCCCGCTTGCCCGGGCCGACCGGTGCGTACCGACGGCGGCCAGTATGGTGGTGCGCGCCGCCGAGCCGTCCGCGCACAGGCACACGAGACAAGAGCGGGTGGCGGAGCCGATCGGGAGAGAACCTGCCTTGAGTCGTGAAACTGACAGTTCGACCTCCGGCCCCCAGGGGCGCGGCGGAGCCGCGTACCCGTCGGGTACCCCGCCGTACGGAACGCCGCACTCTCCGGCGCACGACGCCCCGGAAGCCGCCGCCCAGCCGGACGAGCCGAAGACCGAGACCACGCTGACGACGCGTATCCGGATCAACATCCCCGGGTCCCGGCCCATCCCGCCGGTCGTGATGAGAACGCCGGTGAGCGAGGCCGACAAGGCGTCCGCCGCCCGGAGCGAGCGGGAGAGAGCCGCCGCCGAGGAGGCCGAGGAGGCGCCGCCCGCCGCCGCGGCCGAGGAGAAGACCAGCGACTGGTTCGCGCCCCGCAAGGCGGGCTCCGGCGCGACCCCGCCCGCCGGCACCCCGCGCGCGGACCTCCCGTACTTCTCGGACGGCCCGCAGGCCGCGCCCGCCGACGGCTCGGCCACGGGCTCCTTCGCGCGCCAGGGTCACGACGGCGAAGGCGACCCGTTCGCGAACGCGGGCGGCAGCGACGGCCGCGGCTTCGCCTCCGGCCCGGCCGGACCCGGCGGATCCGGCGGCCCCGAGGACCACGGCTTCGCCTCCGGCGGCCCCGACGCCACCGGCGGCTTCCGCCCCGGTCCGGCCTCGGCCAACGGCTCCGGCCGCGCCTCCCTCGGCGGCAACGGCGGGAACGGCGGCCCCGCCGGACCCACCACCGGCCCCGTCACCGGCACCTCCGCGCTGCCCACCCGCCCGGTCGGCCCCCGCAAGGGCCAGCAGCGCCTCGGCGGCGCGCCGGGCGCCCAGGGCCCCGGCCCCGGTACGCCGGGTCAGGGCACGCCGAGCCACGGCACCCCGTTCCCGGGCGCGCCCGGCCCCGGCGGTACGCCCAGCCACGGCACCCCGGTCGTGGGCCCGCCCGGCGTGCGGCCCGGCCCGGTCGCGCCGGTGCCGCAGCTGTCCGACGACACCGCGATCCTGACCCCGCAGACCCCGGCCCCGGTGCCGGGTGCCCGGGGCGTCGGCGCGCCCCCGGCGGCGGGCCACGTCTCCGGGGACACGCTGACCAGTGGGATCCCCGTCGTGTCCGAGGAGAACCGTTCCTCGTTCCCGCCCGGCGCGGGCGCTGGTCCCGACCTCGGTCCGGGGACGCCGGCGCCGGACGGGCCGCGCCCGGTCCAGGAGCCGCCCGCCCCGGCCCGTACGAGCACGCCGCCCGCCAAGAAGAAGAAGGGCCGCTCCAAGCTGGTCCTGCTCGCGGTCGCGGCCGTCGGCGCCGCGGTCGTCGCGTACGGCGCGGGTCTGCTGCTCAACCACTCCGAGGTCCCCAAGGGCACCACGGTCCTCGGTGTCGACATCGGCGGCGGCAGCAAGGAGCAGGCGGTCGCCAAGCTCGACGCCACGCTCGGCAAGCGCGCGGCCCAGCCGCTGCGGCTCACCGTCGACGGCAAGAAGGAGACGCTCGCCCCGGACAAGGCGGGCCTGTCCCTGGACAGCCAGACGACCGTGCGCAACGCGGCGGGCAGCGACTACAACCCCGTCTCCGTCATCTCCTCGCTCTTCGGCGGCAAGCGGGTCGCCGAACCGGTCATCCCGGTCGACGAGGAGAAGCTGGGCGTCGCGCTCACCGACCTCGCGGGCGCCTCGGGCTCGGCGGTCGAGGGCACGATCAAGTTCGTCCCCGGCAAGGCCGTGGCCGTACCGGGCAGGGCGGGCAAGAGCCTCGACGTCGCCCGCTCGATGATCGCGGTCAAGGACGCGTACCGGGCGCAGGTCCAGACGGGCAGGCCCAACGAGGTGCGGCTGCCGGTCACCGGACGCCGCCCGACCGTCACCCAGGCCGAGATCGACCGGGCGATGAACGAGTTCGCCAAGCCCGCGATGTCGGGTCTGATCACCATCAAGGCGGGCGGCAAGAAGATCGACTTCGGTCCGGTGAAGTCGCTCCCGAAGATCCTCTCCATGAAGCCGATCGAGGGGAAGCTCGTCGAGGTCTACGACAAGAAGGCCATCGACCAGCTGATGGGCAGCGCCTTCAACGGCGTGATGATCATGAAGGGTGACGGTCAGAAGCACCAGCTGACCTCGGACGACGTGGCCAAGGCGATGCAGAGCGCGCTGCGCGGCAAGACTCCCGCGCAGCGGATCGTGACGATCGACCTGAACCCGAGCTGACCCGCGGTCCGCCCCTCGGCCCCCGTACGCCCCGGCGTCCGGGGGCCGTGTCATGCCGTCCGCATGACATCTGTCATCCCACAGTCACGACACCCGGCACTGCCTCCCGACCGGCCCCGCGGGCGAACCTTGGGGCATGACCACCACCTCCACCACCACGTCCGTGGTGAGCTTCGAGCGCGTGAGCAAGAGCTACGGGGACGTCCGCGCCGTCGCGGACCTCTCCCTGGAGCTGCACCCTGGCGAGACGGTCGCGCTCCTGGGGCCGAACGGCGCCGGCAAGTCCTCCACGCTCGACCTGCTGCTCGGACTGCGCAAGGCCGACGCGGGCGCGGTGCGCCTGTTCGGCACCACGCCCGAGCAGGCCATCAAGGACGGCCGGGTCGGCGCGATGCTCCAGAGCGGCGGTCTGATGGAGGAGGTCAGGGTCCGCGAACTGGTCCGGCTAGCCTGCGCCCTGCACCCGCGGCCGCACCCGGTCGAGGAGGTCCTGGACCGCGCCGGCATCGCGCAGATCGCCGACCGGATGGTCAACAAGCTCTCCGGCGGCCAGGAGCAGCGCGTGCGCTTCGCGCTCGCCACCGCCGGCGCCAACGACCTGATCGTCCTGGACGAGCCGACCACGGGCATGGACGTCACCGCCCGCCAGGCGTTCTGGGCGACCATGCGCGAGCAGGCGCAGCAGGGCCGTACGGTCCTGTTCGCCACCCACTACCTGGAGGAGGCGGACGCGATCGCCGACCGCGTCCTGGTGCTCCACAAGGGCCGCCTCCTCGCCGACGGCACCGCCTCCGAGATCAAGGCGAAGGCCGGCGCCCGCCGGATCGCCTTCGACCTGGAGGGCGCGATCGACGAGGCGCTCCTGCGCGGACTGCCGTTCCTGGCGGGCCTGGACGTCTCCGGCCGCACGGTCCGCCTCCAGTCGACCGACGCCGACGCCACCGTCCACGCGGTGTACGGGCTCGGTCTGTACCCCCGCAACCTCGAAGTCGCGGGCCTCGGCCTGGAGCAGGCCTTCGTCGCCATCACCGAGGCCGAGGAGGCCAGGACCGCGTGAACACCCTGATCAAGCTCGAAATCGCCCGCACCCTGCGGAACAAGAAGTTCATGTTCTTCTCGGTCATGTACCCGTCCGCGCTGTACCTGCTGATCTCCGGCTCGCAGAGCACCACGGACACCATCGGCGGCACCGGTCTGACCTTCCCCGCCTTCTTCATGGTCTCCATGGCCTCGTTCGGCGCGATCACCGCCGTCCTGATGGGCAACAGCGAGAAGATCGCCAAGGAGCGCGAGAAGGGCTGGGTGCGCCAGCTGCGGCTGACCGCGCTGCCCGGCCGCGGCTACGTCCTGGCGAAGATCGCGAGCGCCGCGGTGGTCACCCTGCCGTGCATCCTGGTGGTCTTCCTGGTGGCCGCCACCGTCAAGGACGTACGGTTCGCGGCCTGGCAGTGGCTGGCGCTGACCGGCGCCATCTGGGCGGGCTCGCTCTGCTTCGCCGCCCTCGGCGTGGCCATCGGCTACCTCGCCAGCGGTGACGCGGTCCGCCCCATCACGATGATCATCTACTTCGGCCTCTCCATCCTGGGCGGCCTGTGGATGCCCACCACGACGTTCGCGCCCTGGCTGCGGTCGCTCGCCACCTGGCTGCCCACCCACGCGTACGCTGCGCTCGGGCAGGCCATCGAGGCGGGCAACGCCCCGCACACCAAGGACGTGGCCGTCCTCGTCGCCTACTTCCTGCTCTTCGCGGGCGGCGCGGCCTGGCTGTACCGGAAGGACACCCTGAAGGCGTGACGAGCGTGAGGGAAGACCGCGGCCCCCTCCCGGGCCGCCCGCCGACGAACCGTCAGGAGGCGCTGCGCAAGCTGCTGTGGATCGGCATCTGGCTGGCGTTCCTCGGCGCCCCGGTCACCGACCTCCTCAAGGAGGAGCACACCGCGTCGGCCACCGCGCTCGGCTGGCTCGCCCTGGTGGCGTTCGTCGGGGTCTATCTGGCCCTGGTCTTCCGCCACACCGCGCGCCCCTTCGCCCGCGTCACGGTCGCCTCGATGCTGGCCTTCCTCACCGGCATCGCGGTGGCCACCTCGCTGACCCTGGACGCGCCCTGGCTGGTGCTCTTCGTGTACGTGTCGGTGGGCTGCGGGGCGGTGCTGCCGCTGCCGCTCGCCCGCTGGGCGATCCCGGGCGCCACGGCCGTGATGGCCCTGATCGGCCTGACCACCCGCGGCGACTGGGGCGACTTCGTGCCGGGCCTGGCGATCCCGGCGCTGCTCGGCGGCTTCGCCATGACCGGGGTGCGCCATCTCGTGCGTACGACCGTGGAGCTGCGCCAGGCCAGGGCCACCGTGGCGCAGCTCGCGGCCAACGAGGAGCGGCTGCGCCTCGCCCGCGACCTGCACGACCTGATGGGGCACTCGCTCTCCCTGATCACCCTCAAGAGCGAGCTGGCGGGCCGGATGCTCCCGGACCGCCCCGACCAGGCGGCCCAGCAGGTCGCCGACATCGAACAGGTCAGCCGCCAGGCCCTGGTGGACGTACGGGAAGCGGTCACCGGCTACCGCAGGGCGACCCTCGCCGGGGAACTGGCGGGCGCGCGCACCGCGTTGACGGCGGCCGGGGTGGCCGCGGACCTGCCGGTGGCGGCCGACCTCCCGCCCGGCCTGCCCCCGGGCGCGGGGGAGGCGCTGGCCTGGGTGGTCCGGGAGGCCGTCACCAACGTGGTCCGGCACAGCGCCGCCCGCAGGTGCGCCATCACCCTCGGGGAGTGCCAGACCCTGGACGGCCGCTTCCTGGAGCTGAAGGTCGCCGACGACGGCCGGGGCGCCTGCGCCGTCACGGCCGGCAACGGCCTGACGGGCCTGGCGGAACGGCTGTCGGAGGTGGACGGCACCCTGGAGCCCTCGGCGCACAAGGGCAGGGGCTTCACGCTGACGGCGAGGGTGCCGCTTCTTTAGCCCGGTGTTTGTCTGCGGGTGAGTGGTGGGTTGCTCGCGCAGTTCCCCGCGGCCGTGGATGCGCCCCTGCGGGGCGCCCAGGGGATTGCCGCGGAGCGGCACCTATAGGGGCGCGGGGCTGTGACATGTGTGGCTCCACCACGTGGGCGCGACCAGCCACCGGCCCGCAGCCGAAAACCGCAAGCCCGCAACCCCCTTAGAATCCGACCATGCCCCGCCTACTCCTGGCCGAAGACCAGTCCATGGTCCGCGAAGCCCTCGCGGCCCTGCTCGGCCTGGAGCCGGACTTCGACGTGGTCGCCCAGGTGGCCCGGGGCGACGAGGTGCTGGACGCGGCCCGCGCCTGCGCCCCCGATGTGGCGCTCCTGGACATCGAGATGCCCGGGATGACCGGCATCGAGGCCGCCGCGGTCCTCCACCGCGAGCTGCCGGAGCTGAGGATCGTGATCCTGACGACCTTCGGACGCCCCGGCTATCTGCGCAGCGCGATGGAGTCGGGCGCCGCCGCCTTCCTGGTGAAGGACGCCCCGGCCGCCCAGCTCGCGGCGGCGGTGCGCAAGGTGCTGGCGGGGGAGCGGGTGATCGACCCGACGCTGGCAGCCGCCGCGCTCGCCGAGGGCGCCAACCCGCTGACCGACCGCGAACGCGACGTCCTGCGCGCGGCGGCGAACGGCGCCACCAACGCCGAACTCGCCCGCGTCCTCTGCCTCTCCCAGGGCACGGTCCGCAACTACCTCTCCATGGCCATCCAGAAGCTGGCGGCCCGCAACCGCGCGGAGGCGGTGGGCATCGCCCGCGAGAAGGGCTGGCTCTGACCCCGGCCGGGCGTCAGTTCAGCATCGCCCGCGCCGCCCGCGCCCGGCTCCGGACGGTCTCGGCGGTGCCGGGCTCCACCGGCTCCAGGATGTCCGCGTAATCCTCGAACTCCGCCGCGCCCGCGAGGTAGTCGCCGCGCCGGACCAGGAGCTCGGCCCGGTCGTAGCGCAGCCGGGCCGGGTGCGTGGGCAGCAGCAGGGACAGGTCCAGTGCCCACAGGGCCACGTCGCTGCGCTCCGGGCGGGCCGCGGCCCAGGCGCGGATGTTGTTGAGGACGCGCAGCACGACCGCCAACGGGTCGGCCGGGGTGATCGTCGACGGGTCGAGCGGGGCGCCGGTGGCCCCGGCCACCAGGAGTTCCGCATCAGCACCGGTCAGCGGCCGCCCCCCGTCGAACGGATCCGCGAGCACCCGCTCCTCGGGGCTGCCGAGGCCCACCACGAAGTGGCCGGGCAGGGCCACCCCGTACACCGGGGCGCCGGCCCTGCGCGCCACCTCCATCCAGACCACCGACAGCAGGATCGGCAGTCCCCTGCGGCGCCGCAGCACCTGGGGCAGCAGGGAGGACTCCAGCCGCTGGTACTCGGCCGGGCCGCCGCGGAAGCCGCAGCCGCCGCCGAGCAGTTCGGCCAGGGCCAGCGCCCAGGGGCGGGCCCCGGTGACGCCGTGGGGAAGCAGGCCGGCCAGCCGGTCCAGCTCCATCTGCGCCGCGTCCAGGCCGGGCCGGCCGAGGCCGGGATCGGCCACCGCGCCGATCAGCAGGCACAGCGTCGCCAGGTCCGGCCGTACCGACCGGGCCTCCTCGGTGAACTGCCGCCGCCAGTCCTCGGCGCCGGGGCTTTCGGGGTCCATAACCGCCTCGTACCCGTTGGTGGGATCGGAAAGTCCGGCGCGGACCCGGGGCCCGCCCGGGGCGCTCAGCCCTGCCGGAAGTGGTGGTAGGTGTGGTGGGTGGCGAAGCCCTGGGCGTCGTAGAGGGCCCGGGCCCCCTCATTGTCCGCCTCGACCTGGAGCCACGCCGCCGAGGCTCCCTCGGAGAGCGCCTGGCGGGCCAGCGCGGTCATCACGGCCGTGGCGAGTCCCCGGCGGCGCTGCGCCGGGTCCACCTCGACGGCCATGAACCCCGCCCAGCGGCCGTCGATGACGCACCGGCCGATGGCGGCGGGCACCTCCCCGTCCCCGGCCACGGTGGCGAACCACGTGGAGGGGCCGCTCTCCAGTACCGCGCGCACCTGGGGCCCGGGGGTGCCGGCGCGCTGGTAGCGGGCGAGCCAGCCGGGCTGGACGGAACGGCCGAGGACGACCTGGGAGACGTCCGCGTCGAGGTCCCCGATCGGGGCAAGTGCGGCGATCCGCAGTTGGGCGCTTACCTCGCGAACCCACCCAAAGTTTTCAAGATCGACACAGAGCGCCTCCTGGGTCCCCTCGGCACCCGTGGACGTCTGTACGTAGGTGGGAAGACCACGGGCGGTGTACCAGGCGCGCGCGTACGCGAGGGCGTCCTCCAGGGGCATCCCGGGCTCGCCCAGCGGCAGTACCGAATTGGCCCGCCGGGTGAATCCGCCGGCCGCCCGCAGGGTCCAGCCGCCCAGCGCCTCGCTCTCCACGGGCTGCCAGGCACGTGCGCTGACCAGCGCCAACTCCCGGAAGGTGGCGGCCGGACCGCGGCGCCGGGCGGGCTCGGCCGGGATGACCTTGCCCGCGACCATCTCGCCCTCCGGGACGCGGACCGCCTCCCCGTTCCTGCGGACGATCGACAGCACTCCGGCATCCCACGATGTGAGAACGCCGACCGTGTCGGTGAACTTCGCGCCCTGTTCCCCCGGCCTCGCCAGGTGTCTGACTGATACGCGTTTGCCCTGATCTTCCGGCGTGATTCTGACGACCAGCCGTCCGCCGGTGGTGAACTCCACAGCTCTCTTCGCCCCTCCTGTTCGGATCCCGCCCCGGAACGGAGATACTAGGTGTGGGCATCGACGACGCCGCGCTCCCGCGCGCCACGTGGACGGAGCCGCAGACCGGCCCGCCGCGCCCTATCGAGGAGGAACGACAGCGTGACCTACGTCATTGCGGAGCCTTGTGTCGACCTTAAGGACAAGGCATGCATCGAAGAGTGCCCGGTCGACTGCATCTATGAGGGCAAGCGGTCCCTCTACATCCACCCGGACGAATGTGTCGACTGCGGTGCCTGTGAGCCGGTCTGCCCGGTCGAGGCCATCTTCTACGAGGACGACACCCCGGAGGAGTGGAAGGACTACTACAAGGCGAACGTCGAGTTCTTCGACGAGCTCGGTTCGCCCGGTGGCGCCTCCAAGCTCGGCCTGATCGAGCGCGACCACCCCTTCATCGCCGCGCTGCCCGCCGACATCAACGCCGACAGCGAGCACTGACACCCGCACCGCGTGTCCGCCCGGTCCCGTACGGCGTCCTTAGCCCTGCGGGACCGAGGCGTTTGCCCGGCACGGCATTCCGCAGAAGAAAGTGAGCACCTTCCGTGGGCGCAGTCTCCGCACGCCTGCCCGTCTTCCCCTGGGACAAGCTGGAGCCGTACAAGGCGACGGCCGCGGCCCATCCGGACGGCATCGTGGACCTGTCCGTGGGCACCCCGGTCGACCCCGTCCCGGAGCTGATCCGCGAGGCACTGGCCGGGGCCGCGGACTCGCCGGGCTATCCGACGGTGTGGGGGACCGCGGAGCTGCGTGACGCGCTCACCGGATGGCTCGGACGCCGGCTCGGCGCGGTCGGCGTCGGCCACCGCAACGTGCTGCCGGTGGTCGGGTCCAAGGAGCTGGTGGCCTGGCTGCCGACCCAGCTCGGCCTCGGCCCGGGCGACAAGGTCGCCCACCCGCGCCTGGCGTACCCGACGTACGAGGTGGGCGCCCGGCTCTGCGGCGCGGAGCCCGTCGCGTACGAGGACCCGACCGCGCTCGACCCGGCCGGGCTCAAGCTCCTCTGGCTGAACTCGCCGTCCAACCCGACCGGCCGGGTCCTGCCCAAGGAGGAGCTGGTCCGGATCGTCGCCTGGGCGCGCGAGCACGGCGTCCTGCTCGTCTCCGACGAGTGCTACCTGGAGCTGGGCTGGGAGGCCGAGCCCGTCTCGGTGCTGCACCCGGACGTCTGCGGCGGTACGTACGAGGGCCTCGTCGCCGTCCACTCGCTCTCCAAGCGCTCCAACCTGGCCGGCTACCGCGCCGCGTTCATCGCGGGCGACGAGGCCGTCCTCGGCGAGCTGCTCCTGATCCGCAAGCACGGCGGGATGATGACCGCCGCGCCCGTCCAGGCGGCCACCGTGGCGGCGCTGGGCGACGACGTCCACGTACACGAGCAGCGGGCGCGCTACGCGGCCCGCCGCGCCGCCCTGCGCGAGGCGCTGGTCAAGCACGGCTTCCGCATCGAGCACAGCGAGGCCAGCCTCTACCTGTGGGCGACCCGCGACGAGGGCTGCTGGCAGACCGTGGCCCACCTCGCCGAGCTCGGCATCCTGGTGGCGCCCGGCGACTTCTACGGCGAGGCGGGCGCGCGGTTCGTACGGGTCGCCTTCACGGCGACCGACGAGCGCGTCGAGGCGGCCGTGAAGCGCCTGGGCTAGGGCGTACGGACATCGGAGCACGGGTACCGCGAAGGGGCCCCGGGGACAGGATCCCGGGGCCCCTTCGGCGTCGCCCGCGCGGGAGGCGCGGCGGTCGGTGCGGCTCAGCCGACGGGCAGGCCCTTGAGCGGCAGCTGGTCGGTGGAGGACAGGCCCTGGGTGGGCAGCTGGCCGCCGGCCGGAAGGCCGTCCAGGCTGGCCGACTTGGCGGTGGTGCCCAGCAGGTCGCCCGCGTTGCCCGCGGCGTCGCCCGCCGTCTTCTGGGCCGCCGGGGTCGCCGTCTTCCCGGTCTTGCCGACGGTCTTGCCCGCGGCGGGGACGGCCTGCTTGACGGCCTTGCTGCCGGTGTCGCCCGCCAGGCCGGTGGCCTGCTGCGCGGCACCGTCGACCGTGTTGCCGAGGTTCGCGCCGTCGAGGGCGGTCAGACCGCCCAGGTTCGCAGTCTCCGGAAGCGCGGCGGCGCTCGCCGCGCCGGCCGCGCCGACCACGGGAACTGCACCCGCCGCGATGAGCAGCGCGGCACGGGCGATCCGACGGGTCAGGGGGAGGGACATGATGCTCCTTGAGACGGGAGGAACGGCGTTCGGACGCTGTGACAACTCCTCGGGGTGCGGCTCAGGTTGCGGAGGGCCCGGGTAAAGAGTTCGCAATGCGTCGCATTATCGGGTTCGGATAAAAACGGGCAAACGAGCTGCGGCACCCCTCTGCCGAGCACCGCCGCATCCCCGTGTTCCCAAGGGAATTGACGTTTCTCCGGAAGGGCGCGGGGGTGGGTGTACGAAACGGTGTACGTGAAAGGCGTCTGTGCCCCGTACGGGTGGCCGCCCGAACGGCTGTCGCGCGCTAAGGGGTGAGCTGGATACGGACCTGGCCGAAGGCGCCGGAACTCCCCGCGCCGTTCGCCGCGTCGGCGGTGTCCCCGCTGGTGGCGTCCGCGTCCGCCCGGGCGTCGTCGGTGTGCCAGCCCTTGCGGGAGCCGTCCGCGCGCCAGGTGTGCCCCGCGTACGACACCCGCTCCACCCGGAAGGCCGCGGCGTGCGCGACCGCCCAGTGGGCCAGCTCCCAGCCGTGCTGCGCGGCGCCGCCCTCGGCGTCCGCGCCCGCGCGCGCGGGCGTGCGCACCGGCACGGTCACCTCGCGCCCCTCGCCCCTGTCCGGGACCACCCCGGCGCCGAACGCGCGGGTCAGCTCGGCGCGCACCCGCGCCGGGTCGCCCGGGCGGGTGTCCTTGGCGATGGTGCAGGTCAGCGAGGCGGGACTGCGGCCGGTGAGCGCGGCCGTGAGCAGCGCCGCGTCCGGCTCGTGCTTGGCGTACGCCTGCGGGAAGCCGCTGCGCTGCACCCGCTGCGCGGCCACGGTCAGCGGCAGCCGCGAGTAGCCGGGCACCTCGGCCAGGCGCTGGTAGAACTTCCCGGCCGAGTACACCGGATCCATGATCTCCCGCACGGTGCCCCAGCCCTGCGAGGGCCGCTGCTGGAAGAGCCCGACCGAGTCGCGGTCGCCGTGCGTGATGTTGCGCAGGCCCGACTCCTGGAGCGCGGTGGCCAGCGCGATGGTGACCGCCCGCTCGGGCATCCCGCGCGTGGTGCCGACCGCGGAGATCGTCGCCGCGTTCTCGGCCTGCTCGGGGCTGAGCCGGTAGGTGTCGTCCCCCGACCCCACCGTGCATCTCGGCGCCCCCGGCCCCCCGCTCAGGTACTGCACCACCAGATAGCCGGCCACGGCGAGCAGCACGACGGCCGCGGCCACGAAACGGAAGAGACGGCCGCGCCGTGCGGGTCGTTCGGGAGTGCGGGGCTGGGACACGGGGACCACCGTACTGGAGGGCGGGGCGAGCCCCCCGGGGCCGGGCGCCACTCGTGTGCTTCTGGACGCCCCGGCCCTGGTCGGGGGGTGCGCGCTAGGGTCGGGGCCATGGCAGACAGCGCACTCGACCTGACCCTGGACGGCCCCGCGCTCACCGCGTGGCTCGTCGACTTCCCGTCCGAGAGCGGAACGGAGAAGCCGCTCGCGGACGCGATCGAGGCGGCCCTGCGGACGCTGCCGCACCTGACCGTGGACCGCCACGGCAACAACGTCGTCGCGCGCACGAACCTGGGGCGCGCCGAGCGGGTCGTCCTCGCCGGGCACATCGACACCGTCCCGATCGCGGACAACGTGCCCTCGCGCCTGGACGACAACGGCGTCCTGTGGGGCTGCGGCACCTCCGACATGAAGTCCGGCGTGGCCGTGCAGCTGCGCATCGCGGCGACCGTCCCCGAGCCCAACCGCGACCTGACCTTCGTCTTCTACGACAACGAGGAGGTCGCGGCCCACCTCAACGGGCTCGGGCACGTGGCCGAGGCGCACCCCGACTGGATCGAGGGCGACTTCGCGGTCCTCCTGGAGCCCTCCGACGGCCAGGTCGAGGGCGGCTGCCAGGGCACCCTGCGGGTCGTCCTCCACACAGAAGGGGAGCGGGCCCACTCCGCGCGCAGCTGGATGGGCTCCAACGCCATCCACGCCGCCGCCCCGATCCTGGCCCGGCTCGCCGCGTACGAGCCGCGCCGGCCGGTGATCGACGGGCTGGAGTACCACGAGGGCCTGAACGCCGTACGGATCGAGGGCGGCGTCGCCACCAACGTCATCCCCGACGCGTGCGCGGTCACCGTCAACTACCGCTACGCCCCGGACCGCACCGCCGAGGAGGCGCTGGCCCACGTCCACGAGGTCTTCGCGGACTGCGGCGTCACGGCGTTCGTCGTCGACGACCACTCGGGCGCGGCCCGGCCCGGCCTCTCACACCCGGCCGCCGCGGCCTTCATGGCGGCGGTCGGCGGCACCCCGCAGCCCAAGTTCGGCTGGACCGACGTCTCCCGCTTCGGCGCGCTCGGCGTCCCGGCCGTCAATTACGGCCCCGGGGACGCCCTGTACGCGCACAAGCGCGACGAACACGTGGCCGTCGACCGGATCACCCACTGCGAACGGCGACTTCACGCCTGGCTGACTGCCTGAATTTCATCATTCGTCACGTAAGTCGTCCTACCCTGGCCGGACGCGTCATATGACTGGAGTCAGCGGAAAGGAGCACGCAATGGCCTATCCCGAGGGAGAGTTTCCGGGCGAACAGCGGCTGGAGCAGCGGCTCGGGCCGGTGCTGCGCCGCCGCGAGCAGGTGAAGCCCGGAACCACCGACCAGCGGCTCCTGGACACCGAGGGCGACTCGGAGTGGGTGCACACCGACCCCTGGCGGGTGATGCGCATCCAGTCCGAGTTCGTCGAGGGCTTCGGCGCGCTCGCCGAACTGCCCAGCGCCATCAGCGTCTTCGGCTCGGCCCGCACGCCGGTGGACTCGCTGGAGTACGAGGCGGGCGTGCGCATCGGCCAGGCGCTGGTCGAGGCGGGCTTCGCGGTGATCACCGGTGGTGGGCCGGGGGCGATGGAGGCGGCCAACCGGGGCGCGCGCGAGGCGCGGGGCGTCTCGGTCGGCCTCGGCATCGAGCTCCCCTTCGAGCAGGGGCTCAATCCGCATGTCGACATCGGCGTGAACTTCCGCTACTTCTTCGTCCGCAAGACGATGTTCGTGAAGTACGCGCAGGGCTTCGTCGTGCTGCCCGGCGGCCTCGGCACGCTGGACGAGCTCTTCGAGGCGCTCACGCTCGTCCAGACCGGCAAGGTGACCCGCTTCCCGATCGTCCTGTTCGGCTCCGAGTACTGGACGGGCCTGGTCGACTGGCTCCGCGACACGGTGGTCGCGGGCGGCAAGGCCTCCGAGAGCGACCTGCTCCTCTTCCACGTCACGGACAGCGTGGAGGAGGCGGTGGCCCTGGTGACCAAGGAGGTGGGGCGGTAGGGGCGCCGGACGCGCCCGCACCGCCGCCGTGCCGCCGGGGCCCGGTCAGGCCAGCCCGCGCCGGGCCACCGCGGGCGGCCGGTGGCCCGCGATGGACGCCACCATGTCCAGCACCTGACGCGTCTCCGCGACCTCGTGCACCCGGTACACCCGCGCCCCCAGCCACGCCGACACCGCGGTCGTGGCCAGCGTCCCGATCACCCGCTCCTTGACCGGCCGGTCCAGCGTCTCCCCGACGAAGTCCTTGTTGGAGAGGGAGACCAGGACCGGCCACCCGGTCGCCGTCATCTCCCCGAGCCGCCGGGTCGCCTCCAGGCTGTGGCGGGTGTTCTTGCCGAAGTCGTGACCGGGATCGATCATGATCCCGTCCCGCCGCACCCCGAGCGCGACCGCCCGCTCCGCGAGGCCGACGGTGACCCGCAGGATGTCCTCCATCACGTCCTCGTACGCGATCCGGTGCGGCCGGGTGCGCGGCTCGACGCCGCCCGCGTGCGTGCACACCAGCCCCGCCCCGTACCGCGCCGCGACCTCCGCGAGCTTGGGGTCGACCCCGCCCCACGCGTCGTTCAGCACGTCCGCGCCCGCCTCGCAGACCGCCTCGGCGACATCGTGGCGCCAGGTGTCGACGCTGATCACCACGTCCGGATGCCGCCGCCGCACCTCGGCCACGAAGCCGACCGTGCGCCGCGCCTCCTCCTCGGCCGTCACCTCCTCGCCGGGGCCCGCCTTGACCCCGCCGATGTCGATGATGGCGGCCCCCTGGGACACCGCCTCCTCCACGCGGGCCAGCGCGGGCTCGTCGTGGAAGGTCGCGCCCTGGTCGTAGAAGGAGTCCGGGGTCCGGTTGACGATCGCCATGATCACCGGCTCGTACGCGTCGAACTCGCGCCGTCCCAGCCGCAGCATCCGCTGTTTCCTCCTCGGGTAAGAAGCCCGTGACCTCTGGTTCCGTGCCCGGTGGGCCGGGCCTTGCCGACCGACAGACCCTAACTCCCGGCTCCGCATGGCACGATCGGACCCGACGGTTTCCGGCTGGCGGGGAGAGGCTTCGCGCGTGTTCTGGTTCTTGCTGATCGCCATGGTCGTGGTGGTCGCCGCGGTGACGCTGGCCGTGGTGGGCGGCGACGACGCCGTCCTGCCCGAGACGGGCCCCGAGCGGCTCTCCGACCCGCTGCCCGAGGACCGGCCCGTGGAGCGAGCGGACATCGACGCCCTGCGGCTCCCGGTGGCCGCCCGCGGCTACCGCATGGCCGAGGTCGACGACGTACTGAGCCGTCTCGCCGCGGAGCTCTCCGAGCGCGACGCCCGGATCGCCGGCCTCCAGCAGGCGCTCAGCGCCGCCCACGCCCGCCGCGACGAGGAGCCCCGCCAGTGAGCGCCGCCATCCCCGGCCCCGACGGCCGGCCGCGCTGCCCATGGGGGCTGTCCACCGCGGACTACGTGGCCTACCACGACACCGAGTGGGGCCGCCCGGTCCACGGCGACGACGCCCTCTACGAACGGCTGTGCCTGGAGGCCTTCCAGTCGGGGCTGTCGTGGATCACGATCCTGCGCCGCCGGGAGGGCTTCCGCCGCGCCTTCGCGGGCTTCCGGATCGCCGAGGTGGCCGCGTTCACGGACGAGGACGCGGCGCGGCTGCTGACCGACGAGTCGATCATCCGCAACCGCGCCAAGATCGAGGCGACCCTCGCCAACGCGCGCGTCCTGGCCGACTGGGCCCCCGGCGAACTGGACGAGCTGATCTGGTCGTACGCGCCGGACCCCGCCACCCGCCCGGCACCCCGCACCCTGGCCGACGTCCCCCCGGTCACCGACGAGTCGACGGCGCTGTCCAAGGCCCTCAAGAAGCGCGGCCTGCGCTTCATCGGCCCCACCACCGCCTACGCCCTCATGCAGGCGTGCGGGCTCGTGGACGACCACCTGGAGAACTGCGTGTCCCGGGGCGGCGCCGGCGCCGCCTGACGGGCGGCGGGGCCCCCAGGGGCGCGGTGAGCCGCGCGGCGGGCCCCGAAGGGCCCGCGGCCGCCGCGCGGAAGGTCACGTCACCACGAACGGCTCAACGCCCCACGTACTTCGGCTTCTCCTTCGCCAGGAACGCCGCCACCGCGATGCCGTGGTCCTCGGAGGCCCCGGCACGCGTCTGGAGTTCGTCCTCCTTCTCCAGCGCCTCGGCCAAGCTGTGCCCGGCCCCGTACGCCAGTGACTCCTTGAGCGCCGCGTACGCGAGGGTCGGCCCGTCGGCCAGCGCGCGCGCCACGGCCGCGGCCTCGGCCGCCAGGTCGTCCGCCGGGACGAGCTTGTTCACGATCCCGAGGTCGTACGCCTCGCGCGCGGAGATCGAGCGCGGGAAGAGCAGCAGGTCGGCGGCGCGCGACTGGCCGATGAGGCGGGGCAGCGTCCAGGAGACGCCGGAGTCGGCCGTCAACGCGACCCCCGCGAAGGAGGTGGTGAAGGCGGCGGTGTCCGCGACCACCCGGTAGTCCGCCGCCAGCGCGAAGCCGAGGCCCGCGCCCGCCGCGACGCCGTTGACCCCCGCCACGACCGGCTTGGGCATCTCGGTGAGGGCGCGCACGATCGGGTTGTAGTGCTCGCGGACCGTGCTCATCGTGACCGTGGTGCCCGCCTCGCGGTCCGCCGCGAGCAGGCTCACGTGCTCCTTGAGGTCCTGGCCCACGCAGAACGCCCGGCCGGTCGCGGTGAGCAGGACCGCCCGTACCGCCGGGTCCGCCGCGGCCGCCCGTACCGCGTCCCGCAGGGCGACCTTGGCCTCGATGTTCATGGCGTTCATGGCGTCGGGACGGTTGAGCGTGATCGTCGCGAGCCCGTCGGTCACCTCGTAGAGCACGGTGTCGGCCATTGGGATGGATCCCCTCCGTTGCGGTGTCGTGTCCGCCCAGCATGGCGGAGATCATCGGCGCCGCACATGTGACCTGCGTCAAACAATCCCGGTCGGCATCCGCACCGGGGGTGGCGAAGTATCGCAGGCGGATCGCCGAATTGGGTGGTTTTGATAGAGCGCGTTGCGCAAGCGATGCGGACCGATGTTGGTCATCGGGTCCTGCCATGCGGGATAATGACCTGGAAGCAATGTGTTCGATGCCGGTAACACCATGCCTGTCATGGGGCCGCCGGCTGCGATGAGCTGGTTTCAGGAAGGGGAAACAGCATGGCGGCCATGAAGCCGCGGACGGGCGACGGCCCGCTCGAGGTGACCAAGGAGGGGCGGGGCATCGTCATGCGCGTTCCGCTCGAAGGCGGTGGACGGCTTGTGGTCGAGCTGACCCCGGACGAGGCCGAGGCGCTCGGTGACGCGCTCAAGAAGGTCGTCGGCTGATTCAGCAGGCTTGACCCCCATCTGTGCCCGCCCCGGGCCGGTACGCAGGTACCGGCCCGGGGCGGAGTGTTTTCCGGGGCCGACCAAAGGGTGACCAGGGGCTGACCAGGGGGCGAGGAAACCGCGGCGCACCCATGCCCCTCTCAGGGCCGCTTCACCGCGCACAGGAGTCCGTCGCCCACCGGCAGCAGCGACCCGACCAGCTCCTGGCTTTCGCGGACGGTCCGCAGCAGGTCCCGCAGCCGCAGCACCTCGGCGGGCTGGACGCCCGAGTCGACCGTACGGCCGTCGGCGAAGACCCCTTCGAAGCAGACGATTCCGCCGGGCCGCAGCAGGCGCAACGATTCAGCGAGGTAGTCCAGGGACTCCGCCCGGTCGCCGTCGCAGAACACCAGGTCGTATCCGCCGTCGGCCAGCCGAGGCAGGACGTCCAGGGCGTTCCCGGGGATGAAGCGCGCCCGGTTCCCGGCGAATCCCGCCGCGCGGAAGGCCTGCTTGGCGAACTGCTGGCGGTCCGCCTCGGGGTCGACGGTGGTCAGCACGCCGTCCGGCCGCAGGCCCTGGAGCAGATAGATCCCGGAGACGCCCGTTCCGGTGCCGATCTCGGCCACCGCCTTGGCGTCCGCGGTGGCAGCGAGCAGGCGCAGCGCGGCGCCCGTCCCCGGGGACACCGAACGCAGTCCTGCCTCCCGGGACCGCTCGCGGGCCCAGCGCAGCGCGTCGTCCTCGGCGACAAAGGCGTCGGCGAACGCCCAGCTCGTCTGCCGGTTGGCGGTAATGGCCCTCTCCTGTCCCCGTAGTTGGCGCGCAACGGTGACTGTATCCGCTGCGCCCGGGAACCCGCAGATGGGACCAGGCGTTATGAAGGGCGGGGGTGACATGGACGAGTACGAAATCCCGGTCTCCGAGGGGTCCGGGAAGCAACGCGGTCGCGGGGGCGGGAAGCCGGTCCCAAATGCGCGTAAAGATTCTTATCCGGAGCTAACGGGCGAGGTGGCTATGGTAGGGGCTCCGCTGGACACCACCAGAGCCGACAGGGGAGGTGCGGCTGCGCCTGTGGATCGGGGAGGAGTGCTCCGGCGCTTTCTCAGGTCGGCGGGTGAGCCGAAATCCGTGACCGAGACCGCTGACCGCCCCCATGGCCTCAACGGCCTGGGAGGGACTCCCATCAACGCCGCACCTTCCGCAGCCACCGCGACCTTCGCCGACGCGGAATCCCCGGCGTGGACCCCTCCCACGTGGGAGGAGATCGTCAGCACGCACAGCGGCCGCGTCTACCGCCTCGCCTACCGCCTGACGGGCAACCAGCACGACGCCGAGGACCTCACGCAGGAGG
This sequence comes from Streptomyces sp. NPDC043908, assembly GCF_056435525.1. Classification (NCBI taxonomy): domain Bacteria; kingdom Bacillati; phylum Actinomycetota; class Actinomycetes; order Kitasatosporales; family Streptomycetaceae; genus Streptomyces; species Streptomyces sp. NPDC043908. The sequence continues at coordinate 32,342 of NZ_JBWKEI010000023.1, read as the reverse complement.
TCTTCGTCCGCGTCTTCCGCTCCCTGTCGACGTATACGCCGGGCACCTTCGAGGGCTGGCTGCACCGCATCACCACCAACCTCTTCCTGGACATGGTCCGCCGCCGCCAGCGCATCCGCTTCGACGCGCTCGGCGACGACGCGGCCGAGCGGCTGCCCAGCCGTGACCCGTCCCCCCAGCAGGTCTTCAACGACGCGCACTTCGACGCCGACGTCCAGCAGGCGCTGGACACCCTCGCGCCCGAATTCCGCGCGGCCGTCGTCCTCTGCGACATCGAGGGCCTGTCGTACGAGGAGATCGCCGCCACCCTCGGCGTGAAGCTCGGTACCGTGCGCAGCCGGATCCACCGAGGCCGCTCGCATCTGCGCAAGGCGCTGAAGCACCGTTCGCCCGAGGCCCGTGCCGAGCAGCAGCGTGCCCTCGCGGGGGTGGCGCCCGGCGCCCCGGGGGCGGTCGGAGAGGGGACGGCGTGACCGGCACAGGTCCGACCCCCGCCGAGCAGCATCTGGGGGACCGCCTCGCCGCCCTGGTCGACGGCGAGCTCAGTCATGACGCGCGCGAGCGCGTCCTTTCGCATCTGGCCACCTGTCCCAAGTGCAAGGCCGAGGCCGACGCCCAGCGCCGCGTCAAGAGCGTCTTCGCGCAGACGGCGCAGCCCACCCCCTCCGAGGGGCTGCTGGCACGGCTCCAGGGGCTGCCCGGGGGCCCCGGAGGTGACGACGACGGTCGGGGACCATTCGGCGGGGGCCGCCTCGCCGAGGGGGTCTTCACCCCCGGCGCCCTGAGTGATCCGGGCGACCCGGCGGGCCGCTTCGGCTACGCGCCCGGCGGGGCGCACGCGGCCGTCCTCGGTGGCGGGTTGCCCGGGCGGGGCTTCCGCATCCATGAAGTGGCCCGCGCCGAGGAGCGTTCGGGTTCGCCGTGGCGCGGGCGCAGGATCGCCTTCGCCGCGGCCAGCGCGGTCTCCCTGGCGGCGATCGCGCTCGGCGGCGCGATCCCCTCGGACTCCGGGGCGGACACCACCGCCCGGGGCGAGGGCTCGGGCAGCAGGGTCACGCCGGTGCGGGCGCAGAGCCCGTCGGCCGGTCCCGCAGGTGCTGTTTCGGGTGTGCCGCTGTCCCTGGACGCGGAGCGCAGACACGGCGGCGCGGCGAGCGCGCCGGTGGGTCCGCAGACCGGCGCGGCACCGGCTCCGATGGGGCTGGCCGGGCTCAACGGCATACCGCCCCAGCCCGCGCCGCAGCAGTTCGGCAACCCGTTCCGCGCGGCGCTGCTGAGCGGCTCGGCCCTGCCTCCGCTGATACGGCCGGTGCTCTCCACCCCGGCGGTACGGCCGGTCGCGCCGCTGTCCGCGCTGCCGGGCGCGAGTCCGTCCTCGTCCCCGACGCGGCTGGCGGCTCCGCGGCACTGACCGCCTGCCCTGCGCTCCTCCCGGCAAACCTGATTGAATCCCCGGGAGGGGTGCCCCCGGGGCACGCGGGACATTTGCGGGGAGAGCATGAACGACGGGAAGCCCACCGGGCCCAGGGCGAGATGGTGGAGCCGTCCCACCCCGCGCGAGGACGGCTCCGCGGCCGAGGAGACGTACGACCTGGCCCCGCCCGAGGGCGGGACGCCGGACGCGTCCGCTCCGGGTGCGCAGGACGGTCCGGCCGCCGCGGCGCCGGAAGGTTCCGGCGCCCGGGACGTGCCGTACCCGCTGGCTCCGGGAGCCCCGGTCGAGGAAGAGTCCGCGTACCGACTGGCCCCACCCGCCCCGGCGGCACCGGCCGACTCCGCGCAGGCGGTTGCCGCCGATCCCGTGCAGGCGGATTCTGCCGAGCCCGGACCGGTGGCGCCCGCCGAGCCCGCGCAGGCGGTCCCCGCCGAACCGGGACCGGTGGCGCCGGCCGACCCCGCGCAGGCGGTTGCCGCCGAACCCGGCCACGGGCCCACGCCCGTCGAGGGTGTTGACCCCGGGCCGGCACCGGCGGAGCCCACGGCTCCCCAACTGTCGGCCTCGGCGGAGCCCACCGCTCTGCAGCCTTCGGCACCGGCGGAGCCCACCGCTTCCCAGCCCTCTGCGCCCTCTGCGGCGGCCGAGGCCACCGCCCAGGCGTCGGCGGCGGCGGCCGAGGGCCCCGGCGACGGTCCGGCCCAGGGGCCCGACGGTGCCGTGCCGCTCCGGCGGCCCCTGCACGCGCCCGATCCGTACGGGACGCCGCCGTACGGCGGTCCCGGGCCGTGGGCGCCCGCGCCCCCGGTGCAGCGTCCCGCGCCGCTCCCGGGTGCCGTGCCGCCCGCCGCGGCCGTGCCGTCCCAGGGGGCGTACCCGGCGCCGGAGGCCCCGGCCCCGGCTCCGTACGTCGTACCGGAGGCCGTGCCGCCGGTCCCGCCCTCGTCCCAGTGGGTGCACTACGACCCGTGGGGCGCGGCCGGGCAGCAGCCGCTCAGCACCGCGGGGGCACCGGCCCGGCGCGGGCCCCGGCGTGGGGCGCTCGTCCTCGGGGCCGTCGTCCTCGCGCTGGTCGCGGGCGGTATCGGCGGTGGCATCGGCGCGTACGTCGAGCGGACCGGCACCACCCACGTCAGCCTGCCGCAGGCCGGCAAGGGGCCCATCGGCCGGGCGCCCGACAGCGTCGCCGGGATCGCCGCCAGCGCCCTCCCGGGCGTCGTCACGCTGCACGTCAGCGGGGAGAGCGAGTCCGGCACCGGCACCGGCTTCGTCCTCGACAACGCCGGGCACATCCTCACCAACAACCACGTCGTCCAGCCCGCGGGTTCGTCCGGCGACATCAGCGTGACCTTCAGCGGCGGCGAGAGCGCCCGCGCCACGGTGGTCGGCCGCGACTCCGGGTACGACCTCGCCGTGGTCCGGGTGACCGGTGTCTCGGGGCTGAAGCCGCTCCCGCTCGGCAACTCCGACAACGTCCAGGTCGGCGACCCGGTGGTGGCCATCGGCGCCCCCTTCGACCTCTCCAACACCGTCACCTCCGGCATCATCAGCGCCAAGGAGCGTCCGATCACGGCGGGCGGCGAGAAGGGCGACGGCAGCGACGTCAGCTATGTCGACGCGCTCCAGACCGACGCCCCGATAAACCCGGGCAACTCGGGCGGTCCCCTGCTCGACTCGCGCGCCCACGTCGTCGGTATCAACAGCGCGATCCGCGCCGCGGGCAGCAGCGACAGCGGCGGCCAGGGCGGTTCCATCGGGCTTGGCTTCGCCATCCCCGTCAACCAGGGCAAGCGGGTCGCCGAGGAGCTGATCAACACCGGCCGGGCCACCCACCCGGTCATCGGGGTCACCCTCGACATGAAGTTCTCCGGCGACGGCGCCCGGGTCGGTGCCAAGGCCGCCGACGGCAAGCCCTCCGTGACCCCCGGCGGCCCCGGCGCCACCGCGGGCATCAGGCCCGAGGACGTGATCACCAAGGTGGACGGCCAGCGGGTGCACAGCGCCGAGGAGCTGATCGTCAAGATCCGCGCCCACCGCCCCGGCGACCGCCTGGAGCTGACGCTCAGGCGCGGCGGCCAGGAGCAGCGCCTCACCCTCATCCTGGGCTCCGCCACGTCCTGACCTGCGCCCGGGCCACCGCCGCGGCTCGCTCCCCGGGTCACCTATCGGTCACCCGGGGGGCGAGCGACGGCCAAAGGTCACCGGGTAGGTACCGTTTCGACAGTTTCGACGGGTACCGTGGAGCGGTCCATGACTGGACCCGGGAGCAGAGCCACGAGGAGCAGCAGGTGTTCAACGACATAGGGCCCATGGAGCTCGTCACCCTCGTGGTCCTCGCCGTGCTCGTCTTCGGCCCGGACAAACTGCCCAAGCTGATCCAGGACGTCTCGGGGTTCATCCGCAAGATCCGCAGCTTCTCGGAGACCGCCAAGGCGGACATCCGCGCCGAACTCGGCCCCGAGTTCAAGGACTTCGAGTTCGAGGACCTGAACCCGAAGACGTTCGTGCGCAAGCAGCTGCTCGACAACGACGACCTGGGTCTCAAGGAGATCCGCAACAGCTTCGACCTGCGCAAGGACATGGAGGAGGTCGCGGACGCGGTGCACGGCCGCGAGAGCGCCTCCGCGGCCCCCACGACGGCCGCGAACGGCTCGGCCGCCGGTGTGCCGGGCGCGCCCGACCTCGTCAAGAAGCGCGAGAAGCTCGACCCGGGCGAGCGCCCCCCGTTCGACGCCGACGCGACCTGACGCGACCCCCCGAATTCCGTACGGGACGTCAATCCGAGCCACGTCCGCACCGTCATTCCCGGTGGACGCGACCGGGGTGGCTATCCTCCATAGGTCCGGCAGCCAGGACGCCCGAGGGGGGCGGGCCGCTGCGGACACCTACGGACAGGAGGCGGCCGGGCAGTGGAGACGACGAGTCGGGTTTCGGCACAGGGGTCCACGGAGGACACCCCGTCCACACCAGAAGGGGTGCCGGCGGCCCGGCGTACGGTCGACGGCTATCTGCGGGCACCGTTCGCCTGGTACGGCCTTGACCAGGCCTTCACCGGGCCGCGCTGGCTGATGCAGGTGGCCACGGCGGCCGACGGCACGGTTCAGTACGGCTCCACCGGCCACGGCGACGAGCCGTCGATACGGCCGGCCCGCGAAGACACGGCCGACCGCTCCGCCGCCGACCGCGAGCGCTTCGCGGTGGTCGTGAGCGTCCCGGCCAACCCCACGCGCCGCAGCGGCGACGGTACGGGGGTGCTGGAGGCCACCACGGTCTCCTCCGCGGCCTGGCTGGCCGGGTCCGGGCTGCTCTCCTTCACCTGGCCCGCCCAGATGGACCACGTGCTGCGCGACGAGTGGCTGGACCAGCAGACCGAGGCGGCGTGGGAACTGGCGGACGACCTCGCCGGGCCGGACTGGACCACGCTCTCGCTGCCGGTCGACGGGGTCGCGACGCCGTTCCACTACCGGGAGTCCGAGTTCGGCTGGGTGCTGGCCGGCTCCGCCGGGGGCGGGGTGCACCTGGGGGCGTACGGGCGGGGGATGAGCGCGTACGGGCTCGGGTTCGCGGTGGTGGACATCACGTCGTACGCCTAGGTCCACGTCGGCCGGGGCGACTTGCGGCCGCAGCTTGTGGGCGGTTGCTCGCGCGGTTCCCCCGCGTTCCTGAGAGGGGCCCGAAGGGCCCTCCCAGGGGCGCGGGGAACCGCGCGACCAGCCACAGACGGCCGGCAGATCAGAACCCGGGGATCAGAACCCGCAGATCAGAACTTGTTGCGCGGAGTGATCCCCAGCGACATGCCCGACAGGCCGCGCTGGCGGCCGCCCAGCTTGCCCGCGATCGCGCGCAGCGCGGCGCCCGCGGGGGAGTCCGGGTCGGAGAGGACGACCGGCCTGCCGTCGTCGCCGCCCTCGCGCAGGCGGACGTCGATCGGGATCGAGCCGAGCACCGGCACGTTCGTGCCGGTCGTCTTCGTCAGGCCCTCGGCGACCTTCTCGCCGCCGCCCGTGCCGAAGACGTCGACCATCTCGTCGCAGTGCGGGCACGGGAGGCCCGCCATGTTCTCGACGACGCCGACGATCTTCTGGTGGGTCTGGACCGCGATCGAGCCCGCCCGCTCGGCGACCTCGGCGGCGGCCTGCTGGGGGGTCGTGACGACCAGGATCTCCGCGTTCGGGACCAGCTGGGCCACCGAGATCGCGATGTCGCCGGTGCCCGGGGGCAGGTCGAGCAGGAGGACGTCCAGGTCACCCCAGTAGACGTCGGCCAGGAACTGCTGGAGGGCGCGGTGGAGCATCGGGCCGCGCCAGACCACGGGGGCGTTGCCCGGGGTGAACATACCGATGGAGATGACCTTCACGCCGTTCGCCGACGGCGGCATGATCATGTTCTCGACCTGGGTGGGACGGCCGTCCACGCCCAGCATGCGGGGCACGGAGTGCCCGTAGATGTCGGCGTCGACGACACCGACCTTCAGCCCGTCCGCCGCCATCGCCGCGGCGAGGTTCACCGTCACCGAGGACTTGCCGACGCCGCCCTTGCCGGACGCCACCGCGTAGACGCGGGTCAGCGAGCCGGGCTTGGCGAAGGGCACCTCGCGCTCGGCGGTACCGCCGCGCAGCGACGCCGCGAGCTCCTTGCGCTGTTCGTCGCTCATCACATCGAGCGAGACGTCGACGCGCGTGACGCCCTCGACCCGCTCGACCGCCTCGGTCACGTTCTTCGTGATCGTCTCGCGCATCGGGCAGCCGGAGACCGTGAGGTACACCGTGACGGCGACCGCCCCGTCCGCCCCGATCTCGACCGCCTTGACCATGCCGAGCTCAGTGATCGGGCGGTGGATCTCTGGGTCGTTCACCGTCGCCAGTGCCTCGCGCACCGCGTCATCCGTAACCATACGGAGATGGTACGGCGCGGGGTGCCGCCCCCGGAAAGCCCTAGCGGCGGTCTGATTCGTCACTTCCGTGCGGGGCCTCCGGCGGGAATACCACGCGCCGGTCCTCCATCTCCTTGATCAGGTCCTGAAGTTCCGAGCGGATCCAGTCGCGGGTGGCCACCTCGCCGAGGCCCATCCGCAGCGCGGCGATCTCCCGGGTGAGGTACTCGGTGTCGGCGATGGAGCGCTCGTTGGACTTGCGGTCCTGCTCCAGGTTGACCCGGTCGCGGTCGTCCTGCCGGTTCTGCGCGAGCAGGATCAGCGGGGCCGCGTACGAGGCCTGGAGGGACAGGGCCAGCGTCAGGAAGATGAACGGGTACTCGTCGAAGCGCAGCGCGGCCGGCGCGAAGATGTTCCAGACCACCCACAGGATGATCACCAGGGTCATCCAGACGATGAACCGCCCGGTGCCCAGGAAGCGGGCGATCTTCTCGGAGAACCGGCCGAACGCCTCCGGGTCGTACTCGGGCAGCAGCCGCCGCCGGGGCGCGCGCGGCTGGTCCAGGCGGGCGCGCGGGCCGCGTGAGAGGGCGCTCGCGCCCACCGCGCGCGTGCGCTCGCGCTCCTCGGTGCGGTCAGCCATCCGTGCCCCCCTCGGCGCCGTGGAACTCCGCCTCGCGCCAGTCCTCGGGCAGCAGGTGGTCGAGGACGTCGTCGACGGTGACCGCGCCCAGCAGGGAGCCGCTGTCGTCCACGACGGGCGCGGCGACCATGTTGTACGCGGCGAGGAACGCGGTCACCGCGGGCAGCGGCGCCTCGGGGGAGAGCGGCGGCAGGTCGGTGTCCACGATCGAGGAGACCAGGGTGAACGGCGGGTCCCGCAGCAGCCGCTGGAAGTGCACCGTGCCCAGGTACTTGCCGGTCGGCGTCTCGTCGGGCGGCCGGCACACGTACACCTGCGCGGCCAGCGCCGGCGAGAGGTCCTGCTGGCGTACGCGCGCGAGGGCGTCGGCGACCGTGGCGTCCGGGCGCAGCACGATCGGCTCGGTGGTCATCAGACCGCCCGCGGTGCGCTCCTCGTACGACAGGAGCCTGCGCACGTCCGCCGCGTCGTCCGGCTGCATCAGGGTGAGCAGGCGCTCCTTGTCCTCCTCGGGCAGCTCGGAGAGCAGGTCGGCGGCGTCGTCGGGGTCCATCGCCTCCAGGACGTCGGCGGCCCGTTCGTCCTTCAGCTTGCCGAGGATCTCCACCTGGTCGTCGTCCGGCAGCTCCTCCATGACGTCCGCGAGCCGGTCGTCGTCGAGGGCGGCGGCCACCTCGGCGCGGCGCTTGGGGGAGAGGTGGTGCAGCACGTTGGCGAGGTCGGCGGGGCGCAGCTGCTCGAAGGTGGCGAGGAGGTTCTCGGCGCCCTGGCCGTGCTCCTCCAGCGAGAAGCCGGTGACGGCGGACCACTCGACGGTCAGCGTCTCGCCCTTGCGCCGCAGGGCGCCGCCCTTGCCGCGGCGGACGAAGACCTTGTCGATCTCCCAGTCGCGGCGCGCGGGCAGCTGCTGGATGGCCACGTCCAGGACCGTCACCTCCTCGCCGCTCTCGACGACGGTGACCCGGCGGTCCAGCAGCTCACCGAGGACGAGGCGCTCGGTGGGGCGCTGCTCGAAGCGGCGCAGGTTGACCACGCCGGTGGTGATGACCTGGCCGGACTCGACGCCGGTGACCCGGGTCATCGGCAGGAAGATCAGCCGGCGGCCGGCCACCTCGACGACGATGCCGAGCAGCCGGGGCGGACGGCGGCCGACGCGCAGGATCGCCACCAGATCGCGCACCCGGCCCACCTGGTCGCCGTTGGGATCGAAGACGGCGACGCCGGAGAGGTGCGAGACGAAGATCCGGGGGGCGCCTGCCGCCATGCCGAGCGCCTCCTCTGGGGCGTGGTCCGACCCTGTCCCGGCCGGAAATACGACGCTGAATATCTGATTCAGGCTAGCCGGTGCCCTCGCGGTACGCCCTTGTGGGGGGTCCGTACGGCTCTCCGCGGGGCGGGGTGGACGGCCCGGGTAGGGTGCGGTCTGCCGACCCCGACTTCGCGCCCCCACGCGGCGCGCTTCGACGAAAGGCTGTGCCGGTGACCACACGCTCCCTGTCCGTACGGGCGCGCCGGGCCGCGCTGCCCGTCGCGCTCTGCGCGGGGCTCGCCGCGGCCGTCACCGCGTGCTCCTCGGACCCGGACGAGGGGACCAACGGCGTCGGCAAGCTCTCCGCGACCGAGATCGAGGGCAAGGCCCGCACGGCGGCCGACGGCGCCGACGCGGTGCACCTCAGCGGCACGCTGGTCAGCAAGGGCGGCACGTACAAGATCGACATGCGGCTGAAGAAGAACGGCGCCACCGGCACGGTCACCTCCAAGAACACCACGTTCGGGCTGCTGCGGGTGGGTGACGAGCTCTATCTGAAGGCCGACGCCGGGTTCTGGGCGCACCGGGACGGCAAGCACGGCTCGGGGAGCGCGTCGGCCGCGGGCAGACAGCTCGACGACAAGTACGTCAAGGTGCCCTCGGGCGACCCCGCGTACCAGGAGCTGCGCGGCTTCACGGACAAGAGCGCGCTGCTGAAGGGGATGCTCGGGCTCCAGGGCGAGCTCTCCAAGGGCGACCGGTCCAAGGTCGGTGAGGTGGGCACCATCCGCGTCAGGGCCGGCAAGGACGGCGAGGGCGGCACGCTCGACGTCTCGCTCCAGGGCACGCCCTATCCGCTGCGCTTCGAGCGGGCGGGCGGCGCGGGCGTGCTCGAACTGGGCGACTGGAACCAGGACTTCCCGCTGGCGGCGCCGTCCAAGGGGGCGACGGTGGACTACGGGAGCAGGCTCCCCAAGACGTAGGGCCGCGCGGTGCCGGATGCGGTGTCGTGGCCCCTGCGGACCGTGGTGGGTTGCTCGCGCAGTTCCCCGCGCCCCTGGGCAGTCAGGGGCGCGGGGAACCGCGCGCTCAGCCGCACACAGCTCGCAGACGAGGACCGGCCTCCGGGAGGAGCGGGCACCCCTCAGCCCCGCTTGCGGCCCCGCTTGCGCTTCATCAGCAGGCGCGGCAGCGCCGCCGGGACCGGCTCGCGCGTGGTGGCCGGGGTCTCCACGGGCGGCGCGGCCAGCGAGCCCGAGGGCATCTCCGTGCGGACCTCGGCCGGCGCCAGGCGCAGCACCCGGCACTCCCGCGCCCAGCGCCCCGTCACCGCCTCGCCGTCCGGCGCGTTCAGCCGCTTGGCCTTCAGCTCGGCGGCCACCGCCTCCCACAGCTCGCTCCGCGGCGCGACCTCGCTCACCGCGGCCGTCCAGGCGACCAGGCGCCCGCCCTTGTCCTTGCTGCGGACGGTCACCTCCGCGGTGCCGCCGTCGGCCAGGCCCTCCAGCGGCTGCTCGCCGGGGCCGCCGCCCACCACATACGCCGCGCCCTCGTGCCACACGTGCCACAGGGCGCGGTCGGCGGTCCCGGTGCCCCGCACCCAGATCAGCCCGGACTTCTTGGTGGCCTCCTCGACGAGGGCCCGATCCAGCAGCGCAGGTGTCATGGGGGCCACTTTATGGGACGGCCCCGGCCCGGCCCACGGTGTTGTCCACAGCATGGTCCGACAGTTCCGAAAATATGTTTAGCGCCTTACCCTCATGCCGTGCCCACCACCGCGCCCACCACCACAGCACCCGCGACCCCGGCTCCGGCCGCCGCCGCGGCCGCCCCCCGGGTCGACTTCGCGCTGCTCGCCGTCGCCATCGCCAGCGTGTCGCTCTCCGCGCCGCTGATCGCCGCGACGGCGGCCCCCGCGCTGGCCATCGCGTTCTGGCGCAACGCCATGGCGGTCGGCGCGCTCACCCCGCTGGTCGCGGTGAGGTACCGGGAGCGGTTGCGGGGGCTGACCCGCCGGGAGGCGGGCCTCGCGGTCGCCGCGGGGGCGCTGCTCGCGGTGCACTTCGGGCTCTGGCTGCCGAGTCTGCGGATGACGTCGGTGGCCTCCTCGACCGCGCTGTGCACCACCACCCCGATCTGGACCACGCTCGCCCTGCGGCTGCGCGGCCACCGCCCGCCCGCCCTGGTCTGGGCCGGGACGCTGGTCGCGTGCGTGGGCGTGGTGATGCTCACCGGCGTCGACCTGACCACCTCGCCGCGCGCCCTCGCGGGTGACGCCCTCGCGCTCGGCGGCGGTGTCGCCGCCGCCGGTTACGTGCTGCTCGGGGCCGAGGTCCGGCGGACCGTCGACACCGTCCCGTACACCTACCTCTGCTACGGGACGGCCGCCGCCGGGCTGCTCGCCGCCTGTCTGGCGAGCGGCGCGGACCTCGGCTCCTACTCCGGGGCGACCTGGGCGAAGCTGGCCGCGCTCACCGTCGCGGCCCAGCTGCTGGGCCACTCGCTGCTCAACCGGGTGGTGCGGGGCCTGGGCGCCTCCGTGACGTCCACGGCGATCCTCCTGGAGACCCCGGGCGCGGCGCTGATCGCCGCGCTCTGGCTGGGCCAGATACCGCCCGCCCTGGCCTGGGCCGCCCTGGTCGTGATCCTCGGCGGGCTCGCCCTCGTCGTCAGAGCCAACCGTTCCGCTTGAGCGTGCGGTGGATGGTCAGACAGCTGCCGACGATGGCGGCCAGCACGATCGGGTAGCCGTACTTCCAGTGCAGCTCCGGCATGTGGTCGAAGTTCATGCCGTACACGCCGCACACCATCGTCGGTACGGCGATGATCGCCGCCCATGAGGTGATCTTGCGCATGTCCTCGTTCTGCGCGAACGACGCCTGCGCCAGATTGGCCTGGAGGATCGAGTTCAGGAGCTCGTCGAAGGCGACCACGTGCTCCTGCACGCGCGCGAGGTGGTCGGCCACGTCGCGGAAGTACTTCTGGATGTCGGGGTCGACCAGCCGCATCGGCCGCTCGCTGAGCAGCTGCATGGGCCGCAGCAGCGGCGAGACCGCCCGCTTGAACTCCAGTACCTCGCGCTTGAGTTGGTAGATCCGGCCGGCGTCCGTGCCGCGCGGGCTGCCCTTGGAGGGCGCCGAGAAGACGTCGATCTCGACCTCGTCGATGTCGTCCTGCATCGCGTCCACGACCGCCAGATAGCCGTCCACGACCTGGTCCGCGATGGCGTGCAGCACGGCCGAGGGGCCCTTGGCCAGCAACTCGGGGTCGTCCTGGAGGCGCTTGCGCAGCGCCCGCAGCGACCCCTGGCCGCCGTGCCGGACGGTGATCACGAAGTCCCGGCCGGTGAAGCACATGACCTCGCCGGTCTCCACGACCTCGCTGGTGGCGGTGAGTTCGGCGTGCTCCACGTAGTGGACGGTCTTGAAGACGGTGAAGAGCGTGTCGTCGTACCGCTCCAGCTTGGGCCGCTGGTGGGCGTGGACGGCGTCCTCCACGGCCAGCGGGTGCAGCCCGAACTCGGCGGCGATACCGGCGAATTCGGCCTCGGTCGGCTCGTGCAGTCCGATCCAGGCGAAGCCGCCCTCCTCCTGGACGTACCGCATCGCCTCACGCGGGGTGAGGCACGCGTCGGCCTGGCTGCGCAGTCCGTCGCGGTAGACCGCGCAGTCGACGACGGCGCTGCTCGCGGAGGGGTCCCGGGTGGGGTCGTAGGAGTTGTGCGGGGCGGTGCTCTTGCGCAGCGAAGGACGCAGGGAGGGGCGGACCGCTGCGCGCAGGTCACGGATCATGGACATGGCAGGACTCCTTCACGGAGAGGCCGCCGGCGAGCGTGGCACTGCCCGGAATGGGGACGTGACGCGAGAACTGCGTACATCTGCGTACGTCCGCAAAGCGGGCGGCACCGCGAGTGCGGTGACGGCGTTCGCTACTGAAACGGACTGGGCGAGGCGAGATGCTCTTCCGCCGTGCGACATGCCATGAGACTCGGATGTTTCCCGGGGATACGGCCGGGTATGGAGGTCTCGATCACAGGGAACAACGAAGGCGCACGGAAGAGCGGTTGGTACTGCCAGGCCGACTTCGATCCATCGCAGCCCCACCTCCTCCGGCCGGTCCCCCGTGAGGGACGTACTTCTGCCCTGAACAGCGGCCAAGACTATCAGTCGGCGCAGGTGTCAAGTCCGTACTTTGCCCGTTCGATACGGCTTCTATGCTCAACTCATGGTTGATGTTCTTGCTCTCGTCGAGGCCAGGCTGCGCACCGCCCTCGGTGAACCGGACGCGCGCGCCGCGGTGACCTTCCTCGGTACGGACCGCGTCGAGGTGCTGCGCTTCGCCGACGGGGACATCGTGCGCTACGCCACGCTCGGCATGTCGGCCCGGCCGATGACCGACCCGGCCGCCGCCCTCGCCGACCCGGTCGAGGGCCCGCGCGCCGAGCTGGTCCTGTCCGTACGGGCCGGGCTCGCCGACACGGACAAGGTCCTGCGCCCGCTCGCCGTCCTCGCCTCCACCCCGCAGGTCGAGGGCGTGGTGGTGGCCCCCGGCGCCTCCCTGGACATCGGGGAACCGCTGTGGCCGGGCGCGCCGTTCAGCTCGGTCCTGGTCGCGGAGCCGGGCGGGCTGGTCGAGGACCTGGAACTCGACGACCCGATGGACCCGGTCCGCTTCCTGCCGCTGCTGCCGATGACGGCGAACGAGGCGGCCTGGAAGCGGGTGCACGGGGCGCGCGAGCTGGAGGAGCGCTGGCTGGCCGAGGGGACCGACCTGCGCGACCCGCTGCGTACCGCCGTCCGCCTGGACTAGGCATACCGCCGTCCGCCTGGACCGAGGGCGCCCCGGTGCGCCGGGGCGGGCGCGTGCCGGCGCCCCCGTCCGCCCCTTCTGCCACACGCCGGACGGGTGATCGTCCTTGACGCGGCGCGGGACGGGGAGGACCGTTGGCATGTATGAGGGGCGAACCCAGTTGCCCGAAGTGCGGAGGCCGGGTCCGGGCGCCCGGTCTCTTCGCCGACACCTGGCAGTGCGACGTGCACGGCACGGTGCATCCGCTCCAGCCCGTCGTCCCGCCGAGCGTCGAGGCGCTCGGCGTCGCGGTGCACCGGGCGAAGGTGCCCGTCTGGATGCCGTGGCCGCTGCCGATCGGCTGGCTCTTCACCGGCGTGGCGTGCGCGGGCGACGACCGCAGCGGCGGGCGGGCGACCGCCGTGGCCTGCTCGGGCCCCGCGCCGCTCGGCGGCATCGGTGAGCTGCTGCTCGTGGCGGAGGAGCTGGGCGTGGGCCTGGGCGCGCGGTACGCGGGCATCGACGGCCCCGACCCCGGCCCGTACATGAGCGTCGACAAACCGCCCCACGCCAAGGTCCTCGCGGCCGGACGCCCCACCCCGCTCTGGCACGTCACCGCCACGCCCGACGACCGCGCGGTCTTCGCGGGCGAGGCGCGCGGCCTGTGGCTGTGGGCGATCGTCTGGCCGGAGCAGTCGGGGCTGCTGCTCTACGACGAGCTGGTCCTCACCGATCTGCGCGACGCGGGCGCCGAGGTCGAGCTGGTCCCGTGCGGGGCGCTCTCGCCGCGCATCCTGTCGGGCGGGATGCGGTGAGCCGTGCCGGGCGACGGGCTGCGGTGACCGCCACAGCCGTGTCGGCCGGGATGCGGTGACCGCCACAGCCGTGGCGGGCGGGACGGGGGCCACGCACCGTTATCCTTGACTGTCCCCACCGTCCGCCCTTACGCCCTGGAGTCACGCGTGCGCATCGACCTGCACACCCACTCCACCGCGTCCGACGGCACGGACACCCCGGCCGAGCTCGTCCGCAACGCGGCCGCCGCCGGACTGGACGTCATCGCGCTCACCGACCACGACACCACCCGCGGTCACGCGCAGGCCGCCGCGGCGCTGCCCGCGGGCCTGACCCTGGTGACCGGCGCCGAGCTCTCCTGCCGGATCGACGGCATCGGCCTGCACATGCTGGCGTACCTCTTCGACCCCGAGGAGCCGGAGCTGGCGCGCGAGCGCGAGCTGGTCCGCGACGACCGGGTGCCGCGCGCCCGGGGCATGGTCGCCAAGCTCCAGGAGCTGGGCGTCCCGGTCACCTGGGAGCAGGTGGCGCGGATCGCGGGCGACGGCTCGGTGGGCCGCCCGCACGTCGCCGAGGCGATGGTCGAGCTGGGCGTCGTCGGGTCGGTCTCGGAGGCGTTCGTGCCCGAGTGGCTGGCGGACGGCGGACGCGCGTACGTGGGCAAGCACGAGCTCGACCCGTTCGAGGCGATCCGGCTGGTCAAGGCCGCCGGAGGAGTCACCGTCCTCGCCCACCCGCTGGCGCTCAAGCGCGGCCGGGTCGTGCCCGAGTCGGTGATAGCCGAGCTCGCCTCGGCCGGCCTCGACGGCATCGAGGTTGACCACACCGACCACGACGCGCCCTCGCGCGCGAAGCTGCGCTCGCTCGCCACCGAACTCGGCCTGCTGACCACCGGCTCCAGCGACTACCACGGCGACCGCAAGGCCGTGCGGCTCGGTGAGTGCACCACCGACCCCGAGATCTACGGCGAGATCACCCGCCGGGCGACGGGCGCGTTCCCCGTCCCGGGCGCGGGCGGAACCGGCCGCTAGCCCGGGCCCCGGCCCCCGTCGCCTTCCCCTCACCCTCCCCCATAGGGCTCCGCTCCGTGCGGCGCCCTCCCCTGCTCCGTACACCCTCTCCCGCAAGGCACCACCGTGTTCGACGCTGCCGTTTTCGGCTCCCTCTTCCTCACTCTGTTCGTCATCATGGATCCCCCGGGGATCACCCCGATCTTCCTCGCGCTGACCTCCGGGCGCGCCGCCAAGGTGCAGCGCAGGATGGCGTGGCAGGCCGCTGCCGTCGCCCTCGGCGTGATCACCGTGTTCGGCCTGGTGGGCAACCAGATCCTGGCGTATCTGCACATCGAGGTGCCCGCGCTGATGATCGCGGGCGGTCTGCTGCTCCTGCTCATCGCCCTCGACCTGCTCACCGGCAAGATGGAGGAGCCGAAGCAGACCAAGGACGTCAACGTGGCGCTGGTGCCGCTGGGCATGCCGCTGCTCGCCGGTCCCGGCGCGATCGTCCAGGTGATCCTGGCGGTCCAGAACCACGACACGCTGAGCGGGCAGGTCGCGGTGTGGACCGCGATCCTCGCCATGCACGTCGTGCTGTGGCTGGTCATGCGGTACTCGCTGCTGATCATCCGGGTCATCAAGGACGGCGGGGTGGTCCTGGTGACGCGGCTCGCGGGCATGATGCTCTCCGCGCTCGCGGTGCAGCAGATCATCAACGGCGTCACCCAGGTGATCCGGGGCGGGTGACCGCACGCGCAGCCGCGCAGCCACGCAGCCGCGCACCCGCGCAGCGAAAAGCGCCCCCGTACCGGTGTCCGGTGCGGGGGCGCTTCGGCTTGCCGCGTAGAAGATCCTTACGCGTTACGAAGCCGAGCTTTCGGCCGGGCGGATGTAGATGCGCTGGCCGACTGCGGCGGCCTGCTGCACGATCCGGTTGACGGAGGCGGCGTCCACGACGGTGCTGTCCACGGCGGAGCCGTCCACGTCGTTGAGGCGCATGATTTCGAAGCGCATGGCTTCTCCCTTCGTCTGATCCTCCTGAAGGAGAACTGCTTGGTGCTGGTGGTACGGGGAGCGGGCCCCGTTACGACTGTTACAACGGGTTGCCCTTGGCAAACATTCCCTACGCTAAGGAAATTTTTTCACGAACTAAATACTGGCGGGTAAGGCACCGGTTGTGAGAGCTCGCTCACGCCCCTGAGAATGGGGGCGATGAGCGAAGCAGGCGACACCTCAGGCAGCGAGATCCCCGGCGTCGGCGGCCCCGGCGTCCCGGGCGTCCCGGGCGTCCCGGGCGGCACCGGCGGTGGTCCGGACGCCCCCACCCCCGGCCCCGGTCTGGCCGGCATCGGCGCGCAGCTGGAGCGCACCAACCAGCTGCTGCGGCGGATGCTCGCCGAGGTGGCGAAGACGCCCTCCACCCACGCGATCTTCGTGGACGCGGGGTACGTCTACGCGGCGGCGGGCCTCCTGGTCACCGGGACGGAGGACCGCCGGGCCTTCGACCTCGACGCCGAGGGGCTGATCGAGGCCTTCATCGACAAGGCCCGCACGATCTTCGCGGACAGCCGGCTGCTCCGGGTGTACTGGTACGACGGCGCGCGCCGGCGCATCCACACCAACGAGCAGCAGTCGATCGCCGAGCTGCCGGACGTGAAGGTGCGGCTGGGCAACCTCAACGCCAACAACCAGCAGAAGGGCGTCGACTCCCTGATCCGCTCCGACCTGGAGTCCCTCGCCCGCCACCGCGCGATCAGCGACGCGGCGCTCATCGGCGGCGACGAGGACCTCGTCTCGGCGGTCGAGGCGGCGCAGGGGTACGGGGCGCGGGTCCACCTGTGGGGGATCGAGGCGGCGGAGGGGCGCAACCAGGCGGAGCCGCTGCTGTGGGAGGTCGACAGCCAGCGCACGTTCGACCTGGACTTCTGCAAGCCGTACGTCACGCGGCGGCCGGTGACGATGTACGAGGACAGCGGGCCGGCGCCGACGCGGGACGATGTGCGGTTCGTGGGGGCGCGGATCGCGGCGACGTGGCTGTCGGAGCGGGGCCGGGCGTCCCTGGCCCAGCTGCTGCCGGGCCACCCGTACCTCCCCGGCCCGGTCGACCAGGACCTCCTGGTGGAGGCGGAACGCCTGCTCCAACGGTCGCTGCGGGGCCACGCGGATCTGCGGCGGGCACTGCGGGACGGGTTCTGGCAGCATTTGCAGTCGCAGTACTAGGGGGCCGGCGGGACGGGGTGCCTGTCCTTTGCTCTTGCCCCTTGCCCGTTGCCGGCGGGCAGCCCACCCCCGGCCCGCAGTCGAAGTCGTCCCGCAGGCGGAAGCCCACCCAGGGCCGGGGTCACCGGCAACCCACGCGCCCCCCCGCCCAGAATTCCGTCAAGGCCCCCGCCAGCCCCTCCGCGTGCGTCACATTGGGGGAGTGGCCCGCGCCCGGGATCACCGTGTGGTGCGCCCCCGTGTCCCGGGCCAGCGCCGCCAGTTCCTCCACCGTCCACACCATCTCCTCGTCCCCGTACGCCACATGCAGCGGCACGGGAAGCGCGGCGATCTGTTCGGTGCGGTCCGGCTCCGTACGCAACTGGCGCCCCGCCGCGATGAGTTGGCCCGGCCGTGTGTTGAACCAGCGCCGCCGCAGGAACTCCGCGACCTCCTCCGTGTCCGGCTCGTACGCCGGGTCCCGGCTGTCCAGCCACCGCGTCGCCGCCCACACCACCGCCGGTGGCAGCACCGGCAGCGCGGCCCGCAGCAGCCGGATCCTGGCGCGCTGCTCGGGGCCGACGTGCCCGGGCCCGGACGCCAGCAGCGTCAGGGACGCGAAGGAGCGCGGGGCGAGGCGGACGGCCGCGCGCGCCACCAGGCCGCCGAAGGAGTGGCCGACCAGGTGCACGGGCCCGTCCCCGAGCGCCGTCGCCTGGGCCACGGCGTCCTCGGCGAGGGTGCGCGGCGTGTAGCCGGACGCGCCGCGCGGCCCGGCGCTCTCGTGCTGACCGCGCCCGTCGACCGCCACCGCCCGGTACCCGGCGCGCGCGAGCGGCTCCAGGAGGGCGAGGAAGTCCTCCTTGCTGCCGGTGAAACCGGGCAGCAGCAGCGCCGTCCCGAGCCGGGTCCCGAACGGCTCGCAGTCGAGTACGGCGAAACGGCCGCGGGGCGTCTCCAGCGGGTACGCGCGGGTGCCCGAGGGCAGGGCCAGGGACCGGGGCTTGCTCATATGCCGAGCGTAACCGGGGTGCGGGGGCTCCGGAGGACCGCCCCGGGACGCACGTCGGCCCGGCACCCCGTGGGGGATGCCGGGCCGACCGAGCGGTGTGCTTACGCCTCGGGCGCCGCGACCTTGCGGGTGCGGGTACGGCGGGGCTTGGGCTCCGCCGCCGCCTCGGGGGCGGCCTCCGCGGTCTTCTTCGCGCGCGTACGACGCGGCTTGGGCTCGGCGGCGACGGACGCCTCCGGCTCGGCCGCGGCGGCCTTCTTGCGCGAGCGGGCCGGGGCGGCGGCCTCGGCGGCCTTCGCGGCGGCGATCTCCAGGGCGGCCGACTCCGGGGTCAGGAAGCCGACCTCGGAGGAGGACGCCACCTTGCGCACCCGGCGACGGGGCTTGACCGGCGCCTCGACGACGGCCTCCACGACCTGCTCCGCCACCTTGCGGGTACGGCGGCGCGGGGCGGCGGCCACCGGCTCGGCGGCGGGGAGCGGAGCCTCGGCGGCGGGCGCCGGGACGACGGGCGCCTCGGCGACGGCCTTGCGGGTCCGGGTGCGGCGCGGCGTGGTGTCGGCCTCGGCGGCCTCCACGACGGCCTCGGCGGCCGGTGCTGCCACCGGCTCGGCGACGGCCGCGGCCTTGCGGGTCCGGGTGCGGCGCGGCTTGGTGTCGGCCTCGGCGGCCTCCACGACGGCCTCCGCGGCCGGTGCTGCCACCGGCTCGGCGACGGCCACCGGGGCGGTCACGGTCTCGGCGGCCGGAGCCGCCTCCACCGGGGCCACGCCCACACGGGTGCGGCGACGGCGGCGCGGGGTGCGCGGCTCGGCGCTCTCGGTGGTCGCAGTGTTCTCGGTGTGCGCGGTGTTTGCGGCGGCCTCGGCCTCCGGCGCGGCGGCAGGCTCCGCGGCCACGGGCGCCTGGGCGTCCGTCTCGGCCGACGAGCCACCCCGGGTGCGGCGGCGCTGGCGCGGGGTGCGCGGCGCGCGCTCCTCGGTGGCGACCGGCGCGGCGGCGGCGGACTTGCGGCCGCGGCCGCCCGTCTCGCCCAGGTCCTCCAGCACCTCGGCGGACAGACCCGCACGGGTCCGCTCGCCGCGGGGCAGGACACCCTTGGTGCCCGCCGGGATGTTGAGCTCCTCGAACAGGTGCGGCGACGTCGAGTACGTCTCGACCGGGTCGGGGAAGCCCAGGTCCAGCGCCTTGTTGATCAGCTGCCAGCGCGGGATGTCGTCCCAGTCCACCAGCGTGACCGCGATGCCCTTCTTGCCCGCGCGGCCGGTGCGGCCGATGCGGTGGAGGTAGGTCTTCTCCTCCTCGGGCGACTGGTAGTTGATGACGTGCGTCACGCCCTCGACGTCGATGCCGCGGGCGGCGACGTCGGTGCAGACCAGCACGTCGACCTTGCCGTTGCGGAAGGCGCGCAGCGCCTGCTCGCGGGCGCCCTGGCCGAGGTCGCCGTGGACCGCGCCGGAGGCGAAGCCGCGCTTGGCGAGCTGCTCGGCGATGTCGGCGGCCGTCCGCTTCGTACGACAGAAGATCATCGCGAGTCCGCGGCCCTCGGCCTGGAGGATGCGCGCGACGAGCTCCGGCTTGTCCATCGAGTGGGCGCGGAAGACGTGCTGCGTGGTGTTGGCCACGGTGGCGCCCGCGTCGTCCGGCGAGGTGGCGCTGATGTGCGTGGGCTGCGACATGTAGCGACGGGCCAGGCCGATGACGGCGCCCGGCATGGTCGCCGAGAACAGCATGGTCTGGCGCTTCGCCGGAAGCATGTTGATGATCTTCTCGACGTCGGGCAGGAAGCCCAGGTCGAGCATCTCGTCGGCCTCGTCGAGGACGAGCGCGCGGACGTGCGAGAGGTCCAGCTTGCGCTGGCCCGCCAGGTCGAGCAGCCGGCCGGGGGTGCCGACGATCACGTCGACGCCCTTCTTGAGGGCCTCGACCTGCGGCTCGTACGCCCGGCCGCCGTAGATGGCGAGCACGCGGACGTTGCGGACCTTGCCGGCGGTCAGCAGGTCGTTGGTGACCTGGGTGCAGAGCTCGCGGGTGGGGACCACGACGAGCGCCTGCGGGGCGTCGGTGAGCTGGTCGGGCCTGGCCCGGCCCGCCTCGACGTCCGCGGGGACGGTGACGCGCTCCAGGAGCGGCAGACCGAAGCCGAGCGTCTTGCCGGTGCCGGTCTTGGCCTGGCCGATGACGTCGGAGCCGGAGAGCGCGACGGGGAGCGTCATCTCCTGGATGGGGAACGGGGACACGATACCGACGGCCTCAAGGGCTTCGGCGGTCTCGGGGAGGATCCCGAGGTCTCGGAACGCAGTCAGGGTGCTGCCTCTTCTGTGAGACGCGGTACGGAGGCGAACGCGGCGGGTCTTACCGTGCCGTGGGTCCATCCGGCCAGGTGTCGGGGATCGACCGGGCCGGGTGGCGCGGGACCACTGCCGTCGCTCAAGCGCTCGTGCCGCTGAGGGTCCCTCATCTGCGGTTACGTAATGTCACGTGCCGCACTGGAGGGCTGTCGGGTCGGAGCCGACCGGGCGACCGACCGGGCATCCTCATTCATCAAGCCGCCCGCCGAATACATGATCCTCGGCAGGCTCATTACCACTGTACCCCGGATTCGCGCATGTGTGTCGGGCGAATTCCCGGGAACCGGTCGGGCGCTCTGGCTGACCAGGCCCTTCCCCCCTGCCGGGAGCGGGCTATTGTGCGCTGCATGGAGACGCCTGACAACGCCAACGCGGCCGGAACCGAAGCCGCCGCGCCCGCTGCCGACGCCGGTAAGAGCACGGAGCCCGCAGAGAACGCGAGGCCCGCGGAGGACACGGGAGACGCCGGGGCCACCGCGGGACCCACCGGCATCGCCGCCCAGGACTGGGCGACGGCCTCGGCCGAGCCGCAGTACCGGGCCGCCGTGGTGGACCTGCTCGGCGCCCTCGCGTACGGCGAGCTGGCGGCCTTCGAGCGCCTGGCCGACGACGCCAAGCTGGCGCCCTCGCTCGCCGACAAGGCGGAGCTGGCGAAGATGGCCTCGGCCGAGTTCCACCATTTCGAGCGGCTGCGCGACCGTCTCGCCCAGATCGACGCGGAGCCGACCGCCGCGATGGAGCCGTTCGCCAAGGCGCTGGACGACTTCCACCACCAGACCGCGCCGTCGGACTGGCTGGAGGGCCTGGTCAAGGCGTACGTGGGCGACTCGATCGCCAGTGACTTCTACCGCGAGGTGGCGGCCCGGCTCGACTCCGACACCCGCGGCCTGGTGCTCGCGGTGCTCGACGACACCGGCCACGGCAACTTCGCGGTGGAGAAGGTGCGTGCCGCGATCGAGGCCGACCCGCGGCTCGGCGGCCGGCTGGCGCTGTGGGCGCGGCGGCTGATGGGCGAGGCCCTCTCGCAGGCCCAGCGCGTGGTCGCGGAGCGCGACGCGCTGTCGACGATGCTGGTCGGCGGCATGGCGGACGGCTTCGATCTGGCCGCGGTCGGCGAGATGTTCGCCCGTATCACCAAGGCGCACACCAAGCGCATGGCCGCGCTGGGCCTCGCCGCCTAGGGACGCCGGAGCTTCGCCGTCTACGCCGCTGAGCGGCGCAGACGGCCCCTCGGGCGCAGCAGCAGCGACAGTGCGACCACCGCGATGAAGGTGGCGCCGACGATCGTGGTCAGCGCGTGCCCCGGACCGATCGCGGAGTGGGTCAGGAAGGCGCCGAAGAGGGCGCCGAGCGAGCCCACCGCGAAAACGGTTCGCCGCTCTGGCAGACGGTGTGGCAGACGGGACGCGGCAGTCCAGGCGAGAACGATTCCGAGCACGACGGAGCCGAGCGCTTCCAGGAGCATGTACGTCCCTCCCGCGGTGTGTGGCCAGGGCTATCGGGTCACCTGCCGTCCTACCCGAGGCTCGCGGAACGCAACCCTCACCTCATCGTGTGGAGCACAGCGGAGGCATGGGAAGCGCCCGCCCGGCGCACGGAGTGCGGGCGGCGCGCACAGGAGAGGGGGGGGGGGGGGGGGGGGGGGGGGGGGGGGGGGTGTTGTTGGGGGGTGGGGGGGGGGGGGGGGGGGGGGGGGGGAGGGGAGGCTAGAAGAGAGTGTACAGAAAAGGGGGGGGGGGGGAGATTCCTGTAAACCTAAGGAAG
>NZ_JBWKEI010000023.1:0-10228 GCF_056435525.1 Streptomyces sp. NPDC043908 | reverse complement strand
CACCCCCCCCCTCCTTTTGGGAAGCCACGCGGAGTCGGGCACCCACCCCCCCATCCACATGGATTACGGCCCCCCCCCCCCCACACCCCCCCCACCCCCCCCCCCCCCCCCCCCCGCTCCTCGTTCCCTGTCGTACGGGGCTACAGCTGGCCGAAGCCCACCCGGCGAACCGTCGGCTCGCCGATCTCCACGTACGCGATCCGGTCGGCCGGCACGAGGACCTTGCGGCCCTTGTCGTCCTGGAGGCTGAGCAGCTGCGCCTTGCCGGCGAGGGCGTCGGCTACCGCGCTCTCGACCTCCTCGGCGGACTGCCCGCTCTCCAGAACGATCTCCCGGGGCGCGTGCTGCACGCCGATCTTGACCTCCACGGCTATGTCCCTCCGACGGTCTGCGGTGCGCGGTCAGCCGCGCCGTACCCCGCACACATTAGCCCGGAGAGGGGACCCGGACGGGCGCGGCGCCGCACGCTAGGAGCGAACACCCGCGCCCCGCAGGCGCTGTTCAGTGGCCTTCGGTGCCGTGCAGCGGGAAGCCCGCGATACCGCGCCAGGCCAGCGAGGTGAGCAGCTGCACCGCCTTCTCGCGGGGGATCGCCGACTCGCTGGAGAGCCAGTAGCGGGCGACCACCTGGGAGACGCCGCCCAGGCCCACGGCCAGCAGCATCGACTCGTCCTTGGACAGGCCGGTGTCCTCGGCGATCACGTCCGAGATCGCCTCGGCGCACTGCAGGCTGACCCGCTCCACGCGCTCGCGCACGGCGGGCTCGTTGGTCAGGTCCGACTCGAAGACCAGGCGGAAGGCGCCGCCCTCGTCCTCCACGTACGCGAAGTAGGCGTCCATGGTCGCCGCCACCCGCAGCTTGTTGTCGCTGGTGGAGGCGAGCGCCGTGCGCACGGCCAGCAGGAGCGCCTCGCAGTGCTGGTCGAGCAGGGCCAGGTAGAGCTCCAGCTTTCCGGGGAAGTGCTGGTAGAGGACGGGCTTGGAGACACCGGCCCGCTCCGCGATGTCGTCCATCGCGGCCGAGTGGTACCCCTGTGCGACGAAGACTTCCTGGGCCGCGCCCAGAAGCTGATTGCGGCGGGCCCGGCGGGGCAGGCGCGTGCCTCGCGGGCGCGCCGCCTCGGTCTGCTCGATGGCTGTCACGCCGCCTCCCAAAAATTGATCTCGTGCGCGATGGACGCGCGCCGCCATCGTACTTTTGGGTAACCCGGCTGTGCGCGGTGCGCACGCAGAATTTCACGGACCGGACGCGCTGGGTAGCCGGAGATAGGCCCGGTTATCCGAACAAATCAGCGGTAGTCGTCCTCGTCGAGGGCCACCACGCGGGCCTGTTCGACCGCATCCGCCTCGTTCGCCACGTTCGGGTCGACCCGGGTGAGCGGATCGTCGCGGTCGTGGCGCACCTCGGTCTGCTGCTCGGCCGCGTCCGCCTCGGGGGTCTCCTCGTCGAGCTCCACGGTGCCGGCTTCTTCCTGGAAATCTTCCTCGAACATTTCGGGATCACTGGGGTCGACGGGCATGATTGCTCCCTTTTCGAGGGCTTGATAACGAGCCTATGGGCTAGGTCTGCGCACCGCTATGCGGTCTGTGACGGCGAACACACGAACCACGGTGTGATCGTCTCGTAACATTGCCGCATGCCTTCGACCGAGCTGCCGGAAACCCTTGCCGCCGCTGCCGCCCCGGTACCCCGGGTGGGCGCGGTCCGGGTGGCGGACGGTGAAGAGCTGCGCTCGGTGAGTCTGCCCGGCCTCACGCTGAACATCCGCACCCGTCCGAGTACGGCGTCCGGCCTCGCCCCCGCCCTGTTCGTGCACGGGCTCGGCGGCTCCTCGCAGAACTGGTCCGCCCTGATGCCGCTGCTCGCGGACGCGGTGCACTGCGAGGCCGTGGATCTGCCCGGCTTCGGGGACTCCGCGCCGCCGGACGACGGCGACTACTCGGTCACCGGCCACGCGCGCGCGGTGATCCGGCTGCTGGACGCCGAGGGCCGCGGCCCCGTCCACCTCTTCGGGAACTCGCTGGGCGGCGCGGTCGCCACCCGGGTCGCGGCGGTCCGCCCCGACCTGGTGCGCACCCTCACCCTGATCTCGCCCGCGCTCCCCGAGCTCCGCCCCCAGCGCACCGCCTGGCCCACCGCCCTGATCGCGGTGCCGGGCGTCGCCTCGCTGTTCGCCCGGATGACCGAGGACTGGACGGTCGAGGAGCGTACGCGCGGCGCGATGGCGCTGTGTTACGGCGACCCGGGCCTGATCAGCCCCGAGGCGTTCCGGGCGGCGGTCGAGGAGATGGAGCGGCGCCTCGCGCTGCCGTACTTCTGGGACGCGATGGTCCGCTCGGCGCGGGGCGTGGTGAACGCCTACACCCTGGGCGGACAGCACGGGCTGTGGCGCCAGGCCGAGCGCGTGCTCGCGCCCACCCTGCTGGTGTACGGCGGGCGCGACCGGCTCGTCGGCCTCCGCATGGCCCGCAGAGCCGCCGCCGCGTTCCGCGGATCGAGACTGCTGACCGTGCCCGACGCCGGGCATCTGGCGATGATTGAGTACCCGGAGGCGGTCGCGCAGGCCTTCCGGGACCTGCTCGACGACTGCGGAAACAGGAGCTGATCCGGGGCGTGGGACGACACAGCCGACCCAGGGGCGCCGCAGGCACTCCCGATGCCACCCGTGCCGCCGACGCCACCGGGCCCCTGCCCGCGGCGGAGGGCACGCAGCCGGCGGGCAGACGCCGCCGCACCGAAGACCCGCAGGCCGGCCGGCTCCCGGGGAGCCGGCCGGTTCCGGGCACCTCCGCCCCGCACCAGGGCGGCACCACCCCCGCGCACGGCGTGCCGGTCCGCGGCGGGCACCCCGAGCACCACGAGAGCGGGGGCAGCTGGAACGAGCCCTCGGCGCCGCGCCCCGCCGCTCCGGCCCACCCCGGGCCCGGTGTCCGAATACCGGGACCCCGGCGCGAGTACGTGGACGCCTTCGACGGCGCCGACTGGACGAACACCGGCACCCACCGCGTGCCCAACCCGTCGTCGGATACGGGCTCCCACCGCGTGGCCGACTGGACGAACACCGGCACCCACCGCGTGCCCAACCCGTCGTCGGATACGGGCTCCCACCGCGTGGCCGACTGGACGAACACCGGCACGCACCGCGTGCCCAGCCCGTCGTCCAACACGGGCTCCCACCGCGTCGCCGACTGGACGGACACCGGCACCCACCGCGTCGCCAACCCGTCCGACACCGGCACCCAAAACCGCACAGCCGCCCCCACGGACACCGGCGCTTACCGCAGGGTCGGTCCCGCCGACCCGGGCGCCCGGCGCGGGCCGGATCCGATGGGCACCGGCTCCCACCGCCGGATGGTCGTGGCCGACACGGGTGAGCAGCGCAGGATCGTTCCGGCGCCCACTGCGGCCCGGCCGGCCCCCGTACCCGCACCCGCTCCCGCCCCGGCCCCCGAGCGGGCCGAGCCGGAGGAGGAGCAGGGGACAGCCAGGAAGGGCAGGTCCGTCAAGGGCCGCACCCTCACCGGGATCGCGGCGGCGGCCGTCACCACCGTGCTCGCGGTCGTGGTGGCCGGGCAGGTCACCTCCGACGACGGTCACCGCGCCGGCGCCCAGGCGGCCGACGGCAGCGGCCGCGGCGGCGAAGGCCCCGCCTCCCGCTCCAAGGACCGCTCGACGCCCCAGCAGGCGGCCCCGGCCAAGCCCGCCACATACGAGCAGAAGATGGCCCTTCAGTACCCGATCGACCCCAAGCTGAAAGGTTCCGGCGAGTTCGAGACCGTGCCGGGCTCCGCGGCGGCGCCGGGCAAGGGGCGCAAGTACCGCTACCGGGTGGACATCGAGAAGGGCCTCGAACTGGACGGCGCCCTCTTCGCCGAGGCCGTGCAGAAGACCCTCAACGACGACCGCAGCTGGGCGCACGACGGGGCGAAGACCTTCGAGCGCGTCTCCTCCGGCAAGCCCGACTTCGTCGTCACCCTGGCCAGCCCCGGCACCACCGGGACCTGGTGCGCCAAGTCGGAGCTGGACGTCACCGAGGAGAACGTCTCCTGCGACTCGGCCGCCACCGAGCGCGTGATGATCAACGCGTTCCGCTGGGCGCAGGGCTCGGAGACGTTCGGGGCCCAGGCGATGTTCGCCTACCGGCAGATGCTCATCAACCACGAGGTGGGACACCGGCTCGGCCATGGTCATGTGAGCTGTCGCACTCCGGGGGCGCTGGCTCCGGTGATGCAGCAGCAGACCAAGTCCTTGGACATAGACGGGATCAAGTGCCGTCCCAACCCGTGGGTCTACCCGACTGGTTGAGACCAGTCCGGCCCTGCTGTCCACATTGTGGGACGACTGTCTCAATCTCGGTTGACAGTGGACATCGGGGCTTTGCATAGTTCTCGACATGCCGCACCGCCCCTTCACTCCCGCACGCGCCGCCATCGAGCTGGCGCTGATCGGCGTGACCGGGCTCTGCGTAGCCGACATTCACTGTTGCTGACGCCCACTCGCGCGCAGTTTTCTCCTTTCTGCGTCCGGGTACTTCCGTCTTTGCTCATCCGCGCGGGCGCAGCACTCCCTCTTGTCCGAAGACCATGACGCCGTCATGGGCCGGTACAGACGCCCGCGTCCGTTTCGCCCCTGCCCGGCAGTCACCCCGAGAGGTCTTCATTCCGATGCGCCAGATGTCCGGAAACGTCGCAAGAGCGGCAGCGATAGCCGTGGTTCTCGCCGTGGGCGCCGTCGCCTGCGGCCCCGACGACAGCGGCGCCAAGAACGCCGGCGGCAGTTCGGACGCCAAGCCCGCCAAGGGCGGCACGCTCTCCGTCCTCAACAACGAGCCGCAGACCGACTTCGACCCGGCGCGGCTCTACACCTCCGGCGGAGGAAACGTTCCGTCCCTGGTGTTCCGTACGCTCACCACCCGCAACCGCGAGGCGGGCGCCGAGGGCACCAAGGTCGTCCCCGACCTCGCCACCGACACCGGCAAGCCCAACGCCGACGCCACGGTGTGGACGTACACCCTCAAGGACGGCCTCACGTACGAGGACGGCACGCCGATCACCACGGCCGACATCAAGTACGGCATCGAGCGCTCCTTCGCGGCCGAGCTCTCCGGCGGCGCGCCCTACCTGCGCGACTGGCTGGTCGGCGGCGCCACCTACCAGGGTCCCTACAAGGACGGCGGCAAGGGCCTCGCCTCCATCGAGACGCCCGACGCCAAGACCATCGTCTTCCACCTGAACAAGCCCGAGGGCGAGTTCCCGTACCTGGCGACCCAGACCCAGTTCGCGCCGGTCCCCAAGGCCAAGGACACCGGCACCAAGTACGAGTCGCACCCCGTCTCCTCCGGCCCGTACAAGGTCGTCAAGAACGAGAACGACGGCGAGCACCTGGTCCTGGAGCGCAACCCGCACTGGTCCGAGGCCACCGACGCCGAGCGCAAGGCGTACCCGGACACCATCGACGTGCGCTCCGGCCTCGACGCCTCCGTCATCAACCAGCGCCTGTCCGCCTCCCAGGGGCCGGACTCGGCCGCCGTCACCACCGACACCAACCTCGGGCCGGCCGAGCTCGCCAAGATCGGCGGCGACAAGGCGCTCGCCGCGCGCGTGGGCACCGGCCACTTCGGCTACACCAACTACATCGGGTTCAACCCGAAGGTGAAGCCGTTCGACGACCCGAAGGTGCGCCAGGCCATCGCGTACGCCGTGGACCGCAGCTCGGTGATCAACGCGGTCGGCGGCTCCTCGCTCGCCGAGCCCGCCACCACCTTCCTGCCGAACCAGAAGGCGTTCGGTTACACCGACTTCGACCACTTCCCGGCGGGCGCCTCCGGCAACGCGGCCAAGGCCAAGGAGCTCCTGAAGGAGGCGGGCCACCCGGACGGCCTCACCGTCACGCTCACCCACACCAACGCCAAGGGCGGACCCAAGGGCCCCGAGGTCGCGACCGCGCTCCAGGACGCCCTGAAGAAGGCCGGGATCACGGTCAGGCTCCAGGGCCTTGAGGTCAACGACTACAACGACACCATCCAGAGCGCCGACAAGGAGCCCGGCTTCTTCCTGCGCGGCTGGGGCGCCGACTGGCCCTCCGGCGGCCCGTTCCTCGCGCCGATCTTCGACGGCCGCCAGATCGTCAAGGACGGAGCCAACTTCAACACCGGCTTCCTCGACGACCCGGCCGTCAACAAGGAGGTCGACGAGATCAACAAGCTCACCGACCTGGCGGCCGCCGCGCCGCGCTGGGGCGCCCTCGACAAGAAGATCGGCGAGCAGGCCGTGGTCATCCCGCTCTTCCACCCGGTCTACAAGCGGCTCGTCGGCAAGGACGTCAAGAACGTCGTCATCAGCGACTGGACCGGTGTGCTCGACATCTCCCAGGTAGCGGTCAAGTAGCCATGAGCAGTGAGGCCTTGTTGGCCTCGGAGACGGGAGCGGCCCCCCTGGTCGCTCCCGCCTCGGGGGCCCGTCAGTTCTGGCGGCGGCTGCGCGCCCAGCGCGCCGTGACCGTCGCCGCCGTCGTCTTCGCGCTGCTCGTGCTCGTCGCGCTCGCCGCGCCGCTGCTCACCGCCCTGGAGGGACAGGATCCCAACGCCTTCCACCCGACTCTGATCGACTCCGCGGCCGGCGGCGTGCCCAAGGGCGCGTTCGGCGGCGTCAGCGGCGACCACTGGCTCGGCGTGGAGCCCCAGACCGGCCGCGACCTGTTCGCGCGGCTCGTCTACGGAGCCCGGGTCTCGCTCGGCGTCGCCTTCATCGCCACCCTGGTGCAGGTGTTCATCGGGGTGAGCCTCGGACTGCTCGCCGCGCTCGGCGGGCGCTGGGCCGACCAGGTCATCAGCCGGTTCACCGACGTGGTGGTGGCGCTTCCGCTGCTCGTCATCGGCCTCGGCCTGATCGCGGTCGTACCCGACTCGGTGCCGCGCCCGGTCCTGATCACCTGCGTCATCGCGGTCGTCGGCTGGTCCGGCACCTCCAAGATCGTGCGCTCCTCGGCGCTCAGCCTCAAGTCCCTCGACTACGTCTCGGCGGCCCGGCTCAGCGGCTGGGGCCGCCTCGCGGTCGCCCGGCGCGAGCTGCTCCCCGCCCTTGCCGCGCCCGTCATCACGTACGGCGTGCTGCTGGTGCCCGCCAACGTCTCCATCGAGGCGGCGCTCTCCTTCCTCGGCGTCGGCATCAAGCCGCCCACGCCCTCGTGGGGCCAGATGCTCACCGAGGCCAACACCTGGTACCAGTCGGCGCCCACGTATCTGCTGCTGCCGGCCGGCTTCCTGTTCGTGACGGTCCTCTCCCTGACCGTCGTCGGCGAGGGCGTGCGCACCGCGCTCGACCCGAGGGCCGCCTCCCGGCTCAAGGTCGGCGTCACCTCCCGCAAGGACGCCAGGGCCCGCAAGAACGCCGCCACATCCCCCAAGGAGGCCTCCAAGTGACGGGCTTTCTGCTGCGGCGGCTCGGCGGCGCGGTCTTCGTGCTGCTCGCCCTCTCCGTCGTCGTCTACCTCGTCTTCTACGCCGCCCCCGGCAACGTCGCCCAGATCGTCTGCGGCGAGCGCTGCTCCCCGGCCCAGGTGGCCCAGGTGCACGACCGCCTCCAGCTCGGCGACCCCCTCCCCGTCCAGTACTGGCACTTCCTCCAGGGACTCTTCGTCGGCCGGGACTTCTCCTCCGGCGTCGGCGTCGTCCACTGCGACGCGCCCTGCCTCGGCCTGTCCTACCGCCAGGACTCGCCGGTCACCGACATCCTCCTCAACAAGCTGCCCGTCACCGGCTCGCTGGTCATCGGCGCCTTCGTGCTGTGGATCGTGCTCGGCGTCGGCACCGGGCTGCTCTCCGCGTGGAAGCGCGGCGGCGCCGTCGAGCGGACCCTGACCGGGCTCACGCTCGTCGGCTTCTCCACCCCGGTCTTCGTGATCGGCCTGGTGTTGATCATCGTCTTCTGCTCCACGCTCGGCTGGCTGCCGTTCCCGCAGTACACCCCCTTCTCGGACAACCCCGAGCAGTGGTTCTGGGGACTGCTGCTGCCGTGGATCTCGCTGGCCCTGATCGAGAGCGCCAAGTACGCGCGCCTGGTGCGCAGTTCCATGCTGGAGACCCTCGCCGAGGACCATGTGCGCACCTTCCGCGCGTACGGACTCACCGAGCGGGCCGTCGTCGGCAAGCACGCCCTGCGCGGCGCGGTCGCCCCCGTCATCGCGCTCAGCGCCCTGGACGCGGGCTCCATGTTCGGCGGCGCCGTGCTCACCGAGTCGCTCTTCGGCATCCAGGGCATCGGCAAGCTCCTGGTGGACTCGGTCCGCCACGTCGACCTGCCCATCGTGGTCGGCGTCGTCATGACGACCGGGTTCTTCGTCGTACTGGCCAATGCCGTCGCGGACGCGCTGTACGCGATGGCCGACCGACGGGTGGTGCTGTCATGACCGAGCCCCAGGCGCACAGCCCCGCGCCCCTGGTGGAGGTCACCGACCTCGCCGTCGCCTTCGGCGAGACCCGGGCCGTGGACGGGCTCTCCTTCACCCTGGAGCTTGGCGCCGCCCTCGGCGTCGTCGGCGAGTCCGGCTCCGGCAAGAGCGCCTCCGCCTACGCCCTGCTCGGCCTGCACCGGGGCACCGGCGCCCTGGTCGAGGGGAGCGTGAAGGTCGCGGGCACCGACGTCCAGCAGGCCTCCGACGCCGAACTGCGGCGGCTGCGCGGGGGAGTGGCGGCGATGGTCTTCCAGGACCCGCTCTCCTCCCTCGACCCGTACTACGCCATCGGCGACCAGATCGCCGAGGTCTACCGGGTGCACCGGGGCGGCACCAAGCGGGCCGCACGCGCGCGTGCCGTGGAGGTGCTCGACCGCGTCGGCATCCCCGACGCCGCCCGCAAGGCGCGCTCGCGCCCGCACGAGTTCTCCGGCGGGATGCGCCAGCGCGCCCTCATCGCGATGGCCCTGGCCTGCGAGCCCCGGCTCCTGATCGCGGACGAGCCGACCACCGCCCTCGACGTCACCGTCCAGGCGCAGATCCTCGACCTGCTGCACGGGCTGCGCCAGGAGACCGGGATGGGCCTGCTGCTGGTCACCCACGACGTGGGCGTGGCGGCGGAGAGCGTCGACGACGTCCTGGTCATGCGCCGGGGCCGCGCGGTCGAGCGCGGTCCGGTACGGGACGTGCTCGGCGCGCCGAAGGCCGCGTACACCAAGGAGCTGCTCTCGGCGGTACCGCGCCTGGACGCGCCCAGGCCGGACGCCTCGGCCGCCGGTGAGCCGCTGCTCGAAGCCCGCGACCTGCGCAAGGTGTTCGGGCGCGGCAAGTCGGCGTTCACCGCCGTCGACGGGGTCTCGCTCACCGTGCGGCGCGGCGAGACGCTCGGCGTGGTCGGGGAGAGCGGCAGCGGCAAGACGACGCTCGGCCGGATGCTGGTCGGCCTGCTCGACACCACCTCCGGCACGATCCGCCGCGACGGCACGGCCGTGCAGATGGTCTTCCAGGACCCGGTCGCCTCGCTCAACCCCCGCCGCTCGATCGGCGAGTCGGTGGCCGACCCGCTGCGCGCCTCGGGCGTACGGGACGAGGGGCGCATCCGCGCGCGCGTGGGCGAGCTCCTGGAAAGGGTCGGCCTCGACCCGGACCGCTACGACCGCTACCCGCACGAGTTCAGCGGCGGCCAGCGCCAGCGCGTCGGCATCGCCCGCGCGCTCGCCGCCGAACCGCAGCTGATCGTGTGCGACGAGCCGGTCTCCGCCCTCGACGTGACCACCCAGGCCCATGTCACCGCCCTGCTGGCGGAGTTGCAGCGCGAACTCGGGCTCGGGCTCGTCTTCATCGCGCACGACCTCGCCGTCGTACGGCAGGTCAGCGACCGGGTCGCGGTGATGCGCCGGGGCCGGATCGTGGAGGAGGGCGCGGTCGACGACGTGTACGGATCGCCCCAGGACCCGTACACGCGGCAGCTCCTCGCCGCCGTGCCGACCGTCGACCCGGTGCTGGCCGCGGTGCGGCGCGCCGCCCGCAAGGAGCTGCGCGAGCAGTCGCTGGAGCAGAACTCCAGTGCGGTGGCCGCGGCCTGACGTTCCGTTACTCTCCCGCCCCGTAGCGCGACGGAACGCCACGGCGGTGGGAAAGTTACGTGCATTCACCCCTTCCGGTGGGGGGGGGGGGAAACCCCCCCCCCCCCCCCCCCCCCCCCCCCCCCCCCCCTTCCCCCCCCCCCCCCCCCCCAAAAAAAAAACCCCCCACCAAAAAACCTAGGGTGGCTTC
>NZ_JBWKEI010000022.1:0-92301 GCF_056435525.1 Streptomyces sp. NPDC043908 | reverse complement strand
TTCCCGTTTCCGGGCCCTCCGGGCGCTTCCTTCGTTTCCGACTCTATCAGACTCTTTCGTGTCCGATTTCCCTGTCGGCGGGATTCGCTTTCCGGCCTTTCGGCCTTCCGGCGGTTCCGACTCTATCAGATCCTTTCGGGCCTGATTTCCGGTCTCCCGGGTCAAGTCGGTTTGTCTTCCCGGCTGTTGGGCCGTTCCGACGTCCCAAACCCTAGCGGATCTCCCGGGCGGCTCCTAATCGAGCCGGCCGATCCATCCAGTCCATCCAGCCCCCTTCGAAAAGAATTCGGCATGCCGAAATTCATCCCGATCGGGAGGTCGTACGGAGTTGGGTTGCCGCAGATCTGCGGCGGACGGCTGCCGCAGAACCGTTCCGGCTCCGTGACAACTCGAAGAACCTTACGCACGGGGGAGGGCAGTGTCAACCCCCGTCCTGCCCGGCCTCAGTCCAGGTCGGTGAGGCGTCCGCCCGCGTCCGGCTGGGCGTGCTCCACCCGGCGCAGCAGGCGGATCAGCATCTCGCCGAGCGCCCCCCGCTCGTCGGGAGTGAGGTCCTGGAGCAGGTCCTCCTCGAAGTCGGTGGCCATCTCCATGGCCTCCAGCCACTTCGTACGCCCCTCGTCCGTCAGTTCGACGATGACCCGCACCCGGTTGCTCTCGTCGCGGTCGCGCGTGACCAGGCCCTCGCCCGCCATGCGGTCGATGCGGTGGGTCATGGCCGCCGGGGTGAGGCCGAGGCGCTTGGCCAGCTCGCCCGGGCCCAGCCGGTACGGCTTGCCCGCGAGGACGAGGGTCTTGAGGACCTCCCACTCGGCGTTGCTGATGCCCAGCGCGGCGACCTGGCGTCCGTACGCCACGTTCATCCGCCGGTTCAGCCGCCCCAGGGCCGAGACGACCTTCTCGACCTGGGGGTCGAGGTCGCGGAACTCGCGCTGGTACGCCGCGATCTGCTCGTCGAGGGTCGGCTCCTCGGGGCCGGCGGGGCCGGTGGGCCCGCCGCGCTCGGTGGTCTCAGCCATGCCGCGAGTATCGCACGGGACGCGTTGGCGTCTAAGTCCTTGAGTGTGTACTGTTGAGGTTCTAACTTTAGTGTTGAAGTCTTCGCATCTGAGACCTTCAGGTTCGAGTACTTCCACTTCGAGATCTCAAGGTGGTGAGTGTGACCAAGGTGATGGGCGCGGCGATGCGCCGGATCCAGGCGGGGAACGCGCTGAGCGCGTTCGGACTCGGGTTCACCGTTCCGTATCTGTACCTCTACGTGGCGACGGTGCGAGGGCTCGGCTCCTTCTGGGCCGGGATCGTCCTCGGCGTCTTCGCCCTGGCCGCGCTCGTCGCGCTGCTCTTCACCGGCCGGGTCATCGACCGGCGCGGTCCCCTGCCCGTCCTGGTCGGCGCCGCCGTGACGGCCGCCGTGGGCGCGCTCTGCCTCGGGCTCGCGAACAGCCTGGTGACCGTCCTCGGCTCCGCCGCCCTGCTCGGCGCGGGCACCGCGGTCATGCAGCCGGCGCTCGCCACCATGATCGTGTGGTCCTCGGGGCCGACCTCACGGACCCGTGCCTTCGCCCTCCAGTTCTTCCTGCAGAACCTCGGGCTCGGCATCGGCGGGCTCTTCGGGGGCCAGATCGTCGACGAGAGCCGTCCGGCGTCCTTCACCCTGCTCTTCGCCATCGAGGCCGGGATGTTCCTGGTCCTCGCCGCGATCGCGCTGTCCGTGAAGCTGCCGCGCAACGCGGCCATCGCGGACGCCCGCCCCCAGGACGGCCGGAGCGGCGGCGGTCTGAAGGCCGTGCTCGGGCACCGCGCCATGCTCCAGCTCTGCGTCCTCGGGTTCGTGCTGTTCTTCGCCTGCTACGGGCAGTTCGAGTCGGGTCTCGCGGCGTACGGCACCGAGGCCGCCGGAATCGACCCGTCGGCCCTGGGTCTCGCCCTCGCCGCCAACACGGCCGTCATCGTGGTCGCCCAGTTCCTGGTGCTGCGCTTCGTCGAGCGCCGCCGCCGCAGCCGCGTCATCGCGGCCGTCGGGCTCATCTGGACCGTGGCCTGGCTCTTCGCCGGGTACGCGGGGCTCGGCCACGGCAGCCAGACCATGGCGACCGCCGCGTTCGTCTCCACGTACGCGCTCTTCGGGCTCGGTGAGGCGATGCTGTCGCCGACCGTGGCGCCGCTGGTCGCGGACCTGGCGCCGGAGGCGATGGTCGGTCAGTACAACTCGGCGTTCGCGCTGGTCAAGCAGATGGCGCTGGCGCTCGGCCCGTTCGTGGGCGGTCCCATGGGGGCCACGCTGCACGGCCCGTACATCGTGACGTTCATCCTGTTCTCGCTCGGGATCACCGTCCTCGCGCTGCGGCTCGGCCGGAGGCTGACGCCCGCGCAGGACCAGCCGGCGCTCGCGGCTCCGTCGCGGGTGGTCGCGGTGCACCGGAGCGAGCAGGTCGGCGCGGCGGCCTGAGCGGGCGGCCCCCCCGGCCGGGGGGGCCGCCCGCCGGCCTCAGTCCGGCAGGGCAAACTCGCACCACACCGCTTTGCCGCCGCCCGGTGTGCGGCGCGAACCCCAGGACGAGGCGATCGTCGCAATGATCGAGATGCCTCGTCCTGACTCGTCCCCGGGCTCGGCGCGGCGGCGGCGCGGCAGATGGTCGTCGCCGTCGGTCACCTCGATGATCAGGCGGCGGTCGGTGCGGCGCAGGCGCAGCCGCATCGGCGGGGTGCCGTGCTGGAGCGAGTTCGCCACCAGCTCGCTCGCCGCCAGGACGCCCAGGTCGCGCAGCTCGACGGGGAAGCGCCAGGAGGCCAGGACCCCGGAGGCGAAGGCACGCGCGCGTGGCGCGGCTTCGACGCCGCCGAGCAGGTCGAGCGCCGCGTTGTGGAACAGCTCGGCGTCCGGGCCGGTGCGCGCGGGGTGCTGGAGGACCAGGACCGCCACGTCGTCGTCGTGCTCGGCGGTCACCCCCAGGGAGCGGATCAGCCGGTCGCAGACGACCTGCGGGGTGCCGTCCGCGCCGGACAGCGCGCGCTCCAGGGCGGCGACGCCCTCGTCGATGTCCTCTCCCCTGCGCTCGACCAGGCCGTCCGTATAGAGGACGGCGGTCGCGCCGGGCGGCAGGGCGATGGTGCCGGAGGTGTGCACCCAGCCGCCGGTGCCCAGCGGGGGTCCGGTCGGGTCGGCCGCGCGGTGCACGCTGCCGTCCGCGTGGCGTACGAGGAGGGGCAGATGGCCCGCCGACGCGTACTCCAGGCGGCCCTCGTTGGGATCGTGGACCGCGTAGACGCAGGTGGCGATCT
Source organism: Streptomyces sp. NPDC043908 (assembly GCF_056435525.1). NCBI lineage: Bacteria > Bacillati > Actinomycetota > Actinomycetes > Kitasatosporales > Streptomycetaceae > Streptomyces > Streptomyces sp. NPDC043908. Next base: position 89,019 of record NZ_JBWKEI010000022.1, on the reverse strand, counting down.
GGCTGGCGTCGATCTCGGCGGCCAGGCCGTCGAGCAGCTGGAGCACCTCGTGCGGGGGCAGGTCCAGGCGCGCGTACGCCCGCACCGCCGTGCGGAGCTGGCCCATCACGGCCGCCGCGCGCACCCCGCGCCCCATCACGTCCCCGATCACCAGGGCCGTGCGCCCGGCGCCCAGGGTGATCACGTCGTACCAGTCGCCGCCGACCGCGGCGTCCGTGCCGCCCGGCTGGTACGTGCAGGCGACCCGCAGGTCGTCGGGCTGCTCCAGCTCCTGCGGGAGCAGGGAGCGCTGGAGCGTCACGGCGGTCTCGCGGTGCCGGCGCTCGCTGGCGCGCAGCCGCTCGGCGGCCTCGGCGTGGTCGGTGACGTCGGCGGCGAAGACGAGCACCCCGCCGGCTCCCTCCCCGCCCGCGGGAATCTCGACGGGGGTGCAGGTGACGGTGTACGACCCGCCGCCCTGGGTCTTGCGGGACTTGACCGTACGCGGCTTGCCGCTGCGCAGGACCTGGTCCATCAGGGGCAGCAGGCCCAGCTCGTCCAGCTCGGGGAGCGCCTTGGCGGCGGGCGCGCCGACGGGGCGGGGGCCGAAGGCGGCGGCGTACGCGTCGTTCACGAACGCCACGCGGTGCTCCGGGCCGTAGACCAGGGCGGCGAGGGCCGGGATCTGGGCGAGGAGCCGGCGCACCGACAGCTCCTCCAGGACGGGCGCGGGGCGGTCCGCCTCGTCCCCGTCCGGCCAGGTGTCGGTCCCCGGGCCGGACTCACCGCGCGCGGCGGGCACGGAGCCCCGGTCGGTCCGTGCGGCGGCGCGCCGCTGCGTACCGGGGAGCCGGGCGCTCCAACGCGTGAAGTTCACGGATCTCTTGGCCTCGTGTGTCGCTGGCTGCTGGGTCACTCTGTGCAGGTGTGGGCCCACCTATGGTCACACGTCCAGTGTGACGGACCGCACTGACAACGTCAGTTCTCGTTGGTGCCGGGCTCCTCGGGTCCCGGCTCCGGGCGCGGCTTCGGCCCGGGTCCGGGGCCAGGTCCCGCAGGCCCGGCCGGGCCGGCGCCCGCCGCGAGCGCGAACTCGGCGCGCGGGTGTTCCAGCGAGCCGAGCGAGACGATCTCCCGCTTGAACAGGCCCGCCAGCGTCCACTCGGCGAGCACGCGCGCCTTGCGGTTGAAGGTGGGCACCCGACTCAGGTGGTAGGCGCGGTGCATGAACCAGGCCGGGTAGCCCTTGAGCTTGCGTCCGTACACATGGGCGACGCCCTTGTGCAGGCCGAGCGAGGCGACCGAGCCCACGTACTTGTGCGCGTACTCGCGCAGGGGGCGTCCTTCTACGGAAGCGGCGACGTTCTCGGCGAGTGTCCTGGCCTGGCGCACGGCGTGCTGCGCGTTGGGCGCGCACTCCTTGTCCTTCTCCTCGGACGTCACGTCCGGCACGGCGGCGGCGTCCCCGGCCGCCCAGGCGTGCTCGGCGCCCTCCACCTGGAGCTTCGCGGTGCAGGTGAGGCGGCCGCGCTCGTTGAGGGGCAGATCGGTGGCGGCGAGCAGCGGCGCGGGCTTGACGCCCGCGGTCCACACGACCGTACGGGTGGGGAAGCGGGATCCGTCGCTGAGGACGGCGACCCGGTTCTCGCAGGAGTCCAGGCGGGTCTGGAGCCGTACGTCGATGTTGCGGCCGCGCAGCTCGCGGATGGCGTACCGGCCCATCTCCTCGCCGACCTCGGGCAGGATGCGGTCGCTGGCCTCCACGAGGATCCACTTCAGGTCCTCGGGCTTGATGTTGTGGTAGTACCGGGCGGTGTAGCGGGCCATGTCCTCCAGCTCGGCGAGCGCCTCCACGCCCGCGTAGCCGCCGCCCACGAACACGAAGGTGAGGGCCGCGTCGCGGACGGCCGGGTCGCGGGTGGAGGAGGCGATGTCCATCTGCTCGATGACGTGGTTGCGCAGGCCGATCGCCTCTTCGACGGTCTTGAAGCCGATGGCGTAGTCGGCGAGCCCCGGGACCGGCAGGGTGCGCGAGATCGAGCCGGGTGCCAGGACCAGCTCGTCGTAGCCGATCTCGATGGGGCCGCCGCCCTCCTCCTCGGTGGCGAGGGTGGCGACGGTGGCGGTGCGCGCGGCGTGGTCGATGCGCCGGGCCTCACCGATGACGATGTGACAGCGGTCCAGGACGCGGCGCAGCGGTACGACGACGTGGCGGGGCGAGATGGACCCGGCGGCCGCCTCCGGCAGGAACGGCTGGTACGTCATGTACGGGTCCGGGGCGACCACGGTGATGCCCACCCGGCCGTCGCGCAGACGCGCCTTGAGCTCGCGCTGGAGACGCAGCGCCGTGTACATCCCGACGTAGCCGCCGCCGACGACGAGAATGCGGGTGCCGGGCGGTGGTTCGGGGCTCGACCCCCGATTGATCGCAGCCTTCACCATCCCATGAGGCAACGGACGCGGGTGTTTGTCCACAGGCCCGGCAAATTGTGTGACTGACGGATGTGGCCGGAACAGGTCGGGCCATTTCTCGCCGTCCGGCGTGAATGTGCAGGTCAGGGCGGGGAGATGGGGGTGGCGCAGGGGGCCGAATCGGGAAGGTTCCGGCCCTTGCTCCGATCGGGGGGCACACCGTGCGGAACAACCCCCTTCTGAATTGACTCCGGCTCAACTATGTTCGTACCTCGTCGGGGTGTCGGGTCCGGCCACCCGACTGTCAGGGCGGGGAGTCTCCGGGGGGAGACGTCATTACCGGGGGAACGGTTATGCATATTCAGGACTCTCATTGGCAGTCCGCCGTCGTCGCGTCAGCGGACGGCAATGGTCGTGTGGGCGGTGGTGGGAGCGCTTCCGCTTCCCGCTCCGCGCCGCTGCGGGTGGATGCCCAGCGCAATCTGGAGCACGTGCTGCGCGCCGCGCGCGAGGTGTTCGGTGAGCTGGGGTACGGGGCGCCCATGGAGGACGTGGCCCGTCGCGCGCGCGTCGGCGTGGGCACGGTCTACCGGCGCTTCCCGAGCAAGGACGTGCTGGTCCGGCGGATAGCCGAGGAGGAGACCGCGCGCCTCACCGACCAGGCGCGCACCGCGCTGGGCCAGGAGGAGGAGCCGTGGTCGGCGCTCTCCCGGTTCCTGCGGACGTCGGTGGCGTCGGGCGCCGGGCGGCTGCTGCCGCCGCAGGTGCTGCGCGTCGGGGTGGACGTGGACGCCGAGGAGTCGACGGTCGTCGGGGGTGTCGCGGGCGGCGTGCCGGTGCTGGAGCCGGTGGAGTCGCTGGACCCGGCGGGCTCCGCTGCCGGGGTACGGGTGCCGCAGCAGCGCCAGGCCGGGATGCCCGGCGGGTCCGGCGTGCCCGACCTGCGGGTCGTCGAGCCGCGCACGGCACCGGCGGACGAGCTGGACGACCCGGGGGCGGCCGAGCTGCTCGCGGTGGTCGGGCAGCTGGTGGACCGGGCGCGTGAGGCGGGTGAGCTGCGGCGCGATGTGACCGTGGCCGACGTGCTGCTGGTGATAGCCACCGCGGCGCCGTCGCTGCCCGATCCCCACCAGCAGGCCGCGGCTTCCGCCCGGCTCCTGGACATCCTGCTCGAAGGGCTGCGTTCGCGCCCGGTGTGAGGCGCGGCCCGTGGGTGCGGACCCGCCCCGGCGCGGGGCGGGTTCCCCTAACGGGTGGTTGACAGCGGGCGGGCTGCTGGGGTGCGGGGCTCTGTGGGACGCTTGGCGCGTGGTCGGGTCTGAGCGTGCTGACGGGGGCTTTCCGCGATGAACGTTGAGGGGCGGGACGAGCTCGGCGCCAGCAGCGGCACGGAGCCGGAGGGCGCGCCCTCCGCGCAGGTGCCGGGCCAGGCGGGCCGCGCCCACCGGCCGGACACCGAGAGCGACGAGCCCGGCGGCACCGTACTGCCCGGCCCGTGGGGCCCCGCACGGGAGCCCGAGAACCCGGTCGGCGACGCGGGCCCTTGGGGACCCGCAGGGGAGAGCGAGGGCCCCGTCGGTGACGCGGGCCCGTGGGGGCCCTCAAGGGGGCCCGAGAGCTCGGCCGTTGACGCTGCCGACGTGACTGGCGCGACCGCTCCGGCCGACCCCGCAGGCCCCTCCGACCCGGCTGCTCCGGCTGCTCCAGCGGCTTCGGCTGCTCCGGTCACCGTCCCGTCCGCTGTTCCGGCCGAGGCCGTGCCCGGTGTTCCGCAGCAGCGGGAGCGCGTCACCGGGGCCGGGTCCGCCGCCGCCGACGCCGAGTTGATCCAGCGCATGCGCGGCGGCGACGACACCGCGTACGAGGAGCTGTTCCGCCGCCACTCGGACGCGGTGCGCCGGTACGCCCGCAGTTGCTGCCGGGACGCGTACACGGCCGACGACCTCACCGCCGAGGTCTTCGCCCGTACGCTCCAGGCGGTACGCGGCGGCGCCGGGCCCGAGCAGGCGGTGCGCGCGTATCTGATGACCACCGTGCGCCGCGTCGCCGCCTCCTGGACGAAGACCGCCAAGCGCGAGCAACTGGTCGAGGACTTCGCGCTCTTCGCCGACCAGGCCGCCCGTACCTCGGACGGCAGGGACGACGACACGGTCGACCTCGGCGCGGACGTCCGGGCGATGCACGAGGCCGAGCAGTCGCTCGCCATGCAGGCGTTCCGGTCGCTGCCGGAGCGGTGGCAGGCGGTGCTGTGGCACACCACCGTCGAGGAGGAGTCGCCCAGCGAGATCGCCCCGCTGTTCGGGCTCTCCGCCAACGCCACGGCGGTGCTGGCCAGCCGGGCCCGCGAGGGCCTGAAGCAGGCCTACCTCCAGGCACACGTCTCCACCGCGCTCACCGAGGGCGGCGACTGCGCCCGCTACGCCGACCGCCTCGGGGCGTACGCGCGCGGCGGCCTGCGGGTGCGGGCCGAGCGCGGCCTGAGCAAGCACCTGGAGGAGTGCGGCAAGTGCCGGGTCGCGGTCGTCGAGCTCAGGGACGTCAACGCCGGGATCCCCGCGCTGCTGCCGGTCGCGGTGGTCGGCTGGTTCGCCGCCGGGTACTCGCTCAAGGCCGCGGGGCTCGTGGCGGGAGGCGCCGCCGGTGCGGCGGGTGCCGGTGCCGCCGCGGCGGCCACCGGCGGGAGTTCGTCCGGGGGCGCGGCCGGCGGGGCCGTCGCCTCCGAGGGGCTGGGCGCCCCCGCCAAGGCCGGCATCGCGGCCGCGGTCGCCGTGGCGGTGGCCGCGGGTGTGGTCTTCGCGCTCACCGGCGGCGACGGCAAGCCGGTCGCGAAGCCCGAGGCCGAGCCGCCGGCCGTGGTGCCGATGGTGCCCCACAAGCCGCCGCCCACCCCCGCGCCGGAACCCCCGGCGCCGCCCGCGCCCGTACCCCCGCGGGCCAAGCCCGCGCCCAGGCCGCCCAAGCCGCCGAAGCCCGCGCCGCCCGAGCCCCGGCCGAAGCCCCCGGCGCCCAAGCCGGTACCGAAGCCCACGCCGCCCAAGCCGAAGCCGAAGCCGACGCCGCCTCCGGTCCCGCCACCGCCCCCGGCGATGGTCTACCAGGTCAACCGGCTCCACTACGGCACGTTCGGCGACCACACCGAGCCCGAGGTGCGGCTCGGCTCGTCCAGCTGGCTCTGGCAGCGCTGGGGCCTGGCGATCGACGGCAAGCCGTACGGCCACGGCGTGACCGTGCACGCCCGCTCCGCCGTGACCATCGACCTCAACCGCAAGTGCTCCGGCTACGACGCGTTCGCCGGGGTCGACGACCTGACCATGGGCCTGGGCGCGGTGCGGTTCTCGGTCTACGGCGACCGGACGCTGCTGTGGCGCTCGCCCGTGATGCACGGAGGGGACCCGGCGGTGCCGGTCCACGCCGACCTCACCGGCCACCGCACCCTGCGCCTGGTGGTGGACCCGCACACGCCGTTCGGTTCGGTGGCGCTGGCGGACTGGGCGAAGTCGGTCATCAACTGCCGTTGAGCGAGACCGGGGTTCGAGGACGGGCCGTCAGTCCCCGTGACCGCCGCCGACGACGCCTTCGAGCAGCTCCGCGGTCTCCAGCGCGGTGAGCGCGGAACCCGTCACGCGCTGCTCCTCGTAGGCGGCCGGGCCCAGCTCCTCGCGCAGACGGGTGCGCAGGGCGTCCAGGGCCGCGCGGTCCGGGACCCACAGCGGGATGCCGTCGCGCCAGGCCTCGGCGGCGGCCAGCACCCGTACCGCGAGCACGGCTTCCCCGAGGTCGGGCAGGAGCCGGGCGGCGCCCTCCGCGAAGTGGGCGAGGAGGATCTCGGCGCAGCCCGCCGCGTCGGCGTGGCGCAGCGCCGACGCCAGTCCCCGCACACCGGTGGCCGGTCCGCTCTCCTCGGCCGCGATGCGCGCGTCGAGGCCCTCCAGGACGGCGCTGAAGTGCGGCGGCGGGGTGGTGCGGGCGCTCTCCGCGTGGCCCGCGTCGCACTCGGCGCGCGCGGTGGCCGTGTCGCCGGCGTCCAGGGCCATGCAGCCGCGCAGGTAGTGGATGTAGGAGCGGGTGTCGAAGACCCTGTAGCGGACGGCCTCCGCCTCGGCCTCCTCAAGGATCTTCGCACCGCCGGCCAGGTCGCCCGCGCGGTAGGTGAGTTCGGCGATCCGGGCCAGCAGGAACGGTGCCTCGGCGTGGGCGCCCACCTCGCGGGCGAGGCCCAGCGCCTCCTCGTACTCGGGCCGGGCGAGCGCCGGGAGCCCGCGCATCATCGCGGCCTCCCCGGCGGCGCTGGCCACCTGGGCGCGCATCCAGCGGTCGCCGACACGACGGCTCAGGGTCCGCAGCTCCGCCAGGTCGCCGTCGATGTCCCAGACACCGCCGGGCATGTCGATGACCATGTGCGTACGGAACATGAGGCTGACGCCGATCTCCCACTCACCGCCGTACGCGCGGCAGTTGGCGACGACGGAGTCGACGCAGTCGCGCACCTGCGCGGTGGTGCGGGTGAGGAACGCGGCGAACGGCCACAGCAGCCCGGGGAAGCTCGCCGCCTGCGGGCCGCCGCGCCCGAACGCCTCGCGCAGCCGGTTCATCTCCGCCAGGGTCTCGGCCCGGCGCAGCCGGTCCGCCGCGCCGGACTCCTCCAGCAGGAAGATCCGCAGCAGCGCGAGCCGCATCCGGGGCCAGTAGCGCGGGTCGTCGGGCCCCTCCGCGTCCTCCTCGCACGCGAGGACGCGGTCCACCCACGCCACTCCCTCGCCCCGGTAGTTGCGCAGCCACCAGAACCAGCCCATGGCCAGGCCGATGTCCCGGGCCGCGGCCGGATCGGGGCCGGTGGCGGTGGTGCGGTGGAGCGCGGCCCGGATGTTGTCCAACTCGCGCTCCAGGCGGCGGATCCAGGCGAGCTGCCCGCGCGAGCGCAGCAGCGGGTCGGCCTCCTGGGCCAGGTCGCGGTAGTACGCGGTGTGGGCGCGGGCGGCCTCGGCGAGGAGGTCCGGGGTCTCGGCCGCGCGCTCGGCGGCGTACTCGTGGATGGTCTCCAGGAGCCGGTAGCGCATCTGGCCGGTGTCCGGCTCGGGGGCGGCCACCACCAGGGACTTGTCGACCAGGGCGGCGAGGTCGTCGGTGGGGCCGCACACCGCCTGGGCGGCGGCCAGGTCCCAGCCGCCGGCGAAGACGGAGGCGCGGCGCAGGACCGCGCGCTCGCGCTCCTCCAGCAGCTCCCACGACCAGTCGACGACCGCGCGCAGGGTCTGCTGGCGGGGCAGTACGGTCCGGCTTCCGCTGGTCAGCAGGCGGAAGCGGTCGTCGAGCCGGTCGGCGATCTGGCGCGGGGAGAGCAGCCGCAGCCGGGCGGCGGCCAGCTCGATCGCCAGCGGTAGCCCGTCGAGCCGACGGCAGATCTCGGCGATGGCCTCGGGGTCCTCGGCCGGGTCGAAGTCGGGCCGTACGGTACGGGCGCGTTCGGTGAAGAGGCGGTACGCGGGGTCGGGCGGCAGCGGCTCGACCGGGCGGACCCGCTCCCCCGGCACCCCGAGGGGTTCGCGGCTGGTGGCGAGGACGCGCAGGCCCGGGCAGCGGGTCAGCAGCGTCTCCGCGAGGCGGGCGGCGGCGTCGACGAGGTGCTCGCAGTTGTCGAGGACGAGCAGGGTGGCGGCCGGGGCGGCGGCGAAGTGGTCGGCCAGCCGGGCGAGGGGATCGTCCTGGTGCGGCTGCCCGTCCCGTCCGAGCAGGGTCGTCTCACGCAGCCCGAGCGCGGAGACGACGGCTCCGGGGACGGCGTCCGGGTGGTCGAGCGGGGCGAGCTCCACGAGCCAGGCGGGGCCGGGGGCGGCGGCCTCCTCGGCCAGGCGCGTCTTGCCGGAGCCGCCGGGTCCGGTGAGGGTGACGAGCCGGTGCGCGGCCAGGTCCTGCCGGATGGCTGCGAGTTCGGGTTCGCGTCCGACGAAGGAGGTGAGCCGGGGCCGCAGATTGCCCCGCGCCTCGGGGACGGGGTTGAGCAGTTCGCGGTGGAGGGCGGTCAGCTCCGGGCCGGGGTTGGTGCCGAGGGAGTCGGCGAGGGTGCGGCGGGCGGTCTCGAACGCCATCAGCGCGTCGGCCGTACGCCCCTCGGCCCGCAGGGCGCGGATGAGCTGGGCGTGCAGGGGTTCGTCGTACGGGCGGGTCTCGATCAGCGCGGTGAGTTCGGCCGCGAGGTGGGCGGTGGCACCGCGCCGCAGGTCCGCCTCGATGCGGCCGCGCAGGGCGTCGAACCGCCGCGCCTCCGGGCGGGCGGCCGCCGCGGTGCGGTCGGGGAGGTCGGCGAGGGCGGGGCCGCGCCACAGGGCGAGGGCGGCGCGCAGGGTCTCGGCGGCGGAGGCGGGGTCGCCGTCGGCGAGCTGGCGTTCACCGGTGCGGGTGCGGTGCTCGAAGGCGAACAGGTCGACGTCCTGTTCCGGCGCGTCGACGGCGAGCCGGTAGCCGCCGGCCTCCGAGACGACGGCGTCACGGCCGATGGCGCGGCGCAGGCGGCCGATGAGGGCCTGGAGGGCGGCGTGGGCGTCGTGCGGGGGGTCTTCGGGCCAGATCTCGTCGATGAGGGTGGTGGGAGGGAGGGGGGTGGGGTGGTGGGCGTGGGCGGCGAGGGTGGTGAGGAGGGCGCGGAGGCGGGGCCCTCCGAGGGGGAGGGGGTGGCCTTGGTCGTCTTGCGCCTCTGTGGCGCCCAGGATTCGGTACCGCACGGGGTCATTGTGTCTCGCCCTCGATCCGCCTGCGGCGGGCTGCGGGGGTGCGCCCCTTTTGGGCCCGGACTTCGGCTGTCGGCCGGTGGTGGGTTGCTCGCGCAGTTCCCCGCGCCCCTTCAGGGGCCGGTGGTCGGCTCGTCGCGCCGTTTCCCGCGCCCCTTTCGGCCCGGTGGGCATCCGCGGGTTTGTGGGTGGCTGAGCGCGCAGTTCCCCGCGCCCCTGAGTACCTAGGGGCGCGGGGAACTGCGCGAGCAACCCTCCACGGTCTGCAGGCGAAAGGCGAGGCGTTCAGGGGCCGCAGGCCCCGCCATGGGGGCCGGGGGCGCAGGTTCCGCCATGGGGGCGGGGGTGCTGCCCCCAGGGAAGCGGGGCCCGGGTGCAACCCCCGGGGAGGGGTGGTGCGGGCTTCTAGGCTCGTAGTGGCGGGCGGGAGCGGGTTATTCCGCCCGCCACCGCCCGCTGCTTCGGCGCAGCCGTCCCCGTCCAGCACGTCCCCCGCCGCGCCAGCAGCCGCCGCAGCCACAACTCCGTGGAGACCAGGTCCGCCAGGCCGTCCAGCGGCAGGCGTTCGCCCGCGGCGGCGGCCCGTAGGGCGCGGCGGACCGTGCGGGCCTCGATCAGGCCCGCGTCCGCGAGCAGCGGGGCCTCGAAGAGCGAGATCAGGGGGTCGATCGCGCGGCGCAGACCCGCGCGGACCGCCGCCGTGGAGGAGGCGTGGGACGTGGCGCCCCAGCCGGGCGGCAGGTCCCGTACCCCGGACCCCGCAAGCACCGTCCGCAGGATCGCCGCCCGCGCCCCCGGCTGCACCCGTACCGCCTCGGGCAGGGCGCGGCAGGCCCGTACCACCTGGTTGTCCAGGAACGGGGCGTGCAGCCGCTGGCTGCGGATCTCGGCGGCCTGCTCCAGGACGCGGTGGTCGGCGGCGTAGCGGGCGAGCGCCGCGCGGGCCCGGGCCTCGCCGGGCCGCAGCACCGTCGCCGGGCGCGTCGCCGACGCCATCAGCCGGATCGATACTTCAGCCAGCGCCTCCCCGGTGAGCCATCGCGCGGCCGGTCCCGGCCGCGTCCAGGCCAGGGACGCGAGCGAGGCGTCCAGCGGGGTCTCGGCCGCGGCGTCGACGAGGTCGGCGTCGCGCCGCAGCCGTTCGGCCGCCGACTCGATGCCCGCCCGGTAGGGCGTACGGGCGAGTCTGCGGGCCGCCCGGTACACGGTGAGCGGGACGAAGAGGGAGTGGGCGGAGGGGCCGCCCGCCTTGGCCAGCGCCGCCGCGGGGCGCAGCAGGTGACGGCGCTGACGGTCCATCAGCAGGTCCGCCAGGCGCGCCGGGTGCGCGTCCAGGACCTGCCGCGCCCCGCTGCCGGTGAAGTGGTCCGCGCTGCCCGCCGCGAGCCGGCGCCGGTGGCGCTCCGCCACGACCAGGGAGGGGCCCGGCTCGTCGGTGAGCGGCCCGGCCAGCTCCGCGTACGGCAGGGCCTCCTCGTCGCCGGCCACCACCACGTGGTGCAGCCGGGGGTTGGCCGCGATCGCCCCGGCCCGCTCCACCTCGGCCTCGCCGCGCCGGCCGGGTACGGCGAGGTCGTTGAAGGTGACGGCGAGGAGCCGTTCGCCCGCGCCGGTGCCGTGGCCGAGCACCGTGCCGGGGTTGCCCGGCAGCCCGGCGGCGAGCAGGGCGAGGGTGGCCGAGGCGGGACCGCCCGAGAGGTCGGCGCCGATGCCGGGGGCCGGGCCCCCGCGCGCGGCGCGCCGCTCGGCGGGACCCATGCCGGGCACCGGACCCGGGTCCGGCGGCAGGGTCTCGGGGGCGTGGCGCGGCGCGGTGAGCCGGGCCCGTACGGCCGCGACCAGCGCCTCCCGTACGCCGTTCACCGCGCTCTCCTCGTCGACCTGGGCGGCGGCGACGGCGAGCGAGGCCATCGGCTCGTACCCGGTGATCTCCCGCGAGCCCTCGCGCAGGACGAGCGCGTGGCCGGGCGGGATGCGCCGCACCCCCGCGTAGGGGGTGGAGTCGCCGAGCGCCTCGGGTACGTCCGGGCAGGCGAGCAGCGCCGCCAGGTGGCCGATGTCCAGCTGGGCCTCGATGAGGTCGGCGAGCGGCAGGGCGGCCGTGGCGTACGCGGTGCCGCTCGCCCAGGGCGTGTAGAAGACGGGGCGGGCACCGGCCAGGTCACCGACGACGGTGACCCTGCGTCCGACCTGGGCAACGGCCGTATAGCTGCCGGGCCACGCCGACAGGTGCCGCAGTGCGCCCCCGCGTGCCGCGAACAGCCCCACCCGCAGCTCCTCGTCGCTGGCGGCGCAGCATCCCAGCACCGCGAGCCGGGTGTCCGCCCCCACGCTGACCACGCGGATCTCGTCGGGGCGCCAGTCGCCGACCGCCCAGAGCGGGTCGGGGTCGCCCCACAGCAGCTGGGAGCCGACCGGATGCACCGTGCGCCCCTCCTCGGGCGCGCCCAGGGCGCCGGCCGTCCCGGCGGCGCCGAACCGCGCGGCGACACTGCTCCAGCCCACCAGCCACCGCATCGCCGCCTCCACAGCCTGTGGACAACCCGTCGCCCGCGCCGACAGAACCGGGGTCAAGCCGCAGGCACGCGGTTCTGAGGTCGCTCGGGACCATGCTGCCATGACAATGGCGTGCGGGAGGGGCCTCGGGGTAGCGCGCGCAAAAAGTGAACGCGCTCCCATGGATGGCCGATTGACAGCTCCCCAGCCGCGCGGAAGCGGCGTTTCCGGGTAGTGCGGGACCGTCGCTTTTCGGCCAACTTCACCCCAGGGGCGCGTGGCGGACACCCCGGAGCGGGCATGAAACGGGCAGCGGAGCCGGTCCGCGGGACCCCCAGTCCGGGAGGCGCTGTCCGCCTCCCGGACCGGTCCGCCGCCCGCGGGGATTGAGGCGACGGTGTCCCCCAGCCCACTGGATCCAGTTCAGCGGGCCGACCCACGCACCTGACATGGAAGCGCTGTCCGCCCTCGGCGGGCCAGAGCGCACGCACCGCGCACGGCCACACACCCGGAGCACGCACCCCCGGCCCCAACTCGTCCGTACGGAAAGCAATCCCGCCATCCGGAACACCGCCCCTTAACGGTAGGGATGCGGCGAACTACGCTGGGTGCACTGCTGTTCTCCGCGGGCGGCATATTCCTGGGGGCTCGGCCACACGAGTGTGCGGCCGGACGGACCCGGGGCGCCGCCCCGGGGGACGCCGTCTGTGTCGAGGGGTGGCGCATGTCCAGGGAGCAACGCGGGCCGAACGAGAAGCTCGGCACCGTTCTCGCCCTCGCGGGAATCAGCAACGCCGGACTGGCCAGAAGGGTCAACGACCTCGGTGCGCAACGGGGTCTGACCCTTCGTTACGACAAGACATCGGTGGCCCGCTGGGTCTCCAAGGGGATGGTGCCCCAGGGCGCCGCGCCCCATCTGATCGCGGCGGCCATCGGCGCCAAGCTCGGGCGCCCGGTGCCGCTGCACGAGATAGGACTCGCCGACGCCGACCCGGCGCCCGAGGTCGGTCTGGCGTTCCCGCGCGACGTGGGCGAGGCGGTCCGCTCCGCGACCGAGCTCTACCGGCTCGATCTGGCCGGACGGCGGGCGGGCGGCGGCATCTGGCAGTCGCTGGCCGGATCCTTCGCGGTCACCGCGTACGCGACCCCGGCCTCCCGCTGGCTCATAACCCCCGCCGACTCGTCGGTGGCGCGCGACCAGGACGGGGCGGCCGGAACACCCCTGAAGGTCGGCCACAGCGATGTGGCCAAACTCCGCGAGGCGGCGGAGGACGCCCGCCGCTGGGACTCCAAGTACGGGGGCGGCGACTGGCGTTCGTCGATGGTTCCCGAGTGCTTACGGGTGGACGCGGCCCCGCTGCTGCTCGGCTCGTACTCGGACGAGGTCGGGCGGGGCCTGTTCGGGGCGACCGCGGAGCTGACCCGGCTGGCCGGCTGGATGGCCTTCGACACCGGCCAGCAGGAGGCCGCGCAGCGCTACTACATCCAGGCGCTGCGCCTCGCGCGCGCGGCGGCCGACGTGCCGCTGGGCGGCTATGTGCTCGCCTCCATGTCGCTCCAGGCCACCTACCGGGGCTTCGCCGACGAGGGCGTGGACCTCGCGCAGGCGGCCGTCGAGCGCAACCGGGGCCTGGCGACCGCCCGCACCATGAGCTTCTTCCGGCTCGTCGAGGCACGCGCGCACGCGAAGGCGGGCGACGCGCTCGCGGCCGGCGCCGCGCTCAAGGCCGCCGAGTCGTGGCTGGAGCGCTCCCGGGACGGCGACGCGGACCCGTCCTGGCTCGGCTTCTACTCCTACGACCGCTTCGCGGCGGACGCGGCCGAGTGCTACCGCGACCTGAAGGCCCCGCGCCAGGTGCGCCGCTTCACCGAGCAGGCGCTGTCGCGCCCCACCGAGGAGTTCGTGCGCTCGCACGGCCTGCGGCTCGTGGTCTCGGCGGTGGCCGAGCTGGAGTCGGGCAATCTGGACGCCGCCTGCGCCGCGGGCACGCGCGCGGTGGAGGTCGCCGGACGGATCTCCTCGGCGCGCACCACCGAATACGTCCGGGACCTGCTGCACCGCCTGGAGCCCTACGGGGACGAGCCGCGCGTGGTGGAGCTGCGGGAGCGGGCCCGGCCGCTCCTGGTGGCCCCGGCGTAGATCACTTCCGCCACGGGTTTACGGGCATTGTCAGTGGGCCAGTGCACTATCTGGGGTGGGAGGTGTGGTGGTGACGGCGTACGACTGCGACGTGCTGGTGATCGGCGGCGGGATCGTCGGTCTGTCGACGGCGTATGCCCTGGCCCAGGCCTCGCCCGGCACCCGGGTGACCGTCCTGGAGAAGGAGTCCGGCCCCGCCCGCCACCAGACCGGGCGCAACAGCGGGGTGATCCACAGCGGGATCTACTACCGCCCCGGCTCCCTCAAGGCGCGGTACGGGGTGCGGGGAGCCGCCGAGATGGTGGCGTTCTGCGCCGAGCAGGGCCTGCCGTACGAGGTGACCGGCAAGCTCATCGTGGCCACCGACCGCACCGAGCTGCCCCGGCTGCACGCCCTGGTCCAGCGCGGCCGGGAGAACGGCATCCCGGTGCGCGAGCTGGGCCCCGCCCAGATCGCGGAGTACGAACCGGAGGTCCAGGGCCTCGCCGGGATCCACGTCGCCACGACCGGCGTCTGCGACTACCCGGCGGTGGCGGCCCGCCTCGCCGAGCTGTCCGGCGCGGAGATCCGGTACGGGACGGAAGCCGTCCGGATATCGCGCCGCCCCGGTTCGGGTGTGGCCGTGCGCACCTCGACCGGGGCGGTGATCCGGGCCCGGGCGCTGGTGAACTGCGCGGGGCTGCACTGCGACCGGGTGGCCCGCCTGGCCGGGGACGACCCGGGGGTGCGGATCGTGCCGTTCCGGGGCGAGTACTACGACCTGGCGCGGCCCGGCCTGGTCAAGGGCCTGGTGTATCCGGTGCCGGACCCGGCGTTCCCCTTCCTCGGGGTGCATCTGACCCGTGGGATCGGCGGCGGCGTCCACGTCGGGCCGAACGCGGTCCCGGCCGCGGCCCGCGAGGGCTACGACTGGCGCACGGTCCGCCCCGCCGAGCTGGCCTCGACCCTGGCCTGGCCCGGCACCTGGCGCATCGCCGCCCGCCACTGGCGGTACGGAGCGGGCGAGATCCACCGCTCGCTCTCCCGCCGCGCCTTCACCGAGGCGGTCCGCCGGCTGCTGCCCGACGTCCGGGACGAGGACCTGCGCCCCGCCCCGTCCGGGGTGCGCGCCCAGGCGGTGCTGCGCGACGGCACCCTGGTCGACGACTTCCTCATCCGCGAGGCGCCCCGCACGATCCACGTCCTGAACGCCCCGTCCCCGGCGGCCACCGCGTCCCTGCCGATCGGGCGCGAGGTGGCCCGGCGGGCGCTGGGGGTGCTGGGGGCGGCGCGGGTGTAGCGGGCCGCCGGCGGGCCGCGGCACGTAGAATCGGCTCATTGTGTCTGAGCTGCCGCCCCCCGCCCCCGCCCGTCGCCCCAAGGGCGAGCCCCGGTTCCCCGGGGGTCCCGTCGCCGACCCCGCCGGGTCCCACCACGAACGGCGCATCCGCAGTTTCCAGCCGCGCCGCAGCCGGGTGACCACCGGCCAGGGCGAGTACCTGGAGCGGCTGTGGCCGCTGTGGGGTCTCGACATCGACGGGCGCGGCACGCTCGACCTGGACGAGATGTTCGGCGGACTGCCGGTCGTCCTGGAGATCGGCTTCGGGATGGGCGAGGCGACCGCCGAGATGGCCGCCGCCGACCCCGGCACCGGCATCCTCGCCGTCGACGTCCACACCCCCGGCCAGGGCAACCTCCTAGGTCTCGCCGAGCGCGGCGGCCTCACCAACGTCCGGGTCGCCAACGGCGACGCGATCATCCTGCTGCGCGAGATGCTCCCGCCCGAGTCGCTGGACGGGCTGCGGGTCTACTTCCCCGACCCCTGGCCCAAGAAGCGCCACCACAAGCGCCGCATCATCCAGCCCGACTTCCTCACCCTGGCCGCGCCCCGGCTCAAGCCCGGCGCCCTGCTGCACTGCGCCACCGACTGGGAGCCGTACGCCGAGCAGATGCTTCAGGTGCTGAACGCGCACCCCGCGTTCGAGAACACCCAGGCGGACGGCGGTTTCGCGCCGAGGCCCGCGTTCCGGCCACTCACCCGCTTCGAGGGGCAGGGCCTGGACAAGGGCCATGTGGTCCACGACCTGCTCTTCACCCGCGCGGCCGAGCTGCCCTCCGCCTGACGGCGACCCCACGCACCGTCGCGGATTGTCCGTACCCCTCGTTAGGGTCGTCTGGTGTCGTCCGAGTCGCTTCCGCAACGCCAGCCGCCGGGCCCGCTCCAGCCGGTCCCGGAGCGCGGCGCCGAGCCGCGGTTCGACGCCGTCCCGGAGCGCGCCAAGTGGCGCTACCGGCCGCGGCGCGACTTCTGGCGCTCCAGGGCGTTCCGGGCCGGCGCGCTGATCACCCTGCTCGCCCTGTGCGGTCTGGTCATCCTCGCCATCGTGCGGGACCAGACCGGCACCGAGGGGTTCCTGGTGGGGCTCGCGCTCGCCGTGCTGCCGGTTCCGCTGCTGGTCACCGCGTTCCGCTGGCTCGACCGGGTGGACCCGGGCCCCTGGCGCAACCTCCTGTTCGCGCTCGCCTGGGGGGCGTGCGCCGCCGCGCTTGTGGCGATCATCGCCAACTCGTTCGCGACGAAGTGGATAGCCACCGCGACCGCCGACCCGTCCTCCGCCGACCACCTGGGCGCGACCGTGATCGCGCCGGTCGTCGAGGAGAGTGCCAAGGCGGCCGCCGTGCTGCTGCTGTTCCTGTTCCGCAGACGGGACTTCAAGGGGATAGTCGACGGCGTCGTCGTCGCGGGCTTCACCGCGACCGGCTTCGCCTTCACCGAGAACGTCCTGTACCTCGGCAACGCCTTCGGTGAGGACCAGGTCAGCCACACCGCCGGGCTCTCCTCGACGACCGCGGCGACGTTCTTCGTCCGGGTCGTGATGTCGCCGTTCGCGCACCCGCTGTTCACGGTCTGCACCGGCATAGGCTTCGGGGCCGCGGCGCTCGCGGCCCCGGGCCGCCGCCGGCGCCGGATCGGCTGGCCGGTGCTCGGCCTGCTGTCCGCGATGGGGATGCACGCGCTGTGGAACGGCTCGTCGTCGTTCGGGACGTACGGCTTCTACCTGGTCTACGCCGCGTTCATGGTGCCGGTCTTCGGACTGCTCACCTGGCTCGCGGTGTGGAGCCGCCAGCGGGAGCTGCGCACCGTCGCGGCGGAGCTGCCCGCGTACGCGGCGGCGGGCTGGCTCGGCCCGGCCGAACCGCTGGCGCTCTCCTCGATGCGGGCCCGCTCGATGGCCCGCGACTTCGCCCACCGCACCTTCGGGGGCAAGCGGGCGGCGCGGACGGTCGCGGAGTACGAGGCGTTCGCGACGGCCCTGGCGTTCCTGCGCCGACGGGCCCGCCACTCCCAGGCCGGGCCGGACTTCACCGCCCGCGAGCAGGAGCTGCTGCACCACCTGTGGGCGCGCCGGGAGGTGGCAGGCCCCGCCCTTCTGTACGGGGCGGGCGCGGCGGGCCGCATCTGGATTCCGTCCCAGCCCTACCCCTACGGCCACCAGGCCCCGTACGGAACCCAGACCCCGTACGGCCACCAGCCCCCGTACGGCTACGGCCAGGGCACGTACGGGAACCACGCCCCGTACGGCTACGGCCCGGCCGCCTCCCCGTACGACCCCTACCGGCGCTGAGAGCCTGCCCCCGGTCTACGCCGAGGCGGCCTTCAGCTCGCTCAGCTCCGCGTCCGTGAGCTCCAGGTCCGCGACCGCGAGGAGCGCGGGCAACTGCTCGACGGTCCGGGCCGAGGCGATCGGGGCGACCACGGTCGGCTGCGCGGCGAGCCAGGCGAGGGCCACGCTCGCGGGCTCGACGCCGTGCGCCAGCGCGACGCGGTCGAGCGCGGCGAGCACCTTCACGCCCCGCTCGGTGCCCAGGTACCGGCCGGCGCTCCCGGCCCGCGCGCTGTCGACGTCCTGGCCGGGGCGGTACTTGCCGCTGAGGAAGCCGGAGGCGAGCGCCGAGTAGGGCACGGCGGCCAGACCCGAGCGGCCGGCGGTGTCCTGGAGGGTGCCCTCGTAGGTGTCGCGCGAGACCAGGTTGTAGTGCGGCTGGAGCGCGACGTACTTGGCCAGGCCCTCGCGGTCGGAGAAGTCCAGGGAGTCCTGGAGCCGCTCCGGGGAGATGTTGGAGGCGGCCACCGCACGCACCGTGCCGTCCTTGACCAGCTGGTCGAGCGCGGTGACGATCTCCTCGACGGGGACCGACTCGTCGTCGAAGTGCGTGTAGTACAGGTCGATGTAGTCGGTGCCGAGCCGGCGCAGCGACTCCTCGGCGGCGGCCTTGATGGTGGGGGCCGCGAGCCCCTTGAACGAGGCGTGCGCGCCGCCCTTGGTGGCGATCACGACGTCCTCGCGGTTGCCGCGCGCCGCCAGCCACCTGCCGATGATCCGCTCGGACTCGCCGCCCTCGTTGCCCGGGGCCCACGCCGAGTAGACGTCGGCGGTGTCCACGAAGTTGCCGCCCGCCTGCGTGTACGCGTCGAGCACCCCGAAGGAGGCGGCCTCGTCGGCGGTCCAGCCGAAGACGTTGCCGCCCAGGGCGAGCGGGAAGACGGACAGGTCGGAGGAGCCCAGGGGGCGCAGCGTGGTCATGGGGGGTGAACGGGCCGACGGGGCACGCCTATTCCGCGCCCCCGCCCGCCGGGCAGGCCCCCTACGGGTTGAGGCCCTTCGACTCGAGCCACGCCATCGGGTCGACTCCCGTGCCGCCCGGGGTGTGCACCTCCAGGTGCAGATGCGGGCCCGTCACGTTGCCGGTGGCGCCGACGCGGCCGATCGTCTCGCCGGTCGTCACCTTCTGCCCGGCGCTGACCGCGATGGAGGACTGGTGGCAGTACCAGAGCTCCGAGCCGTCCTCCAGCTCGATCACCGTGCGGTATCCGTACGAGCCGGACCAGCCCGCCGACTTGACCGTCCCGCCGTGGACCGCCTTGAGCGGGGTGCCGGTGGGCGCGGCGAAGTCGAGGCCGGTGTGGTGGCCGGAGGACCACATCGAGCCGGCCTGGCCGAAGGTGGAGGTGATCGTGTACGAGGCGACCGGGAGCGAGTAGCTCTTGGCCAGCTCGGCCAGCCGCTCCTCCTCGGCCTTCTTCGCGGCGGCCTCCTCGGCGGCCTTCTTCTCGGCGGCCGCCTTCTGCTGGGCGGCGCTCTGCGCGGCCTTCGCCTCGGCCGCCGCCTGCTGGGCCGCGGCCTTCTCGGCGGCCGCCTTCGCCTCGGCTTCGGCGCTGCTGCGCTGCTGATCGGCCTGCTGGAGGATGCGGGCGCGCAGGGCCTCGCCCGCCCCTGTGGCGCCCTGCTCGGCCGCGGCCCGGGAGACGCCCGCCATGGTGAGGGGGGCGCTCGCGACGGCTCTGTCGGCCTCGGCCAGGGGGGACGCGTCGGGCTTGTCGTCGCCCGCGATGCCGGTGATGAGCGCGCCCACGCCCGGCAGGGACTTCACATCGGGGAGATTGTCCGCGACGGAGTCGGGCAGGGATATGGAGACCGGCGGCTTGGTCTGCGCACTGGCCATGCCACCCGCGCCGACGGCCGCGATGACGCCGACGCCGAGGACGGTGGAGCTGCGGGCGAGCCCGCCGCGCTGCTTGATCACGCGGTGCCGGCCGCGTACCGGGGAGACGGACTCCTCCGTGGGGTTCCACTCCTCCCACACCTCGGTGCCGCTGGGCGCGGGCCCGTACGGGGCGACGGGGGGAAGCGGCGGGGTGCCGAGGGCAGGCTCGTTGGACGCCACGGGGGCGCGCTCCTTTCCTTCCTTCTCGCCTACCGGGTTGGCGGTGGGGGTCCCCCCTGCTCCTTGAGAGCTCGGGGGAGGGTTCGGAGCAGGAAGGTCTCCTACGGGCACGTTTCGACGGTGCGAAGGTGCTCGATTCACCCCAAGGTGGTGGTTCCCCGGTTCCCTTGCGGAATTCGGCGCGTGCGCACGGTGCCGCCTCTACGACGGCTGGGACGACCGCGCTGCGTTATCGAACGTTAATAGACAGGCGGACCGGATTCCAAGCCGTTCCCCGTAATCCCCGGCCCCAGCGCCTGATGCCCCGTCAAACAACGTGCGCTCGGGCGTCGTTCGGGCACGGTCCGTCACGGAACCACCGGCGTCGTCCGCCGCCGCTCCGGCCGCCGCGCCCGGGGCCGCCGCACCGCCAGCAGCGCCATGTCGTCGTTCGCACCGCCGCCCGTATGCCTGCGCACATCGTCGACGAGCGCGTCCAGGAGCTGGTCCGGCCCCGGGAAGATCCGGCCGCGCAGCCGTTCGTGCGGGTCGTAGAAGACCCCGGGCGGCCGGGCCGAACGCGCCTCGGAGAGGCCGTCGGTGTACAGGAGCAGCGTCGCCCCGAGCGGGAAGGGGTACGTGTCCGCCCGGTCCGGCCAGACCCCGAGTTCCGCCATCCCCAGCGGCAGCGCGGGGTCGGAGGGGGTGAGCGCGTCCAGCGCCCCGTCGGCGTGGAGCAGCAGCGGTTCGGGGTGGCCCCGGTTGACCAGGCGTACGGCCGTGGCGTCGCGCGGGATCTCGGCGAGCACGGCCGTGGTGAACCCCTCGAACGCGTCCAGGCCGTCGCGCCGGGTGCCCTCCCGGGTCAGCGCGCGCTCAAGGCGTCCGGCCACCGCCTCCAGCGTCTGCTCCTGCTCGGCGGCCTCCCGGAACGCCCCGATCACCACGGCCACCGCCTCGACCGCCTCAAGGCCCTTGCCCCGGACGTCCCCGACGACCAGGCGCACCCCGTACGGCGTGTCCTGGACGGCGAAGAGGTCCCCGCCGATGAACGCGCCGGCCTGCGCCGCCTCGTACCGCGCGGCCACCTGGAGGCCGCCGATCCGCTCGGCGGGCGTGGGCAGGACGGCGCGCTGGGCGGTCTCCGCGATGACCCGCGCCGACGCCAGGCGTTCGCCGCTGCGGCGCAGCATGCGGTTGGTGAGCAGGGCCAGCGCGCCGACGGTGGTGACGGTGAACAGCTCGCTGACCGCCTCCCCGGTGCTGGGGACGTCGTGGAGGTACTCGGTGAGCAGGACCGCCCCGACCGCCGAGGCGCCCGCGACAGCGGTGCCCGCGGGGCCGAAGAAGGGGGCCGCGGTCAGCGGGGCGGCGGCGAACAGGGCCGCCGCGGTGAGATCGGGCGGTGTCGCCACGTCGAGGACGACCCCGGCGACCAGCAGCAGCGCGGGCAGGGCGCGCACCAGGGCCGGACGCCGGGAGCCCTCCCGGCCGCCGCCGTCCGTTCGCTGCCGCACCTGTGGTCTCCCGCCCGTCCGCGGGGCCGCCGCCGTTCCCGGCGCCCCACTCAGGGTGCCGGGCCGGGCCGCCCGCCGCGAACGCTCCTCGGCCAACCGGGTGCGCGCGGCGCCCCTCAGTGCCGTTCGGCGCCGGTCGCGATCAGCCGCGCCCGGCATCTGCGGGGCCCGGCCCGGCCGTGGACGCAGGTCCCCCGGGCGTGGCGGCGGGCCGCCGGGCCGCCGTGGACGGTGGGGACGCCGCCCTTGGCGTGCGAGGGCGCGGAGATCCAGGGCGGGGCGGGCGACAGGGGCGGCGACAGCGGCAGGGAGAGGCACATCAGGAGCGTGCACAGGGCGAGGAACAGCGGCACCGCGGGCGCCCTGCGCCGCGTCGCCGCCCGCAGCAGTCCGTCCACATGCTCGCGCATAGCAATCGTGAGACTACTGTACGTACGCGCGCCCGCGCGGGCCGTCGGGGAAATGCCGAAGGCCCGGCACATTCGCATGTGCCGGGCCTTCGGTCTTCAGTAGCGGGGACAGGATTTGAACCTGCGACCTCTGGGTTATGAGCCCAGCGAGCTACCGAGCTGCTCCACCCCGCGTCGGTAAACACAACTGTACGGCATCCCGGACGGTGCTCCGTACCGCTTTACGGACGGCGCCGCGCTCACGCCGACCAGTGCCCCCGCGAGGCGGCCAGCACGAAGCCGGGGCCGAAGCCGATGATGAGGCCGGACTGCCGGTCGCCGGGGGCCTGCGCGAAGGTGCGGGCCAGCACGTCGAGGACGGCCGAGCCACCCAGGTTCCCGTTGGCGGCCAGGCTCGCCCAGGCGTGCCGCAGGGCGCCGTGGTCGCGGTCGCCGTCCAGGCCGAACCCGGCGGCGGCGTCCTGGAGGACCCGGGGCCCGCCGGGGTGGACGACCGCGAACTCCGGGGCCCTGCCGCTGCCGCCGAGCCACGCGCGTACGGCGGGAAGGCTGTCGTTGAGCGAGGTGGTGGCGGCGGTCGTGGAGTCGAAGTGCAGTCCGGCGCCCGACAGGCGGCCCCGGTAGCGGTCGAGGCTGTCGGGCAGGACGTACTCGAAGGTGTCCTCGATGACGAAGCTCGGCCCGCTCCAGGCCGGGGTGTCCGAGACGACGACCGCGCCCGAGCCGTCCCCGAAGAGCACCTTGTAGATCATCGACTCCCGGCTGGTGTCGGTGTGGTTGTACGTGGCCGTCGACAGGCACTCCGCGACGACGACCAGCACGTGCGAGCCCGGGTGGGCGGCGATGTCCTGGTGGGCCCTGACCAGGCCGTGCGCGCCGCCCGCGCAGCCGACGGTCGCCATCGGGACTCGGCGGACGTCCGGGCGCAGGCCGAGTTCCCGGACGAGGGCGACGTCGAGGGAGGGCACGGTCCAGGAGGTGGTGTGGCTGGTGATCAGGCAGTCGACGTCGTCGGGGGCGAGGCCGGCGTGGGCCAGGGCCTGCCGCCCGGAGCGGACCGCGAGCCCCAGGGCGTCCTCGTACGCCGCTCTGTTGCGCTCCTCGACAGTGGCATTTCCGGCCACGGTCGGGGCGTGCAGCGGGCGGGTGAAACGACGGGTGCGGACGGTCGTCGCCCGGGCGATCCGCAGGTGCGCCTCCAGCCGCGGCCGGTCGGGGTTGGCACGCCGGATGTCCGCGCAGATCTCGTCCGTGGCGATGACGTGGTCCGGCAGGACGACGGCGGGGAGGGCTATGTGAGCGGGCACGAGTGGGCTCCCTCGGAGGGCCAAAGGACGAGAGCTCAACTTAACCGAGGCGGCTGGAATTCGTCCCTGGAAAGGGGCGGGGAGCTCAGCCGGAAGGAGTCGTTCCGAGGGGGCCCCGCGGGTAGGTCACGCCGGTCGCGCGCTCAGCTCGTCAGCGGCGCGCTCAGCACCGGGTGACGGCTCACGAGGGAGGCGCCCGGGGTGTAGAGGAGCAGCATCACCCGGGCCCCGGGCGAGGTGACGGGCTCGGCCACACAGGTGGTGACCCAGCCGGGACCGTACCGGCTGTGGCGGATGGGCCGCTCCGAGCCGTCCGGGTACGGGATCGGGGTGTCCCCGGCCTCCCGGTAGAGCGGACCGGCGACCGGGTCGGCCTGCACGTCGGCCTCCAGGCGCCGCAGCTCCGCGTGGTTGGGCCGCATCTCCACGCCGTGCCGCAGCTGCGGCAGCACCATCGGGGCCCAGCGGTCCGCCCACTCGGTGAGGACGTCCTCGCGCGCGCGGGGGTCGAGGAGCATCCAGCGCATGGTGTTGGCCGGGACCTCCCCGCCCGGGAAGAGCTCGGCGAACGCGGTGTTGTGGGCGAGCAGGTTCCAGGCGGCGTCGGTGATGTAGGCCATCGCCCCGTCGATCTGCTCGACGACCCGCTGCCAGACGCCCGGGACCGACATGCCGGAGTCGCGGTGCAGGGTGTACGGCGGGTACTCGCGCCGGGTGAGGCGCCAAAGGAACGTCCACTCCTGCTCGTTGAGGCGCAGGGCGCGCGCCACGTTCGTCAGGAACTCGGCGGTGGGGTTGAGTTGCCCGTTCTCGAACCGGTTGTACGTCCCCGGGGTGCGCTCCAGCAGCAGGTCCATCTGCTCCTGGCTCAGCCCGGCGACCCGCCGGCCCGGCCCCGCCTGGCGCGGCGGGAACCCGGCGGACTCCGGGTGGATGGCGGCGCGCCGCTCCTGGAGGAGCCTCTTGAGGGAAGTACGGTCACGGGCGGCGAGCGGCGGCAAGGCGGGACCTTCGTTCACGGGGGGACGGGGACGAACGGCTGTCGCCGTGGCGGGACGACGGGGCCCGGGGCGGCCGGGGGCGGCCCGGGACGACGTGCCGCGACGTACCGGCGACCTGATGCGACCCGAGGGTCTGACGTGTGGGGGGTCTCCTGTCGCCGGGGCCGGATGTTGATGGCTGGATCATTATCTGCAATTCGGCCCCCTGGAAAGGGGGCGGGGTGCCCCTCCACACTGTTGCGCACGAAGCCCCTAGGGGTCTCGTGCGTATCGACCCAGGTGAAAGCGGTTGCTCGGTGTTCTTCGCCGAAGGCCGACCACCAGGGGCGCGGCGGCTGACCCCGTGCCGCGGGGACGACCGGCGTACACGCAACCAGAACAGCGGCCGGTGTCGACAATCGCCAACACGTCGCGTCCTCGACACCGGCCGCCCGCGGCGCGCCGGAGAGCAACATTCCCCCGTCTCCGGCCAGCCCCGGCATGCGGGCCGGGGTTGAGACGGCCGGCGCCGTGGAGCCCGCCCTCGGGCGGCCCCACGGCGCCGGCCGTGTGCATGCGGGCCCGCACGGCCCCTTCCAACTGCCCCCCGGGCGGCGGCGACTCCTGACCGGGACCGGACCACCGACCGTGCGGACACAGGACAGCGCCCCGCCCGGGAAGCCCGGGCGGGGCGCTGGAGCGCAGGTCAGGGGGTGTGCCACCCCTCCTGCGGCCGGTAGGCCATGTCGGACTCGAACCGACAACCAACGGATTAAAAGTCCGCTGCTCTGCCAATTGAGCTAATGGCCCCTGGCATACCGCACCCCCGCAGCATAGCCCGACCGCGCCCGGCAGCCGATCGGGTATCGGGTGCCGGGCCTGTTGCGGCCCGTTCGGGACCCTTCGTGGCCGGTATGCGCAGGTCACGACCGGCGGTGCGGGAAGGCGGCGGGGTCCGGGGCCGGGGGGCGGAGGAACCAGTGGCGGGCCGAGGCCAGCCACCACGCCGTCGCGAAGCCCAGCACCACCAGCACCGCCACCGGCGCGTAGTTGAAGTTCTCCCACGTCACCGGGGACAGCTGGGGCAGCATGAACAGGACCGTGATCAGCGCCACCCAGGCCACCGCCGCCACCCCGACCGGGCGGGACCAGCGCCCCAGCTGCCAGGGGCCGGGGGTGAACGCGTCGCCCTTGAGCAGCCTCAGCAGCGTGGGGATCACATACGCGATGTACAGGCCGATCACCGCGATCGACGTCACCGCCGCGTACGCCGTCACGTTGATCAGATACGGCAGGCCCAGCGCCAGCGCGCCCGCCGTCGCCAGCCACACCGCCGCCACCGGGGTGCGGGTGCGGGGGCTCACCGTGTGCCAGACGCGGGAGAACGGCAGCGCGCCGTCGCGCGAGAACGCGTAGATCATGCGGGAGTTGGCCGTCACCGACGCCATCCCGCAGAACAGCTGCGCCCCGATCACCACCAGCAGGAGCAGCTTGCCCGCCGTCGCCCCCAGCGCGTCCAGGAGGATCTGGGCGGGCGGCGCGCCGGTCGCCGAGCCGAGTTCGTCGTCGTACGACTGGATGGCGTACGTGAAGCCGAGCAGCAGGACGAAGCCGGCGATCCACGAGGTCCAGATCGCGCGCACGATCCCGCGCGGGCCGGCCGTGGCGGCGTCGTGGGTCTCCTCCGTCATGTGCGCGGAGGCGTCGTAGCCGGTGAA
Source organism: Streptomyces sp. NPDC043908 (assembly GCF_056435525.1). Taxonomy (NCBI): domain Bacteria; kingdom Bacillati; phylum Actinomycetota; class Actinomycetes; order Kitasatosporales; family Streptomycetaceae; genus Streptomyces; species Streptomyces sp. NPDC043908. The sequence continues at coordinate 63,650 of NZ_JBWKEI010000022.1, read as the reverse complement.
GGTGTACTGGGCCATCAGCAGGCCGAGCAGGACGACGTAGGAGCCGCTGCCCCAGCCGGTGTTGTTCACGTAGTGGGTGAAGACGAACCGCGTGGAGCGGTGGTGGTCCGGGGTGAACGCCAGCGCGCCCGCGATCGCCGCCACGCCCAGCACGTGCCACCACACGCTCACGCTGTTGAGGAGCGCCACGATCCGTACGCCGAAGGTGTTCAGCAGGCCGTGCAGGAGCAGGATCGCCGCGAAGAGCGCGATGGTACGGCCGGGGGTCACCCCGAAGTCCCACTGGAGGTTCAGGTACGCGCCCAGGAACGACGCCGCGCCGAAGTCGATCCCGGCGGTCACCGCGACCTGGCCGAGCACGTTGAACCACCCCGTGAACCACGCCCAGGCCGCCGCGCTGCGCTCCGGCGCGAGTCGGTGCGCCCAGAAGTACAGGCCCGCCGAGGTCGGGTACGCCGAGCAGATCTCGGCCATCGCCAGGCCGACCAGCAGCGTCATCAGCCCGACCCCGACCCAGCCCCAGGTGATCACGGCCGGGCCGCCGGTGTTCATGCCGAACGCGTACATCGTCAGACAGCCGGAGAGCACCGAGATGATCGTGAACGAGACGGCGTAGTTGGCGAAGCCGGACATCCGGCGGGCCAGCACCTGGGTGTAGCCGAGCTGCGCCAGCCGCTCTTCGTCGGACGCCGCCGCGCCGGTCGTGTGCACCGCGCCGCCGCCCGCCGGACCGAGACCGTCGGGCGCCCCGTGGGCGTCCGGATTCGTACTCGCGTCACTTGTCATGCCCCCAGCGATTCCCTCGCGGAGGGCCGGACATGCGCCACCGTTGGCCAAAAGAAGCCCCCGTACGCGGAAGGGCCCGTACCGCACCCCTGGGGTGCCGTACGGGCCCTTCACTCACTCGGTCGACGGATCAGCCGTTGCGCTTCCAGCGCGGCTTGTCGTCGCGGCGGCCGAAGGAGCCGGTGTTCGTGCCGGTGCCGGTGCCACCGCGGTGGTCGTCACGACGGCCGTAGGGACGGTCGCCGGTGCCGCCGGAGCGGAAGCCGCCCGAGGGACGGTCGTTGCGGTCGCGGTTGAACGGGCGGTCGCCGCCACCGGAGCGGAAGCCGCCGCCGGCCGGACGCTCGTTGCGGTCGCGGTTGAAGCCACCGCCGCGGTTGTCGTCACGACGCTCGAAGCCGCGGTCGTTGCGGTCGCGGTTGAAACCGCCGGAGGGACGGTCGTCGCGACGGAAGCCGCCACCACGGTTGTCACGCTCGTTGCGGTCGCGGTTGAAGCCACCGCCGCGGTTGTCGTCACGACGCTCGAAGCCACGGTCGTTGCGGTCGCGGTTGAAGCCGCCGGAGGGACGGTCGTCGCGACGGAAGCCGCCACCACGGTTGTCGTCACGGCGCTCGAAGCCGCGGTCGTTGCGGTCGCGGTTGAAACCGCCGCCCGCGGGACGGTCACCGCGGTCGCGGTTGAAGCCGCCACCCCGGTTGTCGTCACGACGGTCGTCGCGGCGGAAGCCACCACGGTCGCCGCGGTCACCACGGTCGCCGCGGTCGTCACGACGGCCGAAGTTGCCCCGGTCGTCACGGCGCTCGTACGGACGCTCCTGGGCGACCGGCTCGGCGGCCACCACGGCGGCGACCTCGGCCTCGGCGGCCACGGCCACCTCGGCCACAGCGGCCTCCGGGTCCTCGCCGCGCTCACGGGCGGAGCGGGCGACCAGACGGTCGGCCTCCTCGCGCAGCTCGGCGGCGCGGCGCGTCAGACGCTCCAGCTCCTTGGTGAGCTCGGCGACCTCGCGCTCGGCCTGCTTGGCGGCGTTGTTCGCGGAGTCGGCCTGGACCTCGGTCAGCGAACGGGCGCCGGTGATCTCGGCGACCTCCGGGTCGAACGCGCCGGCGCTCTGGATGATGTGGCGCGAGGCGTCGACGCCCGCGTCCTCCATCAGCCGGAAGATCTGGCGGCGCTGGTGCGGCAGCGACAGCGAGACCACGACACCGGACTTGCCGGCGCGGGCGGTACGGCCCGAGCGGTGCAGGTAGTCCTTGTGGTCACCGGCCGGGTCCACGTTGAGGACCAGGTCGATGCCGTCGACGTGGATGCCGCGGGCGGCGACGTCGGTGGCGACGAGGGCGTTGACGTAGCCCTTCTTGAAGTCCTCCAGGACGCGGGTGCGCGCGCCCTGCGTCATACCGCCGTGCAGCGCGTCGGCCTTCACGCCCGACTCGCACAGCTGCTCGGCGATGCGGTCCGCGCCCAGCTGGGTGCGGACGAAGATGATCGTGCGGCCCTTGCGGGCGGCGATGGCGGCCGTGACCGGCGCCTTGTCCTTCGGCTTCACGACCAGGACGTGGTGGGTCATCGTCGAGACGTTGCCCTGCGCGCTGTCGACCTCGTGCGTGACGGGGTTCGTCAGGTAGCGCTTGACCAGCGTGCTGATCTCGTTCTCCATGGTGGCGGAGAAGAGCATGCGCTGGCCGCCGCCGGGGATCTGGTCGAGCAGCTCGGTGACCTCGGGCAGGAAGCCCAGGTCGGACATCTGGTCGGCCTCGTCGAGGACGGCGACCTGGACGTTGGCGAGCGAGCAGGCGCCGCGGTTGATGAGGTCGCGCAGACGGCCCGGGGTGGCGACGAGGACGTCGACGCCGCGCTCCAGGGCGTAGATCTGGTTGCTCATCGACGTACCGCCGCAGACGACCTTCATCTTCAGGCCGAGCACGTCGCCGTACGGCTGGAGGGCGTCCGCGACCTGCATCGCGAGCTCACGCGTCGGCGTGAGGATGATCGCGCGGGGCTTCTTCTTCTCGGTGTGGCCGCCGGCGAGCTGCGCCAGCGTCGGCAGACCGAAGGAGAGGGTCTTGCCGGAGCCGGTGCGGCCACGGCCGAGGATGTCCTTGCCGGCCAGGGCGTCCGGGATGGTCGCGGCCTGGATCGGGAAGGGGCTGGTCACACCGTTCTGGGCGAGCTTGCGCACGACGCCCTCGGGCAGACCGAGGTCCGCGAAGGTGATGGTGGGCTCGGCGGCCTCGTCGGCCTCGTCGGCGGCGATGACCTCGACGACCTCAGCGGTCTCGATGACGTCGGTGGTCTCGGTGACGACGGCCTCGGCGACGACGATCTCGTCGTTCTCGGGCATGACGGTGTTGTCAGTACTGGAAATGGACATGCGAAATGCGAAACCTTCCGGAGTCTCGGCACGCGCCCGTCAACTCCGTGATTCGCAATTCGACCGCCTCGATGCGGTCAGCCACGGCTAGGGAGAGTACGCGCCACACGGCGCTCTTCTGTGTCGGCGCCGGGCAATGGGATCAAACGATCTACCACCATACGCACTCCCCCCGCAGGAGCGCAAACCGCTCCTCTGCGATCCACGTCACAAAGGCCCTCGCCGGCCCCACCTACACCGGTCCGACCTGCGGCGATGCCGCCGGTTCGGCCCGTGAGGCCTGGCTTCCCCCGAGGTCGCGCAGGGCCGTGGTGCGGGTGTCCGCGGCCGGGGAGGCGGACGGCGAGTCGCTCGGCTTCGGGCTCGTCGGCGGGTCCGGCGGAGGCTGGCTCGTCGGGGGCGCGGGCGGGCTCGACGAGGCGGGCGGCGACGAGGGGTGCTGCGGGGGCGCGGAGGGGCCGCCCGCGCTGCCGCCGCCGGGCCGCGGCGGGTTCTGGGGCCGGGGGCGGCCGCCGGGTGTGGCCGCGGGCGCGCCGGGCGCCGAGCCGCTCGGGCTCGCGGCCGAGGACGCGCCCGGGGACGGCTTGGCGCCGTGCTTGCCGGAGCGCCCCTTGCCGGCCCCGGCGGAGACCGCGGCGACGCCCTCCGACTCGACCGCCGCACCTTCGCGCCCGACCGAGACCGACGGCTTGGGAGCCTTTCCGTCGTCCCTCACACTCATGCAGCCCGCCGACGCCGCGACCACCAGTGCGGTCACGGCCAGACGGGCGGGGGCGGACAACTGGCGCACGGGCGGCCTCCGGAGCGCGGGCGGGGCAGGGTCGCCCTGACCAACTCCCTTTCCCCCGCCGGGGACACGCCCGGGGCGCCGCCCGTACGAACGGGATTCCGACGGGTGGTCCTTCGGTGGCGAATCCGGTCCCACCCGATCAGGTCGGGGCGGACCCGGTCGGGTCAGGGCCCGTCGTCGCGCCTCCGGCGTCCGCCCGGCGCGCGGGCGGGCGCGCGCCGGACGGCTCTCACGCCGGAGTGCCGCCGGTGAGGCCCGCGCCGAGGAAGACCGCGCCGAGCCCGACCAGCACCGACGCCGCCACGTTCGCCGCCGCCAGGAACTTCCGGCCCCGCTCGGCCAGTCGGAGCGTCTCGTACGAGAACGTCGAGTACGTGGTGAGGGCGCCGCACAGCCCGGTGCCGAGCAGCGCGTACGTACCGGAGGAGGCCGCCGCGCCCGCGAGCGCGCCGAGCAGCAGGCTCCCTGCCGCGTTGACCACGAACGTCCCCCAGGGGAACACCGAGTCGTGGCGGGCCTGCACCGCGCGGTCGGTCGCGTAGCGCAGCGGCGCGCCGACGGCCGCGCCCACGATCACCAGGAGCCACGTCACGTCCGCACCCCCCGCTCCGCCCCGGCGCGTGCCGCCAGCACCCGCCGGGTCGCCCCCGCCGCCAGGCACACCGCGCCGAGCGCCCCGAGGAGCGTCCCGGCCGCGTAGACCATCGCGAGACCGGGCTGCCGGCGGGCGAGGAGCCGGGCGACCTCCACGGCGTACGTCGAGAAGGTGGTGAAGCCGCCGAGCACCCCGACCCCGAGGAAGGGCCGCACCAGGTGGTGGGCGCCGCGTCCGCCCTCGCTGATCAGCGGCATCAGGACACCGATGAGGGCGCAGCCCAGGACGTTGGTCAGCAGCGTCGACCAGGGGAAGCCGCCGGCGTGCGTCGGCCAGGCCAGCGCGAGGCCGTACCGGGCGCTCGCCCCCAGCGCCCCGCCCGCCGAGATCACCGCGAGCACCGGCCACTTCGCCCCGCCGGCCGTCTCGGCGCGCTGGGCGGGAACGTGGAGGTCGACGTCCGGGTCGATCGGCTCCGGGCGTCCGGGCGCGCTCACCCGTAGCCCAGGGCGTGCAGCCGCTCGTCGTCGATGCCGAAGTGGTGGGCGATCTCGTGGACGACGGTGACCTCGGTCTCGGCGACCACGTCCTCCCGGGACTCGCACATCCGCAGGGTGGGGCCCCGGTAGATGGTGATCCGGTCCGGGAGCACGCCCGCGTACCACTCGCCGCGGTCGGTGAGCGGAGTCCCCTCGTAGAGCCCGAGCAGCTCGGGGTCGTCGGTGGCGGGCTCGTCCTCGACGAACACGGCGACGTTGTCCATCAGCCGTGTCAGCTCCGGCGGGATGCGGTCCAGCGCCTCGGCGACCAGTTCCTCGAACTCCTCGCGCGTCATCTCCAGCACGCGGCCATTGTCACGCACGGGGCGCGGCGGCGCCCCGGGCGGGCGCCCCCGGCGGCCTCCGCGGGGGACCCGACGGGCCGCCGGGAAACCGTTTTGGCGATAGCTCCTTCCATCCCATATGCTTCTCACGTCCCCGACGCGCTGCGAAGCGCCCAGGTGGGCCCTTAGCCCTCATCGTCTAGTGGCCCAGGACGCCGCCCTTTCAAGGCGGTAGCACGGGTTCGAATCCCGTTGGGGGCACGCATCACCGTGTGCGAGACTAGTGCTCGCACATTGCTTGGTCCTGTGGAGCAGTTTGGAGTGCTCGCCACCCTGTCAAGGTGGAGGCCGCGGGTTCAAATCCCGTCAGGACCGCTGGTGTTTCACGTGAAACACCGTGGCTGGGTAGCTCAGTTGGTACGAGCGATCGCCTGAAAAGCGATAGGTCGCCGGTTCGACCCCGGCCCCAGCCACCACCGGAAGGCCCCGTCCCCAGGACGGGGCCTTCCGCGTTCTCACTCCCTCTCCGCCGCCTCGCGCTGCCGCGCCCGCAGGCCGCGTACGCCGAGGACCAGCGCGACCGCCGCCACCACGGCCGCCAGCAGCGCCCAGTCCGGAACGGCGTCGCCGACCGAGCGGGCCCACTGCTCGGCCGCGTAGGAGTCGTCGACGTCCAGCAGCCCGGGCAGCGCCGTGGCCCCGTCGAACGCCAGGAACAGGCCGCCCAGGACGATGAAGAACAGCCCCGAGAGCAGCGAGGTGGTGTGCAGCTCGAAGCGGCCGAGCCGCACCGCCCGGCCGCGCAGCCAGCGCCGGCGGCCGAGCCCGAAGCGCTCCCACAGCAGCGCGAGCAGGAACAGCGGGGCCGCCATGCCCAGCGCGTACACCGCCAGGAGCAGCCCGCCGTAGGCCGGGCTGCCGCTGACCGCCGCCACGGTGAGGACGCTGCCGAGGATGGGCCCGGCGCAGAAGCCCGCGAGCCCGTAGACCGCGCCCAGGGCGTAGACGGAGGCGGCCGTCGTCGGGCGGATGCGGCCGGACAGCTCGGTCATCCGGCGGCTGGCGAAGCCCATGCCGAGGATCTGGGCGGCGCCGAGCGCGATGATCAGCCAGCCGCCGAAGAGGACCAGCTGGTCGCGGTGGCCGTAGAAGAGGCGCCCCGCGTACGAACCCGCCGCCCCCAGCGGGACCAGGGTGGTGGCCAGGCCCGCGTAGAAGAGGCCGGTGCGGGCCAGCAGCCGGGAGGCGGAGTCGATCGAGTACGCGAAGAAGGCCGGCAGCAGCAGCGCGCTGCACGGGCTGAGCAGCGCCAGCAGCCCGCCCAGGAACGCGGCCAGATAGCCGATGTCCGCGGTCACTCTCCGGCGCCCTTCGCACCGGCGGCGGTCCGCGCCGCCCGGTAGGCCGCCGCCTCGTCGACGGCCTGGGCGAAGGTGTCCAGCGGCTGGGCGCCGGCCAGCGGGCGCCCGTTGATCACGAAGGACGGGGTGGAGCTCGCGCCGAGCCCGTACGCCTCCTCCTGGTCCTTCTTCACCGAGGCCTTCGCCTCGTCGCTGTCGGCGTCCCGGGCGAAGCGGTCGAGGTCGTTCACGCCCGCCTCCTTCGCCAGCGCGCGCAGCCGGTCCTTGCCGAAGCCCTTCTCCTTGGAGCCATGGGCGTAGGCGGCCGTGTGGAACTGCCAGAAGCGGCCCTGCCGCCCGGCCGCCCAGGCCGCCCGCGCCGCCGCCTCCGACTCCGCGCCGAAGATCGGCGTGTTGCGCCACTCGATGCGCAGGGTCCCGGCGTCGACGTACTTCCGCACCAGCGCCGGTTCGGTGTCGCGGGCGAACTTGCCGCAGTAGGAGCACGCGAAGTCGGCGTACTCGATCATCACGACGGGGGCGTCCGGGCGGCCCTGGGCCAGCGCGTCGCCGCGGTCGCGCCGGGCCAGCTTCTCCAGCTCGGGGAAGGTCCCGGCGGGCGGCTCGACCGCCTCGTCGGCGGTGCTCCCGCGACCGTCGCCGGAGGAGTTCGCGCCGTACGAGACGGCCCCGAGGAGGGCCGCCGCCGCGACGACGGCCGCCCCGATCACGAAGGGCTTCCTGGACCTCGGGCGGGAGGAGGACCGGGGCTTGGACTTGGGCTTGGACGCAGGGGTGCCCTGGGGCTGGGACATACGGGTCTCCGTGGACGTACCGCCGCCACGGGAAGGCGGCGGAAAAAGGGAAGGGGAAAGGGACGGCCGGTCGGGGGACCGGCCGTCTAGACCCTCAGTACGGAGAGCTCGACGGGGCTGGGGGCGGTGAGCGTGGGGCCGCGCACCGGCGGGTCGCGGTGCGCCGCGGCCCGCGCGGCGAGGGCCGCCGGGGCGATCCGCTCCCCCAGGACCGGGGCCTGGTCGCCCGCGGTACGGGACCGCACGGGCGCGGCCGGGTCGCCGCCCCGGTCCTGCTTGCCGCCCTGCTCACAGCCGGGCGAACGGTCCAGGGTCACGGAGATCCGGGTGGGCGGCGCCTCGTCCGGGGAGGCCGCCGCCGGGGACGGCCCGCACAGCAGCACCGTCGCCACGCCGAGCACCATCAGCAGCACGGCCGCGAGGCGGCGGTGCGGGGCTGCGGTGCGGGACATGCCCGAAATGGTACGGGCGGGGCGGGCCCCTTCCGAAATGCGTTCGCCACTGCCGCTCGGCGGGTGAGATCCTGAAGCAGGTATGTCTACTTCCTTTGCCGATCTCCAGACCCTGCTGGGCGAGATCTCGCTGCGTGACGCCCATCGGCTCGGCCGCCGTCTGGACGGTGCCCGGCGCATCAAGAAGCCCGAGGCCCGGCAGGCCGTGCTCGACGAGATCGCCGCCGAGGCCGCCAGGTCCGCCGAGCGCGTCGCCCGGCGGGCCTCCCGCGTGCCCGAGGTCACGTACCCCGAACAGCTCCCGGTCAGCCAGAAGAAGGACACGATCCTGGAGGCGATACGGGACCACCAGGTCGTGATCGTCGCGGGTGAGACCGGCTCCGGCAAGACCACCCAGATCCCGAAGATCTGCATGGAGCTGGGCCGGGGCGTGCGCGGCATGATCGGGCACACCCAGCCCCGCCGGATCGCCGCCCGTACGGTCGCGGACCGCATCGCGGACGAGCTGAAGACCCCGCTCGGCGAGGCGGTCGGCTGGAAGGTCCGGTTCACCGACCAGGTCGACCAGGACGCGACCTTCGTGAAGCTGATGACGGACGGCATCCTGCTCGCCGAGATCCAGACCGACCGCGAGCTGCGTGCCTACGACACGATCATCATCGACGAGGCCCACGAGCGGTCCCTGAACATCGACTTCCTGCTGGGCTATCTGGCCCAGCTGCTGCCCCGGCGCCCCGACCTCAAGGTCGTGATCACCTCGGCGACCATCGACCCCGAGCGCTTCTCGCGCCACTTCGGGGACGCGCCCATCGTCGAGGTCAGCGGGCGTACGTATCCGGTGGAGGTGCGGTACCGCCCCCTGCTGGAAGAGGATTCCGAGGACGCCGACCGGGACCAGATCACCGCGATCTGCGACGCCGTCGACGAGCTCCAGGCGGAGGGCCCCGGCGACATCCTGGTCTTCCTCTCCGGAGAGCGCGAGATCCGCGACACGGCGGACGCCCTCGACAAGAGGAACCTCCGGTCCACCGAGGTGCTGCCGCTGTACGCGCGCCTGAGCCACGCCGAGCAGCACCGCGTCTTCCAGCAGCACACCGGCCGCAGGATCGTGCTCGCCACGAACGTCGCCGAGACGTCGCTGACCGTGCCGGGCATCAAGTACGTCATCGACCCCGGCACCGCCCGTATCTCCCGCTACAGCCACCGCACCAAGGTGCAGCGGCTGCCCATCGAGGCGATCTCGCAGGCCAGCGCCAACCAGCGCAAGGGCCGCTGCGGCCGTACCAGCGACGGCGTCTGCATCCGGCTCTACTCCGAGGACGACTTCCTCTCCCGGCCGGAGTTCACCGACGCGGAGATCCTCCGTACCAACCTGGCGTCCGTCATCCTCCAGATGACCGCGGCCGGGCTCGGCGACATCGAGAAGTTCCCCTTCATCGACCCGCCGGACCACCGCAACATCCGCGACGGCGTCCAGCTCCTCCAGGAGCTGCACGCGCTGGACCCGGCGGAGAAGGACCCCCGCAAGCGGCTCACCCCGATGGGCCGCAAGCTCGCGCAGCTGCCGGTCGACCCGCGGCTCGCCCGGATGGTCCTGGAGGCCGACAAGAACGGCTGTGTCCGCGAGGTCATGGTCATCGCCGCCGCGCTGTCCATCCAGGACCCGCGCGAGCGCCCCTCCGACAAGCAGCAGCAGGCCGACCAGCAGCACGCCCGCTTCAAGGACGAGACGAGCGACTTCCTCGCCTTCCTCAACCTGTGGCGGTACGTGCGCGAACAGCAGAAGGAGCGCGGCTCCTCCAGCTTCCGCCGGATGTGCAAGCAGGAGTACCTGAACTTCCTGCGCATCCGGGAGTGGCAGGACATCTACTCCCAGCTGCGGACGGTCGCCAAGACCATGGGCATTCACCTCAACGAGGAGGACGCCCCGGAGCAGAGCGTCCATGTGTCGCTGCTGGCGGGCCTCCTCTCCCACATCGGGCTGAAGGACACCGACAAGAACGAGTACCTGGGCGCCCGCAGCGCCAAGTTCGCGATCTTCCCGGGCTCCGCCCTCTTCAAGAAGCAGCCCAAGGTCCTGATGTCGGCCGAGCTCGTGGAGACCTCCCGCCTGTGGGCGCGGGTCAACGCGAAGATCGAGCCCGAGTGGATCGAGCCGCTCGCCCAGCACCTGGTCAAGCGCACCTACAGCGAGCCGCACTGGGAGAAGGACCAGGCCGCGGTGATGGCGTACGAGAGGGTCACGCTGTACGGCGTGCCGATCGTCGCCAACCGCAAGGTGAACTACGGCCGCATCGACCCGGAGGCCTCGCGTGAGCTGTTCATCCGCAACGCGCTGGTCGAGGGCGACTGGCGCACCCACCACAAGTTCTTCGCCGACAACCGCAAGCTGCTCACCGAGGTCGAGGAGCTGGAGCACCGGGCGCGGCGCCGCGACATCCTGGTGGACGACGAGACGCTCTTCGACTTCTACGACCAGCGGGTGCCCGAACACGTGGTGTCGGGGGCGCACTTCGACTCCTGGTGGAAGCACAAACGCCATGAGGAGCCGGAGTTCCTGGACTTCGAGCGGGAGATGCTCATCCGGGAGTCGGCGCTCGCCGTCACCAAGGACGACTATCCGGACAACTGGCGCCAGGGCCGGCTCAAGTTCAAGGTCACCTACCAGTTCGAGCCGGGCGCGGACGCGGACGGCGTGACCGTCCACATCCCGCTCCAGGTCCTCAACCAGGTCACCGACGAGGGCTTCGACTGGCAGATCCCGGGCCTGCGCGAGGAGGTGGTGACGGAGCTGATCCGCTCCCTCCCCAAGCCGATCCGCCGCCACTACGTGCCCGCGCCCAACTTCGCGACGAAGTTCCTGGAGCGCGCGGTGCCGTTGCAGGAGCCGCTGCCGGTGACGCTGGCGCGCGAGCTCCAGCGGATGGTGGGGGTGCCGGTCACGGCCGAGGACTTCGACCTGACGCGCGTCCCGGACCACCTGAAGATCACGTTCCGGATCGTCGACGAGCGGCGCCGCAAGCTGGCCGAGGACAAGGACCTCGAAGCGCTCAAGCTCCAGTTGCGCCCCAAGGCCCGCCAGGCGCTCTCCCAGGCCGCCGCTGCGGCCGCCCCCTCGGGCGGCGTCTCCATCGAGCGCACGGGCCTGACCGACTGGACGATCGGCACCCTGACGAAGGTCTTCGAGACCAAACGGGCGGGACAGCCGGTGAAGGCCTACCCGGCCCTCGTCGACTCCGGTGAGACCGTCTCCGTACGGCTCTTCGACACCGAGGCCGAGCAGCAGCAGGCGATGTGGCGCGGCACCCGCAAGCTGATCCTGCTGAACATCCCGGTGAACCCGGCGAAGTTCGCCTCGGACAAGCTGACGAACCAGCAGAAGCTCGCCCTGTCCCGCAATCCGCACGGCTCGGTGCAGGCGCTCTTCGACGACTGCGCCACGGCCGCCGCCGACAAGCTGATCGCGGACCACGGGGGTCCCGCGTGGGACGAGGAGTCCTTCCGCAAGCTCTTCGACAAGGTGCGCGCGGACCTCGTCGACGCGACCGTACGGACGGTCGGGCAGGTCCAGCAGATCCTGGCCGCCTGGCAGGCCTGCGAGCGCCGTCTGAAGGCCACCAACAGCCTGGTCCTGATCAACAACCTCCAGGACGTACGGGAGCAGCTGGCGGCCCTGATGCCGGCGGGTTTCGTGACCCTGACGGGGCTGCGCCGGCTGCCGGACCTGATGCGCTATCTGGTGGCGGTGGACCGGCGGCTCCAGCAGATGCCGACGTCGGTGCAGCGCGACACCACGCGCATGGAGAAGGTCCACGAGATGCAGGACGAGTACGCCTGGCTCCTGGAGCAGATGCCGCAGGGGCGGCCGGTGCCGCGGGAGGTCCTGGACATCCGCTGGATGATCGAGGAGCTGCGGGTCAGCTACTTCGCACACGCGCTGGGCACGGCGTTCCCCGTCTCGGACAAGCGGATCGTGAAGGCGATCGACGCGGCGGCGCCGTGACGACGGCCGTGACGACGGCTGTGGACGGACGCCGTGACGACCCCATCGCCCTGAGTGAGTTCGACCTGACCAGCTGACCTGCTGTAGAGTCTCTCTCGCAGCCAAGGAGCAAGCACAGGCTGCGAAACCTGGTCCTGTGGAGCAGTTTGGAGTGCTCGCCACCCTGTCAAGGTGGAGGCCGCGGGTTCAAATCCCGTCAGGACCGCAGCGAAGTCGAAGCCCGTATCCCTCGTGGATGCGGGCTTCGGTGCTGTCCAGCCCCGCCCCGCCGGAGGCCGCGCCCTGCGGCGGAGCCGCGCAACAGACACAGCAAATCCCGTCAGGACCGCAGTGAAACCGAAGCCCGCGCCCCCGCGGATGCGGGCTTCGGTGCTGTTGCCCGCCCCCTCGTGACAAGTGGGCCCGGATCCCCCTGGATTCGGGCCCACTTGGCGTTTCCGGCCGTCTTGACGCGGTCATCCGGCGCCGGTACCCAAGGAGGAGGTACAGCGGGCCCCACTCCGGAGGTGGCGCATGAAGGCGTCGTCCGCGAGGCACGAGACACGGGCGTTGCTGCGCGCCCATCTGTCGGCCGCGAGCGGCTACCGGCACGTCACCCGCCACTGCCCCGTCTGTTCGCGCCTCCTGCGGCTCGCCATGGAGCCCTCCACCGAGCCCGACCCCCTCCTCGCCCTCCCCGAGACGCCCCAGGAGCCCCGGCCCGGCATCGCGGCCGAGGACGAAAGTCCCGCCGAGCGGTGACCTACGGCGGGTTGGCCGGCCCCCGGACGGTGGCAGGCTGTCCTCAGAAAGCGCTCCGGGCGGTGTGACGCGAGTCACCGAACGAGTTTTGGGAACCGGGGAACTTACACCGCGCCTACAACCCCCCAATTTAATATGTGCAATTGCACCACTCCCCGAAGGGCACCGGGGATGCCCCGCGAACTACCCCCGGACGGCCCGGACAGTCCCGGACCGGGACATAAAAAAGACCGCGCTGGACCCGGCGGAGTCCAGCGCGGCCGATGACGGCGAGCCCGTTGGGGCGGGCAGGGCGTCAGTGGAGCTATGGGGTGGGCGACCGGAGTGGGGGCCCCGGAATGCCCGTTATCGGGGTGTTGTTCAGGCCTCGCTACGCTGCTGCGGAATACCCGCAAGCAGCGCACGGACCTCTGCTTCGCGGTACCGGCGGTGTCCACCCAGCGTGCGGATGGACGTGAGCTTGCCCGCCTTCGCCCAGCGGGTGACCGTCTTCGGGTCCACGCGGAACATCGTGGCAACCTCAGCCGGGGTCAGCAGCGGCTCGGCATCAGGGGTGCGAGCGGTCATGAGCGGCCTCCTCGGGAGAACCGAACCTTCTCGGTTCTTTCCTCTAAATTCTGCACCTTGACCCGCGTTGCCCGAAATGGCGGACGCGAGCCGAGTCGGTTATAGGACGAACGGCTTGTCCTCGGCACTACAACTACACCATCTGTCCAGCCACGTCGGCCAAACCGATGGAATTGCCCTCCCAGGTGTTCATCAGCGACGGAAGCCGATGGACCATGCCATAGCGGACAGTCACGCCACAGTGACGATCAGTCACAGAGCGATCAGGAGTCATCAGACCCCCCATAGCAGGCAATACCAAGCAATCCGCCCTTAGTTGGACGGAAGGAGCCCTCCCCGGACTCCTTGTCCTATTTTGGCACGAGGGTGGGGGATCGACGCAAGGGCCCAGTAAGTGCGGTCCGTCACGCTTGAGGCAAAGGCCCGGATCAGGACCTACGTCCCGAGCACCCGCTCGTCAGGGTCACTCAGGCGTACGAAGACACCCACCCGAACGGGTGAGCGCGCGGCGCGTTCGGACGCCTCTTCAGTCCGACAGGCCGTCAGTTCGCCATCCGGCGCTCCCGTACGGTCCGCCAGCGCTCCGTGAAGCGCTCGTACGCCCTCGCCGCCCCCGCGCCGTCCCCGGCCCGCAGCGCGGCGATCCCCTCGGCCACGTCGGCCGCCGAGCGGTCCTCCTCCAGCCGCGCCCTCGGCAGGGCGTGCACCAGCCCGCCGTAGTCCAGCTCCACCAGCGAGCGGGGGTGGAACTCCTCCAGCCAGCGCCCCACGTCGATCAGCCCCTCCGTCAGGGGCCCCTCGTCGATGTGGTCGCGCAGGGTCCGCAGCGCCCGCGCGAGGCGGCGACGGGCCTGGACCATCGGGGTGCGGTAGCGCAGCACGGGCGCCGCGCCGCTCTCCGCCCGGACATACTCCCTGTCTTCGTCCGAAAAGACTGTGAACCAGCTCACAGGGACGTGCCAGACCGCTGTGAGGATCCACGGCCGGGCGTCCGGGTTCGCCTCCCGCCACCGCTCGTAGTCCGCCGCGGCCTGCCGGCGCACCACCGGCGGCAGCAGCGCGTCGAGCACCGGCGCCGGGAACTGGTCCGCCAGCACCTCCAGGGCCTGCCAGCCGCGCAGCCGGGTCCGCCACGGGCAGACGCACACCACCCCGTCGACCTCGGCCACGAAGGCGTCCGCGCTCTCGTGGACCGGCACGGCCATCGGCGGCGTCGGCACCAGGTCCGCCAGCGCGCGCCGGTGTTCGTCCTGGGCGTCGGGGGTGCGCCCGCGCTCCGCGTACCGCGCCCAGTGGGCGCGCTCCGGTTCGGGGAAGGCGGCCAGCGGCTCGTACACCCGCAGATAGGACGCGTACGGGACGAGCACCGAGGACACCACCGCCATGGGTCGAATCGTCCCACGCGCGCGGGGGACGGGAGGGTGATCCTCGGCACTGCGCCTGATCTACGCACGCGTAGGACTTACTCTGCTCCCAGCGCGGCCCCGGGCGGGCCGCGACGCGGCCCGCCCCACCCACAGGCGGACCGCCAAACGCCGCTTCGTACTTGGGAGTCACCACCGTGACCGATGTGACCGGCGACGCCGTCAGCTCAGCGGATGTTCTGCACACCCTGTTCCGATCGGACCAGGGCGGACACGAACAGGTCGTGCTGTGCCAGGACCGCGCCACGGGCCTCAAGGCCGTCATCGCCATCCACTCCACCGCCCTGGGCCCGGCCCTCGGCGGAACGCGCTTCTACCCCTACGCCAGTGAGGCCGAGGCCGTCGCCGACGCGCTCAACCTCTCGCGCGGCATGTCGTACAAGAACGCCATGGCCGGCCTCGACCACGGCGGCGGCAAGGCCGTGATCATCGGCGACCCGGAGACCGACAAGACCGAGGAACTCCTGCTCGCCTACGGGCGGATGGTGGCCTCGCTCGGCGGCCGTTACGTGACGGCGTGCGACGTCGGCACCTATGTGGCGGACATGGACGTGGTGGCGCGCGAGTGCCGGTGGACGACCGGCCGCTCCCCCGAGAACGGCGGCGCGGGCGACTCCTCCGTGCTCACCGCGTTCGGTGTCTTCCAGGGCATGCGGGCCAGCGCCCAGCACCTGTGGGGCGACCCGACGCTGCGCGGGCGCAAGGTCGGTGTCGCGGGTGTGGGCAAGGTGGGCCACTACCTCGTGGAGCACCTGGTGGCGGACGGCGCCGAGGTCGTGATCACCGATGTGCGCGAGGAGTCGGTGCGCCGCGTCCTCGACAAGCACCCGGGCAGTGTCACCGCGGTCGCCGACACGGCCGCGCTGATCCGGCTGGAGGGGCTGGACATCTACGCCCCGTGCGCCCTGGGCGGCGCGCTCGACGACGAGACCGTGCCGGTCCTCACCGCGAAGATCGTGTGCGGCGCGGCCAACAACCAGCTGGCGCACCCGGGTGTGGAGAAGGACCTCGCGGACCGCGCGATCCTCTACGCGCCCGACTACGTGGTCAACGCCGGTGGCGTGATCCAGGTCGCCGACGAGCTGCACGGCTTCGACTTCGACCGCTGCAAGGCGAAGGCCGCGAAGATCTTCGACACCACGCTGGCCATATTCGCACGTGCGAAGGAAGACGGGATTCCGCCGGCCGCCGCGGCCGACCGGATCGCCGAGCAGCGCATGGCCGAGGCGCGCCGGCGCTGACGCTCGCGGCGTCCGATCCGGCGCCCCATCCGGCGACAGGGGAGACAAGACTCACGCCGGTCGGCGGGTCGGACGCCGAGAAGAGGTTAAAATCGCGGTTGACCAGCGAGGAAAGGGCTCCTTGCGGGTTCTGTGAAGTGGCACGTCATGCGGGCGGCGTACCGTATGGCCGCGGAAGCAGGTACCGTTGAAGCCCTACGGACACGGTCTCTCCACGGAGAGCCCGCTCCGAACCATGAACGCGTGTCAAGACTCTGGGGCCGTCGAGCCCCGTCACCGAGGGGGTCGAGCCATGGGGCGCGGCCGGGCAAAGGCCAAGCAGACGAAGGTCGCCCGCCAGCTGAAGTACAGCAGCGGCGGGACTGACCTGTCGCGTCTGGCCAACGAGCTGGGCGCATCGACTTCGCAGCCGATCTCGAATCAGCCGCCGAATGGCGAGCCGTTCGAGGACGACGACGAGGAAGACGACCCGTACGCCCGCTATGCGGAGCTGTACAACGAGGACGACGACGAGGACGAGGAGTCCGGTCCGTCGTCCCAGCGGCGCGGTGCTTGACGCGCGCTCGTCTTTCAGGGCCTTCGGCTTTTCGCAGCCATCATTTTAGCTGCTCAAGGCAGTACCGACCCGGCCCGGAGCTCACGCTCCGGGCCGGGTTCTGTGCTGTCCGCGGGCCTTACTTGGCGTAGTCGCCGGTGAGCTCGGCGCCGGTCGCGCGGTCACCGCGCTCGGTGATCCGGCCAGCCACCCAGGCGTCCACACCCCGGTCCGCCAGCGCCGTCAGGGCCACGTCCACCGAAGCCTCGGGGACGATCGCGATCATGCCGACGCCCATGTTCAGCGTCTTCTCCAGCTCCAGCCGCTCGACCTTGCCGGCCGTGCCGACCAGGTCGAAGACCGCGCCGGGCGCCCAGGTCGAGCGGTCGACCACGGCATGCAGGTGGTCGGGGATGACCCGGGCCAGGTTGTTGGCGAGTCCGCCGCCGGTGACATGGCTGAAAGCGTGCACCTCGGCGGTACGGGTGAGGGCCAGGCAGTCCAGCGAGTAGATCTTGGTCGGCTCCAGGAGCTCCTCGCCCAGGGTCCGGCCGAACTCCTCCACATGGCTCTCCAGCGACATCTTCGCCCGGTCGAAGAGCACGTGCCGGACGAGTGAGTACCCGTTCGAGTGAAGTCCGGAGGACGCCATGGCGATGACGACGTCACCCGTGCGGATGCGATCCGCGCCGAGCAGCCGGTCGTACTCGACCACACCGGTGCCGGCGCCGGCGACGTCGAAGTCGTCCGGACCCAGCAGGCCCGGGTGCTCCGCGGTCTCGCCGCCGACCAGCGCGCAGCCCGCGAGGACACAGCCCTCGGCGATGCCCTTCACGATGGCGGCGACCCGCTCGGGGTGCACCTTGCCGACGCAGATGTAGTCGGTCATGAACAGCGGCTCGGCGCCGCACACCACGAGGTCGTCCACGACCATGCCGACCAGGTCGTGGCCGATCGTGTCGTACACGCCGAGGCGGCGGGCGAGGTCGACCTTCGTGCCGACGCCGTCGGTGGCCGAGGCGAGCAGCGGACGCTCGTAGCGCTTGAGGGCGGAGGCGTCGAAGAGCCCGGCGAAACCGCCGAGGCCGCCCAGCACCTCGGGGCGCTTGGTCTTCTTCACCCACTCCTTCATCAGCTCGACCGCGCGGTCGCCCGCCTCGATGTCGACGCCCGCGGCTGCGTAGCTGGCACCAGTGGATTCAGCAGATGACATGGCTCTGGAGAACTTTCGTGTCGTACTGCAGGGTTCGTGCGGGCGCCTACGGGCGGCGCAGCGCGTCGGCCGCGGCCGTGGCGGCGGGACCGGCCGCGAGCTCGGTCTCCAGGAGCTGCTTGCCGAGCAGCTCGGGGTCCGGGAGCTCCATCGGGTAGACCCCGTCGAAGCAGGCGCGGCAGAGGTTGTCCTTGGGGATGGTGGTCGCCTCGATCATCGCGTCCGTGGAGATGTACGCGAGCGAGTCGGCGCCGAGCGAGGTGCCGATCTCCTCGATCGTCATCCCGTTGGCGATCAGCTCGGCGCGGGTCGCGAAGTCGATGCCGAAGAAGCACGGCCACTTGACCGGCGGGGACGAGATCCGGATGTGGACCTCGGCGGCCCCGGCCTCGCGGAGCATCTTCACCAGCGCGCGCTGGGTGTTGCCGCGCACGATCGAGTCGTCCACGACCACCAGGCGCTTGCCCCGGATGACTTCCTTCAGCGGGTTCAGCTTCAGCCGGATCCCGAGCTGGCGGATGGTCTGCGAGGGCTGGATGAAGGTGCGTCCGACGTAGGCGTTCTTGACCAGGCCCGAGCCGTACGGAATGCCGCTGGCCTCCGCGTAGCCGATGGCCGCGGGGGTTCCGGACTCGGGAGTCGCTATCACCAGGTCGGCCTCGGCCGGTGCTTCCTTGGCGAGTTTCCGACCCATCTCCACGCGGGAGAGGTAGACGTTCCGCCCGGCGATGTCGGTGTCGGGGCGGGCCAGGTACACGTACTCGAAGACACAGCCCTTGGGCTTCGCTTGCGCAAATCGAGAGGTGCGCAGACCGTTCTCGTCGATGGCGACGAGCTCGCCCGGCTCGATCTCGCGGACGAAGCTGGCGCCGCAGATGTCGAGGGCGGCGGTCTCCGACGCGACCACCCAGCCGCGCTCCAGCCGGCCGATGACCAGCGGGCGGATGCCCTGCGGGTCACGGGCGCAGTAGAGCGTCTGCTCGTCCATGAAGACCAGCGAGAACGCGCCCTGCACCTGGGGGAGGACCTTGGCGGCCGCCTCCTCCACGGTGAGGGGCTTGCCGTCGTCGTCGGTCTGCCCCGCGAGCAGGGCGGTGACGAGGTCGGTGTCGTTGGTGGCGGCGACCTGGGTCGCGCGGCCGTTCTCCTTGGGCAGGTCGGCGACCATCTCCGCCAGCTGGGCGGTGTTCACCAGGTTGCCGTTGTGGCCGAGCGCGATCGAGCCGTGGGCGGTCGCCCGGAACGTCGGCTGCGCGTTCTCCCACACGGAGGCACCGGTGGTCGAGTAGCGGGCGTGACCGACCGCGATATGGCCCTGGAGGGAACCGAGAGAGGTCTCGTCGAAGACCTGGGAGACGAGTCCCATGTCCTTGAAGACGAGGATCTGGGAGCCGTTGCTGACCGCGATTCCCGCGGATTCCTGGCCCCGATGCTGGAGGGCGTAAAGCCCGAAGTAAGTGAGCTTGGCGACCTCTTCACCCGGAGCCCAGACGCCGAAGACGCCGCAAGCGTCCTGGGGGCCTTTCTCGCCGGGGAGCAGATCATGATTGAGTCGACCGTCACCACGTGGCACGCCACCGAGTGTAGGCGAGATCGACCACTGGTCCGAATTGGGGATACGGACGAGACGAGGGCGGTGGGCGGTTTGTGGCATCTGCCGGACGGGGTGGAGCAGGGCTTTTCCCGCCACGGCGGGAAATGCGCGGTGGGTGGACCGGGCGGGGAATGTGACGGAGGTCGCGCGCGGGGGTGCGGGGTGCCGCCCGGGCGTCACCTGCCGTAGCCATATGACCACCCCGGCGGGGGCGGCATTCGGGCGGCCATTTCCGGCCCGGCGCCCGTCGGGGGTCCTTCTTTCAGCGGGAGAGCACCGGCGTCAGCGGGAGAGCACTGGCAGGAGCGCGGAGAGGTCCGCCCGCTCCCCGCTCGCCGCAATGCGCGCCGCGTCCACCTCGTCCGCCCACGCCCGGCGCCCGGTGGCGAGCCGGAGCCAGGTGAGCGGGTCGGTCTCGACGACGTTCGGGGGCGTGCCCCGGGTGTGCCGGGGGCCCTCGACGCACTGCACCACCGCGTATGGCGGGACGCGCACCTCCACCGACCCGCCCGGTGCCTTCGCCGCGAGCGCGTCGGCGAGCAGCCGGGTGCAGGCGGCGAGCGCCTGTCGCTCGTACGGGATGTCGAGGCCGGGCACGGCGTCGTTCAGGTCGTCGGTGTGGACGCAGAGCTCCACCGTGCGGGTGACCAGGTGGTCGGTGAGGGTCATGGTGCCGACGGGGGTCGACACCAGCCGGGTGTCCGGCGCGTCGGGCAGGAGCCGGGCGGTACGGGTGGCGATGTCGTCGTAGAGCGCGCCGAGGCCGGTCGCGGTGTCCACCGGCGGGGCGGGGGGCCGTACGGGCTCGGCGAACGGCCACTCCAGGAGGGTGAGCTCCGGGCGGGCGGGGGGCGCGAGCGGGGGCGGGGGCGGGGGCGGCTCGGCCAGGTTCCGGGCGACCACGTCGACGGCTTCCGCCAGGTGGAGGGCGAGGTCGCGCACGCTCCACCCCGCGAGCCGGGTCGGCCGCCCCAGAACCTCGGTCCCCAGCCCCGCCACGGCCTGGCGCACGTGCGCGAACTGGCCGAGAACGGCGGGGCGGATTTTGGCGGGGTCATAGGTGCGGGGGCGCGGGCGCTTTTTGGCGGGGGGCATGCGGGGAGCCTATTCCGGGGGCGGGGGGGTGTGGGGCCCGGACTTCGGCTGCGGGGCGGTGGTGGGGGCGGTGTGGGGCCCGGACTTCGGCTGCGGGCCGGTGGTGGGCTGGTCGCGCAGTTCCCCGCGCCCCCTATCGGGCCCGGACTTCGACTGCCGGTCGGTGGACGGTTGCTCGCGCCGTTCCCCGCGCCCCCTGTCGGGCGGGACTTCGTCTGCGGACCGTGCTGGGTTGCTCGCGCCGTTCCCCGCGCCCCTTAGGGGGTCGGGCGCAGCCGGAACCGTTGGCTCAGCCACTGGCTTTTAGGGGCGCGGGGAACTGCGCGAGCAACCCTCCACAACCCGCAGACAAAAACGAACCCCTCCAGGGGCGCGGGGAACTGCGCGATCAGCCGGCCAGGGCCCGCCGTCCGTCGGCGACCACCGGCCCCCGGGGGCGCTCGCGGGCCGTCGGCCGGCGAAGGGGGCTGGGGCTAGCTCGTCGGGAAGTCGCGCAAGCCGAACTCCACCAGATCGAACCCCCGCCCAGCCAACCGCACCGCGTCCGGCACGATCCGTTCGGCGGGTTCGCCGAGCAGCAGGCGGCGATGGTTCTCGCTGATCAGCGTCGCGCGCGTCCCCATCAGCTGGGCCGCCGCGACCCGCGCGAGCACCGGATCCCCGGTCTCCTCCTGGAGCGCCTCCGCGACCAGGTCGGAGCTGCGGACGAGCGCCGCGTGGGCCCGGTTCAGCAGCACCGGGGTCTCCATGATGAGCCGCAGCAGCTTGACGACCAGCGGCTGGTCGCAGAGGCCCACGGCGGCGTCGCGGGCCTCCACCGCCGCCAGGTAGTGGCGGCGTACGGCGGTGGTCACCGACTCACCGGGGGCGCGCTCGCGGACGGCGCGGACCACGTCCTCGGTGTGCTCCTCCACCGGCCCGAGCGCCAGGTCCTCCTTGCTGCCGAAGTGGTTGAAGACGGTCATCTTCGACACCTCGGCCGCCTCGGCGATCTCCGCCACCGAGACCTTGTCGAACCCCCGCTCGGTGAAGAGCTCCACGGCCGTGGCCATGAGCCGGCGCCGGGTCTGCCACTTCTTGCGCTCCCGCAGGCCCAGACCGGCCGGGGCGGGTGACTCCTCGTACTCCACCATGAGTATCACTGTACCAGGATGAATATTGGGCCCGGATGAAAGATTGACTCAGTACAGGTACGTCCCTCACAGTGGTGCCGAAGACGACCACGGCGTACGGCCCGTACCGGCGCCCGGAGGGGGAATTCACCATGTCCAGGACACCGGGCACAGCCATGCCCGAAGCAGCGCGGACGCTCCCGCGTACCAGCACACCGGCCCCCGCGGCCGACACCCCGATGTCCCCGGCCCGTACGAAGATCGCGTTCGCCGTCTGCCTGGTGACGATCCTGCTCGCGGTGCTCGACACCAACATCGTCTCGGCCGCGACCGTCCCGATCGTCCACGACCTGGACCCGGTGCACGGGGTGGACAAGATCCCGTGGCTGATCAGCGCGTTCGCGCTCGCCTCGGCGGCGGTGCTGCCGCTGTACGGGAAGCTGTGCGACACCATCGGCGCCAAGAAGGTGTTCGTGGGCGCCATCGCCACCTTCCTGCTCGGGTCCGCGCTGTGCGGGGCCGCCCAGTCCATGGGTCAGCTCATCGCGGCCCGCGCCGTGCAGGGCGTCGGCGGCGGCGGCCTGATGAGCGTGACCATGGTCGTCCTCGCCCAGCTCCAGGCCCCCGGCAACGGCGGCGGCGGGCGCGGCAAGGGCGGGAGCATCGGCGGAGTCGTGGCCGGAGCCGGCATGGCGCTCGGCCCGTGGCTCGGGGGCACGCTCGCGGACCACGCCGACTGGCGCTGGATCTTCTACGTCAACCTGCCGGTCGGCATCGCCGTGCTGGTCGGCGCGGCCGTGGTGCTCCGGCTGCCGGTCACCCCGGTGCGGCACCGGATCGACTTCGCGGGCGCGGTGCTCGCGGCGGCGTTCTCGGTGTCCCTGCTGCTGGTGACGGAGTGGGGCGGCAAGGACTACGCCTGGTCCTCACCGCAGATCCTCGGCCTCGCGACGGCGAGCGCGGCGGCCCTGGCCCTGTTCCTGCGCCGCCAGACCACGGCGGCCGAACCGATCCTGCCGCTGTCGATGTTCACGGTCCCCGCGATGCGGCTCGGCTTCGCCATCCAGGCGCTGGTCGGGGCCGCCATGATGGGCACCCTGGTCTACGTGATGATCTACCTCCAGGTCGTCCGGGGCATCGGGGCCACCTCGGCGGGCCTCTACCTCATCCCGATGGCGATCGGCATGACCGCGGTCGGCATCGCCTCGGAGCGGCTCGCGGCACGCGGCTGGTCCCAGAAGACCTTCGTCCTGGCCGGCTCGACCGCGGCGACGGCGGCCCTGGCCCTGCTGGCGACCACCGGGGTCACCACCAGCCTGTGGCAGATCCGGGCCGAACTGCTGCTGATGGGCGTCGGTTTCGGGCTGCTCGTCGGCCAGCTCGTCCTGATCGTCCAGCAGGCGGCCCCGCCCCGGCAGCTGGGCGTCGCGACGACGGGCACCCGCTTCTTCCAGACCCTCGGCAACGCCCTGGGCGCGGCCCTGTTCGGCACCCTGCTGAGCCGGGTGTACGAGGCGAAGGGCCCGGGCGGCTCCACGAGCGCGCTCGGCGCGCTGCGCGGACCGTCGCACGCGTCGGGGGCGCAGGCCCTCACGACGGGGATGGACGTGGTGTTCGTGGTGGGGGCGGTGCTGATGGCGGCGGCCGCCGTCCTGGCGACGCGCCTGCCCCGCCAGGCCGGTTGAGCCCCGGGGAGGACGGGGGAGGACGGGGGAGGGCCGAAGGAGAGAGGACCGACGGAGGGGCCCCGGGAAACCCCGGGGCCCCTCCCTCCGTACGGGGGACAGATCACCTCACGCCAGCAGCGCCGGAATCGTCGCCTCGTGGACCTCGCGCAGCTCCGCCAGCCCCACGGTGAACTCGCCCTGCACCTCGACGGAATCCCCGTCGACGACACCGATACGGGTCGCCGGCAGCCCGCGCGCCCCGCACATGTCGGTGAAGCGGAGCTCCTCGCTGCGCGGCACCGCGACGACCGCCCGTCCCGCGGACTCGCTGAACAGGAAGGTGAACGCGGACAGGCCCTCCGGGACCACCAGCCGCGCCCCGTTCCCGCCCCGCAGACAGGACTCGACCACGGCCTGGACGAGACCGCCGTCGGACAGGTCGTGCGCCGCGTCGATCATCCCGTCGCGCGAGGCCGAGATCAGGATCTCGCCGAGCAGCTTCTCCCGGTCCAGGTCCACCCGCGGCGGCAGCCCGCCGAGGTGGTCGTGGATCACCTGGGACCAGGCAGAACCGCCGAACTCCTCCCGCGTGTCACCGAGGAGGTACAGCAGCTGGCCCTGCTCCGCGAAGGCGATCGGCGTACGGCGCGTGACGTCGTCGATCACACCGAGGACGGCGACCACCGGCGTCGGGTGGATGGCGGTGTCACCGGTCTGGTTGTAGAGCGAGACGTTGCCGCCGGTCACCGGGGTGCCCAGCTGGAGGCAGCCGTCCGCCAGACCGCGGGTGGCCTCGGCGAACTGCCACATCACGTCCGGGTCCTCGGGCGAACCGAAGTTCAGGCAGTCCGAGATGGCCAGCGGCTTGGCGCCCGAGGCGGCCACGTTGCGGTACGCCTCGGCCAGCGCGAGCTGCGCGCCCGCGTACGGGTCGAGCTTCGCGTACCGGCCGTTGCCGTCCGTCGCCATCGCGACCCCGAGGTTCGACTCCTCGTCGATACGGACCATGCCCGCGTCCTCGGGCTGCGCCAGGACGGTGTTGCCCTGCACGAAGCGGTCGTACTGGTCCGTGATCCAGGCCTTCGACGCCTGGTTGGGGGAGCCGACCAGCCGCAGGACCTGCGCGCGCAGCTCCTCGGACGTCGACGGCCGCGGCAGCCTGCCCGCGTCGTCCGCCTGGAGCGCGTCCTGCCAGGAGGGACGGGCGTAGGGGCGCTCGTACACCGGGCCCTCGTGCGCCACGGTCCGCGGCGGTACGTCCACGATCTGCTCGCCGTGCCAGAAGATCTCCAGGCGCTCGCCGTCCGTCACCTCACCGATGACGGTGGCGATGACGTCCCACTTCTCGCAGATCTCCATGAAGCGGTCCACGTACTGCGGCTCGACCACCGCGCACATGCGCTCCTGGGACTCGCTCATGAGGATCTCCTCGGGCGAGAGCGTGGCGTCGCGCAGCGGGACCGTCTCCAGGTCCACGCGCATACCGCCGGAGCCGGCGCTCGCCAGCTCCGAGGTCGCGCAGGACAGGCCCGCGCCGCCCAGGTCCTGGATGCCCGCGACCAGCTTCTCCTTGAAGATCTCCAGGGTGCACTCGATGAGGAGCTTCTCCTGGAAGGGGTCGCCGACCTGGACCGCGGGCCTCTTCGCGGGACCCGTCGACTCGAAGGTCTCCGAGGCCAGGACCGACACACCGCCGATGCCGTCGCCGCCGGTACGGGCGCCGTAGAGGATCACCTTGTTGCCGGGGCCGGACGCCTTCGCGAGGTGGATGTCCTCGTGCTTCATCACGCCGATGCAGCCGGCGTTGACCAGCGGGTTGCCCTGGTAGCACTCGTCGAAGACGACCTCGCCGCCGATGTTCGGCAGGCCCAGGCAGTTGCCGTAGCCGCCGATGCCCGCGACCACGCCCGGCAGGACGCGCTTGGTGTCGGGGTGCTCGGCCGCGCCGAAGCGCAGCGGGTCGACGACGGCGACCGGGCGGGCGCCCATCGCCAGGATGTCGCGGACGATGCCGCCGACACCGGTGGCCGCGCCCTGGTACGGCTCGATGTAGCTGGGGTGGTTGTGGGACTCCACCTTGAAGGTGACCGCGTAGCCCTGGCCGACGTCCACGACGCCCGCGTTCTCGCCGATGCCCACGAGCATCGCGTCGTTCTCGGGGACCTTCTCGCCGAACTGGCGCAGGTGGACCTTGCTGCTCTTGTACGAGCAGTGCTCCGACCACATCACGGAGTACATGGCGAGCTCGGCGCCGGTGGGGCGGCGGCCCAGGATCTGGCGGATCCGGGCGTACTCGTCCTCCTTGAGGCCGAGCTCCTTCCACGGCTGCTCGACGTCGGGCGTCCCGGTGGCGTGCTTGACGGTGTCGAGGCTCATCAGGCGTTGACCAGCTTCTTGAGGATCGAGGTGAAGAAACCGAGGCCGTCGGTGCGGCCGGTGCCGACCAGCGGCTCCACGGCGTGCTCGGGGTGCGGCATCAGACCGACGACGTTGCCTGCGGCGTTGGTGATGCCGGCGATGTCGCGGAGCGAGCCGTTGGGGTTCATGTCCAGGTAGCGGAAGGCGACGCGGCCCTCGGCCTCCAGCTCGTCGAGCGTGCGCTCGTCGGCGACGTACCGGCCGTCCATGTTCTTCAGCGGGACCTGGATCTCCTGGCCCGCCTCGTAGTCGGCGGTCCACGCGGTCCGGTCGTTCTCCACCCGCAGCTTCTGCTCGCGGCAGATGAAGTGCAGGTGGTTGTTGCGGAGCATCGCGCCCGGCAGCAGGTGGGACTCGGTGAGGACCTGGAAGCCGTTGCAGATGCCGAGCACCGGCATGCCGGCCTTCGCCTGGTCGATGACCGTCTCCATCACCGGCGAGAAGCGGGAGATGGCTCCGGCCCGCAGGTAGTCGCCGTAGGAGAAGCCGCCGGCCAGGACGACCGCGTCGACCTGCTTGAGGTCCTTGTCGCGGTGCCACAGCGACACCGGCTCGGCACCCGCGATCCGCACGGCCCGCAGGCTGTCGCGGTCGTCGAGCGTCCCGGGGAAGGTGACGACACCGATGCGAGCGGTCACTTGGACTCCTCGACCTTCACGGTGAAGTCCTCGATGACGGTGTTGGCGAGGAACGTTTCGGCCATCTTGTGGATGCGGGCGAGGGCGGCCTCGTCGAGGGGCCCTTCCACATCCAGCTCGAAACGCTTTCCTTGGCGGACGTCCGCGATCCCCTCGAAGCCGAGACGGGGCAGTGCGCGCTGCACCGCCTGTCCCTGCGGGTCGAGGATCTCCGGCTTGAGCATGACGTCGACTACGACGCGTGCCACTGGCACTCCCGTGGTGGTGTGGTGCGAAGGCGGTTCCCTCAGAGTACCCGGCCCGAAAATCTACGCGAGTAGATATCGAAGAGGTCCGATCACGTTCCGGTTTCGGCCCCGACCGCGCGTGGGAAAAATTCCGGGAAAAACCGTCCCCGTGGATTGCGATCGGACACGCGGATGCAATTGTCTGGGCTTCACAATGCAATGCTGACGGCTGTACAAAGGCTTCTCGGGGGGAACCCGAGAGAAACGCCATTGCTCCAAAACAGCCGGTAGGCCGGGATCGCCGCACGTCAGACACGTGAGAACGGCGGACCACAGGAAGGAACCGATATCCGTGGCTCAGCGCGTAGTAGTCACGCTCTCCGACGACCTGGACGGCGGAGAAGCGGCGGAAACGGTCACGTTCGGCCTGGACGGGAAGGCCTACGAGATCGATCTCAATCTCGTCAATGCGAAGAAACTGCGGAAGGCTCTGGCACCGTATGTGAAGGCCGGGCGCAAGCAGTCGCGGTCCGGGAAGGTCTTCCGGCACACCGACGTCGCCCCCGACCCGGCGGCGGTCCGCGCCTGGGCCCGCTCGCACCACATGGAGGTGCCGACCCGGGGACGCATCCCCAAGAAGGTCTACGAGGCGTTCAGCGCGGCGAGCTGAGCCCCGGGACGGCGAGCGGTTGCCGGGGCCCTCGGACTGCGGGCCCCGGCAACCGAGTTGCACGGCACCCGGGGTGATCGGCTAGAGTCTGGAGCACGCCGAGGGGCAAGGCCGAAAGGCCCGGGTCCACCGGAGCGTGCGGGTGTAGTTCAGTAGTAGAACACCCCCCTTCCAGGGGGGAGGCGCAGTGTGCAATTCCTGTCACCCGCTCTGCATCGCTTACCGATCACGGTTGTGGATCAGGTAGAGTGGTGTTCGCACCGCCCGGTGAGAGTTGAGCGGCAGCATGCGGACGTGGCTCAGTTGGTAGAGCATCACCTTGCCAAGGTGAGGGTCGCGAGTTCGAATCTCGTCGTCCGCTCAGAAGGCGAAGGCCCCGGTCATTAGACCGGGGCCTTCGTCGTGTCGGCGTCCCTCCGGGCGCCCTGACATTTGTCATGGGCGGCGGTGACACCGCGCACTGCCCCCGACCCCGCTCCGGCGCGACGCTGGACGCATGCCAGATGTGATCGAGGTCGAGGAGCTGCGGCGCACCTACGCCGGAGGCTTCGAGGCCGTTCGTGGAATCTCCTTCTCCGTGGCGCGCGGTGAACTCTTCGCGCTGCTCGGCACCAACGGCGCCGGCAAGACGTCCACCGTCGAACTGCTCGAAGGGCTCGCCCCGCCGAGCGCCGGAACGGTCCGGGTGCTCGGCCACGACCCGTACACCGAACGGGCCGCCGTGCGCCCCCGTACCGGGGTGATGCTCCAGGAGGGCGGCTTCCCGTCCGAGCTGACCGTCGCGGAGACCGTACGGATGTGGGCGGGCTGCACCAGCGGCGCCCGGCCCGTGGGCGAGGCCCTGGAGCTGGTCGGGCTCGCCCGGCGCGCGGACGTCCGCGTCAAGCAGCTCTCCGGCGGCGAGAAGCGCCGGCTCGACCTCGCGCTCGCCCTGCTGGCCCGGCCCGAGGTGCTCTTCCTCGACGAGCCGACCACCGGCCTGGACGCCGAGGGCCGCCACACCACCTGGGAGCTGGTCCGCGAACTGCGGGACGCGGGCACCACCGTGCTGCTGACCACGCACTACCTGGAGGAGGCCGAGGCGCTCGCCGAGCGGCTCGCCATCCTGCACGAGGGGCGCGTCGCGGCCACCGGGCGGGTGGCCGACGTGGTCGCCGCCCAGCCCGCGCGCCTCTGCTTCGACCTGCCCGACGGCTACCACCTGGGCGACCTCCCCCCGCTGGCCCGGCTCGGCGTCGGCGCCCACGAGAGCGAGGGCCGGACCGTACGGCTGCGCACCACCGCCCTCCAGCACACCGCCACCGAACTGCTGCTGTGGGCCCGGGAGAACCGCGTCGAGCTGGGCGGCCTCGACATCCGCTCGGCCACCCTCGAAGAGGCCTTCCTGCACATCGCCCGGGAACAGGAGCCGACCCGATGAGCACCGCCGACCTGGCCCGCCCCCGTGTCCGCACGGCCCCGGCGAGCACCCCCGCCTCCCGGATGAAGGCGCTCGCCCGCGCCGAACTCACCCTGCTCGGCCGCAACAAGGCGGCGATGTTCACCGCCCTGGTGCTGCCCGCGACGCTCACCTTCTCCATGAGCTCGGCGGTCGACGGCATGGACCTGGAGGACAGCGGGCTGACCGTCGGCACGGTCCTGCTGCCCGGCTCGCTCGGCTACGTCCTGCTCTTCGCCGTCTACTCGGCCCTGACCGGCGTCTTCGTCGTACGCCGTGAGGAGCTCGTCCTCAAGCGGCTGCGCACCGGCGAACCGCGCGACCTGGAGATCCTGGCCGGTGCCTCGCTCCCGGCGGTGACGCTGGCACTCGTCCAGTGCGTGCTGCTGGCGGCCGGCTGCACCGTGGTCCTGGACGTCGCCGCACCCCGGGCGGTGTGGCTCGCGGTGGCCGGACTGCTGCTCGGCGCGCTGCTGATGTGTGTCCTCGCGGCGGCGACCGCCGCCTTCACCCGCTCCGCGGAGGGCGCGCAGATCTCCGTGATGCCGATGCTGCTCCTGTCGATGGTGGGCTCCGGCATGGTCGTACCGGTGGACCTCATGCCCGACGCGATGGCCTCGGTCTGCGAACTGCTGCCGCTCTCCCCGGCGATCGACCTGATCAGAGGCGGCTGGACGGGCGCGCTCGACGGCGCCGACGTCCTCGGCCGGCTCGCCACGGCGGTGGCCTGGACGCTGCTCGGCGTGTTTGCTGTACGCAAGCGGTTCCGCTGGGAACCGCGGCGCTGACACGGGGGGACGGACGGGGTGCTCGGTCGGATACGCCGGATGGGCGACTGGCGACGGCGCTGGCAGGAGCGCAGCAGGATCCAGAAGATGGACCTGTACACGCGCAACACCATGAAGGCCATGCTCTGGTTCTTCCTGCTGACCTGGGGCGCCCTGCCCCTGCTCGCGGCGGGGCCGCGCGGCGCGCTGAACACGGCGCTCGGCGCGGCGCTGCTCGTCGTCAACGTCACGCAGTGCGTGGTGGGCACCCGCCGGATCGGCCCGGCCTACGACGACTACCTGGGCCACCGCGCCTTCCCCCGCCGGCTGCTGACCGCCCCGGCCATCCTGCTCGGCGTCGGCACCGCGCTGCTCACGGCGGTCGCCGCCACGGACGCGCACAGCGTGTTCCCGCTGCTCCTGGCCGACCTGCCGATAGCGCTGATGATCCCGTACGCCCTGCTCGTGCCGGTCCGCGCCTTCCTGCTGCACTGCCTGGGCTACGCGGTCCTGGTCGCCGCCTCCTTCGCGGCCGCCGGGGCGCGGGGCGTGGACCTGCTCGCGCCGCTGCCGACGGTGGTGATCGCGGGCGCCCTGATGCTGGTCACGGTCCGGCCCGGCGCCTGGGGGCTGCGCAACATGTGGCAGGCCGAGGAGGCCAGGGACGTCCAGGCGCGTCTCGCCGTCGCCGAGGAACGGCTGCGCTTCGGGCGGGACATGCACGACGTGCTCGGCCGCAACCTCGCGGTGATCGCCCTCAAGAGCGAGCTGGCCGTGCAGTTGGCCGAGCGCGGCCGGCCGGAGGCGGTGGCCCAGATGATCGAGGTCCAGCGCATCGCGCGCGAGTCGCAGCGAGAGGTACGGGAAGTGGTGCGCGGATACCGCGAGGCGGACCTGGGCGTCGAACTCGACGGCGCCCGGGGCGTGCTGGAGGCGGCCGGGATCGACTGCACGGTCACCGGCACGGCCGCCGGGCTGCCTCCCGGGGTGCAGTCGGCGCTCGGCTGGGTGGTGCGCGAGGCCACCACCAACGTGCTGCGGCACGGCAACGCGCGCGGCTGCGCCATCCGCCTCGCGGCCGACGGCCCCGCCGTCACCCTGGTCGTCGAGAACGACGGCGTGTCCGGGCTCGCCCCCACCGCCCCCGGGTCGGGCCTGGCGGGGCTGCGCGAACGGCTCGCCCCGATGGGCGGCACGCTGGAGGCGGCCCGCTCGGGGACCCGCTTCCTGCTGACCGCGACCGTGCCGCTGTGCGGCGCGGCGGAACCGGCCGAGGAGCTGACCGTATGACGACGGCCGAGGGGCGGCCGGTCGTGAGGACCGGGGAGCCCGACCGTATGGCGACGACCGAGGGGGCTGACCGTATGACGACGGCCGAGGGGGCTGACCGTATGACGACGGCCGAGGGGCGGGCGGCGGAGCCTGTCCGGATCCTGCTCGCCGACGACGAGCATCTGATCCGGGGCGCGCTCGCCGCGCTGCTCGGTCTGGAGGACGACCTCACCGTGGTCGCCGAGGCCGCCTCCGGGCCGGAGGCGCTGGCGATGGCCCGCGCCCACCGGCCCGACGTGGCCGTCCTCGACCTCCAGATGCCGGGGGCGGACGGTGTGAGTGTCGCCACATCCCTGCGGGCCGAACTGCCCGGGTGCCGCACCATGATCGTGACGAGCCACGGGCGGCCCGGCCACCTCAAGCGGGCGCTCGCGGCCGGGGTGCGCGGTTTCGTACCGAAGACGGTGAGCGCCCGCGGGCTGGCGGAGATCATCAGGTCGGTGCACGCCGGAAACCGCTATGTGGACCCGGAGTTGGCGGCCGACGCGATCTCCGCCGGGGACTCCCCGCTCACCGCCCGCGAGGCCGAGGTCCTGGAACTGGCGGCCGACGGGGCGCCCGTCGCGGAGATCGCGGAGCGGGCCGGGCTCTCCCAGGGAACCGTCCGGAACTACCTCTCCTCCGCCGCCTCGAAGCTCGGTGCGGAGAACCGTCATACGGCGGTGCGTCTCGCGCGCCGCCGCGGTTGGGTATAGTTAGCTGCGCGCTACGGCGCATGCGGACGTGGCTCAGTTGGTAGAGCATCACCTTGCCAAGGTGAGGGTCGCGAGTTCGAATCTCGTCGTCCGCTCAGTGAGGAGAAGCCCCCGGTCTGGTGACCGGGGGCTTCTTCGTGCGCGCGCTCAGCTCCAGCTGGTGCCGGTCAGCTGCTCGTACGCCTCCAGGTACTTGGCCCGGGTGGCGTCCACGACCTCCTGCGGCAGCGGGGGCGGCGGCTGCTCGCCGTGGCGGTCCCAGCCGGAGGCGGCGGAGGTCAGCCAGTCGCGCACGAACTGCTTGTCGTACGAGGGCTGCGCGCGGCCCGGCTCCCAGGTCTCGGCCGGCCAGAACCGCGAGGAGTCGGGCGTGAGGACCTCGTCGGCCAGGACGAGCCGGTCCTCGCCGTCGACGGTCTCGAAGCCGAACTCGAACTTGGTGTCGGCCAGCACGATCCCGCGCTCCCGGGCGATGTCACGGGCCCGGCCGTAGACGGCGAGCGTCGTCTGGCGCAGCAGCGCGGCGGTCTCCGCGCCGACCTGGCGGGCGACCTCCTCGTAGCTGACGTTCTCGTCGTGGTCGCCGACGGCCGCCTTGGTGGCCGGCGTGAAGATCGGCGCGGGCAGCTCCGAGCCGTTGCTGAGCCCCTCGGGCAGGGCGAGCCCGCAGACGGTACGGGACTCGTCGTACTCCACGAGGCCGGAGCCGGTGAGGTAGCCGCGCGCCACGCACTCCACCGGGACCATCCGCAGCGACTTGCAGATCAGGGTGCGCCCGGCCCAGTCGGCGGGGGCGCCCTCGGGGAGGTCGGTGGAGAGCACGTGGTGCGGGACGAGGTCGGCCAGCCGGTCGAACCACCACAGGGAGAGCCGGGTGAGCACCCGGCCCTTGTCGGGGATCTCGGTCGGCAGCACCCAGTCGTACGCGGACATCCGGTCGCTGGCGACCATCACCAGGTCGCCGGCTTCGTTCCGGTAGAGGTCGCGGACCTTGCCCGTGTGGAGGTGGGTGAGGCCCGGGACCTGACTCGGCTCGGGCTTTTCTACAAATCCGGACACGGTTCCTCCGCGTAGATTGATCCAGGAGCGCTTCCGATTCTCTCGCACGCGACGAGTACCCGGCGACGGGGGTTCTTCCCGTCGCCGGTGCGGCCAGTCCCGCTGGGCCCGCTAGTCCCGCTTGCAGATCCGGTCGAGGAGATTGGCGGTGGCGCGCTGGATGCGGGGGTCGGTGTGGCCGGGCCGGTCGAGCGCCGGGGACCAGGCGAAGGTGCCGGAGGCGAAGACCAGCGCGCCGGAGGGGGCCCGGTAGAGCGAGGTCTCCTGGTGCCGGACGGCGCCCTCGCTGTCGCGGTACGGCGAGTGGGCGAGCAGGATGCGGTCCTGGTGCTCGGGGAGCGCGGTGCGCGGGTAGTAGCGGTCGGCCTCGCCCGCCACGAGCCCGTCGATCTCGTCGCCCTCGCCCGCGCCGGTGGCCTCCCAGAGCCAGTGCTTGGCGTTCCGCACGATCAGGGGGGACGGCTCGGGCACCCGCCCCGCGTACTGGATCCCGAGCAACTGCTGCTCGGCCCGCGCCACTTCGCGCCACAGCGCCGGCTTGCCGGGCCCGCGCCGCTTGCGGCAGGTCAGCAGCCGGTCGGGGACCCCGGAGGGCGAGGGGGCGAGGTCGACCTGCCAGTAGAGCGTGTTGGCGGAGAGGAACACCAGCGAGGTGCCGTGCTCACGGGCGAGCTCGACCGTGCGGCGCATGGGGGCCGACCAGTACTCGTCGTGGCCGGGGAAGACCAGGCCCCGGTACCGGGTGGGGTCGACGCGTCCGGCGTGCAGATCGCGGGTGTCGGCGTAGGCGAGGTCGTATCCGTACCGCTCGGCCCAGCGGATGAAGTCGTACGCGTGCCCCACGTGCAGCGGCAGGCCCGCGCCCGCGTAGGGCCGGTCGAAGGAGACGGTGACGGCGGCGTCCTCCTCCCCGAGGAGGCGCCCCTCGCCGTCCCACGCGTGGTAGAGCGAGGCGCCGGTGCGGCCGTCCTCGGGGAAGAGGTTGTAGGCCTGCCAGGTGATGTCGGGGAGCAGGAGCAGCAGATCGGCCGGGTGGTTGTCGCGCACGGTGAACGGGATGTGCGACCGGTACCCGTCGAGCGTGGTGAGCACGGCCACGTACGCGCCGATCGCGGCGGACGAGGGGACCTGGTAGCGCCAGGAGAGCCACCAGTGGTGGCAGGAGACGGTCCGGTTCGCGGTGAGCGGCGCGGGCTGCACGATCCCGGCGAGCCGGGGGCTGGTGGCGACGTGGGCGGCCCCGTCACCCCCGTAGTGCCCGATGCGGTAGATGTCGACCGAGAACTGCTGCGGCGGGTCGACGGTGATGTGGAAGTCGATCGCCTCGCCGGGCGCGACGGCCCCCGTGGAGGCGAACCCCTTGATCTGCTTGCGTACGTCGTCGGCGGTACGGGGCCCGGACGCCCGCCCCAGACCGAGCCGGGCGGGCTCGACGTACCAGGGCACGACGTGCCCGGTGTCGTCGAAGTAGTGCTCCCCACCGCGCAGCCAGGGCAACGGCCCCTGTCCGAAGGGATCGGAGACCGCGTGCGCGAGCGCCCCCGACTCCCACCGCCGGATCTGCTCCGCCCCCATACCCCTTCCCTCCTTCTCTCCCCCGCCTCCCCCGACTCCACCGGTCAGCGGCCGGTCTCCAGCACATCACATAACGCACGCACTCCGTCACTGTTCGTCGCGAATTGACGGGATGTGGAGGTCGGGGTTCCGGATATGGGGGGGTCCTGGCGGGTCGCCGGGCCCCCGGGGGGGCGGGGCGGGGCGGGGCCGTTGAGGGGACCGCGGCCCGCAGACCCCGGCCGGGGCCGGGGCGGAGCCCCGGGGCGGGGTGCAGGGGGCGCAGCCCCCGCGACGGGGGTTGGGGCAGAGCCCGATGCAGCGTGCAGGGGGCGGCCAGCCCGGTGCACGGGGGTTGCGGCGAAGTCCCGTAAGGGGACTCGGGCCCGCAGCCCCCGGCCGGGGCCGGGGGCGCAGCCCCGAGGCGGGGTGCAGGGGGCGCAGCCCCCGCGTAGGGGTCCGGGGCGGAGCCTCGTAAGCGAGCCCGGGCCCGGAGCCCCCAGCCAGGGCCGGAGCAGGGGTGCAGGGGGCGCAGCCCCCGCGAGGGGTGCGGGGCGGGGCCCCGGAGCAGGGGTGCAGGGGGCGCAGCCCCCGCGAGGGGTGGGGGGCGGAGCCCCGAAGCAGGGGTGCAGGGGGCGCAGCCCCCGCTTGGGGGGCCGGGGGCGTAGTCCCCGGGGATCGACCTTGCCCCCCGGAGGGTTTGGGGAAGGGGAGGGGAGGGGCCAAACCCCCGTCACACCAGCCGCACCGGCTTCTCCGCCCGAACCCCCACCCCCACCAACCATCGCCGCAACGGCTCCACATCCCCCTCCTCCAGCAGCGCCAGCACCCGCGCCCCCAGATCCCCCTTCCGCTCCCCGTCGACCAGCAGCGCCGGCCCGTCCAGCCAGTCCAGCCCGGGCGCCGCCCCGGCCGTGTCGACCGCCGCGCAGCACACCATCGCGGTGACGTGGTCGGCCAGCAGATCCCGTCCCGTACGCGGCGGCTGGAGCGGGAAGAGCGGGACACAGTCGCCCCACAGATCGGCCGACGGCACCGACGGGCCGGCCGCCGCCGCCTCCACGGCGACCTCGGCCTCGATCCCGGCCGCCAGCGCCGCCCCGTCCTGCCCGGCGCCGGTCAGATGCTCCAGCACCCGCGCCAGCGTCGGCGCGGCGGGCGCGGCGGGCTCCGCGCCCGGTGCCGTACCCATCCCGTCCAGCACCCGGTGCAGGCGCGCCGCCTCCGCGCGCCACTTCCGGTCGACGACTTCCTCGGGGTAGTGCTGCCACTCCACCGGCGACCAGTCGGGCCCGGGCTCGGCCGGACCGCCGTGGAAGAGCCGGGCCGCCAGCAGCGAGGCCGCCTCGTCGGCCACCCCCGGCTCCTCCAGGAGATCGCACGCGGGCCGCTCCCCGAGCCGGGACGCGAACCCCTCCGCCAGCCGGTCCCGCCGCGACAGCTCGGTCAGCGCCGAGACCACCCCGGCGTCCAGCCGGGACGGCCACCGCCCCATCCGCCAGGCCGGAACGGCCACCCGGGTGAGCAGCCGGTCCCAGCCCGCGTAGGCGAGCCCGACCTGCTCCTGGGCGACGATCCGCAGTCCGTAGTCCACGTCCTGGGCCCGCTCGGAGGCCGCCGCGGCGACCCCCCGCTCCATCTCTGCGGCGTGCGTCCGGCAGCCGCGCAGCAGCAGCCGGGCGACGGGCCCGACGAAGCCGAGCACCAGCCGCGCCCCCCGCCGCGCGCCGGGCCCGCTGGTCACGGCGACCGCCGCGTCCAGGCCTCGGACGAAACGGCGGGCGGAGGCTATGTCGGGCTGCGCGGACGGTCCGGTGCCGGCCACCACGGGCGCCAGGATGGCCCGCAGCTCCCCGACCCGCATCCACCACAGGAACGGCGACCCGATGACGAGGACGGGCGCGGCGTCGGTACGGCGCCGCATCCCGGGTATGCCCCGCAGGGCACCCCGGATCCCGCGGGCGCCCGGCCCGCGCGCACCGGCACCGCCGCGCCCGCCCCGTACGGAATGGGCCGGATGTGTGCGGTCCTCCAGCCAGCTGTCGCAGTCCGGGGTCAGCGCTATGGCCGAGGGCGCGGGCACGTCGAGCCGGTCGGCCAGGTCCCGCACCAACCGGTACAGATCCGGCGCCGAGGACTCGGCCAGCTCGACCGTCGGGGAGAGGGCGGGCCTCGCCCGGACGATCACGGCCGTGACCACGGCGGCGGCCAGCAGCACCACGGCCGCCGCGCCCGTCACCGCCCAGCGGGCCGTGTCCCAGCCGCGCCCGTCGATCCGGCCCTGCACGTCCGCGACGAGCAGGACCACGGCGACGGCGGCCGGCAGCAGAGCCAGGGCCAGCGCCCGGCTGCGTACCCGCAGCACGGCCAGCGCCCGCGAGCGCGCGGACCGCGCGCCCGCCTCATCACCCATCCCGGAACCGGACACGGCCGGACGTCACCCCCTCTGCCCTGCGTCGGCGTTGCTCACTCCCCCACTGTGGCACCCCCCACCGACATCGCAATGCCGGTGACCCAAGTGCCGGACCGCTCCCGCCGCACCCTAGTTGCGCCCCCGCCACCCGTCATCCGGATGGCCCACCCGTCACTCGATGGAATGGCTTTGGGGTGGGGTTGGGGTCGGGAACGAGCCTCCGGAAGGGGGCCGGCAAGGTCGGCCATCGGGACGGGCCGGGGTTCGGCGGGCGGCGGGCCGCCGGTGCCGTCCATCGACGAAAAGGCCCGGGGCGCGGCCCCGGCGGGGAGCCGCGCCCCGGGCCGGGGCCGGGGTGGCGGGCGCGTCACGCCTGCGCGTCGGCCGCCTTCCGGGCGATGTCCGTACGGTGCTGTGAGCCGTCCAGCCGGATGCGTCCGAGTGCCGCGTACGCCCGCTCCCGGGCCTGCGTCAGGTCCGCTCCGGTCGCGGTGACCGAGAGGACCCGTCCGCCCGCGCTCACCACCGCGCCGCCCTCGCGCCGCGTCCCCGCGTGCAGGACGTACGCGTGCGGCGCGTCCGCCTCCGCGACCTCGTCCAGGCCCTCGATCGGGTCGCCGGTCCGGGGCGTACCGGGGTAGTTGTGCGAGGCCACGACGACCGTGACGGCGGCGTCGTCGCGCCAGGCGAGCGGGGGCTGCGCGTCCAGCGTCCCGTTGGCGGAGTGCAGCAGGACGCCCGCGAGCGGCGTCTTCAGCCGGGCGAGGACGACCTGGGTCTCGGGGTCGCCGAAGCGGGCGTTGAACTCGATCACGCGCACCCCGCGCGAGGTCATCGCGAGACCCGCGTACAGCAGGCCGGAGAACGGCGTGCCGCGGCGGCGCAGTTCGTCGACGGTCGGCTGGAGCACGCTCGCCATGACCTCGTCGACGAGCTTGGGGTCGGCCCAGGGCAGCGGCGAGTACGCGCCCATGCCGCCGGTGTTGGGGCCCTCGTCGCCGTCGAGCGCGCGCTTGAAGTCCTGCGCGGGCTGGAGCGGCAGCACGGTGACGCCGTCCGTGATGGCGAAGAGCGAGACCTCGGGGCCGTCGAGGAACTCCTCGATGACGACCCGGTCGCAGACCAGCGCGTGCGCCCGCGCGACCTCGACGTCCTCGGTGACGACGACGCCCTTGCCGGCCGCGAGACCGTCGTCCTTGACGACGTACGGGGCGCCGAACGCGTCCAGCGCCTCGTCGATCTCGGCCGGGGTGGTGCACACATAGCTGCGGGCGGTCGGCACACCGGCGGCGGCCATGACGTCCTTGGCGAACGCCTTGGAGCCCTCCAGCAGCGCCGCCTCGCGGGACGGGCCGAAGCAGGGGACGCCCACCGCCCGTACGGCATCGGCGACGCCGGCGACCAGGGGCGCCTCCGGGCCGACGACGACCAGGTCGGCGTGGAGCGAGGCCGCGAGGCGGGCGACCGCCTCGCCGTCCAGCTGGTCCACGGGGTGGAGCTCGGCGACCTCCGCGATCCCGGCGTTGCCGGGGGCGCAGTGCAGCGCCGTCACGTCGGGGTCGAGGGACAGGGAACGGCACAGGGCGTGCTCGCGGGCGCCGCCGCCGATGACAAGGACCTTCACGGCAGCCAGCCTAGCCGCCGTGGGGGATCCTCCCTCGTACGGGTCGCCGAACCCCGGGCCGCTACTCGTTCGTATATTCCTCCACCACCGTCGCGCCGAGCTCGCGGACGATGAGGTCGTGGCCGGAGAGCGCGTTGTCCACCAGGTCCGGGTCGTCGTCCTCCGGGACGTCGTCCTCCGGGCGCACCGGCGGGGGCTCCTGGGCCAGGGGCGCGGAGTGGGAGTCGTGCGGGGCCCGGGACCCCTGCGGTCTCGGGGGCGGGGAGCCCTGCGGCGACTGCTGTACGGGAGCGGGGGCGGCCGGGGCGGGGGCCGTGGGCTGCGGGCGGGAGGGGGCGGGGGCCGCGAAGCCGCCGCCCTGCGTCCCGTATCCACCGGGGTTGCCGCCGCCGCCCGAGCCGCCGAAGTTGCCCGCCGCGGCCGGGGGCTGGGAGCCGCCGGACGGGTCGATGATCGCCTCGACCTTCCACTGCACCCCGAAGCGCTCGCCGAGCACTCCGCGCAGGACTTCCTCGCTGCCGCTGCTGGCGAAGTTGTCCCGGGCCCCGGCGTTGATGAACCCGAGCTGGAGGGTGGTGCCGTCGAATCCGGCCACCTGCGCGTTCTGGCTCAGCAGGATCCAGGTGAAGCGGCGCTTGTTCTTCACGGCCTCCAGGATGTCCGGCCACATGTTGCGTACGTGGACGGCGCTGCCGGGGTTGGCGGCGGGGGTGGGCGCGGGGGCCGGGGCCGATGCCGGGGGCTGCGCGGAGGTGGCGGGGGCGGCGGGGCCCGCGCCGCCGGCACCGGAACCTCCGGCGCCGGGCCAGCCACCGGGACGCTGGGCCCCTCCACCCTGGCCGGTGCTGCCCTGTCCGGTACTGCTCTGGCCACCGAGGGCGGCGGCACCGGGCCAGGCGCCCGGGGCGGGGGCCTGGGGGGCGGGCGCGGCAGCGGGCACGGGCGCGGCCTGGGGCTTGACCGGGGGGACGGCGGGGGCGGGGGGCTGGTCCTGGACGGGCGGGGCCTGCACCGGCGGGGCGGCCGGAGCGGGCGCCTGCGGGGCGCGCGCGGCGGCCCGGGCGGCTTCGGCGCCGCCACTGCCGGCCCCGGGGCCGGCCTGGACCGTGGGCGGCATCGGCGGATGGGCCCCGGCCCCCGGGACGTACCCCATCGCGGGGCCCGATCCCGCCTGGAAGTGGGCGCCGCGCTCCAGCCGGTCGAGCCGGGCCTGGAGCGAGCGCTCGTCGTCGTACGCGGCGGGCAGCAGCACGCGCGCGCAGATCAGCTCCAGCTGGAGCCGGGGCGAGGTGGCGCCGCGCATCTCCGTCAGCCCCGTGTTGACGAGGTCGGCGGCGCGGCTGAGCTCGGCGGCGCCGAAGACGGAGGCCTGGGCCTGCATGCGCTCGACGACGTCGGCGGGCGCGTCGATGAGCCCCTTCTCCCCGGCGTCCGGCACGGCGGCGAGGATGACGAGGTCCCGCAGCCGCTCCAGCAGGTCGGCGACGAACCGGCGGGGGTCGTTGCCGCCCTCGATGACCCGGTCCACGACCTCGAAGGCGGCGGCGCCGTCCCCGGAGGCGAACGCGTCCACCACGGAGTCGAGCAGGGAGCCGTCCGTGTAGCCGAGGAGGGCGGTGGCCATGGCGTACGTCACACCGTCCTCGGCGGCGCCCGCGAGGAGCTGGTCCATGACGGACATCGAGTCACGCACGGAGCCGGCCCCGGCGCGCACGACGAGCGGCAGCACGCCGTCCTCGACGGGGATGCCCTCCTGCCCGCAGACCTCGCCCAGGTACTCGCGCAGCGTCCCGGGCGGGACGAGCCGGAAGGGGTAGTGGTGGGTCCGCGACCGGATCGTCCCGATGACCTTCTCGGGCTCGGTGGTGGCGAAGATGAACTTCAGGTGCTCCGGCGGCTCCTCGACGACCTTCAGCAGGGCGTTGAACCCCGCCGAGGTGACCATGTGGGCCTCGTCGATGATGTAGATCTTGTACCGGCTGCTGGCGGGCCCGAAGAAGGCCTTCTCGCGCAGCTCACGGGCGTCGTCCACGCCACCGTGGGAGGCGGCGTCGATCTCGATGACGTCGATGGAGCCGGGGCCGTTGCGCGCGAGGTCCCGGCAGGACTGGCACTCGCCGCACGGAGTGGGCGTGGGCCCCTGCTCACAGTTCAGACAGCGGGCCAGGATCCGGGCGCTGGTCGTCTTTCCACAGCCGCGCGGCCCGCTGAACAGGTACGCGTGATTGACCCGGTTGTTCCGCAGCGCCTGCTGCAGCGGGTCGGTGACATGCTCCTGCCCGATGACCTCGGCGAAGGACTCCGGGCGGTAGCGGCGGTACAGCGCAAGGGACGACACACCTACGAGGTTATCGGGGCGGACTGACAACCGGCCCCGCGAAGCCGCCCTCACCGGTCCCGGGAGCCACCTTGGCCGGCCCGGGAGCCACCCGGCAGCCACCTGGCCGGTCCGGGAGCCGCCTCGGCCAGTCCCGCGAAGCCGCCCTCGCCGGTCACCCCGTGACAGCCCCAGCCCCGAGGCCCGCTCTCCCGGGGGCCGCCCTCCCGGGGCCCATCCGCTGGATCCCGTCCCTGCCCCGCAAACGCAAGCGCCCCTCACGCACCCGCCAGAGCCGACCTACCCTTGCTGCCTTCCGGCCCTGGGGGAGTTCAGTCAGATAGCGCCACGTGAGGGGCTCCGCACAGGGTACCCGATCCCTGACCGGGGGACGAGTTCGCGAGCACCCCTCAGCGTCTTGTATTGTTTGCGGCGGAGGATTCGCCTAGTGGCCTAGGGCGCACGCTTGGAAAGCGTGTTGGGGGCAACCCCTCACGAGTTCGAATCTCGTATCCTCCGCCAGTGCCTCACCGGGCACGATGTCGAAGGGCCCCACCGTTCGCGGTGGGGCCCTTCTTCGTACGTAGTCTCATCTCCAGTCTCAACGGAGCCCGACGGCGCCCTTCGGGCCGCCCTCGTCGGCCGTCTTGGCCACTTGGGGGAGTGATCCCCCGGAGGCCACTGGCCTGAGCGCTGTCACCGCCGCACTGCGTTCGTGCCCCGGCCGAGGGGGTGCTGTTCTGCCGATCGGGCACCTGTCGTCGTGGCACACAGTAGTTTTCGGGTGACACGGAACGGCCGCCCTCGGGCGCCCCCCCCCGCTGGTGACCGGCAGCCCCCAAGGAGCCACTGTGGCCGATGAAGCGTTCAGCATCGACAAGCGACCGTTACGAGACCTGCTGCACCAGGTCGCGGTCGGGAAGGCCCAACTCCCCGAGTTCCAGCGGGGATGGGTGTGGCCCTACCCGAACATCGCCGGCCTCCTCGCGTCGATCTCGCTGAGCTATCCCGTCGGCACCGTCATGTTGCTCAAGGCGGGCGGCGACGTCCGGTTCAAGTACCGGCCGATCGAGGGGGCCACACCGGTCGGTGAGCCCGAGCCCGATTCGCTGGTGCTCGACGGACAGCAGCGGCTGACGTCGCTGTTCCAGTCCCTGAAGCTGAGGGGTCCGGTGGTGACCCAGGACGTGCGCAGGCAACAGGTCTCGGGCTGGTTCTACGTCGACATGGTCCAGGCCCTCGACGAGAACAGCGATCGCGAGGACGCGATCAGGTTTCTGCCCGAGACGCGCAAGGTCCGCAACTTCCGGGGCCAGGTCGTCGAGGACTACTCGACTCCCGAGCGTGAATACGAGTCGCTCCTCTTCCCGCTGCACGCGGTCTTCGACGGCGGGGACTGGGGTTACGCCTTCATCGCCCACTGGCAGAGCGACCCGGACAAGTTCAAACTGTGGCGCGACTTCAACGACGCGTTCGTCCGCCCCTTCGACCGCTACCACGTACCGGTCATCGAACTCGGGCAGGCGACCCCGCGCCAGGCGGTGTGCCAGGTCTTCGAGAAGGTCAACACCGGCGGTGTCACCCTGACCGTCTTCGAGCTGCTGACCGCCACCTACGCGGCGGACGAGTTCGATCTGCGCAACCACTGGGAGCGGGAGTGCCGTCCCGCCTGGAAGGCACCGAAGTACCGCATCCTGCGCGAGGTCTCCAACACCGACTTCCTCCAGGCGGTCACCTTGCTGGCCACCGCCGAGCGCCGCCGGCACGAAGCCGAACGCGGGACCGAGGAGGAGCGGCTGCCGCGCATCGGCTGCAAGCGCAGGGACATGCTCGCCCTCTCTCTCGAAGACTACGTACGGTTCGCGCCCTCCGTCATCGCCGGATTCAAGGCCGCGGCGAAGTTCCTGCACCGGCAGTTCCTCTTCGACACGAAGTTCCTGCCCTACGGGACCCAGTTGATCCCGCTCGCCGCGATCTTCGCCCTGGCCGGGGACGCCGCGCAGAGCGCCGGGGCACAGGACAAGCTGGCCCGCTGGTACTGGTGCGGTGTGTTCGGGGAGCTGTACGGCGGCTCGACCGAAACCCGCTTCAGCCAGGATCTGCCGGACGTCGTCGACTGGATCCGCAAGGACGCGGCGGAGCCCCGGACCGTCACCACGGCGCAGTTCGCCCCCGGGCGCCTCCTGACGCTCCGCACCCGCAACAGCGCGGCCTACAAGGGCATCTACGCCCTTCTGCTCAAGGCGGGCGCCATGGACTGGCGCACCGGGGAGAAGGCGGAGGTCGACGGCTACTTCGACGAGTCCATCGACATCCACCACATCTTCCCCAAGGCGTGGTGCGAAAAGGCCGGGCACTCCCCGGCCGTCTACAACTCGATCATCAACAAGACCCCGTTGACCGCCCGTACCAACAGGATCCTCGGTGGCGTGGCCCCCTCCGAGTACCTGACCCGGTTGGTGAAAGCCGCACAGACCCCTCACGAGGGCGTCGCGGAACGTGTCCGTTCCCATCTGACGGAACCGGAACTCCTGGTCACGGACGACTTCGACGGATTCTTCGATGCCCGGAGAGCGGCGCTGCTCCGCAGCATCTCGAACGCCATGGGCAAGCCGATCCCGATCGACGCGGGGAGCGCGGAGAAGCCGGACGACAGCGACGATCCGGCGGACGACACCGACGACCTGTGAGCCCGGAGAGCCGCCCCGAGGAGCGTGGCCGCGCCCTCGGAGCGGCTCGGGTGAGGCGGCCCACCGGTCGGCGTGGCACAGGGCCTCCCCGGCGGGTCCGAGAGGTCACGCCTCCGGTACGTGCAGCAGCTTGTCCGGGTTGCGGATCGCGTCCACGGACGTGATCCGGCCGCCGTCCACCGTGATCGCCACGATCGTGCGGGCCCCGTCCCAGTGGTGGAGGGCGAGGCCGGGAGCGCCGTTGACGTGGGCGAGGCGGAGGCCGTCCGGGGGTACGTGCGCCCGGGTGAGGGCGACGATGCCGCGCGCCACGCTGTCCGCGCCGCGCACGATCCCGTGCAGCGCCGTCACCTTGCCGCCGCCGTCGCCGCGCCAGACCACCTCGGGGTCGAGCAGCGAGACCAGCCGCTCCAGATCCCCCTCCTGGCAGGCCTTGCCGAAGGCGCTGACCAGCTCGCGCTGGCGGGCGTATCCGGCCGGGTGGTGCGGGCGGCTGGCGTCGACGTGGCGCCGGGCCCGGGAGGCCAGCTGGCGTACGGCCGCCGGGGTGCGGCCCACCACGCCCGCGACCTCCTCGAAGGGCAGCCCGAACACGTCGTGCAGCAGGAACGCGGTGCGCTGGGCGGGCGACAGCTCGTCCAGGACGATCATCAGGGCCATCGACACCGACTCGTCGAGCGTCACCCGGTCGGCCGGGTCCTGCTCGGCCGGGGCGTGCTCCACCAGCGGCTCGGGCAGCCAGGTGCCGACGTACCGCTCGCGCCGCACACGGGCGCTGCCCAGCGCGTCCAGGGCGAGCCGGCCCACGGTCGTGGTCAGCCAGGCGCGCAGATCGCGGACGGCGCCCGGGTCCTCCAGGCCCCGCAGCCGCAGCCACGCCTCCTGGACGCAGTCCTCGGCCTCGGCCAGGCACCCCGTCGTCGTGTAGGCGACCCGCAGCAGCCGGGGCCGCTCCCGCTCGAAGGCGCGGGCCAGTCCGTCCTCGCCGGACAGCGGTCCGCGCCCTGCCCCCGCGCTCACCGCGTCCCCGCGACGCTCGCCCAGACCTGCTCGGTCCGCAGCCACTCCCCGAACGACATGGTGCCGCGCACGTCCGGCCGCTCGATGGTGAGCGCGCCCGCCCGCAGCGCCTGCCCCGTACGGCCGGGCAGCGGCACCGGCATCAGGACGGCCTTGCGGCCGGTGACCGCCCGCCACACCCGGGCCATCTCGCGCACATCGGTGTCCTCCGGCCCGCAGATCTCGATCCGCCCCCGGTGCGGCACCCCCTCGGCCACGTCCGCGACCACCCACGCGGCCTCCATGCAGGCGACCGTGCGCAGCCGTGCCCGGGGCACCGGCACCACGCCCCACTTGGCGGCCGACGCCAGCGCCGAGGCGAGCAGCTCGTGGAACTGGGTGGCCCGGACGATCGTCCAGGGCACCCTGCCCTCCCGGACGACCCACTCCTGTTCGGCCTTGACCTGCAAATATCCCATCGGCACCATGTCGCAGCCCACGATCGAGACGCATACGTGGTGCTGTACGCCCACCGCCCGCGCGGCGGCGAGCAGCCGCCGCGTCCCGTCCACCAGCGTGCGGGACGCCCCCTTGGACGACCCGTGCGCGTTGGAGGCGTCCACCACGACGTCGCACCCCGCAAGGGCGTCGATCAGCCCCTCCCCGGTGGTCAGGTCGACCGGGTACTCCCGGGACCTGCGGCTCAGCACCCGTACGCGGTGCCCCCGCGTACGCAGCTCCTCGGCGACGCGGCTTCCCAGCGTCCCCGTCCCTCCCGCAATGGCGATGTCCATGTCCCTAGGACGACGCGCCGGGCCCGGATGTGACAAGGGCGTACCGCTCCCCCGGTCCGATGGCAAGCGTTCCACTAGCTGTGCAGTGCACCGGGCGTCTCGGAGTGCCCCTCGGG
Source organism: Streptomyces sp. NPDC043908 (assembly GCF_056435525.1). Lineage (NCBI taxonomy): Bacteria > Bacillati > Actinomycetota > Actinomycetes > Kitasatosporales > Streptomycetaceae > Streptomyces > Streptomyces sp. NPDC043908. The sequence continues at coordinate 18,729 of NZ_JBWKEI010000022.1, read as the reverse complement.
CTCCAGCTGGAGGGTCGAATGGGCCACGTCGAAGTGGCCGCCGACGCAGGCCTGGAGGCGGCCGAGCAGGGCGCCGTACCCGTTCGCCAGCGCCTCGTCGGTCACCACGACATGGGCGGTGAGGACCGGCATCCCCGAGGTGACGGTCCAGCCGTGCAGATCGTGGACCGCCAGCACCCCGGGCTCCTCCAGCAGGTGCCGGCGCACCTCGGCGAGGTCCACGTCCCCCGGGGCCGCCTCCATCAGGACGTGCAGGGCGTCGCGGAGCAGTCCGTACGCCCTCGGCACGATCAGTACGCCGATCACCAGCGAGGCGACCGGGTCGGCGGCCTGCCACCCCGTCAGCAGGATGACCAGACCGCCGATGATCACCGCGACCGAGCCCAGCGCGTCGCCGAGGACCTCCAGATAGGCGCCGCGCAGGTTCAGGCTCCGGTCCTTGGCGTCCCGCAGCAGCCACAGCCCCACCAGGTTCGCCGCGAGCCCGCCCACCGCGACCGCGAACATCAGCCCGCCCTCGACCTCGACGGGCTCACTGAACCGTCCGGCCGCCGACCACACCACCCAGCCGAAGACCGCCACGAGCAGCAGGGCGTTCAGGACGGCCGAGAAGATCTCGACCCGGACGAAGCCGAAGGTGCGCCGGGGCGTGGGCGCCCGCTGGGCCAGGGTGACCGCGCCGAGCGCCAGCGCGACCCCGACCGCGTCGGTGAGGCTGTGCGCGGCGTCCGCGAGCAGGGCGAGCGAGCCGGAGAGCAGCGCGCCGGCCACCTGGATGAGGGTGATCGACGCGCTGATGCCGATGGTCCACAGCAGCCGGCTGCGGAACGTGCCGCTCAGGGTGCCCGCGGCCGGGGGCACCGGTCCGTGGTCCTGGCCCATACGGCAGAGTCGATCACGCCCCTGACGGCCCCGCCACCGGTGCCGCCGGGTGCCCCGCCACGAGCTGGGCGAACCGCAGCGCGGCCGTGCCGAGGCCGCCGGCGCCGAGCACCGAGGGGACCACGTTCGGCAGCGACCCGCCCCGCAGCGCCTCCTCGCCGTAGCGGCGCGCGCCCCGGTGCCAGTGGAGGATCCCGGCGATCCAGTCCTCCCACTCCCGGATGTAGGCGTCCAGCGCCGCCCGCCCGTCGGCGTCGAGCGCGAACTCCTCGTACAGCAGCGGGACCGCGTGCTCCTTGAGGTGCTGGAACTGGCGCAGCCGGGAGCGCACGAGGTCGTCGACGACGCGCACGGCCGCCGGGTAGTCGCAGGCGAAGAAGCGCTGCACGACCAGGAGCAGGTTGTGCAGCTCCCCCTCGTACTCGATCTCCTTCTGGTACGAGAAGAAGTCGTTGATCAGCATCCCGTAGTCCATGACGGCGTTCTCCAGGGCCGTCATCGTGCTCGACCGGAACAGGGCCTTGGGCAGCGCGTCGGTGTGCCGCATCCTGCCCAGGGCGGCGGTGAGGTGGGAGCCGAAGGTGAACCGGCGCATCTCCAGGTAGTCGACCGGGTCGGGGATCCGGTGCTGGTGCTGGTTCAGCAGCTCCCACAGCCAGCTCTCCAGCATCGCCTCCACCGCGTCGCGGAACTCCTGCCGTCCCCGCGGTGACATCGGGCACGCCGTGCGCTGCCAGAGATCGGCGAGCGACCGTTCCATCGGGGTCACCGCGAGCGCCGCCCCGGCGGCCGGGTCCACGGGGTCCATCACCCGCAGCAGGCGCTCGTGCGCCAGGCGCGCTCCGGCTAGGTCGCCCGAACGCCCGTACCGCAGCGGGTAGTAGTCGTCCCCATACGTTCCCCAGGTCAGCCACTCGGCGTGCAGTTCCAGCTCCTCGGGGGTGGCGTCGGGGTCGAGGCCGGCCGAGCAGAGCGCGAAGTCGTAGCCGAGGAGCTTCTGTTCGTCCCAGATGTCGTCGAGCAGTCCGTGCCGCCCGGCCCAGGCGACGGACCGCTCTCGCGCGTCCTTCCAGTGCGGGCTGAGGGTGAGGGGGAAGGGAACGTCGAAGTCGGGGAGCACGGACGGGCCGACGCGCTGGAACGGCACATGGGTGTGGCTGCGCAGCCGGGCCGCCGCGGGGCGCCCGAAGAGGTTCCGCACGTCCAGCGCGGAGGTGCCGAGGACCCCGGCGACCGCCGGTTCGCGCCCGCGCGCCTCCTCGTTCATGTACCGGCTGGAGCGCATGTGCCACTCGTGGCCGCCGGACTGCCAGTCCTGGAGGCCTTTCACGTACGCGGCGATCCGCGCGCACTCCTCGGGGTCGAGGCCCTTGTCCAGGCAGAGCGCCGGGACCTCGGTGAGCGCGGTGTTCTCGAACTGCTGGAGGCGGGAGGTCAGCAGGTCGTTGACGGTCTCGGCGGCCTCCTGGGTGGTGCACCCCAGGAACGTCTCCAGGACGAGGACCCCGTTGCTCAGCTCCCCCTCGTCCTCCACCTCCCGCTGGTAGGAGAAGAGGTCGTTGCGCAGGTGGACGCCGTCGGCGAAGGCGTCGGTGAGCACGCGCAGGGGCCGGGAGCCGGCCACGGCAGACGGGATCTCGGCGTTGGCCGCGTACTCGACGATCCCCGCCGACCAGGGGGCGCCGCCGACCTTCCGCCGCATCTCGATGTACTCGACCGGGTTGGCGATCCGCCCCTCGTCGATGTTGACGAGCTCCCACATCGACTCGTCGAGGAGGTTGCGGGTGGACTCGGCGAACCGTTCCCGCCAGCCGTGCGACATGCTCGGCACGGTCCGCGCCCACAGGTCGGCGAGCCCCGCCTCCACCGGGTTGGCGGGCTCCGGGAAGCCGTCCGCGAGATCCATCGGCATGAACGCCGGCAGCCGGTCCAGATACGCCCGCGCCCCCGCGAGGTCCTGGGTCCGTTTGAACTCCTCCAGGAAGTGGTCGTCGAAGAAGAACACCCACACGTACCAGTCGGTGACGAGGGAGAGGGCTTCGGCGTCGCAGTCGGGGTGGGTGTACGAGCAGAGCAGCGCGTAGTCGTGGGCGTCGAGGTCGCGCTGCTCCCAGACGCCGGACCCCTCCAGCATGCCCCTCTCGCGGGCCCACGCGCGGGAGTGGACCCGGGCGGCCTCCAGATGGGGATTGAGCCGGGCCGGATACGGCATGTAGAAGTCCGGCAGAACGAACGGCTGCGTCACGGGTTCCCCTCCTGATACGACCAGTTGGCCGACTCCAGCAGTACCCGGGGTGGCGGGGGGAAGTCCGGTGGGGCGGGGCGGCGTCATACGAACGTGTGAGTCCCCGCCGAAACCCGAACGGGGGTGCCGATTCGGCGCGGGGGGCTGCTCGCGCAGGGCCCGGACTTCGACTGCGGGCCGGTGGGCGGTTGCTCGCGCAGTTCCCCGCGCCCCTGATCGGCCGGGGGATCGACTGCGGGCCGGTGGGTGGTTGCTCGCGCAGTTCCCCGCGCCCCTTTTCGGCCGGGGGTTCGTCTGCGGGCCGGTGGACGGTTGCTCGCGCAGTTCCCCGCGCCCCTTTTCGGCCGGGGGTTCGTCTGCGGGCCGGTGGACGGTTGCTCGCGCAGTTCCCCGCGCCCCTCAAGGGGTCGGCGGTTGTCTGCGGACCGGTGGTGGTTGCTCGCGCAGTTCCCCGCGCCCCTTTTCGGCCCGGACTTCGACTGCGGGCCGGTGGACGGCTGGTCGCGCAGTTCCCCGCGCCCCTTAAGGGGTCGGTGGTCGTCTGAAGGTTGTCTGTGGCTGAGCGCGCCGTTCCCCGCGCCCCTGGGTAGTTAGGGGCGCGGGGAACTGCGCGAGCAACCCAGCACGGTCCGCGGGCGAAAGAGGGGGTCGGGGCGCAGGCCCGCAAGGGCCTGGGGGCGCGGGGAACTGCGCGAGTGGCCCGGCAGGGTCCGCAGGGGGACGGCGGGCCCCCGGGGCGGAGCCCCCCTCTCGCCCCCGGAGGGTTTCGGGAAGGGGCGGGGTGGGGGAATCCCGCCCGTGGCTCAGCGGCGCCGTCTCCGCGTCCCGAACAGCGATCGTGTGATCTCCCGCCCCAACTGCGACCCCACAGACCGCGCCAGCGACCGGAACACCCCACTCCCCACCACCTGCTCCGCCAACGACTTCTCCCCCTTCCCCCGAGGCACCTCCACCGCTTCCGGCACCTCCGGCACCCCCGCCGCAGGCGGCACCTCCGCCAACTTCTCGAACGCCGACTCCCGGTCCACCGCCTCCGCGTACCGCCCGTACAGCGGCGAAGCCCGGACCGCCCGGTCGAGTTCCTCCTCCGGCACCGGCCCCATCAGCGACCCCGGCGCCCGCAGCCGCGTCGCCGCCACCGGCGTCGGCGCGCCCTTCTCGCTCAGGACCGTGACCACCGCCTCGCCCGTGCCGAGCCCGGTGAGCACCTCCTCCAAGTCGTACGGTGACTTCGGGAACGTCCGTACCGTCGCCCGCAGCGCCTTCTCATCGTCCGGGGTGAACGCCCGCAGCGCGTGCTGCACGCGGTTGCCGAGCTGGCCCAGCACGTCGGAGGGCACGTCCTTCGGCGTCTGCGTCACGAAGAAGATCCCGACTCCCTTCGAGCGGATCAGCCGCACCGTCTGCGTGATCGACTCCAGGAACGCCTTCGACGCCCCGCCGAACAGCAGATGCGCCTCGTCGAAGAAGAAGACCAGCTTGGGCCGGTCCACGTCCCCCACCTCCGGCAGCCCGTTGAACAGCTCCGCCAGCAGCCACATCAGGAAGGTGGAGAAGAGGTGGGGCTTGTCCTGGACGGCCGGGAGCTCCAGTACGGACACCAGCCCCCGCCCGTCCGGCGCCGGCCGGAGCAACTCGCTCACGTCGAACTCCGGCTCGCCGAAGAACGCGTTCGCGCCCTGCTGCTCGAAGGCGGTGATCGCCCGCAGGATCACCCCGGCGGTCACCGAGGACAGTCCGCCGATCCCCTTCAGCTCCGGCTTGCCCACGTCGGAGACGAGGAAGGCGGTGACCGCCTTGAGGTCCTTCAGGTCGTACAGCTCCAGGCCCTTGGAGTCGGCGTAGTGGAAGATCAGGCCGAGCGACTGCTCCTGGGTCTGGTTGAGCTGGAGCACCTTGGACAGCAGCACCGGTCCGAAGCCGGTGACCGTGGCGCGCACGGGAATGCCGGTGCCGATGCCGCCGAGCGCGTAGAACTCGCAGGGGTAGCCGGCCGCCTCCCACTCCTGGCCGACCTCCGCCGCCCGCTGCCGCACCTTCTCGCCGTCCTGGCCGGGCGCGGAGATCCCGGAGACGTCGCCCTTCACGTCGGCGAGGAAGACCGGCACGCCGTTCGCGGAGAGCTGTTCGGCGATGAGCTGGAGCGTCTTGGTCTTGCCGGTGCCGGTGGCCCCGGCGACCAGGCCGTGCCGGTTGAGCACGGCCAGCGGGATGCGGACCGGCGCCTCCGGGTGGCAGTGCCCCTCCCAGAGCGCGGCGCCGAGCTCCAGGGCGGGGCCGGTGAAGGCGTACCCGGTGGCGATCGCGGCGACGGGAGGCGGAAGGGCGACGGAGGAGGCGTCGCCGGGAGACGCGTCACCGGGGGGTGCGTCGCCGGACGGAGCGGCGGAGGTGGCGGCGTCGTCGCTGTCGGTCATGGCGAGCCCCCAATGTCGGGAATGCGGCACTTGCCCAAGGATCGCACTCACGCACCATGGCTGCGCCCGGAGCCGCTTGCCCGGTAGGCTTTCCGTGTGATCTTCAAGCGCATCGGAAGCGGGCGGCCGTACCCCGACCACGGCCGGGAAAGCACCCGGCAGTGGGCGGACGTCGCGCCGCGCCCGGTCCGGCTCGATCAGCTCGTCACCACGAAGGGTCAGCTCGACCTGGAGACCCTGCTCGCGGAGGACTCCACGTTCTACGGCGACCTCTTCGCGCACGTCGTGAAGTGGCAGGGCGACCTCTACCTGGAGGACGGGCTGCACCGGGCGGTACGGGCGGCGCTCCAGCAGCGCCAGGTGCTGCACGCGCGCGTCCTGGAAATGGACTGACGGGCCCGGTCCGGCCCCCCGCCGAGGGCCCGGGCACCCCGTACGGACCGGTCCGTACTGATCCTTTCGGGCTCTTTACCGCTCATACGGGCGCTATCCATTGATCATTTAGTAGGCATCGTCACCGGGCCGCACTACGCTGCGCACATGAGCATGCTCACTCCCCCCGGCATGGGCGGAAAGTACCGCATCACGGGCGACAAGTACCCGCGGATGCGTCGCCCCCGCCGACGCGGCCGGCTTCTGCTCGCGGCCGTCGCCGCCGTCGTGGTCCTCGGGCTGATCGGCTGGGGGACGGTCCAGCTCATCGACGTCTTCGGTGGGTCGGACGGCGCGAAGAAGAAGACGGCCGGCGCGAAGCACGACTGCACGCCGCGTCCATCGCCCTCGTCCTCGTCCTCCCCCTCCGCCGCCCCGGCCGCGGCCGCCGCGCTGCCCAAGCCCGCCCAGATCACGGTGAACGTCTACAACGCGACACCGCGGGGCGGGCTGGCCAAGGACACCGCGGACGAGCTGAAGAAGCGCGGCTTCGCCATCGGCAAGGTGGGCAACGCCCCGGCCGAGTACGACAAGAAGGTCACCGGGAACGGGATACTGCTGGGCGCTCCCGGGGCGACCCGGGGTGCCTTCTCCGTCCTGGGGACGCAGCTGAAGGGCGCGGCGCAGAAGACGGACGCCCGGACGACGCCGGACGTCGACCTCATCCTGGGCTCCACCTTCCAGGCGCTGGACCCGGCGCAGCAGGCGGCGACGGCCCTGTCCGCCCTCGGCAAGCCCCTCCCGGCCCCCACCACCTGTTAGCCCCGCGCGCGGGCAGCGGAAAGCCCCCCGGACCGGTGAACGGTCCGGGGGGCCTGCCGGGAGCAGCGCCCCCGGGAAGAGCCCGGCCGGCCAGTCGGCCGTCCCGTACGTGGCGGCTAGTCGGCCGTCCCGTACATGCGGTCCCCCGCGTCGCCGAGACCCGGCACGATGTACCCGTGCTCGTTGAGCCGCTCGTCCACCGACGCCGTCACCACGGTCACCGGCGTCCCCGCCAGCTCCCGCTCCATGACCTCGACGCCCTCGGGCGCGGCCAGCAGGACGACCGCCGTCACGTCGTCCGCGCCGCGCCGGATGAGCTCCTTGATCGCGGCGACCAGCGTGCCGCCCGTGGCCAGCATCGGGTCCAGGACGTAGACCTGGCGGCCCGAGAGGTCCTCCGGCATGCGCGTCGCGTACGTGGAGGCCTCCAGGGTCTCCTCGTTGCGGATCATGCCCAGGAAGCCCACCTCGGCGGTCGGCAGCAGCCGGACCATGCCGTCCAGCATGCCCAGGCCCGCCCGCAGGATCGGGACGACCAGCGGGCGCGGGTACGAGAGCTTCACGCCCGTCGTCGGGGTCACCGGGGTCTCGATGTCGACCTGCTCGGTGCGCACGTCGCGCGTGGCCTCGTACGCGAGCAGGGTGACCAGCTCGTCGGCGAGGCGCCGGAAGGTCGGCGAGTCGGTGCGCTTGTCGCGCAGGGTGGTGAGCTTGTGGGCGACCAGGGGGTGGTCGACGACGTGGAGACGCATAACCCCACAGTAACCGGGCCGACGGCCCGCCCGCGCCGTGAGCGCTGGCATCAAACCACCCACCCGGGGGAAGGTGGGAGGGACTGACACACCCGGGGCGGTGCCCACTCATGACGGACAAGCAGCACGACAGGGACGAACAGGGCGACGCGCGGCCCGAGACCGACGCGGAGCGGCGGCGCCGGCGCGCCCAGTTCCTGCGTGAGCTGCACGAGGCCAAGGCCCTGCGCGATCGCGTCCAGCCCCGCCGCGCCCGCGCGGCCCGTATGCGCCAGGCCATGCGCATGCGAACCTTCCGCTGGTGACCCAGAACCGGACCAGCGCGGCGCCGGGAGAAACGCAACCGCGGAAGAACTCTCGCAACGGCGTTGTTTCTGCAACGATTCCAGGGAAGCCACGGCCGGGGGGACCCCCAACCGGCACGCCTATGACCAGTGGGAGAGTCACGGTGTACTTCGCCGCACTGCTCGCGCGCACCGAAGACGGGTGGGAAGCGAGCGACACGGAGCTCGACGATGTGGAGACCCTCGCCGATCTCGCCGACCTGGCCCGGGAGGCCACGGCCGACGGGGCCGACGACACGGTGCTCGTCTTCATCGAGCAGGAGGATGTCTGGTTCGGCGTCGTTCGGGTGGACGGCGAGGAGGATCCGCGCATCTACGTCTCCAACGCCGCAGCCGCCGCCCGTTCCTCGTACGGGGAGATCCTCCTCACCGACGAACTGCTCGGCCGGGATCCGGCCGCCGACGACAGCGTCGCCGATCTGGACGCGCTGGACCTCGACGGCACGGAGGACGGCGACCTCGACGAACAGGAGGAACCGGACGACGAAGCCGTGGAGGCCCTCGACCCGGTGCCCGCAGGCCCGGTCGGGGACACCGCGATCCTCGCCGACCTCGGCGTGAGCGAGGGCCAGCTGCTCACGCTCGACACGGACGCGCTGGTGGAGATCGCCGACGTGCTCGGAGCGGCCGAGGTGCTGGAGGCCGTGCGCTAGTGGCCGAGGCGCACGATCCCGTACGCGACCCCTGGGCGGAGCCGATGCGGACCGCCCTGGGGGAGGCCGGGCGGGCCGCGCTGGCCGGTGACGTGCCGGTCGGCGCCGTCGTGCTGTCCGCGGCCGGCGAGGTGCTCGCCACCGCCCACAACGAGCGGGAGATCACCGGCGACCCCACGGGGCACGCGGAGATCGTCGCGCTGCGGCGGGCGGCCGGGAGGACCGGCGAGTGGCGGCTGACCGGGTGCACGCTCGTGGTGACCCTGGAGCCGTGCGTCATGTGCGCGGGCGCGCTGGTGCAGTCCCGGGTGGAACGGGTCGTGTACGGGGCGCGCGACGAGAAGGCGGGCGCGGCCGGGTCCCTGTGGGACCTGGTGCGCGACCGGCGGCTCAACCACCGCCCCGAGGTGGTCCAGGGCGTCCTGGAAGAGGAGTGCTCCCGTCAGCTGACGGCGTTCTTCCGGGAGCGCTGAGGGGCCGCCGGCCGGGTGCGGACGGGTCGTCGGCGGGGCCGCGGGAGGCCCGTGACCCACGTCTCACCCCGGCCGCCGCCCACGGATTTCGAACCACGGGCCACCTTGGGCTAAGCTCTCTCTCGGTAGCGTGTCCGAGCGGCCGAAGGAGCTCGCCTCGAAAGCGAGTGTGGCGCAAGTCACCGAGGGTTCAAATCCCTCCGCTACCGCTCTTGGAAGGGCCCCGACAGCGTCGGGGCCCTTCGTGCGTCCCCGGGAGCCGTTCCCCCGGGGACGCGTGGTGCTCGTGGGCCGCGCGGGTCCTTGCGAACAAGGTGGGGACGGGGGAACGGGTGTTGGTTAGACTCACGCGAGCGCACAGGGGAGCCGGGGAGGGTGCACGCACGTGGACGTGAAGAAGGTGCTGCTCTACTGCGCGGTCGTCTTCGTGCTGTACACGATCATCACCTCGCCCGTGGAGGCCGCGGGGATGGTCCAGACGGGGTTCGTGGGGATCTCCTCCGCCGCCAAGGGCATCGGCCAGTTCATGACCGAACTGGTCCGCTGAGCCGCACCGCACGGCTCGTACGATCGGCGCGGGCGCTGACACGTACGTACGGCAAGGAGCACACATGATCCGCCATCTGGTCCTCTTCAAGCTCAACGAGGGCGTGGCCCGCGACGAGGCGCGGGTGGCCGCCGGGGTGAAGGCGTTCGAGGAACTGGACGGGCTCGTCCCCGAGCTGAGGTTCTGGGAGTGCGCCTGGAACATCACCGACCGGCCCATCGCGTACGACTTCGCCATCAACTCGGCGGTCGAGGACGCGGACGCGCTGAAGCGCTACATCGAGCACCCGGCCCACCAGGCCGCCGCCGCGCAGTGGCGCGAGTTCGCCACCTGGGTGATCGCCGACTACCCGTTCTGACCGGCCGCGCGACAGGGCCCCGCACCACCGGGTGCGGGGCCCTCCGCATGCCCGGGAACGGGCGCCGGGTGGGGTTTATGCCCAACTTGCCCCCAACACGTGGTTATACGGTGCTTGCACACAGTGGACATGTCTTGTGATGCTATGACCGCTTTTGACGGATGAGTCGACGATGGTTCGACCGAAGTTGACCGCGACCTTGACCACGCAGTGACCTCAAAGGGGTGGCGTTGACCGTGCCGGCCAGTACCGCACCTCAAGTGCCGCCCCAGAACGAGCCCCAGGAGGCCGTCGAGAGCCACCGGGTCCCCGTCCGCACCAGCAGCCGGGGCGCGGACACCCGGGCGCTCACCCAGGTGCTCTTCGGGCAGCTCAAGGGCCTGGAGCCGGGCACGCCGGAGCACCACCGGGTGCGCGGGGCGCTGATCGAGGCGAACCTGCCGCTGGTGCGGTACGCGGCGGCGCGCTTCCGCTCCCGCAACGAGCCGATGGAGGACGTGGTCCAGGTCGGCACGATCGGTCTGATCAACGCCATCGACCGCTTCGACCCCGAGCGCGGGGTGCAGTTCCCGACCTTCGCCATGCCGACGGTGGTCGGCGAGATCAAGCGGTACTTCCGCGACAACGTCCGCACCGTCCACGTCCCGCGCCGCCTCCACGAGCTGTGGGTGCAGGTCAACGGGGCCACCGAGGACCTGACGACGCTGCACGGCCGCTCGCCGACGACCGCCGAGATCGCCGACCGGCTGAAGATCGGCGAGGACGAGGTGCTCGCCTGCATCGAGGCGGGGCGCTCGTACCACGCGACCTCCCTGGAGGCCGCCCAGGAGGGCGACGGACTGCCGGGCCTGCTCGACCGGCTGGGATACGAGGACCCGGCGCTGGCCGGCGTGGAGCACCGGGACCTGGTCCGCCACCTCCTCGTACAGCTGCCCGAACGCGAGCAGCGGATTCTGATGCTGCGCTACTACAGCAATCTGACGCAGTCCCAGATCAGCCAGGAGCTGGGGGTCTCCCAGATGCACGTGTCCAGGCTGCTGGCCAGGAGCTTCGCCCGACTGCGATCCGCAAATCGAATCGAGGCGTAACCGGATCGGGTGATCCACCTTTGGGTGAACAATCCGCGAGTGACATCGGCACACCCCCTGCTAACTGCGCGTATCCGTGCCGGACTTGTCGACATGTCACTACAGCGTGTTGCCGACTTGTGACATTCTGCAGGAACCGCGTTTGCCGCAGCTCCGCCTCCGGTATTCAGGTGGAGGCTGCGTTCCTCCGATGGTCGTGGCCACCGCGACCGTCCGCGACCTCAAGGGGGTGGCATGTCCGCAGAACAGGGCAGCTCAAAGGTGCAGGTACTGACGCTCATGAAGAGCGTGCCCGCACCCGATGTGCCGATGAGCTCGGAAGTCATCGACATCTGCGCCGTGCCCGGCTCCCCCGAGGCGCTCGACTCCGCGGGCCCCACGGCCCCCCTCACCGCCCCCCGGCGGGAGGCAGCGGGCACCACGGGCTCCCACGAACCGCTGGACACCCGCACGCTCTCCCGCTCCCTGTTCCTGCGGCTGGCCGCGCTGGGCGGCGCCGAGAGCCCGGAGCGTACGTACGTACGCGACACCCTGATCGAGCTCAACCTGCCGCTGGTGCGGTACGCGGCGGCGCGCTTCCGCTCCCGCAACGAGCCGATGGAGGACATCGTCCAGGTCGGCACGATCGGCCTGATCAAGGCGATCGACCGCTTCGACTGCGAGCGGGGCGTGGAGTTCCCGACCTTCGCCATGCCGACGGTGGTCGGTGAGATCAAGCGCTTCTTCCGCGACACCTCGTGGTCGGTCCGGGTCCCGCGCCGCCTCCAGGAGCTGCGTCTGGCCCTGACCAAGGCGAGCGACGAGCTGGCCCAGAAGCTCGACCGCTCCCCGACGGTTCCGGAGCTCGCCGCGGTCCTCGGCGTCTCGGAGGAGGACGTGGTGGACGGCCTCGCGGTCGGCAACGCGTACACGGCCTCCTCGCTCGACTCCCCCTCCCCCGAGGACGACGGCGGCGAGGGCTCCCTCGCGGACCGCCTCGGCTACGAGGACGCCGCCCTCGAGGGCGTGGAGTACCGCGAGTCCCTCAAGCCGCTCCTGGCCAAACTCCCGCCGCGCGAACGCCAGATCATCATGCTCCGCTTCTTCGCGAACATGACGCAGTCCCAGATCGGCGAGGAGGTCGGCATCTCCCAGATGCACGTCTCCCGTCTGCTGACCAGGACGCTGGCGCAGCTGCGGGAGGGCCTGATCGCGGACTAGGCACCGGCTGCCCGGCGGCTCCGTTCACGCGGGGCCGCTCCTGCGGGGTGCTCCTGCGGAGCTGCTCCCGCCGGGCGCCCGGTCCCGGTCCCGCTGCCGTGTTCCCATTTGACGGGTCGTCAGCAACACTGGCCCGATGCGACGTGCTGCGTTGATCGGTGTATCGGCGGCGGCCACACTCGCCCTGGGCGGCGCGCTGGCCGCCTGCGGCGGAGAGGGCGGAAAGCCCTATGTGGCCGTGGGAGCGGCCGGTTCCGGACCGGAGGCCACGCCGAGCGGGCCCGTCCCGCCCCACGGCGGGGTGGAGCTCATCCCGCTGGACGGGGCCGGGGGAGCGGGCGCGCCCCGAGGAGACGGGGCCGCACCCGGCCGTTCCGCCCCCGGCGCCCCCTCCGCCCGCGACGGCGGCCGCGCCCCGGCGCCCGGCGGAGGCGCCGGGGACGGAGGCGGCACCACCCCGGACGGGAGTACGACCGGCCCGGCACCCGGCACGGGCGGTACGGGCACCACGGGCGGAGGCGGCAACGACCCGACGCCCGGCGGAGGCGGCACGACCGGAGGCGGAGCCCCGGGAACCACGACAGGCGGAGGCGCCGGCGGCACCACCGGCGGCACAGGCGCCAGCACGGGCGGCGGCACCGGCGGCCCCGCGGACGGCGGCACCGGAAGCACAGGGAGCACAGGGGGCACCGGAAGTACGGGGAGCACCGGAAGCACCTCCCCCGGCCCCTCGGCTCCCGCCCCCGCCGCCCTGACCGTCGGCGTCCCGACCCGGACCCCCGACCCGACCGCCCGCTGGTGCGAATCCGTCACCGTCCCGCTCCGCAACACCGGCGGCACCCCCGTGGCCTCGGGCACGCTCACCTTCGCCACGCACGTCATCGGGCTGCTCGGCGTCGACTGGGCCACCCTCACCTCCACCCGGCCCCTCGCCCCGGTCCCGGCGGGCGCGGCGGCCTCCCGTACGTACCGGGTTTGCGTGGACGCCTGGCGCGTACCGCTGGGCATGCACATCGAGACCCGCTCGGTGACCGCCGACTGGCGGTGACCGAACGGGCCTCGAAGGGGTACCGGAAAGGGCGGACCCGGCCCGGAGCGGGCTCGGCTCCGCAGGGGCTCAGCCCAGCGCGAGCCAGGCGACGCCCGCCAGAACGGCGAGGACGAGGACGACGCCCACGATCAGGCCGACGCGCGGACCGGCCGGCGTCGCGGCGGGGGTGGCCGCCTGGCGGCCCTGCGGGGCGCCCTCGTCGACGAAGGCGCGGAACATCTGCGTGCTGCCCGCGGGGTCGTAGTTGCCCTCGGGGCCCGGGGTGTTGTGTGCCATGCACCGGACCCTAGCGAAGTCCCGGGGCCCGCCCAACCCCCGCCCCCGCGCACGCGGGCACGCACACCCCACGCTCACCGCGCCCGCACACCGGCCGCCCGCCCCCGCCAGGAGGCCCGCACCCGCACCCCGACCCGCCCTGACCTGCGCATTGACTTCCCACATGCGAACCCTTTGCGTTTACTTTGCCCGGCCCCCTACCGATTCACTTGCCTTCAGCAACCAATCACCTCTATGGTTGCCCTAAGCAACAAGATCGGCGGAGCAGTGTCGCCCGGACCGGAGGAGCCCGATGGCCTCGCAGAGCCACTACGAGGAGCTCGCCCGACAGCTCAGCGCCATCGGGGCCGTCAAGCGCGGGCTCGGGCGGATCCTGCCGGCCGAGTGCCCGGCCGGCTCGGCCGCCGTGCTCACCCTCCTCGGCCGCCACGGCGAGATGCGCATCAGCAGGCTCGCCGAACTGCTCGACGTGGACATGTCGGTGACCAGCCGCCATGTCACCCATGTGGCCGCACGCGGCTGGATCGAGCGCGACCCGGACCCGCTGGACAAGCGCTCCCGCATCCTGCGGCTCACCCCCGCCGGCCGGGACATGCTCGACGAGCTCGGGCGGCGCACCGCGGAGATGTTCGCCCGGACCCTGCGGGACTGGTCCGACGACGAGGTCGGACAGCTGACCGTCATGCTCGCGCGGCTCAGAGAGAGCTTCGACTGCCGCGAGGAACGTTTGATCCATCCCGCGCCGCTCACCCGTACACCCGCCGCGCGACAGGCGTAACGGCCCACCAGACGTAGAAGAGAAGGAAGTTCATGGCTACATCCACACCGGCCGGTGTGCGGGACGGCAGCACCGCCCAGGGCGGGCACCCCCACCAGGGGCCCGACGGCGGCGCGCCGATGACCCACCGGCAGATCATGGAGGCGCTGTCCGGGCTGCTGCTCGGCATGTTCGTCGCCATCCTGTCCTCGACGATCGTCTCCAACGCCCTTCCGCAGATCATCGGCGATCTGGGCGGCGGCCAGTCCGCGTACACCTGGGTCGTCACGGCCTCGCTCCTGGCGATGACCGCGACCACCCCGCTGTGGGGCAAGCTCTCCGACCTCTTCAGCAAGAAGTTGCTGGTCCAGATAGCCCTGGTCGTCTACGTCAGCGGTTCGGTGGTCGCCGGGCTCTCCCAGAACGCGGGCATGCTGATCGCCTGCCGCGTCGTCCAGGGCATCGGCGTCGGCGGTCTCTCCGCGCTCGCCCAGATCATCATGGCCGCGATGATCGCCCCGCGTGAGCGCGGCCGGTACAGCGGCTACCTCGGTGCCACGTTCGCGGTCGCGACGGTCGGCGGACCGCTGCTCGGCGGCGTCATCACGGACACCGAGTGGCTCGGCTGGCGCTGGTGCTTCTACGTGGGCGTGCCCTTCGCGGTCATCGCCCTGATCGTGCTCCAGAAGACGCTGAAGCTGCCGGTGGTCCGGCGCGAGGTCAAGGTCGACTGGGCGGGCGCGCTCTTCATCAGCGCGGCGGTCTCGCTGCTCCTCGTGTGGGTGACGTTCGCGGGCGACAAGTACGACTGGATCTCCTGGCAGACGGCGGCGATGGTCGGCGGCTCGGTGCTGCTGGGCGCGCTCTTCGTTTACGTGGAGTCGCGGGCGTCCGAGCCGATCATCCCGCTGCGGCTGTTCCGCAACCGGACGATCACCCTGGCGTCGCTGGCCTCGCTCTTCGTGGGTGTGGCGATGTTCTCCGGCACGGTGTTCTTCAGCCAGTACTTCCAGCTGGCCCGCGGCGAGTCCCCGACCATGTCCGGGGTCCTGACCATCCCGATGATCGCCGGTCTGTTCGTCTCCTCCACGGTCTCCGGCCAGGTCATCACCAAGACCGGGCGCTGGAAGGCGTGGCTGGTCAGCGGTGGTGTGCTGGTGACGGCCGGGCTCGCACTGCTCGGCACGATGCGGTACGACACCGCGTACTGGCAGCTGGCGATCTACATGGCGCTGATGGGCCTCGGCATCGGCATGATGATGCAGAACCTGGTGCTGTGCACGCAGAACCAGGTCTCCGCGGCCGACCTCGGCTCGGCCTCGTCCGTGGTGACGTTCTTCCGCTCGCTCGGCGGTGCGGTCGGCGTCTCCGCCCTGGGCGCCGTGATGGCGAACCGGGTCACCCACTACGTCAAGGACGGCCTGGCCGACCTCGGCCCCAAGGGCGCGGCTCTCGCCCAGGGCGGCGGTGGCGGCGGCATCCCGGACCTCGACAAGATGCCCGCGCCGCTGCGGACGGTGGTGGAGAGCGCGTACGGCCACGGTGTGGCGGACGTCTTCCTCTACGCGGCGCCGTGCGCCCTGCTCGCCTTCTTCGTGACGCTGTTCATCAAGGAGGTCGCGCTGAAGTCCCGCGCGACGGCCCCGGCGGCGCCCGCGGAGCAGGAGAAGGCCCCGGCCTCCTAGAAGCTCGGGTGTCCCGAGCGGAGGCACCCGATACCGGGGCGGCGGGCAGGGGACGGCCCGTCGCCCCACTCCCCCGCGAAGGGGCCCACGCGCGCCGCGCGTGGGCCCCTTCGTGCTACCCCTCCCGCTTCGCCTCGATCCCCGCGATCAGCAGGTCCAGCGCGAAGACGAAGTCCCGCTCGCGCATCTCCGCCACCGTGTCCCCGCCCCGGGCCTCCATGAGCTCCTCCGCCATGGCGAACTGCTCGTGCAGCTCGGGACGTTCGCGTACGGTGCCCATCGCCTGCGCGAAGTACTCGTCCTCGGTGACCCCGGCCTCCGCGCACCGCGCGACGAACTGGCCCTCGATGGTGCCGAATCCGTACACGAACTGGAACACCGCCGACAGGCCGCCGGTCACCCCGTGCTGCGGCAGTCCGCTGCGGGCCATGACCGTCTGGGCGGCGACGGAGAAGGCCAGGAAGTTCGGGCCGATGTTCAGATAGCGGCCCATCAGCGGGGACACCCAGGGGTGGCGGACGAGCATCGCCCGGTAGCCGACCGCCAGGGCGCGGATCTGGTCGCGCCAGTCGGCGTCCTCCTCATCGACGTCCGGGACCGGCACCTCGGCGGCGACCGCGTCCATGGCGAGCTCGAGCAGGTCGTCCTTGGTGTCCACGTACCAGTACAGGGACATCGCGGTGACCCCGAGCTCGGCCGCGAGGCGCCGCATGGAGAACTTCGCCGCGCCCTCGCTGTCGAGGAGCCGGACCGACTCCGTGACGATCCGGTCCCGGTCGAGCGCGGCGGCCGGCTGCCCGGCCCGCCGGGTCCGGCCCGCGGACCTGCCGGCCGTCAGCCACACGCTGGTCCGCATCGGGTTCTTCGCGCGCTCGGCTGCCGACACCATGGCGTGCCCTCCTCGTCGGGTCGTCGGACTGTACGTACACATGTCGTACGCCGTTCGTGCCGCATCGGCCACAGCGGCCGGCGGAATGTCATCCTCCGCCGGCCACCGCTCCGATGCTATGCCGCGGGCGCGGCCTGCGGCGCGGGCGCCGGGGCCCCGTCGCCGCCACCGCGTTCCGCCCGGGCCAGCAGGGCCGCGGCGAGCAGGCCGCCCGCGAGGACCGCCACCGCGCCGACCAGCTGACTGGTCTGCAGGCCCGACGCGAACGCGTCCGAGATCCGGGCGCGCTCGGCGTCACCGTCCGCCGCCGCCAGCGCCGCCGGGAGCGAGGCCGCGCCCACCACGGACGGGACCAGCGCGGCGAAGCGGGAGTTGAGGACCGCGCCGAGCACGGCCACGCCGAGCCCGTTGCCGAACTCCGCCAGCGTGCCGTTGACGCCCGCGCCCACGCCCGCCTTCTCCGGCGGGATCGCGCCCATCAGCGTGTTGGCCATGGCGGGCATCGACACGGCGATGCCCGCGCCCATCACCACCAGGCCCAGCAGCATCCCGCTGTAGTGCTCACGGCCGAGCAGCGCTATCGCCGCGAGGCCCGCCGCGTTCGCCGCCATGCCCACCGCGATCGTGCGGGGCGTGCCCAGCTTGGGCAGCAGCCGCGCGCCGACGCCCGCCACGTTCAGCACGATCACGCTCAGCGCCAGCGGCGCCGTGCGCAGGCCCGCCTCCAACGGCCCGTAGCCGAGCACGAACTGGAGGTGCTGGGTGAGCAGGAAGAGCGAGCCGCCCATACCGAAGGCGACCAGGATCGAGCCCGCGACCGCCCCGGTGAACCGCTGGTTGCGGAAGAAGTGCATGTCCAGCATCGGGTACGGGACCGACAGCTCCCAGCGGGCGAACGCGGCCAGGAAGACCAGGCCCACCGCGGCCGGGACCAGCACGTGCGCCGAGGTCCAGCCGTGGCCGGGGCCGGAGATGATCGCGTACACCACGCCGGTCATGCCGACCGTGGAGAGCAGCGCGCCGAGCAGGTCGGGCCGGTCGCCCAGCGGGTTCTTGGACTCCGGGACCAGGGCGAGCACGGCCACCAGGCCGATCGCCGCGACCGGGATGTTGACCAGGAAGATGGCGCCCCACCAGAAGTGGTCGAGCATGACGCCGCCGATCAGCGGCCCGGCGGCGAAGCCGAGCGAGTTGACCGTGGCCCACAGTCCGATGGCCTTGACCCGCTCCTCGTCGTCGAAGATCTGCACGACGACGGCGAGGGTGGTGGTCATCAGGAGCGCGCCGCCGACGCCCATGCCGGCGCGGGCGGCGATCAACTGCCCGGCGCTCTGGGAGAGTCCGGCCGCCAGCGAGCCGAGGCCGAAGAGGGTGAGCCCGGCCGCCAGCATCTTCTTGCGGCCGTACCGGTCGGAGGCGCTGCCCGCGGTGAGCAGCAGCCCGGACTGGACGAGCGAGTACGCGTTGATCATCCACTGGATGTCGGCGGTGGAGGCGCCGACCGAGGTGGTCAGGGAG
Source organism: Streptomyces sp. NPDC043908 (assembly GCF_056435525.1). Lineage (NCBI taxonomy): Bacteria > Bacillati > Actinomycetota > Actinomycetes > Kitasatosporales > Streptomycetaceae > Streptomyces > Streptomyces sp. NPDC043908. The sequence goes on along the minus strand of NZ_JBWKEI010000022.1, from coordinate 400 downwards.
GGGATCGCGACGTTCAGGACGGTGTTGTCGAGCAGCACGGTGAGCTGCGCCAGACAGATGACACCCAGGATCAGCCAGCGCTGCGGGTGCCTGGTGGGGGCGGCAGATGGGTCGGCGACCGGGGCCGTCATGCGGGGCTCCTAGGTGAGTTGTACAGCGTATGGGGACGTTGTCGTACACCGTAAGGGAGCTTCTTGTACGGCGTAAAGGGCTTTTCCGGGCCGGGGTGCCCACGGGCGCCCGGGCCCGGTCGCGCCCGTACGCCGGAAGGCCGGTGGGGGGGGGGGGGGGGCCCCGGACAACGCCGCCACCCACCCCCCCTGCCGGCTCGAAGCCCAAGGCACAACGGAGGACGGCGCCGAGGGCAAGGCCGTGTTGACCACCCTCGCCCTCCTGTCGC